>CP089982.1:8012500-8612500 GCA_037157775.1 Sorangiineae bacterium MSr12523
CACTGCAGATGAGGCTCTCCGCTCCGGCTCCGATGGGCTGCTTCTCTCGCCCGGCCCCTGCACGCCGAACGAGGCCGGCATCTGCCTCGATGTGGTCGCCAAACTCAAGGCTGCCGAAAAGCCTGAGTCGAATATTCCGCTGCTCGGCGTGTGCCTGGGACACCAGACCATCGGCCAAGCCTTCGGCGGCCGTGTCGTCTCGGCCGAGCGGCTCATGCACGGTAAGACCTCGCCCATCGAACACGATGGCCGCGGCGTCTTCACCGGCCTGCCCTCTCCGTTCGAGGCCACGCGCTACCATTCGCTCATCGTGGAGCGAGCATCGCTTCCAAGTACGCTCGAAGTTTCCGCGTGGACACGCGAAGGGGAAATCATGGGGCTTCGTCACCGCACCTTGGCGATCGAGGGCGTGCAGTTTCATCCGGAGAGCATCCTCACCAAGGAAGGTAAAAAGCTCGTGGCCAATTGGCTGGCCAGCCTCGGCCCCTCTCGATCGATGCAGGGCGCAGCGTGAGCGACTCTCCCTCCTTGATTCGCTTCGCCGACGTCCTCCCGAAACTCGCCGCCCGCGACATCGATTCAAGGCTCGTGCGGGCCGCATTCGATGCGATTTTGCAAGGCGCCTGGACGCCCACGCAGGTCGGCGCCTTCGCGGTAGCGCTGCGCCTCGCGGGTGAAACCTCCGAGATGATCGTGGCCGCCACCGAGGCGCTGCGCGCGACGATGACCGCGGTCGACGTGGCGGACGACGAGCCGGTGGTCGACACGTGCGGTACGGGCGGCGATGGCGCGCAGACGCTGAATCTGTCGACGGCAGCCGCCATCGTCGCCGCGGCCGCGGGCCTGCGGGTGGCGAAACATGGAAACCGCTCGGTCTCGAGCCGCTGCGGCAGCGCCGATGTGCTGGAGGCGCTCGGCGTCCCCACCGACGTGCCCCCGGAGCTCCAGGTCGAGGTGCTGCGGGAGGTGGGCATCGCGTTCCTCTTCGCACCGGCGCACCATCCGGCGCTCAAGCATGCTGCCCAGGCGCGGCGAGAACTGGGCGTGCGCACCATCTTCAACGTCATCGGTCCGCTGGCGAATCCGGCGCGCGCCACGCACCAACTCGTCGGCGTGTACGACGACGCCCTGCGGCCGATCATGGCGCGGGCACTCTCCCGCATCGGCCTGCGCGCCGCATGGGTCGTGCGCAGCGAGGACGGTCTCGACGAGATCAGCCCGTCGGCCTCCACCTACGTGACGGAGCTTTCGCCCGACGGCACCATTACCGAGCGCATCGTGGTGCCGGAAGACTTCGGCTTCGAGCGGCAGAAGCCCGAGGCCTTCGCGGGCTCCACCGCCGAGGAAAACGCGCGCGCGATCTCCACGATTTTGCGCGGCGAACCGCACCCGGCCACGGACGCCGTCATCCTCAACGCCGCGGCCGCCCTCATGGTCGCCGAGACCGCCACCGATCCACGCGAAGCCGCCGAACGTGCGCGCGAGGCCATCGCTTCGGGTAAAACGGTGTCTCTCCTTGCCGCATGGCAAAGGGCTACGACACGACGCCGGAGGTCCGAATGATCCTCGACAAGATCGTCAGTTCGAAACGGGCAGAGATTGCGGCACTGAAGGCGCCGTCGGCGACGGCATCGGGTCGCCACATCGACGTGGCGGGCCTCTTGAAGCGCAGATCCGGCGAACCATTGCGGATCCTCACCGAGTTCAAACGAAAGAGTCCCAGCGCCGGCGAGCTGTCGCGCACCCTGTCCTTGGCGGAGCGCGTGACCGCCTACGCGAAGGCGGGCGCGAGCCTCGTGAGCGTGCTTTGCGATGGCCCCTTCTTCGGCGGCTCGTACGACGACGTCGCCGAGGCGCGCGCGGTGCTCGATCGAGCTGGGCGCCCGGTTCCGATCCTCGCCAAGGAGTTCATCCTCGATGAGGTGCAGTTGCAGATTGCACGCTCCAAGGGCGCCGATGCCGCGCTGCTCATCGTGCGAATTTTGCAGCCCGGGGAAGTGGTAAGCCTGGCGAAGGCTGCGCGCGAATACGGCCTCGAGCCGCTCGTCGAAGTGGCCAACGAAGAGGAGCTCGCGATCGCGCTGCGGACGGACGCGCGCCTCATCGGCGTGAACGCACGCGATCTGGACACGTTGCGCATGGATCCCGAGCGCGCGGCGAAGATCGTCGCATCCATCCCGGACGATCGCGTTGCCGTTCATCTTTCGGGCCTCAAGACGGAGGACGACGTCCGCGCGCTCTCCAAAGGTCGCGCGGAGGCTGCCCTGGTCGGTGAAATTCTGATGCGTCAAGACGATCCGACGGATCTCCTCACGCGATTCGTGGCGGCAGCACGCGAGTAGCCGTGGACCTCCACGGCTGGATCGATGTCTATTTGAATCACCTGCGCGTCGAACGCGCGCTGGCCAAAAACTCGCTCGAGGCGTACGCGCGCGATTTGAACCGCCTCGCGGGGCACCTGCGCACCGACGATGTGAAGAACATCGTCGCCTCGGACATCGCCGAGCTGCTCGCGGACAATGTCCGCACCGGCTTCGGCGCACGTTCCAGCGCGCGCCAGCTCTCCGCCCTTCGCGGTTTTTTCCGCTTCCTCGTGCGCGAGCGCGCCATCACTGCGGACGTGACCGCGCTCATCGATCGGCCGAAGCTCGGTCGCAAGCTGCCCCGCGTCCTCTCCTTCGAGGACGTGGAGCGGCTGCTCGCCGCGCCCAATCGCACGAAGCCGCGCGGCGTGCGAGATGCCGCCATGATTCACTTGATGTACGCGTCCGGCCTTCGCGTGAGCGAGCTTTGCTCCCTCAAGTTGGCCGATCTCGACATGCAACGCGGCATCGTCAGCGCCTACGGCAAAGGCGGAAAGCGGCGCATGGTGCCCGTGGGCGAAGTCGCCCTCGAGCACCTGAAGATCTACCTGGAGCGCGTGCGCGGGCTTCATGCGCGACCTGAAACGCGCGTGCTCTTCGTCTCCCCGCGCGGCGGACCGCTCACTCGTCAGGGCTTCTGGAAGCTTCTGAAGCGCTATGCGGTGGCGGCCGGCATTACGGTGCCGCTTTCGCCGCACAAGCTTCGCCACTCGTTCGCGACACACCTTCTGCACGGTGGCGCGGATCTTCGCGCGGTGCAGGCCATGTTGGGCCATGCTGACCTCGGCACGACCGAAATCTACACACGCGTCGCACAGGATCACGTTCGGCGGGCCCATACGCGTGCGCATCCGCGTGCATAAACATGCGAGCGAGCTCGCGCAGAGCGCGAATTCACGCTAGCGTTGAACGCTGTCGTGCAGAACGGAAAGCGGCTCTTTTCACTCATCGAGCCCGAGCGTCGCGAGAGCGCCGTCGTCGTGGAGGTTCCCCACGCCGGCTTGGACGTACCGGCTACCTACCTCTCCAACCTCACCGCGCCCGCGCGGTCCATCGCGCAGGATGCAGATCTCTACGTCGATGAGCTTTACGCGGATGCGCCGCTCGAGGGGGCCACGCTGTTGGTCGCCCACACCTCGCGCTACGTCCTCGATTTGAACCGCGGCGAGGACGATTGGGATCGCGAGGCCGTCTCCGCGCCCGCAACGGCCCGCAGTTCCGTGCCGCATGGCTCGTCGCGCATGCCGCGAGGACTCGTGTGGCGCCTCACGACCGACGGCCTGCCCGCACTCGCGCGCCCGCTCACGTTGGCGGAACTCGACGAACGCGTCGATCGCATTCACCGCCCTTACCACCGTGCCCTCTGGTCCGTGCTGGAACGCAAGCGCGAGAAGTTCGGCTATGCCGTCTTGCTCGCGGCTCATTCGATGCCGAGCAATGCGCGCACACTCAACGGGGAAGCAGGTGCGCCTCGAGCCGACATTGTCCCCGGCACCCAGGGCCGAACCACCTCTGCTCCCGTCTTCATCGAATGCGTGGATGCACACGCCCGCGCGTTCGGCTACACCGTACGACACGATGACCCGTATCGTGGCGGATTTTCCGCACGGCACTATGGTCAACCGCACCGCGGACTTCACGCCGTGCAGGTCGAGCTGGCGCGCCGGCTTTACATGGATGAGAGGACCTGTGCGCGAAACGGAGGCTTCGATGCGATGCGCTCGTGGTGTCGAAGCCTGGTGGCCAAGCTCGTTCAAACGGCGCTACGCTAGGGGTTTAGGCTGATGGACTCGTTGCCTCCGCTCACGCCTCCTCCACCAATGTCGACGTCCTCGCTTCCACCAGAGGTACGGCCCATCACCATCGCACCGCGCGCGCTCATCAAGCCGCCGGTGCTGGCCTCCGACATTCTGCGGGAGGAAGTGGCGCCCATGGCGCCGGCGCAGCGTGCCATGCGCATTTGGCTCCTGGGCTTCGCGCTGGCGTTTGCGGCGGTGGGCGTGGCCTCGCGGCTGGGGTTCGGCCCGTCGTCGCTCAACGTCTTGACCGGTTCCTTGGCCACCGCCGCCGTCGCGCTCCTGGCCACGTTCCTGCCGGCGCCGTATGCGGCGCGCGCATCGCTCGCGATTGTCGCGGGCGTGGTGCCGCTCGGACTGGGCGCCATGGGGGAAGGTCCCCTTGCCGCGTTGGGCTTCGAGGGAGGGCTTCGCGGCACCGCGGGGCTGGTGCTGATCACCCTGCTGCCGGGCTCCCTGCTCTTCCGCGCGCGCTACCGCGCCTTTCGCGTGGCGCGCATCATCCTTGCGCTCACGATTTTGCTCTCGGTGCCGGCACTCGTCAGCATCGGCATGGGCGCGCTGGATGGGGCCACGCCGCTGCTTCTGCGCATCGCCAACGGCGCCGCGCTCCTTGCCTCCCTGACGGCCTTCTGCGGCTTCATGGGCGAGGAGACGACGGGCGGCTGCGGGGGATGGGCCTTGCTCGTCATCTTCGCCCAGGCGGCCCGTCTGGGGCTCCACACGCTGGGCAAAGGCAGCGAGCTGTACGGACACTGGGGCTTCGTCGTGGGCGCCATTGGCGTCTTTGCCGCGGGCGTGTTGGTCGCCTTCGCGATTTTTCAGCTTCTCGCCGTCGCGTTCGCCCGCCAGGCCCGCAAGGTCGACGTCCACCGCATCGTGGGCCCCGGTGCCGAAGATCGGCCGCCGCTCACGTCGATGACCTCCGAATAAACCCGCCTTTCGTTCGAGGCTGGGCCGTCTGGGCTTGACAAGCGGCGGTTTTTTCGCCAGGTTGCGCCCCTCGCCATGGCTAAAAGTGATATTACAGGCAAGCGCAAGCTCAAGGCGCAAAACGTCTCGCACTCGAACATCAAGACGAAGCGCTGGCAGAACCTCAACATTCAGACCCGCCGCCTTTGGGTTCCCGAGCTGAAGAAGTTCGTGACGCTGAACGTGACGACGCGTGACCTGCGCACGATCGACAAGATCGGCGTCACCGAGTACGCGAAGCAGCACGGCGCCAAGCTCGCCTGAAGCGACACGCCTCGGTTTCTCGAGGCGAGGCGGTAAAAAGAAGTAAGCCTCGAAAAGCAGGCCTTCGCCCCGTGCGAAGGCCGTTTGCTTTGGTGGGCTCAAACTGCGGCGGCCGCGGGCGGTTCGCCCGGGCACGCCGCACGGCGCTCGAGCACTTCCCACTCGGCGGCCGACAAGTGCTGCCAGGACCATAGCGAGCGCGCCGGCGTGGCCGCGTAATGGTCGAGGAACTCGTCGAGCTCCGCCACGGGCGCGTGCGCCTTGCCGAGGTAGTCCACCATGCAGCCAATCGGGCAGCGCGGCGGGCCGTCGGCCAGCTTGGACCAGTTGGAATCCGCGCGCGCGGCGAAGCGCGCGAAGGGCTGCTTGGCGAGCATCCAGTAGCACTGGTCCATCCGCGCATCGAGGACGGAGCCAAACTCCGTCCACGGCCACCCCGGGTGCGCGGAAACGATGGGCCACGGGGCATCGGCGAGGTACGTATCCGGCCCCACGGTTGCGCGAAGGCGCGAGGCGAAGTCACGCGCGGTGGCGCGCCAATCGTGCGCCACGACTTGTCCCGTGTCGTCGTGCCGGCTTTCCCACTCGATTTCCGCGTCGCAGATCAAGTGGCGCACGCCTTGGTTTTGCACCAGATCGCGCACGAGCGCGATTTGCGCGAGCGTGGTGCTCGGCAGCGAGTACCACCAGGCCGCGCACTCGATTCCTTCCGCGCGAAACGCGTCGACGAGCTTGCGCGTCACCTGCCCATTGCTGCGCGACTCCCCCGCCTTCACGGCGACCCAGGAGATGCCGCACCGTTTGGCCTTCGCGATGATGTCCGGAATTTTACCCCGCTCGCACGCCGCGAGCTGCCATATCCAAATACCGAGCCCTGATAGCGAATCCATGACGCAGGCGACGCAAGGCACGCGCCATGCGCGATTCTCCCTGAATTTCGAACGAAGGGGCGGTCGCCGTGTTGCACGTTGCAACATGCAACGGATGCATCTGCAACGCGCGCTTGGGCGATCTTGCGAAATCGCACGCGATACGCAAATAAACCCGTATCGAATGCCAATTTTATATCAACATCACAAATACGATATTGGCACGTGGTGCACCTTGATGAATTTCGATTGGCAAGCCTATAGCCCTGCCTATGTCGATCATCGAATGGCAGCACACCCGATCGTGCATCGTGCTCCTCGCCGTCGTCGGCGCCGCCGGATGCAACAGCGAAAGTGACAATCCCTCCAGCGGCTCGAACGACGCTTATCCCGCGAGCCGGCGTGAAAACGTGGCCGACTCCCACTGGGGCGTTCGAGTCGCGGATCCCTATCGATGGCTGGAAGATGCCGCCAATCCCGAGGTGCAATCGTGGATGGCCGCGCAAGATGGCTATGCGCGCCAAAGGCTCGCGGCCATTCCGAACCGAGAGGCCTGGCTCGAGCGCCTGCGCCCCCTTTATCGGGCGGACTCCAGCAAAGCGCCGGTCAAACGGCAAGATCGCTATTTCTGGACCCGGCACCACGCCGACCGCGACAAGGAAGTCGTGTATTGGAAAGTTGGGAAAGACGGCGCCGAGAAGGTGCTGTTCGATCCCAATACCTGGAGCAGCGACGGCTCGACGGGGCTGGGCGTGTGGGCGCCGAGCTGGGATGGCAAGTTCGTGGCGTACGACGTGCACGAGAACAACCGCGACGACGCGGAGTTGCACGTTCTCGATGTAAACAGCGGCAAGGAAACCGGCGAAGTGATCCCAGGTACCAAGTACAATTGGTACGGCGCGGCATGGACACCTGACAACACGGGGTTCTATTACATCTGGGCACCGCCCATCGGCGGAGACGTCACCGGCCCCACGCGGTCCGGTTTCGCAGAAGTCCGATTTCATCGGCTCGGCACCGGCCCCGCGAAGGATCCGATCGTTCTCCCGGCGACGCACGATTCCGAGGCGTTCGTCTCCGTCGATCTGTCGCGCGATGGCCGCTGGCTCGTCGCCACCGTGGTTCACGGTTCCGCAGGCGACGTCGTCGATGTGTCCATTCAGGATCGCACGGCGGCAACGCCGGCGTGGACCCCCGTCGTGGACTCGAAGAGCGTGCGGGCCCTGTTCAGCGTGCAAGTCTGGAACGACACCATGTACATGTTGACCAACCTCGATGCGCCCCACTTTCGCGTCGTGCAGGTCGATCCGAAGCACCCCGAGCAAGCGAACTGGAAGGAGATCGTGCCGGAAGATGCCGAGGCAACGATTTCCACGCTCGACGTTCTCGGCGGGCACCTGGTGCTAAATTCGATGCGCAAGGCCACGACCGAGCTCACCGTCCGCAACCTCGATGGCACGTTCGTTCGCAACATCCCCTTGCCGGATCGGGGCTCGTCCGACGTCATCGTGGGCGAGCCCGACGACGACACGGCCTATTTCAATTTCTATTCGTTCACCACCCCCGAGATCCAATTCGAAACATCCATTTCCCAAGGCACGGTTCGCGAATATTCGCGGGACACGACGCCCTTCGATGCCTCGGCGTACGTCACCGATCAAGTCACGTACTCGTCCAAGGATGGCACGCCGGTCACGATGTTCGTCGTCCACCGCAAGGACGTAACACCCAATGGGAAAAACCCGACCATCCTCTATGGCTACGGCGGCTTCAACGTCAACATGACGCCATGGTTCTCTGCGTCCACCGCCGCCTGGCTGGCGTCGGGCGGAGTGTATGCGCTCCCCAACCTCCGGGGCGGCGGCGAGTATGGGGAAGCGTGGCATCGAGCCGGCATGCTCCTGCAGAAACAGAATGTCTTCGACGACTTCATTGCCGCCGCGCATTGGCTCGTCGACAACCAATGGACGAACTCCAGCCAGCTCGCCATTCGCGGAGGCTCGAACGGAGGGCTGCTGGTGGGCGCAGCCATGACCCAGGCGCCCGAGCTTTTCGACGCCGTCATCTGCGAGGTGCCGCTGCTCGACATGACGCGCTATCACTTGTTCGGGGCGAGCCGGCCGTGGATTCCAGAGTATGGCTCGGTGGATGACGAGCAGCAATTCAAAGCCATCTACGCGTACTCACCGTACCATCACGTCGAACGACGCGATTACCCGGCGCTGCTGATGCTCACGTCCGACAGCGACGACCGCGTCGACCCGCTTCATGCGCGCAAGTTCATCGCCCAGGTGCAATGGGCCAACACATCGAAGGCGCCGGCCTGGCTCCGAATCGAGAAGAACGCAGGTCACGGCGGAGCGGACTCGGTGCAGCAATCGATCGACGAGGCGGCCGACATCTTTCAATTCCTGTCCGCGCAATTCGCCGATCCCCAGTGAGCGAGCCGACGGGCTGCTCACTCCAGTGTTCACCCGAACGATGGAGTGAACGATCGCGAGCGGCTCCACGTCGGATTCGAGCGAGATTTCCGCGGTGATGCGCGTGGCCTCCTTTCTGCACAACGAGGCTTCCACACGGCGCAAAGACGCCATCACCCGCAGGGAGATCCACCATGAACCAGAACGAAACCATCGAGACGAAGCACTTCATCGACCTCGGCGACGAGCAGCTCGCCGAAACCTCGGGCGCCGGCCGGGCATACGACTATGGCCGTACCGCGGGGGCTGCCATCAAGCACCCGTTCCGCGCCGGCTTCGATTTCATCCGCGGGTTCCTCGACGGGTGACTCTCGGCGTGCATCCCCGACGTGACTCGGAGCGAGACGAAACGTCTCCTCCGAGTTTCGTCATTTTTGTCGATGCGCTGCGAACATCCGCTGATGTCATAAGTATCCTTTCAGCGCATATTCGCAATCGAGCCAAAAAGACGACGCAACCAATGTTCGTCTTTGGACGAATCCCAATCATCGAGTCACTATTCACGGTGACCGTACGGCAACAGAATCGTGCAGTCCGCGAGACAATCGCCGAGCGGTCGCCATTCGCGCCATATTCGAAATAGTGGGAATAAGTTGGCGCGCTCATCTGGAGTGAATCACCCATTCCCACCCTGCAGCACACCGCGGTTTTCCTGCGCTTGCAGATACAAGTGGGACAATGGCAGACAACCCCTCGGACGGTGGGGCATCCTCGCATCGCTAAGCGAATGATCTGTAAAATACTTTTCGCAAATGACGCTTGCCGTCACACGCTTGGGGTGTTACGTGCGATAAGAGTCTCCCATCGTTCCAGCCCCGGCCGGAATGGGTGGGAAAGTTTTCCCCTATCCCTGTTGGTGTCAGCGTGGAAGTCGGTCGGGCATCCCGGCGGGCATCTCGCAGTCGCGACGCTCTCCTCGTTGTCGTTGCGGCACCCATAGCGGGAAGACTTGGTTACAGATGGGTTCGATGTGTCGTAAACATCCGCTGCAGCGGTGTGTTTGCGTTGGGGCGTAGTTTCATATTGACGTTGCGACAAATCATCGATCGACATCGAGACCCGAGCCATTTCGATGCCGTGAAGCGACTACCGGTACCAACTTTTATTGAAGTTTTAATTATGAATTGATTCTCGATTCTCGATGATTTGGAAACAACGATCCGTCTCCTGCATATTTTTCTGAGCAAGGAGTTTCCGACATGGCGAACACGTCTGAGTCCGTTATCCCTCGGAGGAACGACTCTGCAGGCAGTCACGACGTCACTGGGCCCGCGGCGGCCTTGACGGCGCCGGCCTCGGGGCTTCGCGCTCCCCGAGCCTTCAGTCCAGAGCGAGAACGCGGCTGGCCTAGTGGATTGCGCCGACGTTTGGCGGGTGTGTCGGAAGTGGAGCGGACGAGCATTTTGTTGGAGCTCGTGTCGCATCACACCGCCGCCGTCGTGGGGCACGGTGCTTCGCACACCATCGATGCCCAAGCCCAATGGCGGCAATTGGGTATTTATCAAAAATTTGCAAACGAGCTGCGTGATCGCCTGTCGGAGGCCATGGGCCTGCGCCTCCCGGCCACGTCGTTCTTCGATTATCCGACGCCCGCCACCCTGGTGGAGTACCTCGAGGCCGAACTCCTCGGAAAACGCGCCGCCGCAGATGTGGTGGCACCCGAGCGCTCGGCTTTGGACGACGATCCGATCGCGATCGTCGGCATGGCCTGCCGTTATCCGGGAGGCATCCGCTCGCCAGAGGATCTCTGGAAGCTGGTGATCGAAGAGCGCGACGCCATTTCCGAGCTTCCGGAAAATCGTGGATGGGACATCGAAGGTATTTTCGACCCCGAGCCCGGGCGTCCCGGAAAGACGTATACCCGCGAGGGCGGATTTCTTCACGATGTCGATCAATTCGATCCTGCGTTTTTCGGAATCAGCCCGCGTGAGGCGACCGCGCTCGATCCGCAACAGCGCGTGCTGCTCGACACCTCGTGGGAGGCGATCGAGCGAGCCGGGATTGATCCGGCGTCGCTGCGCGGCAGCCGCGCTGGCGTCTTCGTCGGTATCGCGTATCAGGATTACGGACCGAACTGGCACGAGCCGCCGAAGGACTTCAACGGCCATCTCCTGCTGGGCAGCCTAACGAGCGCGGCCTCTGGTCGCATCGCGTATACGCTGGGGCTCGAAGGACCGGCCCTCACCGTCGATACCGCGTGCTCGTCGTCGCTCGTCGCACTCCACTTGGCGTGCCACGCGCTTCGTCGAGGTGAGTGCTCACTTGCGCTGACGGGCGGCGCCACGGTCATGGCCACGCCGGGCGTCTTTCTGGAGTTCAGCGCAAAGCGCGGTCTCTCCAAGAATGGACGATGCAAGTCCTTCTCCGCCGACGCCGACGGCACCGGTTGGGGCGAAGGTGCAGGCATGCTCCTTCTCGAGCGGTTGTCCGACGCGCGCCGCAATGGCCACCGCGTCCACGCCATCGTCCGCGGCACGGCGCTCAATCAGGACGGCGCGAGCAACGGCCTCACGGCGCCGAACGGCCCCGCGCAAAAGCGTGTGATCCGTCAGGCGCTGGCCAATGCGGGCCTCGGCCCCGCGGAGGTCGATGCCGTCGATGCGCATGGCACGGGAACCGCGTTGGGCGATCCGATCGAGGCGCAAGCGCTGCTGGCCACCTACGGGCAGGAGCGTCCCGCGGACAAGCCGCTGATGCTGGGCTCGTTCAAATCGAACATCGGCCACACGCAGGCCGCGGCGGCCGTGGGCAGCGTCATCAAGATGGTCATGGCCATGGAGCACGGTGTGCTCCCCAAGACGCTCAACGTGAGCGCACCGTCACCGCACATCGATTGGTCAGCGGGCGCCGTCTCGCTGCTCACCGAGGCGCGACCGTGGCACCGCGACGGGCATCCGCGTCGGTGCGGCATCTCCGCGTTCGGCGTGAGTGGTACCAATGGGCACGTCATCCTGGAAGAAGCTCCGGGCGCGCACATTCGCACCCCCGTGCTGAACGACGAGGGCGACGAGATCACCGCCGAGCACGAGATCGATACCGTACCGCCGGCGTCGGGCATTGCGGATTGCGAGCCGTGGGCGATGCCGCTGCTTCCCTGCGTGGTGTCGGGCAAGGTTGCTCCGGCGCTGCGAGCGCAGGCAGAGAAGCTTCGCGCAACCTGGGACGCGCACCCCGAGTGGGACGTCACCGACGTGGGTTACTCGCTGACCGCGCGCTCGCATTTCAAGCACCGCGCGGTGCTCTTTGCGGGCGATCGCGAGTCGGCCCTGCGCTCCCTCGAGGTGCTGTCCAGTGAAGGCACGGCCCCGAACCTCGTGCAAGGTTCGGTGCAGCCGGGCGGCAAGCTCGCATTCCTCTTCACGGGCCAGGGCAGCCAGCGCTTGGGCATGGGGCGCGCGCTCTACGACGTGTTCCCGCCCTTCGCGATTGCCTTCGACGCCGCGTGCTCCCAATTGAGCGAGCACTTGGGCCGCTCGCTGCGCGATATCATCTTCGCCGAGGAAGGCTCGGAAGAAGCCGCGCTGCTCGACCAGACCATGTACACGCAGACCGCGCTGTTCGCGGTCGAAGTCGCGCTGTTCCGTTTGATGGAGGCCTGGGGCATCACGCCGGACTTCCTCATCGGGCACTCGATTGGCGAGCTGACCGCGGCGCACGTCGCCGGCGTGCTCTCGCTGGAAGACGCATGCGCCCTGGTCGCCGCGCGCGGCCGGTTGATGCAGGCGTGCCGCCCCGGCGGCGCGATGGTCGCCATACAGGGCAACGAGGACGAGGTCGCGGCCTCCCTCGCGGGGCTCGAGGGCAAGGTCGACATCGCGACGGTCAACGGTCCGCTCTCCACGGTCATCGCAGGCGACGAGCAAGCCGCCATGGCCATTGCGGAGAAGTGGCAAGCGCAAGGCCGCAAGGTGAAGCGCCTCCGCGTCAGCCACGCGTTCCACTCCCCGCACATGGAGGACATGCTCGAGGAGTTCCGCCGCGTCGCGGAAAGCGCCACCTTTGCTCCGCCGTCGATCCCCATCGTGTCCAACGTGACCGGGGAGCTCGGCTCGGCCATGGAGCTCGGCTCGGCCGATTACTGGGTGCGGCACGTTCGCCACGCCGTGCGCTTCTTCGATGGAATGCGCAGCCTTCAGACGAAGGGCGTCACCACGTTCTTCGAGCTGGGTCCCGACGCCGTCCTCACGGCCATGGGCCAGGGGTGCCTCTCCGAAGAGCACGCCGAGCGCGCCATGTTCGTGCCGGCGCTGCGCGCACGCCGCAACGAGGTGGAGACGCTCACCAATGCCGTCGCCCAGCTTTACGTGCGCGGGGTCGACGTCAATTGGAGGGCCGCGTTCACCGGACGCGATGCCCGCCGGGTGGACCTGCCGACCTACGCCTTCCAGCAGCAGCGCTACTGGCTCGACGCGCCGAACTTGAGCGCCGACGGCCCGCGCTCGCAGACCGCGTCGTCCGACGGATGGCGCTACCGCGTGGCCTGGAAGCAGACGGCCGATGCAATCCGCACGCTCGCGGGCACCTGGCTGGTGTTCGCACCGCAGACGCAGGAGCAGGGTGACTTCGGGCTTCTCGCTTGGCTCACGTCGGGCCTCGCGGGACGCGGCGGGCGCGTGCGCCTCATTGCCCTCGAGGGCGACGTCGACCAAGCGCGCATCGAGGCGGAGCTCGAGAAGGTGCTCACGTCCGACATCAGCGTGGGCGGCGTACTCTCGCTGTTCGCCCTCGATGAATCGCCGCACACGCAGCACGGCGCCATCTCGCGCGGCGTCGCGCACACCGTGGCGCTGGCCCAAGGCTGGGCTGCGAAAGGCGTGGACGCTCCCCTCTGGTGCCTCACGCAAGGCGCCGTGTCGGTGGGCGAGACGGATTCCTTGCGCAACCCGGGCCAGGCGATGATCTGGGGCATGGGCCGCGCCCTCGGCCTCGAGCAACCGAAGCGCTGGGGCGGCATGATCGACCTCCCCGCCCTGCTCGACGAGCGCGCGCTGCGCGATCTCTGCGGCGCGCTCTCCAGCCGTGACGGCGAAGATCAATGCGCGGTGCGCAGCGGCGGCGTGTTCGTTCGCCGCCTCGTCCCCGCCGAGGGCACGAGCGCAGGTCTGCGGGCATGGAAGCCGCGCGGCACGACGCTCATCACCGGCGGTACGGGTGCCATCGGCGCGCATGCCGCGCGCTGGCTGGCCAAGAACGGCGCAGAGCACCTGCTCTTGGTGAGCCGCCGCGGCGTGGAAGCACCGGGCGCGGCGGAGCTCATGGCGGAACTCGCGGCGCTCGGCGCGCGCGTGACCATCTCGGCATGCGACGTCGCCAATCGAAACAGCGTGGCAAGCCTGCTGGCATCGCTGGAAAACGAGCCGCCGCTCACCGCGGTGGTGCACGCCGCGGGAGTGGCCGGCCGCTTTGCGAACCTCGACGGGGTCGGCCTCGACGAATTCGCGAGCGTGGTCTCGGGCAAGGTCGCCGGCGCCATTCACCTGGATGCACTCCTCTGTGATCATCCGCTCGACGCCTTCGTCATGATGTCCTCCATCGCGGGCATCTGGGGAAGCGGCGGGCAGACTGCCTACAGCGCGGGCAACGCCTTCCTCGATGCGCTGGCAGAAAATCGCCGCGCACGCGGCCTCGCGGGCTCCACCGTCGCGTGGGGTCCC
The DNA here is from genome assembly GCA_037157775.1 of Sorangiineae bacterium MSr12523. Lineage (NCBI taxonomy): Bacteria > Pseudomonadati > Myxococcota > Myxococcia > Myxococcales > Pendulisporaceae > Pendulispora > Pendulispora brunnea. The sequence continues at coordinate 8,026,899 of CP089982.1, forward strand.
TGGGCCGAAGAAGGCATGGCGGCCGACGCGGCCATCAAAGAGCACCTGGAGCGCTGCGGCCTCGTGCCGATGGGCGCGAAGCTCGCCACCGAGGCTCTGTGGCAAGCGGTCGCACGCGGCGAGACGACGACCACCGTCGTCAACGTCGATTGGGATCGCTTCGTCCCGACCTTCAGCGCGGGCCGCAAGAGCCGCCTGTTCGACGACATGCCCGGATCGCAGCCCACCGAATCGGCGGCGGCCTCCGAGCAAGCGTCCGCAGGCTGGCAGCAGCGCATTCGGGCGCTGCCCGCAGGCGAGCAAGATGCCGCCATCCTCGAACTGGTGCGCACGCAAGCGGCCGCGATCCTCGGCTACAGCTCGCCCGGTGACGTGGATCCCGATGCGCGCTTCCTCGACCTCGGGTTCGACTCGCTCGCATCCGTCGACCTGCGCAAGCGCCTCTCGAACGCCACGGGCCTGCGCCTGCCGGCCACGGTCGTCTTCGATCATCCGACGGCGAACAGCCTCACCGCGTGCCTCAAGAACGAGATCGCGCAGCAAGGCGACGCGGCACCGGAGAGCGTGGGACCGTCGTCCATGCCCATGTCGCAGCGGTCTCCGTCGTCGCAGCGCGATCCCGGGATGGGAGCGATTCGCTTCCTCTACCGCGACGCGGCCGACCGCGGAATGCTCGACGCGGGCTTCGATCTCCTCAAGGCCGCAGCCAAGCTCCGCCCGCTCTTCAGTGAGCCCGAGCAGCTCGGGAAGATCCTCGACCCGATCCAGCTCGCCGAAGGCCCGGCGAAGCCGACCCTGGTCTGCTTCCCGCCCTTCGTCGCCCCGAGCGGCCCGCACAACTACGCGCGCCTGGCGCTGCACTTCGAGGGTCTGCTCGACGTGCGTGCCTTCTCCCTGCCCGGCTTCGGTGATGGCGATCCCCTCCCCGGCTCGAGCGACTTGATCATCGACATGCTCGCCGAGTCCATCGCGCGCAACCTCGGCGATCGGCCGGTGGCGCTCGTGGGTTACTCCTCCGGCGGGTGGTTCGCGCACGGCGTGGCCGAGCGGCTCGAGCAGATGGGCGTCAATCCGCGCGCCGTCGTTCTCCTCGATTCGCTGTCCCTCAAGGGCGAGCGCTGGGGCAAGGTTCGCGCACCGCTGCGCAACATGGCCATCAACGAGCGCGCCTTCGGATTGGTCACCGACGATCAGCTCACCGGAATGGCCCATTACATGGTCATCTTCGAGGGCTGGAAGCCGCAACCGATCAAGACCCCGATCGTCGTCGTCCGCGCCCGTGACTGCATCCCCGAGTGGGAAGGCGATCGCCTCACCGACGACTTCTGGCGCGGCTCGTGGGACATGCCCCACGAAATCCTGGAAGTGCCCGGCGATCACTTCACCATCGTGAACGAAAACGCCAATACGACGGCCCTGGCGATTCACGAATGGTTCTCACAGGGGTGAAAATCGTTATTATCACGGTATGAAAATCGTCATCATCACGGTCGGCTCGCTCGGTGACACGGCACCGTTCATCGGGCTAGGCGCCAGGCTCCGCGCGGCAGGCCACGACGTGGCCGTCGCCGCGCAGGCGTCCTTCGAAGGGCCGATTCGTGATGCTGGCCTGGAGTTCCGCAAAATGCCCGGTGACATCCGGGCCGATCTCGCCTCGGAAATGGGGCAAAAGCTGCACAAGGCCAGCTCGTGGCTCAAAGCCTTTCCGGCGACGCTCTGGCTCGCCGAAAAGATCCTTTCCGAGCTGGCCGAGGGCATCGTAGCCGCAGCCGAAGGCGCGGAATTGCTCATCGTTCACCGCATTGCACTGATGCACGGGCATCTGGTGGCCAATGCGATGAAGGTTCCTTGTTTGGTATTGGAGCTTTTCCCCAGCGGACTCGCACCAACCGGGGAATTCTTGCCCGCGGGCTTCGGCCCCACGTCCCTCGGGGGTTGGGGCAATCGCGCGGTCTATCAATTGATGCGTGCGAGCGCGGGCAAATCCAAAAAGTACATTGCGTCGCTCGAAGAGTTCCAAACGAAGTTTGGATTGCCGCGCGTCGATCCCGCAACGCTTTACGAGCGCATGGATAGCGAGCAGTGGCCGATTTACCATGCCTTCAGCCCCTCGGTGGTGCCCCGCCCCGCGGATTGGCGCGAAGGCCTGGAGGTCATTGGCTACTTCTGGCCGGTGCGCCCGAGGCAATGGGAACCTCCGGCGCAGATCGTCGACTTCCTTGGCTCCGGTCCGCCGCCGGTGTTCATCGGATTTGGAAGCTTGGTCCCGGACGAGGCGGGACGGCTTTCCGAATTGGTCACCAAGGCGGTGCGACAGGCCAAGGTACGCGCCATCGTGCAAGCGGGATGGGGCAATCTGCAAGCGAATGGCGGCGATGACATACTTGCCATTGGCAGCGTGCCGCACGATTGGCTCTTTCCCAAGATGGCGGCGGTGGTGCACGCAGCAGGCGCCGGGGTCACCGCGGCGGGCCTCCGCGCAGGCGTGCCCGCCATTCCCGTACCGGCGATGAACGATCAGCCCTTCTGGGCCGATCGCCTGGTGAAGCTCGGGGTCAGCCCGGGAGCGATCCGCTTTCAGAAGCTTTCCGCCGAGCGCCTGGCGTTCTTCATCGGGCAAGCCATCACGCAGCCGACGCACCGCAGTGCGGCCCTTTCACTGGCGGAGCGAATTCGCACCGAGGACGGCGCCGGCCGCATCGTGCAAGTGGTCAGCGCCATCGACGATGGCCGTGTTACCGCTGCTTAGCCGAGAGGTATGACTGAACGCAGCTTCCCCCCGGGCGACAGCTCCGGCGGCTCCGTGCCACGCTCGACGACCACGTGAGAGAGCTCGTGCTCTTCGAGCATGCGCGAGAGCTTTTCGTGCACTTCGTGCCAAACTTTGTCGGGATCGTTGCCGGGGCGCAGCTGCAGGCGCACGCGCAAGATGCTCGGTGCCGTTTGGATGATTTGAAAAAGCTCGACCCCCGGCGCCAATTCGACTTGTAAGCTCAGTGGAAACGAGGAAAGCGTTACTTCACGCCCCGCGGCGGTCTGAAAATTCATCAAAATAGGAACGCGCCCGCGCACGCGAATGGCCATGAACGGACTTCCGCATTCGCAGGGATCGGGCCGCACGAGCACGCTATCGCCCACGTCGTAGCGCATGATGGGCTGTTCGCGCCGATAGAGCACGGTTACCAGCACGGTATGCGACTTTTCACCCGGCGGCGTCGGTCGATAATCGGCATTCACCGGCTCGAAGACCATCCAATCGTCGTGCGTGTGGTACCAGCCGTGCGCGCATTTCACCATCAACGCGGGGAATTCGTTGGCGCCATACAAATCTAGAATCTTCGCTCCGAAGGCCTTGCGAATGCGCTCGTACTCGGCATCGGTCAAACCTTCGCCACCGAGGCGCAAAACCGCCGGTTTGATGCGGAGCCGGCCCGCCTCTTGTTCGGTCGCGAGAAGCGCACCGATGGTGGGATAGCATTCGATGTAGGCCGGATTGAACGCGTTGAGCTGCTCCACGAGCTGGGGCATCGGCGTGGTAACGGGGAAAATGCGCTTGTCCACGCCGCGGCTCGCGTCGCGTTGCTGGACGGCAACGACATGGCTCGCGAAATGCCCACCCGTGGGCACGAGCATCGCCGTGCGCCAGCGCGCCGCGAGAAGCTTCACCACCGTCCACGGCGAGAGCACGTGCGACATGCCGCGCGTGGCCACGGTGAACGCGATTCGCCGCGTATCTTCCGACATGACGAAAAATGCGCGGCGCCCCGTCGTGCCCGAGCTCGTGGTAACCGTGTACTTACCGAAAAGACGCTCGCCCACGAGGGATGGATCATCGGCGTGTGCGCGTACACGCTCGAGGGTGAGCTCCGGATCGGTGACCCAATCGTCGAATCGATCCATGAGCTTTTGCTTGGTGGTCACCGGCAAAAGTGTCACATCGTCGACGCCCTCGGGAAGATGTCGATAGAGCTCACCGTAATATCGCGAATGGGCTCGCACGTAAGCGATCTGTTCGGCGAGGCGCGCTCGCTGGCGCTGCACGATTCCTTGTTTGCCTTCCTTCTGCGCCTTACGGGCATCGCGGAAAACTGCGAGTGCGGTATCGCTCATGGTCTCCTCATTCGAGGTTATCGAGAGAGTCTTCTCGCCCTATACTTCACACGCGAGGACGAATGAACACTTACCATTCCTGTATCCCAAATAGGCGACGTTTTTCCATACTGCTCTCGATGGCGAGTTTGTTCATCGGCGGGTGCTCCGCGGCATCCGCGCCCGATGCACGGGAGGGAGAGAATGCCGCCACGCTCACCAGCGCGGTCGATGGGGCAGATGCAACGGGAACGGTCGTGCAGCTCGACTCGGGTCCCATCCTGGGCGTGGTGAAGGACGGCTATCGCACGTTTCTCGGGGTTCCGTACGCCGCGCCGCCGGTAGGTGCGCTCCGTTGGCGATCGCCCCAGGCGGTCACGCCGTGGTCCGAGGTGCGCGATGCCACGAAGTTCGGAAACTCCTGTGCACAAGACGGGAGCCTCACCCACACGCCGCCCTCGGGCAGCGAAGATTGCTTGTACCTGAATGTAACCACGCCCTGGCAAGCCGCCTCCGCGGCATCGGCGTTCGCACCGCCCAAGCCCGTCCTGGTGTTCTTGCACGGCGGGGCATTCCTGCGCGGCAGCGGCAGCATCTACGATACGTCGCCTCTCGCCATTCGCGGCGATGCGGTGGTCATCACGCTCAATTTCCGACTCGGTGTTTTCGGCCACCTGGCCCACCCGAATTTGTCGGAGGGCGGCAACTTCGGCATCGAGGATCAACTCGCGGCCTTGAAGTGGGTACGGCGCAACGCGCGCGCCTTCGGCGGCGATCCGAACAACGTCACATTGATCGGCCAGTCGTCCGGCGCGCATGCGGCAGCGGCCTTGCTCACCGCACCGTCGGCCGGAGGCCTGTTCCATCGGGCCATCTTGGAAAGCGGCACCGGCACATGGGATTGGCCCGACGCGGGGCTCTTTCCCGATCGCACCGCCGGCTCGATCTTCGTGGACAAGGCCGAGGCGGAGCGCCTTGGCACCTCTTTGGCAACGCAACGCGGCTGTACGAACCCCACCAACCCTGCCAGCGCCATCGATTGCCTGCGGGCCATCGGGGCGAACGACCTGATGACGCCCGCCCCCGGCTGGCGCTACGCCCAGCCCGTGCATGGCACGCGCTTCTTGCCGCTCCACCCCGGCGATGCGATGAAGAAAGGCCTCGTGCACCGCATCCCCGTCCTGTCGGGCACGAACCTCGATGAGGGGCGCGGCTTCAGCGCGTTCTTCTTCGAGGGGGTGCCGATGAGTGCCGAGCGCTACCACGAGCGGGTCACGCTCTCTTACGGGGAGGCCGCCGCCGCGGTGGAGGCGAAATATCCGGCCAGCGCCTACCCCACCCCGGCCATGGCCTGGTCCCAGATCATGACGGACCGGATCATCGTATGCCCCTCCGTTCGAGCCCACCGCTGGCTCGGCGCCGCGACCAGGGCATATGCCTACGAGTTCTCGGATCGCAACGCCCCGCTGGTGCTGCCGCTGCCTCCGGACGTGCAGCGCGGCGCGCTCCATTCGTCGGAGGTGCCGTATTTGATGAATCTCCTCGGATTCAATCCGAACTTCACCGCGGATCAAAAGGCTTTATCCGATCAGATGATCGGATATTGGACGCGATTCGCCAAAACCGGTAATCCGAATGGCGGCGGGTCCCCCGCGTGGGCTCCCGTTTGCGGCTCGGACACGACGCCGAACACGCAAGGACTCGACACCGGCGCCGGCGGCATTCACCCCGTCGACATCAGCGCCGAGCACCAGTGCGAATTTTGGGAGGGACTCACCGGCGAGTGATCGCCTAGATGGTCCGCGCGCTCGCGGGCGTTCGCAAGACGCCCGTCGGGCGCGATGCTTCGGGGGCAATGCTCTCGATGGGCATGCCCGAGAGAAACGTCTCCACGGCGGCCGAGAGCGCCGTTTCGCGGTTGCGGCCCGCGAATCCGATGGCTCCACCGAGCACGCCGTCGGCCGAAAGAAGCACGATGGGTGCGACGGCGCTGCGGGGTTCGCCCGGGCGCGCGCGAGGCTCTCCGCGGCGCACGGGCGCGGCGGTTCGAGGCGCGAGGACGCCCCACGTCGGAAGGTCGAGCCCCACGGTGCTGACCGCGTACGCCGCAATGGCGATGCGTCCGCGCGCGTCGGCGGCGGCCACGACGTGCGTCTCCGTCGAATCGCGATCGATGGAATCGTTGAGCGGCGCGTCGTACCACGGCACACGGGCAATCGCGCGCGTGGAGCGTTGCTCGACGTGGCACTCGCTCTCGGATGGACCGACGGTCGCGAAATCGTCCTTCGTCAAAAGGCCGCCGCCGATGCGGCCTGCGGCCTGAACGAGGTCGTCCAAGAAGTCCCCTTCGCCCAGGGCCAGCGCCCCGCGGCGGGCTACGCGCGACAGGAGCTCGCGGCGGCCGTCCGATTCATCTTTGGCGAGAGCCACCGCCGGCGCCACGACGCGCGCGAACGAGAGCTCCCCGGCGAGCGCATGCACGGCGGCGAGCGCCGCGGGCAGCACCGGCACGCCGACGTACGCCGCCTCCGGAATCGTATCCCGCGGCAAGAAGCCGCGCGGCCGCGGAGCCCCTGCACCCGGCTGGCGCGTGCGCCCATCGAAGGCGCGAAGCCCCGCGCCGCCGCCTCCCACGAGGAGCTGCACGGGCCCGAGCAAGGTGCTCGGTGAAAGCGCCGCGCCCGCGAACACGGCAGCGACGGCGAGGTCGATCGCGTTTCCCTTCGGCGCAAGTGACAGGACGGCATCGACGATTTTCGGCTGCGAAGCCGCGAGAGCGTAGTGCACCGGCTACTCCTGCTCGTCGTCGCGTACCTTCATCGTGGCCACGCGCGGCCGCACCACACGCCCGCCGCCGCCACGCTCGGCGCCATCGCCGCGCGCCGCAAGCCGCCGCAGCGTCTTGCACTCGGTGAGGGCGGAGGCGGTCTCGAGGACCACGTACGCATCACGCCGCGGCCCCACCGCCGAAATCACGCGCGACAGCGCGCTCTCGCCGTAGGAATGCGTCTCACCGAGCGCGCGCAGGCGAACATAGGCGGCCGGCCCCGGGGGCACGGCCTCACGCACCGGATCGACCGAGAGCACGACCCCCCATTTCTTCGCCGCAGCCGCGGCCTGCTCATGCTCCCAAACGCCACGCGGCTCCCACACGATGGTGGTCACGTCACGGGGCAGCTTCTCGAGCAGCCGCGCCATGCGCTCACGCCAAACCGTACTGGGTGTCACGTCGACGGGCGTGGCCAAAAGAAAACAGCGCGCCTGCAGCGCCGTGATGGCCTCGACGGCCATCTCGAGCTCGCGCGCCTGCTCGGGAGAATCTTTGACTGCCGCCAGGCTTTTCCCAGCGACGACACAAAATTCGAAATGCGGAGGCACCGCCTTCCGCCAGCGCCGAAGCGCCGTGGGGGATGGTGAATGGGCGTCGGCCTGGACTTCGAGAAGATCGAAGCGCTTCGCATACGCCTCGATGCTCCCGCGGAGCCCTTTGGCGCCGATGTGATAACGCGTGCTCATGGGGGGGGCGCATACCAGCATCAAGCTGGCCTGCGGGCAAGAGTCAGGGGTTTTTCTCGAGAAATTGCCTCTGGACAGCGTTCTCGGCGGTGAACGCGAGCTCCGGTGTAGGTGTAATTTTGCTCAATACAGCGAGCAGCGATGGCAGAAATTCCGCGCTTTTTGTAGCTTCGCGCGCAACTGGGGCCCTGCGGCGGCCGACATCGCCAGTGAGCGCAGTTTTGTGACGGACAACGGAAGGAGCCGCTGTTGATGCCGGCAGACGAATCGATAGGAAGGGCCGTCGCGGCCGCTGTTTCGCGCCATCGGGTGCGCGCGGCGATACTCGGGGGACTCGTCTTCTCGTTGGGCGTGGGCGTCGTCGCCGCGTGCGGGAGCGACTCGGAGGTCGGGGCACCCGTTACAGTGAACGACGCGGGTACCGATCGAGGGCCGATCGTCACGCCTCCCACGGTACACGTGCCGGTGGCCATCGCGGCGGGTGGCCGTCAGGCGTGCGCGATGATGGACGACGGCCGCATGTTCTGCTGGGGGTCCAACGGCTATGGACAACTAGGCAATCCGCAAACCACGATGCTCCCCGACGGCGGGCAGGATTTCGATGGGCGCTCCGTCCCGTTCCCGTCCTTGGCGTCCGTGAGCAACGTGAAGCAACTCTCCACGATGGGTGCACGGATCGACGAAGGATACGAGGTGCGCGCCACATGCGCGGTGTCGGCAGATGCCCAGGCTCTGTGCTGGGGCAGCAACCAATTCGGTGGGCTCGGCCGCGGGAAAGCGGATCGCGACCCGCATCCCGAGGCTTTGCCCGTAAGCGACCTGGGCCCCGTGGAGCAGATCGTCACGAGTGGTGGAGCCTCGTGCGCCGTAACCGGCGGTCGCGCTCAATGCTGGGGATACAACAACCACTGGAACGACGCCGGTGAATCCGAATACGGAGTAGCCAAGGACAGGAATGTCCCAGGTATCGTCGGCACCGTTCGCCAGATCGCATTGGGGGACTATCATGGCTGCATACTCACCACCTACGGTGGAGTCGATTGCTGGGGCATTTATAACGATCAACAAGGGATAGAGAGCGTCCCTTTTGCAAACAATGCCAGAGTTCAGGCTCTCGCGGCCGGACGTCAAACGACGTGCGCACTCATGGCAGCGGGGGGAGTTCAATGCTTCGGATCGAATGGCTTCGACAGCCTTCTCGGCAGAGGCCCGGTGACCGGCCCGATCGAACAGCTCACACCCGGCCCCGTTCTTCTTCCAACGGACAAAGCGCTCGCCGTCCAAGTCGTCGTGAGCAACGACCATGCGTGTGCCCTCCTCGACGACGGCACCGTTTGGTGCTGGGGAAAGAACTATTCCGGTGCCCTCGGCTCGGGACAGAGCAATGGCGTCTCCGTGAAGCCGGATGAATCCGCAACGCCGTTGCAAGTCGAAGACTTGCCTGGCAAACCGACGAGCATTGCCGCAGGCACCGGGTTTACATGCGCTCTCTTGTCCGATGGCAAGGTGGTGTGCTGGGGCGACAATAGCTGGGGAACTCTCGGCCAGGGCACATTCGACGAAGTCCCGCACCTCACACCGGTAAGGGTGCCACTTTGATGGCCGCTAGTTGTCACCGCATGCGTTCCGCTTCTTTTTCTTGGTCACTCGCCGTGCTCACCTGCATGGCCACGGGCGCGTTCTGGTCGTGCAGTTCGAGCGACGGTTCTCCCATCTCGCCCGGCAGGCAACTCGAGCCTCCCGACGCGTCCATGCAAGACGCCGACGTCGATGCGCAAGTGGAACCGAGAAAGCTGACCATCGTCTCGCGGACGCCGGCCCATGGCGACACCAATGTATCGGTGCAGGAACCCATCCAGGTTACGTTTTCCGAGCCAGTAAAGATTGGACCGTCCTCGGTGACGCTCGCCACCCCCGACGGGACGATCCTTTCGACAAGGATCGCGCTCTCGGCCGATCAACGCACGGTCACCATTTCACCGGTGGCCGCACAAGTTGCCCCCGCGGAGGTCGTCGCGCACTTCGGCAACATTTCGACACGCGATGGGCTGCCTCTCGCCTCCACCCCGGAGTGGAGCTGGAAGATGCCTGTGTGGCTCCGCGTAGGCTCCGACCTGGTCGAGCGATTCAATCTCGGCGACGCTTCGGTGGTCGCTGGACCGGGACGGCGAATCACCCTCGCAGCACACGAGCACGACGACTACGAAAAGCCAAGGTGGAGCGTCTCGACGGTCGACACACTGCATGGCACCTGGACGCCATTGGGTGGACCGCTTCCACTGATAACCTGGGATCCGCACATGTTGCTCGATCGGAACGGCGACCTCGTGGTGTCGTCGGACAACACGAGTGACAAGGTCGTTCAACGATGGTCAGGAACGGAGTGGAACAAGCTGGGCGAGCCCATTCCGAATGTTCGAGACGCGAGCGACTCCCCCTTGGCCATCGATGCCCATGGAAAAATCCTGTTGGCGTGCTCGGAGAAAATCCCGGGGGAAACGATCACGTACCATCTGATCGTCCGCGCCTTCGATAACAAAGGTACCTGGTCGCCCGTGGGCGGCCCGGTCAACGACGCACCGACGGCCAACCCGCTCAATCCCCACATTGCCGTGGACCCAGCGGGCGTCCCGTACGTCGCATATACCGATCCTTCGGTGCACGTCCGAAAGTGGACGGGCTCCGCTTGGGTGCCTGTGGGCTCCAATCTAGCTCCGACAGGGTGGACCGCGGAGTGGTTGCGAATCGCGTTCGACGATGGCGGGCAATTGTTCGCCATTGGTGAGTATTCGGATCAAACGACCCGGGTCATCCGATTCGACGGCTCGGACTGGGTCCCGGTGGGCGAGGCACTGAGTACACAGAGCTCCAACGCACCATCGTTCGTCCCAGGCCACGATGGGCACCTTTTTGCAACCGTCTACGACGATTGGCACAACCAGGCTTTCCGAGTGGCAGACATCACGCAGGCCGGATGGAAGCTCGAATCGCTCATCGAGGACCTTCCAGCCGCGCTCGCCGTGGACCGCGACAACGTTCCCATCGTGGTCGTCCCTCGGTCGGGTGTACTTCGCCTCAATCGATGAACGGGCACACCGAAAAGAGGCCTCTTTTGATCACAGCAAGGTTTCGTAGGATGCGTTTTCCGTCTCTTTCTCGGACCCTCGGTATTTTCACCTGCATCGCGACGGGTGCCTTCTGGGCGTGCAGTTCGAGCGATGGATCGCCCATCTCGCCAGGCGGTATCGTCGAGCCTCCCGACGGATCCCCGCAAGGGCCTTTCGATGCATCCCCACGTGATGCGGGCAGCGATGGGCGGGTGGAGCCGCAAGACCTCACCGTCGTCTCGCTGACGCCGACCCATGGGGATACCAATGTAGCCATCGAAGATCCGATTCAGGTGACGTTTTCGGAGCCCGTCCAACTTGGTTCATCGGCCCTTACGCTCACGACGCCGGACGGAACGGCCATTCCAACGACCATCCGACTCTCCGCCGATGGGCGAACGGTCACCCTTTCGCCGGTGGCTCCGCAAAAAGCTCCCGCGGAGGTGCTCGCTCATTTCAACGACATTTCGACACTGGATGGAAGGCGTCTAACCCCGACGCCGAACTGGAGTTGGAAGCTGCCTGCTTGGCTACGCGTGGGTCCAGATCCCAGGAAGTCGGACTTCTCCGTGAACGATAGTTCGATGGCTATTGGACCCGGACGGCAAACCATTCTCGCGAAGGGGGACTGGAGTGCGGGTGGGGGCTCGGCGGGGAACGTCTACACCTTTGGCACACCGCATGGTCCGTGGACATGGTTGGGTGCTCGCCCTCTCGCCAAGGTCACGTCGAGTCCACGCGTCGCGCTGGATCCGAGCGGAAGCATCGTGGTGGCCTCGTTGTACGAAAAGCAAGTCTTCGTTCAACGATGGTCGGGAACGGGATGGGACTTCCTCGGCCAGCCCATTCCTGGTGCCAACGAGATCGTCCGTTCCCTCCTTGCGGTCGATGGCACGGGCAAACTCTTCGTGGCCGCATCGCAGACCGTCCAGGGGGATCCCAATGCGTACAACTTGGTCGTCCACTCGTTCGATGGGAAAGCTACCTGGTCGCCCATCGGAGGAACCGTGAACGACTCCCGGACGTCCGATCCATTCGAGCCATACCTTGCGCTGGACCCTGCGGGGGTCCCGTATGTCGCGTATACCGATCCTTGGGCGAGTGTTCGAAAGTGGACGGGCTCTGCGTGGGTGCCGGTGGGCTCCAATCTGGCTCCGACAGGTGGATACGCACGATGGTTGGGCATCGCTTGCGACGACGGCGGAAGACTGTTCGCCATGGGCAGTTTCTCCGATGAAACGATGCGCATCATCGTGTTCAACGGCACCGGCTGGGTGCCAGTCGGCGAGCCGCTCGGCGCGGACATCGCTGCCCCATTGACCGCAGGCCGCGACGGGCACATTTTTGCGGCTATTTACGATGGCGGCTTCGGCGATTCCTTTCGAGTCGTGGACATTACGAATGCTGGATGGACCAAGATCGAGTGGCCCATTACGCGCTTTGCGCATTCGCTAGCCGTAGGTCCAGACAACATTCCCGTGGTGGCCTCGTCTCGCGCCGGCATACTCCGTCTCAATCGGTGACCATCGTGCCGGCAAATGAATCAAGAGGAAGGACTTTGATGGCTGCCGTTTCACGCGACCGAGCCCGCGCATGGACGCTCGGTGGGCTCGCCATTTCGTTTGGCGTGGGTATCGTCGCGGCGTGCGGAAGCAATTCGGACAACGGCGCCGACGTGGTCCCAACGAACGACGCGGGCACGGACCGAGGGTCGATCATCCCCCAACCCGTGGTACACGTTCCCGTGGCCATCGCCGCCGGGGGGAATCAAGTGTGCGCCACGATGGACGACGGACGCGTCTTTTGTTGGGGAGCCAACGATTATGGCCAATTGGGCAATCCGCAAGGCACCCCCCTGCTGGACGGCGGATTCGAATTCGACGGTAGATCGGTCGCCACACCGGCATTGGCGTCCGTGAGCCACGTCACCCAACTCTCCACCATGGGTGCACGAATCGACGGCGGATACGAAGTACGCGCCACATGTGCGATCTTGCCAGATGCACAGGCGCAATGCTGGGGGAGTAGCCAATTCGATGAACTTGGTCGAGGCATGGTGGATCGCCTGCCGCACCCGGAGGCCATGCCTGTAACGAAGCTCGGGCCCGTGGAGCAGATCGTCACCAGCGGCGGAACCTCGTGCGCCGTAAGCGCCCAGGGCGCTCAGTGCTGGGGATACAGCAACCGATGGAACGATGCGGGTGTCACAGAGGGTGGCGTAGCCAAAGAGAGGACCATCTCAGGTCTACTTGGCAGCGTCATCACGCAGATTGCATTGGGGGACCATCATGGCTGCGTACTTACGAACTACGGTGGAATTTATTGCTGGGGACTTCATGACGAACAACAGGGGCCAGAGAGAGTTTGGTTTGCAAAGAACGCCCGCGTGAACTCCATCTCAGCTGGACGACAGACGACATGCGCCCTGCTGACGGCGGGGATGTTCAATGCTTTGGGTCCAATGGCTTCGATAGCCTTCTCGGGAGGGGCGCATCGGACAGCGGCCCAATCGACGAGTTTAGGCCCGCGCCTGTCCTACTGCCAACGGACACCGCCGCCGCACTCCAGGTGGTCGTGAGTAGCGATCATGCATGCGCCCTTCTGAACGACGGCACCGTCTGGTGTTGGGGGGATAGCTATTTCGGTGCCCTCGGCACCGAGCAAAGCAATGGGGTGTCGGTCGAGCCCAAGGATTCTGCAACGCCGCTGCGTGTGAAAGATCTGGCGGGCACGCCCATCTCGATCGCCGCGGGTCGAGGGTTTACGTGTGCCCTCATGTCCGACCATCAGGTGATGTGTTGGGGCAGCAACAACTCGGGCGCGCTCGGCCAGGGAACCTTCGACCTGACCCCGCATCTCACCCCGGTCAGAGTCCCTCTGTAACGACTATCGGTACTCGCCGAAGTGAAACAAGGCGTGGATGCACGCGGAAGAAGGCTGTCACGGCATCGGCGACCTCGATCTTCCGATACATTAGGTGGGCTAGAGCGTTCGGGACAGTACCAGCGAGCTCCGGTGTAGAATTTTGCTGCACCGAACGAGCCGCGGTGGCGGCAATTCCGAACATTTTGTAGCTTCCCGCGCAACTCGGACCGCTTGGCGGCCGATATCGCCAATGGGCGCAGTTTTGTGACGGACGACGAAGGAACCTGGTGCCATGCCGGCAAACGAATCGAGAGGAAGGGCCATCGCGGCCGTTGTTTCGCGCCACCGCATGCGCGTGGGGATTCTCGGAGGCCTCGCCGCGTCTTTTGGCGTGGGCATCGTCGCGGCGTGCGGGGGGACCGACGCGGACAACGGGGGCGCCGTCACGGTGAACGACGCGGGCACGGACCGAGGGTCGATCATCACGCCTCCTGCGACGCACATCCCCATCGGCATCGCGGCTGGCGGCGTGCACGCGTGCGCCACCATGGATGACGGACGTCTCTTTTGTTGGGGGAACAATCGCCACGGACAGCTCGGAAATCCTCAAATAACGGAACTGCCGGATGGATCTCGACCGTTTGACAAGCGCCCCGTACCTAGCCCTCAGCTCGCATCGGTCGCCAATACCATACAAGTTGCAACCGGTGATGAGTCCGATGAAGACGGTCAGCCCGCAGAGGCGACGTGCGCTATCTTGACCGACGCCCAAGCTCAGTGCTGGGGCCAAAATCGTTATCGTGCACTCGGTCGCGCGAATTCGCCAGTCGACGACGACTACAAACCACATCCTGAGGCCTTGCCCGTATCAAATCTCGGGCCCTCTCAGCAAATCGTGACGAATGGGATGACATCGTGCGCAGTAAGCGCCGACGATGGCTGGTGCTGGGGACGTGGCTTGCACTGGACGGACGGCGGAGGAGGCAAATTCCCTACCAAAGTCGATGGTAAGGGACACCCCATCAAACAAATTGCCATTGGCCATCTTTTTGGAGCGGTTTTGGACGAAATAGGAAATGTTTATGGGTGGGGCGACAACTCCCGAGGACAATTGGCAATCTCTCCGGACTATATGTTCACCGATGCGCTCGAAATCGCTGCGGGCAATTACACCGCGTGCGCGCGTGTTCGTTCGGGAGAGGTCATGTGCATTGGGAGCAATACACGCGGAATGCTCGGCCGAGACAAGTTCGACGCCCCCCAGGATAGCGTCGCGGCTCCCGTCATCCTCCCGACGAACAGGTCGGCCACAAAGCTTGCCATGGCATCGGACCACGCGTGTGCGCTGCTCGACGACGGAACCATCTGGTGCTGGGGCAATAACCGCTACGGTGGGTTAGGCGCGGGACAAATCAATGGTAATTCCGTCGAGCCACAAGAATCGAGTCTTCCTCTGAAGGTTCAAGGCTTGTCCAATCCGGCCGTCGCCATCGCCGCAGGCATCGCATTCACTTGCGCACTTTTGTCCGACCACACAGTCATGTGCTGGGGTCTAAACAGAGACGGGACGCTTGGCCAAGGCAGCCTCGACGAAGCACCGCACATTAGCCCCGTACGAGTTCAACTTTGATGTACTACCGCTCTTCTTCTTCATCCCTGGCCATCTTGACCTGCATATCGTTGGGCGCGTTCTGGTCATGCAGTTCGAGCGATGGATCACCCATCTCGCCGCCCGGCGTCATCGAGCCTCCCGACACGTCACTGCCAGACGCGGCTACCGACGCGCCGGTGAAGCCGAAAGAGCTGACCGTGCTCGCGCTGACACCGGCCAATGGCGACACCAATGTATCGGTCCAGGATCCCATTCAGGTTACGTTCTCCGAAAGAGTCAAGATTGGACCGTCCGCCGTTACACTCGCAACGCCATCCGGGACGATCATTTCAACGCGGGTCATACTCTCGTCCGATCAGCGAACGATCACCATTACGCCCGTGGCTGAACAAAAGGCTCCCGCGGAGCTGGTCGCGCACTTCGGCGACGTTTCGGCACTCGACGGGCGGCCGCTGGCGTCGATCCCGAACTGGAGCTGGACGCTACCGCCGTGGTTGCGCATGGGATCCCGACTAACGGAGCGATTCATCCTAGGCGATGCTTCAGTGGCCGCCGGGAGAGGACGGCGAATCGCCCTCGTAGCAAAAGAGCGAAACGATGACGCGAAGCCAAAGTGGACCGTTTCGACGCTCGACACGCTGCATGGCACTTGGACTCAATTGGGTGACCCTCTTTCGCTGATAACATGGGACCCCCACATCTTGTTCGATCCGAACGACAACCTCGTGTTGTCCTCGGACCACGCTCCGGGCAACACGAGGGACAAGGTCGTTCAACGATGGTCGGGAACGGGATGGGACAAGCTCGGCGTGCCCATTCACGAGGTCAGAGACGTAACCGACTCCCCCTTGGCGATCGACGCCAATGGAAGACTCCTGCTGGCATGCTCGGAGGGCATCCCAGGGGAGACCATCACGTACAATGTCATCGTCCGCGCCTTCGACGCCAATGGTACCTGGTCCCCGATCGGCGGACCGGTGAACGACTCGCCAACGGCGGACGCCCTCCACCCTCGCATTGCCGTGGACCCGGCAGGGGTCCCGTACGTCGCGTATACCGATTCTTCAACGCACGTGCGAAAATGGACGGGCTCCGCTTGGATGCCTGTAGGCTCCACCCTATCGACGACACCAAGTGGGGATCCGCGATCATTGGGAATCGCTTTCGATGATGCCGGACGATTGTTCGCTATTGGTTCGTTTTGGGATGGAACGACCCGCGTCATCCGATTCGACGGTTCGGATTGGGTCCCCGTTGGCGCGCCTCTGAGTACGGAGTACTCCAGTGCACCATCGATCGTCCGAGGCCACAACGGGCACATTTTCGCAACGGTCTACACCAATTACGGCAACCAGGCGTTCCGCGTGGCGGACATTACAAAAGACGGATGGACAATGTTCGAACCGTCCATCGAGGGTTTTGCAGTCTCGCTCACCGTGGACCGCGACAACGTTCCCATCGTGATCTCCTCCGAGTCCGGTGTACTGCGCCCCAATCGATAAACCGGTCAGAGTGCCTCTGCAACGATTACCGCTCCTCGCCGAAGTGAAACCACTGCGTCGGATGCACGCGCAAAAAGGCCGTCACGGCATCGGCGACCTTTTGCGCGGCGGCGGTGAGCTCGTCGGACGACGCGCGGCGCGGAAGGAAGATGGGCGGCAACGCCTCGAGTTGGTAACGGCGATAGCCTAGGCGCGAGCAGAAGATGGGCACGAGGGGCGCGCCCGATACTTGTGCGAGCCGCAAAGGGCCCAGCGGGATTTCGCCCGGCGCGCCGAGCAGACGAACGGGCGCGGTGCGGATACCTGGCGGCACGCGATCGACCTGCAGGGCGACCACGCCGCCCGATTGCAGGTGGCGCAGTAGCGGCAATGAATCCAGTGGATCCATGCCCACATGCGCCACGAGAAGGCCCGACTTGCGGCGCGCTTCGTCTTGGAGCTCGCGGGCGCGGGCGTCGCGTTCGGGCTCCATGACCATCATGACCTTGAGGCCGATGCGCGAGAAGAATGGGCCCACCGTTTCCCAGCCGCCGGTGTGAATCGTCACCACGACGAGGCCCTTGTTGTGCGCCGCCGCTTCGAGGACGCGCTCGCGACCGATGAGCTCGGCTTCGGGCAAGCGCGCGTTCTTCGAGCCATTGGAAAGCACCTCGGCCAGGCAGCCCGCGTAGTTGGTAAAGGTTCGGCCCGTCTCGAGGACCTCGCGCAGGGGCGAAGCATCGCCTCGAATGCGTCGCAGGTTGGAGACCACCTTGCGGCGCGCGCTGGGCACGAGGACGGCCCCCGCGAGGCCGAAGAAGGTGGGGCTATGTTTGACCCACCACTCGGGGCCCTGCTGGGCGCCCCAGGCTGCGATTCTTCTCCAAAATAGACTGTCGTGAGCTAGAGCTGCCAAAGGTTTGGGCATGGCGGAAATAGACTCCCGGCTTCTACCACAAGTCCTCCGTGGGACAGCCCACGCCTGCGCTGTCTGAGCGCGACAGTAAGCGCCCACCTACCAGACAGTCGGCGATCAAGCGACGCGAATGATCCAGGGACGCGCGATATCCATACTTGGGAGAGCCGAGCCCCAGGGCTGACGCGTCGATTCGCGCCCATTTACGCAAATCGTCTCATGCGCAATGAGCTGAAGCCATTGGCACGATGGGTGGAATTGGCGTTCTCGCTCGCACAGGAGGGCGCCTCATCATGGGACTTCGCAAGGTGGCTTTGGCCGTGGGCTCGATCATCGTCGTCACGGCATCTTCCGGGTGCGGCGTCGTTGGGTCGGTATTCGGGAACGACGACGATTCGAACGGAAGCGGAAAGCCGGGCGATGATCCCGGAGGTGGCTTTTCCGGCGACTTCGGCGTGGGCGGATTGGGCGACCTCCAAGCGTGCGCCACGTCGAGTGCGCGCGGATCGCTGCAGCAAGTCAATCTCATCGTGATGTTCGACAAGTCGGGCAGCATGGGGCGATTCCAAGACAACAATGGCGTCGAACATGACAATACAGCCCAGCGTTGGGCGCCTGTCAGCCGGGGAATGGCGACATTCTTCTCGGATCCGCAATCCGCGGGACTCAACGCCACCTTGCAATTTTTCCCTCTTGGCGGGCGAAACAAGTGCAGCGCATCGGCCTACAGCAATCCGGCGGTGAACCGCACCGCATTGCCAAGTTCGGAATTTGGGGACGAGATTTCGCGCATCACCCCTGACGGAGACACGCCCACACGAGGCGCACTCCTCGGTGCGTTCGAGATCGCGAAGAATACGCTGGGTTCCCACCCCGATGAGCGCGCGGTCGTCGTTCTCGTGACGGACGGGCAACCCACCGCATGTGGGGAACTGCAAGGTGTGTACGACACGGCGAAATCTGGCTTGAACGGCAGCCCGTCGATCTCGACGTACGTCGTTGGCGTGGGTCCCGACACCGGCAACCTCGACGAAATCGCGCGTAACGGAGGCACGGGCAAGGCGACCTACGTCGCCGAAAACAGCGACGCGGAGCAAACCAGCCGCGATCTGGTCGCGCAGCTTAATAAGATCCGTGGCGAGGTCATGTCGTGCTCGTTTGCGATCCCTCAACCAGGCGACGGCAAGAAGCTCGACACCAACGCCGTGAACGTCGTGCTCACGCCGACCGGTGGGCAGGCAACAACATTGAGCTACAGCGCAGCGTGCCAGGGCGGTCAGGGGTGGCACTACGACAATGTCTCTTCGCCGAGAACCATCGAACTATGCGCTTCGACGTGCGACAGCGTGAAGCAAGACAAAGGTGCGAAAATCGCTATTGCGTTTGGGTGCGCTACGAACGGCAAAGTTAACTAAGCAAGTGCTTACCTAAGACACGAAGCGACGATCCGCGCACATGTGCGCTATTGCGGATACGTGCGCATAAATTTTCGTCTCCCACATGACGGATTCAGACGGGACCGGCCATGCGTCCATGAAGTAGGGGTATATCTCTGCTTCGCACTAGTCCTATTGAGGAGGCCTCCCATGATCCGACTTCGAACTATTACTCTCGCCGCGGTGTCGGCGTTCATCGCGACGGTAACCGCAGCTGGGTGTGGGAGTAGCGACGACTCGGGTTTCGGCAACGGGAATGGCAACGGCAACGGGAATGGCAACGGCGATCCCGGCACGGGTGGCGGCGTCACCAACGGCGCCGGCGACGCGGGTCTGCCTGGTGCCGATCCGGGTAACGTCGGCAACGTGACGAATTGCGCTTCGCAGACGGCCACCAGCACGCTCACGAAGGTGAGCCTGATCACGATGTTCGACCGCTCCGGGAGCATGGGAGACTATCGAGATAACACGGGTGATCATTACAATAAGAGATTGCGTTGGGATCCGGTCACACAGGCAATGAAGACATTTTATTCGGACCCTAAGTCGGCCGGCATGAACGCCTCGTTGCAATACTTTCCCCTTCAAGATGGGGACGGCGATTCGATTTGTTTCAGTGACTTCTATAAGATTCAAGATGTTGACCTTACGCCCTTGCCGAGTGGCAACTTTGCAGCGTCGATCAACCGGAATAGTCCGGGCGGAGGAACTCCGACTAAACCCGCGCTGGACGGGGCGATTAAATTTGCTCAATCGGTCAAGGACGCGGCTCAGAAGGACCCGAAGAGGCAAGGTGAGAAGGTCGTCGTTCTTCTCGTAACGGACGGCTCACCGAACCACTGCGAGAGTACCGTGGACAATGTCAGCTCGCTCGCAGCGGCCGGCAAAAAAGCCGGTATTCCCACCTACGTTATCGGAGTCGGTGGAGACGATCCGGAGCTGTATGCCGCGGTGGACAAGATCGCCGCTTCGGGTGGCACTCAAGGATTTCACGTTGACGCGAAGGAGCCGGGACAAACGAGCACCAAGCTTGTTAACCAGCTTCAAGAGATTCGCGGCGCGAACCTCTCTTGCTCCTTCGCGATTCCCAACCCAAGCGGCAAAGAGATCAACTACGACGCGGTCCGCGTGAACTTCACGAGTGGAAAGAACGTCGCGTCGACGGTGCCCTACAGCGAAGCGTGCACCGGCGACAATGGTTGGCACTACGATAAGGATCCCAAGGCTGGCAAGCCGAGCCAGATCGTGCTCTGCAAGAACACCTGCAACACCATCCAGGGCGATCCCGGTGGCAAGATCAACATCGCGTTCGACTGCAGAGGCACGCAGGCCGACGGCGGGAGCGGCGGCGTTCACTGAGATAGCGGCAGCCTAACGAAATAGCGAACGGCCCGCGTCGACACTTGGTCGGCGTGGGCTTTCGTCCGTTAAGGGGACACGATTTCAAGTACGCGTATATGCGCTGTGCCGGTTACCTACGAATCTTCGTACCTCTGACAGATCGGAACGCGCGCGGCCATGGGTCCATGGATTAGCGATGTATCCGTTTTTACTACATTATTCTCAATTGAGGAGAACCTCCCATGATCCGACATCGAAGCGTCACTCTCGCCGCAGTGTCGGCGTTCATCGCGACGGTCATTGCAGCAGGGTGCGGAGGTAGCGACGACTCGGGGTTCAACAACGGCGGGGACGGCAATGAGAATCCTGGAAATGGCGCACCTGGAAATGGCGCACCGGGTAGCGGTGGAGGCGTTACCAATGGCGCAGGGGATGCCGGTCTGCCCGGTACCAACCCTGGCAACACTGGCAACGTGACGAATTGTGCATCGCAGACGGCGCAGGCCACGCTGCGGCCGGTCAACCTGGTCTTCATGTTCGACAAGTCGCGCAGCATGATCCGGGACACGACCACGGGTGCTGATATCACCAGCAAGAAATGGGGGCCGATCGTCGATGCCGCAGAGTCGTTTTATGCGGACTCGCAATCGGCCCGAATGAGGGCATCCCTCACGTTCTTTTCAGGCTCGGGTTTGGCATTGTGCAGCGCAGACGCATTTTCGAAGTCCCAAGTGTCGCTCAGGGATCTACCTAATTCGAAAGACTTCAAAGCAGCCTTCGACGGCGTAAAGCCCGATGGCGGTACCCCTTCGGTCGCAGCCATGGGCGGTGCTGCCAAGCAGGCCCAGACCGTTGCAGCAGAGCACAAAGAGGAGGTGACGGCTATCGTCCTCGCAACGGACGGGACGCCCGAAGACAAGTGCCCGGATGGTTGCACGGATCCGCACGATTGCTGCGTTGCCAACTGCGACGGCCATGGAGGAACGCCGGTCATCGATCAGCAGTGCAAGGATAGGGAAACGACGTGCAAAGTAAATCTCGTCGCCAGCCAAGCCAAAACTGCAAAGGACCAAGGCATTCGAACTTACGTGATCGGAATCACCAGCGACCCTGAACACGACAAGCTCGAAAGGCTCAACACGGTTGCGAAGTCCGGTGGGACGACGGAAGCCATGTTGGTCAAGGTCAACGACACGACTTCGACGAAGCAGGCATTCATCAAGGCTTTGAACGAAATTCGCACGCAGAACATGTCTTGCGATTTCGCGATTCCCAATCCGCCCGGCGGCGGCACCATCAACTACGACGCCGTGCGGGTCAATTTCACGAATAGCAGCAATGCGGCCTCCACGATTTCCTATAGCGAAGCGTGCGCCGGTGGGAACGGCTGGCACTACGACGACAAGGCCGCGCCGAAGAAGATCTCGCTCTGCCCGAACTCGTGCAAGACGGTGCAAGGCGACCCGCTCGGTAAGATCAATATCGCGTTCGACTGCAAAGGCCAGCTCGCCGACGGAGGCACCGGCGGCGTCCACTGATTCACCCGTAATCCCCCCGGCGACCACGTCAGCCAATGCCGACGTGGTCGTCCCCTACCCCGCTACACCCGCAGCAGGTCCGGCTTTTTCGCCAAGAGCCGCACCAGCCACGCGTCGGCGAGCTTCTCTTGCATCGAATTGATGCGCAGCCGCTCGCGCAAGTGCTGGAAGTCGACCGAGTCGATCTCCTGGTCCTGATTGAAGCAGGAGAAGACCACGGTCTCCTTCTTCGTCACGGGGTCCACGTGCTTTTGCAGGCACTGGGCGCAGACCTCTTTCATCATGCACTGCATCGGCGAGTTGATGCTCGCGATGGCGCGGTGCACGGGGTTCAATTTGGGCGCCAGCACGCCGTGGCGAGCCTCCTTCACGGCGGCCATCATGCGGTCGGACCCAATGGCAATGATGCGGTTCACCGTGCTGAGCGGAATATCCACACTGCCCAGTTGGCCCTCGGCGTAGGCGCGCATGCCTTCCACGATGTTGCCGCGGAATTGGCGATCCTGCGGACGCCGCGGCGCAATCTCCTTCCCCATGTCGGTGCACCAAATGACTTGGTCGGTGTACCGCTCGATGTCGTCTTGCTTGAACAGGTCCTCTCCGCGCTTGTAGCCCGCGAAGTACAGCACGCGCGACCCTAATGCCTTGAAGGCCCTCGCAATCGAGAACAACACCGCGTTCCCGAGGCCGCCGCCGCACAACAACACGGTCTCGCCGTGCGCGATCTCGGTCGGCGTTCCCGTTGGACCCATCAAAATAACGGGCTCGCCAGGACGCAGCGCCGCGCACAAGCGCGAGCTGCCGCCCATCTCGAGCACGATGGTGCCCATTTCGCCCTTTTCCTCGTCGACCCAGGCGCCCGTCAACGCGAGGCCCTCCATTGCGAGGCGCGTATTGTCCACGATGGGCGCAAACGTCTCGAAGTTCTGCAACCGATAGAACTGCCCCGGCTTGAACTTCCGCGCCGCCAAAGGCGCCCGCACCACCACCTCGACGATGGTCTGCGTCAGACGATTCACCCCCACCACCTGGGCCACCAGCTCCTGATCCAGCTTGGCAAACGTTTCCCGCAACGCGCGGTCGCGGGCCGGTTGCTCCGACGCGAGCAATTGCTGAATCTCCGGGAACAGCGCCACCACGCGGGGATACCCGTCTTTGGCGCTGGACATCGCTTTGACGACGCTGCCGGCGTAGCGCGGATGGTTGTCGCCGTAGAACGACACCGTGCGCCGGCCTTTTTGGTAGCTCGTGAAGAAGCCTACTTCCGAGCCGCTCACCGGCACCAACGTTACGAGGCCCGAAGCATCCACCTCGGCACGGTGCGCTTTGAAGAAGTACTGCCGCTCGTCGAGCTGGAAGGTGCCCTCGTATTCGCGCTCGTAGGTCACGTTGGGGTTCGTGCCCGCGGCCACGCACACCGTGCGGGCGGGGAGTTCGATCAAGCTGCCGTCCTTGCGTTTGAACTTGATCCCACGCACGTGCGCCCGCTCGTCGAGCACCGCTTCGACCGGCGACATGTTCTCGATGTAGCGCACGCCCTCCTCGAGGCTCTTTTCCACCTCTTCGTGATTCAGCCGGTACGCCGGCGAGTCTTGCAGCGTCTTTCGGTACACCAGCGAAACGCCGCCCCACTTGTCGCAGAGCTGCTGCACCCGCGGCTCGCGGTTTTCCTTCTTGGCCAGGGCCTTTTCGGCGGCGAGCTCCTCGGCGTGAGCCAAATGTTGCTGCAGCAACTCCCATTCCTCGGCGTCGAACATCCCTTTCACGTCGTCCATCGTGCGGTCGCTCAAAAGCTGCTGGAAGCGCTCGCGCGTTTTCTCGATTTGAATGACGTAATAGGCAAGTAGCTCCGTGGCCGTATCGATCGCGGTCAACCCACCGCCAATCACCACCGCCGGAAGCGCAATTTGCAAATTGGCAATCGAGCTCTTTTTGTAAGCACCGGTGAGCTGCAATGCCATCAAGAAGTCGGACGCCTTGCGGATGCCGCGCGCAAGGTTGTTCTTCATGTCGATGATCGTCGGCTTGCCCGCGCCCGCGGCAATGGCCACGTGATCGATGCCCAGGTCCCAGACATCGTCCAAGGTCAAGGTGCCGCCGAAACGCACGCCGCCGTAGATGCGCAAATTCTTGTGCCGCGACAGCGTGAGGTACACCACCGTGAGGAAGTTCTTGTCCCAGCGAACCGTGATTCCATATTCGCTCACGCCGCCGAAACCGAGCAGGATGCGCTCGTCCAACTCCCCATAAAGCTTGTTGAAGTCGTGCACCGGATCGGGCGCTTCGCGATCGCGGCCGGTCAGGGTCGCGGGCAGCGGCTCGATCTTCAGACCATCGACGGCGATGACGCCGAAGCCCTCGCAGGCCAGATGGTGCGCGAGCGTGTAGCCCGCCGGGCCCAAGCCTACGACGAGCACGTTCTTGCCGTTGTACGGCTTGATGTGCGGGCGCGCGATGTTCAGCGGGTTGAAACGTGTGAGGAACCCGTAAATCTCGAGGCCCCACGGAAGCTCGAGCACCTCGGTCAGCACCCGCGTTTCGACCTGCGGAATGTTGACCGGCTCTTGCTTCTGGAAGATGCACGCCTTCATGCAGTCATTGCAAATGCGATGACCGGTGCCGGGGCACATGGGATTGTCCACGGTCACCAACGCCAGCGCGCCGAGCGGATCGCCCTGGCCGCGCAAGGTGTGCATCTCGCTGATTTTCTCTTCCAGCGGGCAACCATCCAGACCGACGCCGAGGGGATTCTTCTTGATGACGTGCTGCTTCGGATCGAGCAGTCCCTTGGAGCAGGAGTCCTTGTCGCGGTTATGACAAAGGATGCAGTAATCGATTTCCTGCTCGGTCTGACGCGCGTTGTAACGGCGATCCGTCAGGGTGAAGTTGCGCTCGCGGCGTTCGTGTTCTTCGCCCACGAAGAGCTCGGGGATGGCCGGATCGGGCCGCCGGAGCTGCACCAGCTTGGAGTAATCGAGCGTCTTCGGCTGCCGCAACGACGGCCACTTGGCCACGGGATCGTGATGATCCGCGCGCCGGGCCGCGAGGTACGCCTCGATGGCGTCGAGCGCCAAGGCCACCGCGGACTCGTCGTCGAGTTCTCCCGCGACGCCCTCCGCGCGCAGAGCCTCCGCCACCGTGTGCGCGCGGGCGCGCAACTCGTCGGTCCATGTGGCACCGCCGCCCTTTTTCACCTTGCGCGCGGTGTCGTCCACCTCGAGCAACGCAAGAACGGCGCGGGCCGTCACGAGCTCCTCGTCGGCCTGCTCCGTTTGGACCGCCGCGATGGCCACGCGGGAAACGAGGGCCGCGCGCGCATCGTCGTGGCCCAGGGCTTTCCAATTCTTCCCCGCGGCGTTGCCGAGCACGCGCTTCTTGGCGAATTCGTGTTTGAACTTCCACAGCGGGCCGCGCGATGCGACTTCATCGCGCAATCGCGCGAGCTCCGCCTCGACCCCGAACAAGCGCCCCACGAAGGAGCTGAAATGCGGCGCAGCCGCCAGGAGCGCTTCGCTTCGCTGCTCCGGCGTCATTCCCTCGCCACGAACGCGGCGATACGCATCGAACTGCGCGTGCGCTTCCGGCGCGCGCGCAGCGAAGTCCGCCTCGAAGGCGGTGTGGAGATCCGCCAGGCGCGCAGGATCGAACAGATCCTCGTAGGCGAATCCCGGAATCCCGAGTTTCAGCTCGGGCGGAGCGGCTGCGGCGATTTCTTTGTCGGGGGAAGTCATCGTCGATGCCGTTCTCCTATTTGGGTTCGTCTTCGCGCGGCACGAAGGCCGTGGCAGCCAGTTCACCTTCCTCGAAGCCGAAGTAGACGGCGGCCTGCTTCAGCATGAACTTCTGCCCCTCGGAGGAGGCCAGATCGAGGCGGTACGTGTTGATGTACTTGACCGAGTCCTTGAGCCATCTGTCCCAGGCCTCTTTGGACACTTCGTTGTAGATCTTTTGCCCAAGCTCATTCTTGTACGGCGGGCGGGCGAGCCCCGGGAGGTCTTTCTTCAGCAGGCGGCAATGGACAATGCGTTCGGACATGGCGTTGTGCTTACCATGCGCCCTAGCCTCGTTCCATGTGCCACGACCCGAGCGCCTGGGCTGGCCCCTAGAACGCGAAGGCCAGCTGCGTGGGCCGGCGCCGAGCGCCCGGTCTACGGCTCGAGCTGACGTCCAGCACGGCGACCGCGCCCGGCGAAATGGCCTGCACTTCGAGCGACCCCGACCTCTGACGCACTGCCTCAAGCGCGCGCTCGGGCATGTTGTTCGTTCGGGAAATGTGCCCCAGTAAAAGACGGGACACGCGGGTCCCCACGAGCTGCGACGCCAACTCCGCGGCCTCGTGGTTGGCGAGGTGCCCGGCCCCGCCCGAGACGCGCCGTTTGAGGCTCGGCGGGTAAGGTCCGATCCAGAGCAGCTCGGGGCAATAGTTGGCCTCGATGACCGCGACGTCGCACGCTCCGAGGAAGGGCGCCAGATCGGGCGGGACCTGACCGATGTCGCTCACTAGCCCAAAGGCCGCGTGCGCCGTGGAGATGCGCAGCGCCGCCTGCGGTGCGTCATGGGGCACGGGCAGCGCCTCGATGCAGAGCGAGCCCACGTGAAAGGGCGTGCGCGCCTCGTAGGTGCGCACCTCGTAGCGCTCACGCACCCGCCGCGCCGCGATACCGGGGTGCAGGTACACGGGCACGCCGAGCGCGCGCGCGTGCGCCTCCAGATGGCCGATGTGGTCGTGGTGCTCGTGCGTTACGACGATGGCATCGATGCCATCGGGGTACACGTGCGCCGCATCGCGGGCCCGCAGCCGATTCACGATCGCGCGTGGGCCCATGCCGCAGTCCACGAGGACTCGGGAGCCATCGGCTTCGACGATGGCCGCGTTACCGCTGGAGCCGCTCCCGAGTATCCAAACGCGCACCTAGGGGACTGTAGCAGCCGTGCAGGTGATCAGTGTCCCAATTTGCTCGCCGCCAACGGTGCACCTGCCCAAGTTGCACCTGGATGCGTCACGTGGCAGGCCGAGGTGCACTGATCGAAGCTTCGCTGCGACGTCTGCCCGACGTACATGTTGTCGATCGGCCCGAAGTCGCGAACGTGCCACTCCGGGTAGCTCTTGTGGCACGAGAGGCAGGCCGACTTGCTCGTGCGCTGGATGCTCTCCTCCGTGATGTGGCACTTCTGGCATTGATCGACCCGCGCATCGATGCGGTTGGAGCGCGAGTGAATGAAGTGCGTGCGCACGTAGATGTTCCCCTCGAGCTCGAACTCCAGCGGAACGTGGCACCCGGTGCAGGTGGCGCGGTCGTTGTTGGCGTGCAGGAGCACCCCCAGCGACGAATTGGCCTGGTGGCAGGTGTTGCACGGCCCCGTACCGAGCGGCGTGGTCGTTGGCTCCGGCGAGCCCACTTGAATCTTCACGGTGTGCGTCGCGGGAACATCTTCCCCGCGGTAGACGCGCCGTCCCTTGGTCGTGATGTAATACGTACCGGGTTTGGCATTGGAGGGAACCGTGTATTCCCACGTATCGGGCACAGGATTGTTCCAATAGGCCTCCCCGCCGAACAAATCGTGCGACGTGGGGAACGTGCGGAATTGGGCGGAGAAGCCATCGCGCTCGGGCAAGGCGGTGGGCTGCACGTCCAAGGTCCGGTCGAAGAAAATCGAACCGGGCGCGATGGTGCGGCTCGGCTGAATGTCCTGCGCCGGCCCCTCCAAGGTGCTCATCAGCATCCGCTCGCGGTGCTTGCGTCGGTAATACGTAGTCGTCGCGTCGAAGAAGGCTTGATAATAGCTAATACCCGTATCGTCGCGTTTGAACCTTACATCGTTGTAGGTCGGCAGCGAGCCTTTCGGATGCAATCGATGCCCGGCACCGTCCAAAAGGCTAATTTGGAATTTAATTTTCCCACCGGCCGGATACGTCCCATCGGCACGCGGTGGGGTGAGCGCCTTCACGTCGATGTTGAAACCATAGTCGAACGCCGGGGAAGGATCTTGCGTAACCGGAATCGTGTAGCACTTGCCCGGGTGCAGGGACCAGGTCAGGCGAAACTGCGTCGTCGACGCCGAAATGTAGAACGTGCGGTCCGGATGCATCGCGTTGCGCAGTTCGACGAGCGCTTCCTCGCGAAACCGCTCGGCGCCGTCGCAGTCCGTGCGCGTCTTGCAGTCGAAGGTCCACTGAATGCCGCGCGTGCGGCGCACGAAAAAGTCGTCCGTGTCGCGCCGATCGCGGTCGATGCCTGCGTCGTAGGTCAACGGCTCCGAGGTCGGTCGGCCGCGGCTGTCGAGCTGCTCCAGAACGAAGAACGAGCGCTCGTTCATCCACCGTGCGTCGCGGTAAAAGCGGCGGTTCGTGTAGAGGCCGGTGACCGCATCCGGGGTGTCCAACGCCGATTCATCGGCCTGCTCCAGGCCGCGCCAGGAGAGATCCGCGAAGTCGCCCCGGCGGCGCAAGCCGTCGATGCCCTCTTCCTCGTCGGTGTCGAACCAAGCACGCAGGTCGATCTGGTTGAGGAAGAACGTCTGTCCCGAACGAACCTTGATGGCGGTGCCCTTGCCGTTGTCGACATCGAGCGCGAGCCCGATGGGCGTTTGCCGCGTCGTCGGCTCGTGCGTGTGGATCGATTCAACGGTTACCGGGGCGCCATTCTCTTCTTGTTTGGAGACCGCACCGTCGTCCCCCTCGCCGGAGACACACGCGCCAGTAAGCGCTCCCCCGATAATCGCCGTCGCAAACGCCAAATAGAAAGAGCCACTCACCCTCCCGCACCGCTCCATAGAGCCTCCCTTTTATCGGAATCTCCTTTGGGCCTCGCGTCGGGACTGCGAAACCTGGCCGGATCGGAGCCTTCCGATAATCCGGAACATACGGTGCGAACTTCGCAATTTCTACTTGAATTATCTATCCATATAAAAATTTGAAGGTGGTTTCTTCCACTCCGCCCCGGTTGTGGGTGGCCGGTTCTGGGCGCGCCATCGAAGTAAAACCACGCTAGGACCAGGCCCGTTGCGGGCCGTTCACTTGGCAAACATTGCGACCAGAACGTCGAACGGTCCACTGCGTGTGCGAATGTCGCGGAAGCCGCGCGCTTCAAGCTCGCGAACGTAGAAGTCGATTTCACGCAACCGACTCACGCAGGAGTCGACGCCAATCAGGAAATAGGTCCAGAAGAACTGAATCGCCAGACGATCCGCCGTGCGGAATTCCTCGCAAATGACGAGTCGTCCGCCCGGCGCCAGCGCGCGCGCGGCCTTGTCGAGAAGCATCCGCGCGGTCGCAGCCGGCCAGTCGTGGAGCACGCGCACGAAGGAAATGACGTCGTAGCCGCGGGGAAATTCCTCGTTCAGAAAGTCGCCGGCCACGAATCCGAGACGCGCGCCCACGCCCGACCCTTCGGCGCGCGCACGCACCAAGGGCTCGGTGATGGGCAAGTTGAGCACGTCGGCCACGAGCCTCGCGTCCCGCGCGAGTACCGACGCGGCCAAGGCGCCATCCCCTCCTCCGACATCGAGCCAGCGCTCCGATCCCGTCACGAACATGTCGTCGTGGGCCGCGTGAAAGGCTTCGGCAATGGGAGGAACGCCCGCCGCCATGCTCGCTTCGAATTGCGCATGCTGCGACGGCGTGGAAGGCGGCCAATCGAAGGCGTCCCGCGGGATGTGGTGCTCTCCGCGCAAGGTCGCGGCCAGCTTGTTTTCCAGCACGCGCCACGGATACGCATCGCGGTCGCGCTCGATGGACGTCTCCCCGAGCACCGCGCGCGCTGCCGCTTCGAGCGGCTCTCGTGCGGTGTAACGCGTCGACTCGATGTCGTCGGCCTTGTCGTCGCGCGGGTCCTCCCGCGCCACGAAGCCCAATGTTTCCAGCGCATCGAGCAGCTTGTACAGACGCAGCGGAACGGAACCCGTCGCGCGCGCCAGCTCGCCCAGGGTCACGCTTCCTCGATCGAGTCGCGCGAGGATTCCCAGGTCGAGCGCCGTTTTCACGACATCGAGCCCTTTGCTTGCATTGAAAAGAAGACTCAATAGCGCCCGCGCGGAAAACGCCTCGCCCATGGCGTTTACCTTATCGCGCTTTCGACGAGCGCCTTCATGAATGTATCGATTTCGCTTTCCGTGTTGAACGCATGAGGACCAATGCGCACCCCACAGCGGTAGCTGCAGACCATTTGCCGTTGGCCTTCCGCTCGACCCGCGAGATCGCGCACCACCTGCTCGTCGTTCTCGAAGTGCAACGAGACGATGCCTGCCCTTCGCTGGGGGGCGCGCGGTGTCGTGACGGTGAGCCCCGCCTCGTCCGCGTGGTCGATGATGCGCTGCGTGTGCGCCAGCGAGAGCTCGCGCACCCGCGCAATGCCGAACGAGCGCATCAGTTCGAAGCCGACGCGCGCCATCATCAGCGGCAGCACCAAGGGCGTGCCCCCGGCGAAGCGACGCGTGCCCTCGGCGAGCTCCGTCTGCGGGCGAAACGTCAGCGGGTTGCGCGAGGCCATCCAGCCGGGCGTGAGCGGCACGAGGCGGGCGGCCAGCTCGGGACGCATGTACATGAATGCCGCGTGGTACGGACCGCAAAGCCACTTGCTCGCACCACCGAAGAGCACATCGGCCCCCAGCTCCGTGACGTCGAGCGGCACGACGCCAAGTGCGGCATAGGCGTCGAGCGCCACCAACGCTCCGACCTTTCGCGCCTGTTCCACAATGGGTCCAAGCGCGAGCAGCGCCCCCGTGTTGGACGTGGCGAGCGACAGAAAGACCAGGCGCGTGCGCTCGTCGATGGTGCGAACGATGGCTTCTTCGTCGATCGAATAGCCATCACGCGATGGCACTACGATGGTTTCCGCACCAAGCCGGTGCAAACCTCGAAAGAGAAGTTCGGCGGTGGGAAATTCCAAATCACTGGTGACAATTCGATTTCGCCCCGAATCGTATTCGAGCGCCGCCGCAAATCGACCGAGCAATGTGGCAACGTTGACGTCACAAAGCACGGATCCCGCCGGCGCGCCGAGAAATGCCGCGATATCATCGGCATAACGGTGAATTTCGCTCCACCACGTTTCCCAAGTATCGTCGCGCCAGTCGTCCAGGGTGTCCCAATATTTGGAAAGGACTTCCTGCACCCCGCGAGGGGCGAGGCCAGTGGAATTGCTATTGAGGTAGATGCACCGCTCCAAAATAGGGAATTGTGCGCGAAGCTTGCGCACATCGAGCGGCATGTCGAGATGCGAGCCGCTGTCCGGCCCGGACTTCATTTGCGATTTCCGAGACCCGCGCGGATACCCGATGCCGACTCGCTTTCGTCGCAGGCGACCAGCGGCCGTGAGGAAAGGCTCGGATGGCTGGGCGAGGTGTCGCGGGAGCGCAACGTTGCGGGGCTCGTACCGCCTTCCCGAGTCCACCCGCGCGACATCTCCACGCGGACGTCCCACAAGGCGGGGAAGAGCGGCTTCGTGGTGCGCGGCCCGAGGGCGACGGTCGGAAATCCGTCGAGCGCTTTCACCGACCGATCGATGCCCAACGTGCGCCGCACCAGCATGAAGTGGGCGGTCAGCCACATTTGAAAGCCGGAATCCAAATCGACGAAGCGTTCACAAATGTGGTGCAAATCGCGATACCGGGCGCGCTCCTCGTACACGTCCCGTATGGATACACCGCGCCGCTTCAACAGATCGCTCAATGCGTCATTGGCCGCCTCGGCTGCCAAGAGCAGCTCGAAGTAGCCCGGCGATTGAAGGCCACTTCCGTTGCCTAGATAACGACGAACGACGAGAAATGCCTCGGGTGAGAGGGTGGAAATCACCGCCAACTCACTTTCCAGGGTCTTCATCACCAGGATCTGGCGCTTCAACGTCTCGGCGGCGGCCCACAAATCGTCGCCGTCGATGGCCTCGACCAAGCCAATCGTCTCGAACGCGGCCAGCTTGAGCCAGAGTTCCTGACTTTGATGGGCGATTTGGAACAACATTTCGTCGGGGATGACGAGGTCCTGCGGCGACGATTGGAGCGATCGCAGCTCCGAGGTGCGCAGGTACACTTCGTAATCGAGCAAACCCGCGCCCACGGGCTTGCCCATGTACTTGTTCTCGATTGGGGCCTGGAGCGCGAGGTGGAGGTTTTTGGCACGCACGCTTCGCATTGCATCTCTGGAGGAAATACCTTCCATCTCATCCCCCTTCCCCCGCCCGCCGCGCCACTTTTCCCGGGTGGACACGTGCGGGCAACGGGAGCGACTGTACTATCGTATACGCCGGGACGGCGGCCCCTCGTTCAAGCCCGAAAATGAGCCTGTGGACGAGGGAGAAAGCATGGCCCGTAGGCGATGCGCAATCTCATTCATAGGGAGGCTTTTGGAAAGCCACCCGTGCGCGCTCGTTTCTGCAGCGCGTAAGCGAAGCTCGGACTCGTCGCTCGCGGAGAGCAAGAAATACTTCGTGTTCGGCCCAGCCGTACGACGGATCAACTCGATGAGCCGGTCCCCCCGCAGGCTCGGAATGTTCAAGTCGAGTAGAACGATATCCGGTTGGAACGCGCGAACCATGTTGGTGACCCCAATGGGCCCTTCGTGCGTGGCGACTTCGAATCCCTCCAAGGTAAGTCCCCGAAACAAAAGGTCCAGTTGCAAAGGATCGTCATCGACCGCCAGAATGCGCGGCCGCCGCCTCACTTCGGGAAGTCCGCTCGGCCTATCCATTCCCGGCTTGCCCCCGAAGGTGTTTTCGAATCGCGGCAATCAAAGTTTCGCGCTCCACTGGTTTGGTCAGGTAGTCCACACACCCTGCGCTGTCCGCACGTTCACGATCCTCCGTGCCCGCGCGCGCTGTAAGGGCAATGACGGGAAGGTGCCGAAGCCTGGGATCCGACTTGATACGTCGGGTTGCCTCCCACCCATCGATGCGGGGCAATGACAGATCCATGAGCACGAGATCGGGCGCATCGCGCTGCGCCCGTTCCAGTCCATGCTCACCATCCTCTGCTTCGAACACATTGAACTCCGGCTCGAGGTAACGGCGCACGATATCCCGGTTTTGCGGCGAGTCCTCCACGTAAAGAATGCGTGGTAGGCGCTCTTTCTGTTGCACACGTTGTTCGACAACGAGCCTCCTGGCCTCCGCTACCAAGTCGGCCATGGCGAGACCTCCCTTGCGTACAATCCGCGCGAAGGCCTCCGAAAGTTCCTGCTCCTCGACCTTGCTCAAGTCTTTGCCGGTCAGGACCACGACCGGAACGATGGTTCCTTCGCTGCGCATGCGGCGCAGCACCTCGAAGCCGTCCACCTTGGGCATGACCAGGTCCAAGATGAGCAACGATGGAGGGCTCACCTTCATGCGGACCAGCGCCTCCGAGCCATCGCGGGCATCCGCGGTGGGGAAGCCGTGACCCTGCAGGACGCGGGTGACCAACTCGCGGGTCGCCGCGTCGTCGTCGACGATGAGGACATCCCCGCCGCCGGGGGCCATCACGCGACGCACGGTTTCGACCAGTTGGTCCGTCTCGACGGGCTTCACCAAGTACTCGCACGCGCCCATGGAGAAGCCGCGCGCGCGTTGTTCCTCGACGGAGACGATGACCACGGGGATGCTCGAGAGCGAGGGATCGCTCTTGAGCTCCGTGAGCACGTCCCACCCGTGAAGCTTGGGTAGGTGCAGGTCGAGCAAGATGACGTTCGGCCTTCGGGCCCGCGCCTGATGCAACGCCTGCACGCCGTCGCCGACGATGATGGCCTGAAAGCCCGCGGTCTCGAGCTCCCCGCGCACCAAGGTTTGCACCAGCGGATCGTCGTCGACCACGAGGACCGTGCAGCCATCGACGGACACGGGTCCGCGCGGCTCCGCCTTGTTCTCCGGCACCGAGGTGCGGCCCGCGTCGATGGCGCCGGGAAGAATGACGGTGAACTTCGACCCGCGTCCGACCGCGCTGGTGACGGAGGCGGTGCCCCCGAGCACGCGCGCCAGCTCGCGCACGATGGCGAGCCCGAGCCCCGTGCCGCCGGCCCGCCGGGTGCTCGACCCGTCGACCTGGCGGAACTTCTCGAAGATGTTGCGCAGTTCCTCGGCAGGGATGCCCACGCCGGTGTCCTCCACCTCGACGACCAAGTCGTCGCCGGCGGCGCTTGCCGAGACGTGGATTTCACCGGTGTCCGTGAACTTTGCCGCGTTGGTGAGGAGGTTCAGAACGATCTGCCGCAGCTTGAGCGAGTCGGTGAAGGCCTGCGCGGCACCGTCCGCGACATGCGTGACCAGCTCGACGTCTTTGCTGCGTATCAGCTCTTTGATGGTCGCCGCGGAGTCCTCGATGAGTTCCGTGACGTCGACCCGCTCGCGCACGATCTCGATGCGGCCCGCTTCGATCTTCGACAGATCGAGAATGTCGTTGATGAGCGAGAGCAACGTCTTCGCGTTGGTCTTGATGACGTTGAGATCGCGGCGGCCGTGGGGCGTGAGGCGCGAGCCCTCACCGCGCATGAGCAGATCGCAGTAGCCGAGGATGCCGTTGAGAGGCGTGCGGATCTCGTGCGAGAAGTTCGCCAAAAATTCGCTCTTGAGGCGGGCGGCCGCTTCGATCTCGCGGGCGCGCTCCTCCTCGATGCGCTTGGCCTTCACCAGGTCGGCGGAGAGGCGCTCGAGGTCTTCGTTCTGCTGGCGGATGATCTCCATCTGCAGAACGCGCCGTTGGTAGCCGGCCAACGTGCGCGCGGAGAGCTCACGCGTGCGGCGGAGGGCCTCCTCGGTGCGTTTGCGCTCGGTGATGTCTTCGGTGACGCCCACGAGGTACGCGGAGTTTCCCTCGTCGTCGAGAATGGCCAGCTTGCGCGTCAGGTAGGTGCGGTTCACGCCGTCGGTGCGGGCCACCTCTTCGAAGACCTTCATCACCTGGGTGCGGAGCACCTCGCGATCCATGGCGTTGAAGCCTTCGACTTGATCGGGCGGGAAGATCTCGTGATCGAGCTTGCCCGTGAGCCACTCTTTTGTGGTGTGGAACGCGTCGGCGAAGGTCTGGTTCGCCATGATCTGGCGGAGGTCCCGCGCCTCTTTGACGAAGACGAGAAACGGCAACGCATCGATGATGGCTTCCTGAAGGGCCGCGCGGGCGGCCAGCGCACCCTGCCGGCGCACCCGCTCGACCTCGCGCGTGAGCACAGCGCCCAGGCGACCGATGCGCGAGGCGTCGATCACGTCGGCGGCGCCGCGTGCGAGTGCGCTTCGTTCCAGCGTGTCGTCACTCGCCTGCTGCTGCGTCACGAAGACCACCGGCAGGTCGTAGCCGAGCGTCTTACTCGCCTCGCGCAGCTTGTCGAGGAAGCCGGCGACCGCCTCGCGCGAATGCCCGAAGAACTCCGTGCCAGCGAGAACGAGATCCCAAGTTGCCGAGAGCCGCTCTTCGAGGCGCTCGAGGCTGTCGACCGAAGTGGTCTCCGCGGCGAACCCCGCGCGCTCCAACTCCGCAAGCGCGAGGGTCGTTTCGCTTTCGCTGAGCGCGACCAGAATGCGCGGCACACTGCCGGGAGGCGACGTTCGAGGGAGAGAAACGACGGCGGGCTTCAAGAGGGGGTTCCCGATCCAAATGCGAGTACGGTGAGCGTCGTGTTGATGTGGAATCCACAATAGATTTCGAAATGGCAATTGAAGCCCACCGCGGGCGGGGCCGTGGTGAACGTTTGCGCGAGCTCGGCGCGCTTTCCGACGGCGTCGGCGAACCATTGCCGTCCGCTGCACTGAAATAGAATCAGCGCATTCGGATTTCCGACACGATGTGGCAATTCCTCACGGAAGAAATGATTCGTCGCACGCACGATATCCCCCAATTGCATGATTTCGAGCTCGGTCCCTTCTTCGATCAAGTTGGCATAGAGGATCGAACCGTCCTCGAGCGGCCTCCACGGTGCGCGCACGAAGTACTCTCGCCCGACGCGCAGTGCGGTGGGTTGCGTGGCAAAGCCGTGCGGCTTGCCGAACTCGAGATCCTCCGGCGTGACGCCGAGCAGCTCGGCGTAGCGTTTGGCCGCGGGGCGGCCATCGATCTCCAACGCGCGGGTGCACGTCTCGTCGACGCGTGTGATGCGCAAGGTGCGCCCCGTGGGCACGTACCAGTGCGAGCGCATGGCCGCCCAGCGCACGTCGGTCTTGAAGAGCGCGCAGACGACGGCGTCGGTCACCACCTCGCCATCGACGTGGAGCTCGGAGCTCTGCTTGTTCGGATCGAGCTCGGTGTCGGAAGCGCCTCCGCCCACGAGCACCAGCGCCGGATTCGGCTCGAGCATGCCCAGGAGAAACTCCTCTTTTTTGTAACGAAACGCGTCGTCGATCACCATGCCGACGTGCTTCGAGCCCAGGTTGTTGGGCAAGATCCCAAGCTCGTCGCACGCTTGGCTGATGGCGATGTTGCCGGAGACGATCGCGTCTTGCGAGAGATCGCGTCCGACGCCGAGGCCCACGTCGAAGTCACCCGAGAGGGCGCCGAGGACGATGGATCGTTCGTGGATGCCGTCGTTGTCGAGCTCCGCACCACTGGTGGTGCCGACGATGCGCGTGCCCTTGGGCAACCTCTCACGCAACGCGCGGTTGAGCGCCAGCTGATCGTGCGATCGCGAGGCGAACACAGTGACGAGCTTGGGCTTGACGGACGACGGTAACTGCTCGAGAAGCCGCTCCGCGGCTTGTTGGGGATCGGTCACGAGCGTGCGTGCCCGATGGAGCTCAACGGATGACATGGGGCGTGCCGTTTTTGCGGTAGCTGTAGCTTGGTGTTTTTTTTCGTGAAGGCCGCGAGCGGAACCTGGCGATGGCCGCGCGCCAGTTTACTGTGTTGGGAATGGGCGACAACAACGCTGCACCGAATCCCATTGTCTGCCCGATTTCGTCCAAACGGTGGGCCAATCGTTGGCCAACCGTGACCGTTTTCTAATTATTGGACTTCGCTGTTTCGCCGACATCGAGATGTACTTGATGTGGCGGGCGAAAAAGAGTTAGGAATATCAAGGGCATCCTCGCCTACGTCGCAGCTTCAGCGACTGTTACGTTTCGTAACGCACTGTTGCTTTTCGCCGTTTCGTCCACCTGCTGTCGTTTGCCGTCCTGTTACGCATGCGCGCTCCGAACGAAGACCCTTACCCCCTGGTGGGGATGCCTCACGACGTGGCTCAAGCGGGAGATGCCACTGAGCTCGAGGACATCGCCGCAAAACTGCTTTCCCTCCCTGGAAGCTTGGGCAGCAAGCTCGAAGCCATCGAGCGTGCGGCCATCGCCGAAACCATGAGAAGTTGTGGCCACAACAAAAGTGAGGCTGCACGCGTTCTCGGCATGGACCGCAAAGCGCTCGAGAGAAGATGGCACCGGTTTCAATCGGAGCCAGCATTTCCAGCGGCCCCGCGCACAGTACCGGAACCTGCGCCTCCCCCATCTCAACGATCGGGTTAGTATCTGGCGCCGCTATGGCGACTCGAACGTGTGGGCATTGCGGAGCAGGAATCCCTGAGAACGCTGGCTTCTGCGGAGTATGCGGGGCCGTATCCCCTGCAGGGGTAAGTCCTTCTGCTTCTTCTGCGCCCGCCGGTTCCTCGGCACCCGCGGCTGCGGGTTCGAGCGGCGGCCCTGCCCGCACCGCGCCTGCGCGCACGATGCTGGGTATCTCCGCCGAGGAAGTGCAGGCGCAGCAGCAAAAAACCGTGCCGATGGCGCAGGTTCCAGGCTCTCTGCCTCCGCAACCCGAGGGAGCTCGGACGATGATCGGCGTGGCGATGCCCGGGGTTGCGCCCATTCTGCCGCCTGCCCCCACGGCGGACCAAAGCGGGGGTCTGCCTCCGGCCGCGCGCGGGGAGCAACGCACCATGCTCGGCCTGGCCATGCCCGGCATCGCACCGACGCGGAGTGATCCGCCGAACGCGCTGCCGCGCGCGCCACTGGCTCCTGCGCCGCTGCCGGCCATCGTGCCGGCCCCTGCGCCCCTCGTGGACGAGCCCCTTCCACCGGCACCGGTCCTCGCGAAAAAGGGTGGGCTGCCGCTCGGGGTGGTCGCAGGTGTGGTGGGGCTCTTGGTCGCGGCCGCCGGTGTGGGCGTCTATTTCTTCTGGAAGGCGGGTGCACCCTTGGTGGTGAAACCGCGGCTCGGCCCCCAGGGGAACGAGCAGCTTCAATTGACGTGCCCCACATGCCCCGACGGGACGAAGGCCACCGCCGCGGGAAGCTCGGGCACGTTCAAGGACAAAGAGGCCGCACTGGAGCTCGCAGCGCCGCTGAAGCTCGGGGAAAATCCGCTGGAGATCCAGCTCGATCGGCCGAGCATGGGCCGCGACGAAACGGTGAAGGCCTCCATCTTGGTGCCGTACCGCGTGAAGGTCGATCTCGCGAACACCGCGACGAGCGATCCCATCGTGGTGCGGGTCGAGACGCTGCCTGGGACGACGGTGAAGGTCGACGGGCGCGATGTGGCGCTCGATGGCGAAGGCAAAGGGACGCAGCCGATTGACGTGCGTGCGGAGACCGAGGGCGCGTCCGACGAGGGAAAGGTCATCGACCGAACCATCCCCTACGAGGTGACGCCCAAGGGCAGCGACACCGAGCGCGGGAACCTCAATGTGCGGGTCGGCGTCGTACCCCTCCACATCGACGCACCGACGGCGCACATGGTGACGGACGCCGATCGCTTCGTGGTGGCGGGGCGCACCGCAAAGGGTGCGAGCGTCGCGGTGAATGGGAAGTCCATCGAGGCGGGCACGGGCATCTTCTTCGGGACCTTCGAGCTTCCGGCGGACAAGGAAACGCCGGTGGAGATCCGCGCGTCGGGCCCGAACGTGGCACCGCGCACTGCACGCTTCGCCGTGCGGCGTGTGGCGAGCCTGGAGACCGAGGCCAAGGCCTTCGAGGCGGCGAACCCGCTCGGGTACGACACGGTCGCAGCCAACATCGAGGGCAACGTCGGCAAAGGACTGGCGGTCGACGGTGAGGTTCGCCAATCGCGCACGGTGAACCACCAGACGGTGGCCATCGTCGACAGCCATCGCGGCTGCGCAAAGAAGCCGTGCCTCGTGCGCGTGGTCTACGGCGGCGATCTCGAGCTCAAACCGCGGCAGGAGCTGCGCGCGTACGGCAAGATCACCCGCGCCTTTTCGGCGGGCGAGGCCGGCGCGGGCAAGCCGGTCCCCGAGGTGGAGGCCGACTTCGTGATCCGCGGGAAGACCAAATGAGACGCGCGAAGCTGGCCGGGCTGGCGTGCGCCATCGGCTTCGGCGCAGTGCTGGCCACGGCGGCCTTCGCGCAGCGTGTGGAACCGGGGCGACCGCGCACGGTCATCGTCGGTGCATCGCAGGCGTATTCGCCGACGGATCGCGTGGATGCGCGCCGCAGTGGCTTCTCGCGAACGACCCTGCCGACGGGCGGGCTACGTGCAGCCTTTCGTCACTCCTTCGGGCAGAGCATCGAGCATGCGCCGCTGGTGCTCGACGATGGAAGCATCGTGGTGGTGGTGAACCACAACGAGCTCGTGATGCTGGAACATGGCTCGCCAAAATTCGTCGCGTCGCTGGGCGGCAGTGCGCTGGGGCCTCCGACGGCGCTGGCCGATGGCACCATCGTGGCGGTGAATTCCGCCGGCGAGGCGGTGGGCGTGCGGCAAGGTGCGGTGCGCTTTCGCACGCGGCTCGGCGGCGATCGATCGCTCGCAGGACATGTTTCGCCGGTGTCGTTGGACGATGGCGGGTCGGTGGTGGCGACGGCGAACGAGCTCACGGCGCTCGATGCCGAAGGCGGCGTGCGTGCGCGGGCCGCGGTTCCGGAGATCCTCGCGACGCCGCTCTTGGCCGCGCTCGGCAAGATCATCGCGGTGGCGGCGTCGGGCACGGTTTACGGCTGGATGCCAGGAAAAGAGGTGCAGAAGATCGGGAGCTTCGGCGGGGGCATCGATGGGGGCGCGGTCCTCGCCGGTCCCAGCACTTTGGCCGCCGTGGTCGACGGAACGCGGCTCGCGGCCATGGACCTCGTACACGGTTCGGTGATGACGCGCTCGTCGGTGCAGGGTGCAATCTTCCTGGGGCCGCCTGCCGTGCGGGGCGACGCGGCCTACCTTCTCTCGATGGCGCCGGGGCGCACCATGCTCGTCGGCGTCGATGGCGCGGGCCAGGAGCTCTCACGGCAACAGGTCTCGACCTTCACGCCGATGGCCTTGGCGGACGGGGGGACGCTCGCATTGGTGGCCCCGCCGCATGCGGGCGTGCTCGTCGATGCCGCCGGAACGGTGGCCTTTGCCACGCCGGAGGGCTTTATTGGCGTATCCTCGTCGAACGGCGGTGTTCGCATGTTGGGCGAGACCCCATGGGCCACCCGCATCACGGCCGCAGGAAAACCGCACGGTGGAAACGTCGTCGGCATGGCGCCAACCCGCGAAGGTTTCGTGGTCGTTTCCGAGGCGGGCAACCTCGTCGAGGTCGTCGGCACCGCGCCATAGTGCCCCACGCGCCCCGCCCACCCCCCTGGCATAATTCCGACGTCGTCCGTATAATCGGCGAAGACCATGATCACCATCACTGAGAAAGCCGCTTCCAAGGTCAAAGAGATCGCCGCCGCCGAAAGCCTCGAAGGCCAAGGTTTGCGCTTGCGGGTCGTTGGCGGTGGCTGCGCCGGGTTCAGCTACGACCTGTACTTCGAAGACGCGATCGGTGAGATGGACGAGCAGTACGAGTCCAATGGTGTCAAACTTTACGTCGATCCGCTGAGCCACCAGTACCTGGAGGAGACCGAGATCGATTACGTCGAAGGGGTCCACGGCTCGGGTTTCAAATTCAACAACCCGAACGTCAAGGGCACCTGCGGCTGCGGTTCTAGTTTTTCTGCTTGAAGGGCTCCGCCCCTCAAAGTCCCGAGAGCTGCTTTGAGGGGGCTTCGTAGCCTAGTTTTGGGGGGCTCCGCCGCCCCAAGCCCCCGAGAAGGGCGTCACACCCTCCTCGGCTGAAGCGCGCACGGCTGCCACGGGGCGGCAGGACTGCCACGTTCATCTTGGAACACGACCTCCGTTTGCGCGGCGCGTCGAGTTGCTGAGGTGCGCGTTTTTTGCGGAACCCACGTCAAGTCCTTGACGACGAGAGCGTGGCGGGGCCGCTCGCACTGATCCTGCATCGTGCGGCCATGTGGACCGAGCCGCCATCGCCCCTTCACACGGCCTGGGTCGTGAAGATCGGAGCTTCGCAACATGAAGAGCTCCCTCGACCCCAACCCCAGCATCTCGAACTACATCGCGCGCGTGCAACGAGCACCGACGTTGTCGCGTGAAGACGAGGTGGCCCTCGCTTTGCGCGTGCGAGACCACGGTGATCCGAAGGCCGTGCGCGCGTTGGTCGAAGCCAACTTGCGACATGTCGTTGCCATTGCGCTGACGTATCGGCGCTACGGACTGCGGCTTGCCGATTTGATTTCCGAAGGAAACGTCGGCCTCATGACCGCACTTCGGAAATTCGATCCCGACCGCGGAACGCGTTTCGTAACGTACGCTGCACATTGGATTCGCGCGTACATCCTCGACTACGTGATTCGCGCCTGGAGCATCGTGGGCGTTGGCGCCGGTCCGTTGCGCTCGAAGGTGTTCTTCCGACTACGGCGTGAGAAGGCGAAGATCTCCGCGCTGACCTCGGACTCGGACGAGGTGACCGAACAGCTCGCGTCACGCTTCGGCACGACCAAGGAGAAAATCTCGCAGCTCGCGCAACGGGTCGAGGCGCGCGATCTTTCGCTCGACACGAAAGCGCATGACGACACGACCTCGTCGATCGTCGATGCGCTTCCCTCCCCGCTTCCCTCGCAAGAGGAACACTTTCTGCGCTACGAGCGGACGCACGAGATCGAGAGCCGCGTGCGCGAAGCCCTCGACGAGCTCGATCCGCGCGAACGTTACATCGTGACCGTGCGGGTGATGGCCGATGATCCGGACGAACTGAGCCTCGCCGAGATTGGGCGGCGCCTCGGGGTCTCACGCGAACGCGCTCGCCAGATCGAATCGCGTGCCAAGATGAAGCTGCGCCGGCGTCTCGGTGAAGAGCTCGAGATCAAAGACGCGCCGGTCAGCGAAACCGAGCCCGGGACCACGACCAAAGCCGCCTGAACGCGCGGCGCTCTCGCCAGCTGCCCTCAGCTGCCGATCACGTAGTCGACCTGGCCGCGGAAGTGATCGGGCATGGCTTCGAAGGCTTCGCGCATCACGATGGCATCGCGGTCGATGGCGTGGTCGACGGCGAGGATGCCGTCGAGGTGGTCCATCTCGTGCTGAAGCAGCTCCGACGTCGAGCGATCGAGCTGCGTCCACGTTCGAGCTTCACCGCGCTCGTCATGGAACGAGAGCGAAATGGAGTCGTGCCGCCGCAGCCGCACGAGGATGGAGGGAAAACTCATGCAGTCGTCCCACATCGTGAAGGTCTGCTCGCTGCGCCACGTGATGACCGGGTTGATCAGGAGGCCGTGAAACGAGGTCCTTCCCGTGAGGTGCACCGCGATGAAGCGCTGCGCGACGCCAATCTGCGGGGCGGAGATGGCGCGCCCGAAGCCGTGCGCCTCGCGAAAGGCGTGCAACGTGGCGGTGAGGCGGCGGCCATCGGCCACGAAGGCGGGATCGGCGATGTCCGCGACCGGCTCCGAGATGCGGCGTAGCCCGGGCTCGCCCATTTGCAGCACGCGGGCGGGTGCGTCGATGCTCATCACGGGGACGATAGCGCAAAGCACGACGCCCGCGTTCCCGAAGGAGCCGCGGGCGCGTGGTCGACGTCGTCCGTAAGCCGAGTTCTGTTCCGCGGGGAAGTCGCCCTTCCCGCAGCAGCAATCATTCCTCTAGGGCGGCCGTTACCGGACGCCTCGAGCAGCCAACCCGCAGGCTCGGGCGAGTAGCCCTCGAACGCCTGCCTACGCGGCCTTGCTCCCAATGGGGTTTGCCATGCCATCGACGTTACCGCCGATGCGGTGGGCTCTTACCCCACCGTTTCACCCTTACCCTGCGCCGAGCGAGCTAGGCTTGCCGGGGCGGGGCGGTTTGTTTTCTGTGGCACTCTCCTGGGCGTTTCCGCCACCGGGCGTTACCCGGCATCGCACTCTTTGGAGCTCGGACTTTCCTCCCGTTCGTCAGTCGTGAAACCGGAACCGGCGATTGCCTGTTCGGCGTCGACCCGCGCAAGGTGGCACTTTGCGCGCCGCTTCGCAACGAAAGCGTGATTTAAGTCGCGCGCGATGCGCAAGCTTGGTGCCCGGCTCTCGTTTCTTTCGTTGTTTGGCTTGTTTGCCTGCGGGGCGGGCCCGCTCGAACTGCACGTCCCCACGCTCGCCCCGAACACGGCCCGCGAGGCGGTCACGCCCATCGATTTCGAGCCCATCGGCGCCTCGCCCAACCTCGACGTCATCTTGGTGCCCGGCGGGGCGGAGCCTCCGGGGCCTGCCGCCGTGCTGGCCAGCGGCATCCGCAGCGAGCTCCAGGCACGCGCCTTCCACGGCGGGGAGCCCGGAGGCTACGTGGTCAAGTCACGGCTGGATCGCTTCGCACTGCGGCGCGCTTCGGACAAGGGCTTCGGCTACGCGGTTCTGTACGTCGATTTGAGCTGCGAGATCAAACGCAAGGCCGACGCCGCCCAGGTCTGGCGCGGCGAGCTGCGCGGTCGCAGCGCTGCCCTCGGGTCCCGTCAGTTTTTCTCGGACGCGCAGGTGATGCATCAGATCCTCGCCGATCGCCTGATGAGCGACGTGACCCGCGAGCTCGCGAGCGATCTCGCGGTGCGCGTTCTCGAGCTTTCGGGCAAGCCTTCGGCGCGGGTGTTCGCGGACCAAGACGCCGAGCAGCAGCTCGCCGGTGTCGATGATGGGCCGGCGGGCGTGGCGGCGCTCACGCAAGATCCCGAGGCGGCGGCGAAGTTCGTCGACGTGGCACACGACTCGGTGAACGATCGAAACGCGCGTGCGGCAGCGTGGAACGCCATCGCGATGGCCAGCGCACCGGATCGGCCGTGGATCGGTGGCATCGATACCGGGATCGACAAGGATACGTTCATCCGGTTTTTCCAGTACAAAGCGCTCGCGCGCCACGCGACGGTGCCCACCTTGCGTGAGTTGAAGACCGCGCGCGGGAAAGAGGAGAACGACCTACTCAAGGAGTTCCTCTCCGACCTCGAGTCGACCAATGGTTTGGGCCTCACCGGATTTTCGCGACGTCGCGGGAATCTGGGCCTTTGAGCTCGCTCGCTCGTCGCGTACCCTCGGCGGGGTGAGTGAGACTCTGCAGGAAGGGGAACTCTTCCTCGACAAATACCGGATCGAGCGCCTCATCGGAAAAGGGGGGATGGGCGCCGTCTACGCCGCGGTGGATACGGACTTGGCCCGCAGGGTCGCCATCAAGGTGCTCCTTGCGAAGATTGCCAACATGCCGCAGGCGGTCACCCGATTCATCAACGAAGGGCGCGCGGCCGCGCGCATCGAGGGCGAGCACGTAGCCCGCGTTTTTGCGGCGGGCCACACCCCCAACGGACTCGCGTACATGGTGCTCGAGTACCTCGATGGGATGGATCTCGCCGGCGTGCTGCGCGAACGACCCCGCTTGCCCATTGGTGAAGCCGTCGACATCGTGCTGGAGACGTTGGAAGCGGTCGCGGAAGCGCACCGCCACGGCATCGTGCACCGCGATCTCAAGCCGGGGAATTTGTTCCTGGCCCGCAAGAGCAACGGGCAGACCATCGTGAAGGTGCTGGACTTCGGGATATCGAAGGCGACCAATCCGCTGGCCGAAGCCGGAGACCACGCGCTCACGTCGACGAAGGCGACCCTTGGCTCGCCGCTGTACATGTCGCCCGAGCAGCTTCGCAGCGCGAAGAACGTCGACCGACGATCGGACATCTGGTCCATCGGGGTCATTCTGTACGAGATGCTGACGGGCACCCTCCCCTTCCGCGGCGAGGCGCTGGGGGAGCTGTTCGCGGCCATTTTGGAGCAGAATCCGGCGCCGATT
The DNA here is from genome assembly GCA_037157775.1 of Sorangiineae bacterium MSr12523. Lineage (NCBI taxonomy): Bacteria > Pseudomonadati > Myxococcota > Myxococcia > Myxococcales > Pendulisporaceae > Pendulispora > Pendulispora brunnea. The sequence goes on from CP089982.1 coordinate 8,071,750, forward strand.
GCACACTACCGGCCCGACGTGCCGCAGGAGCTGCAGCAGGTGATCTACGCGTGCCTGCAGCGCGATCCGCAGCATCGTTTCCCCGAGGCGTCGCACCTCGCACAAGCGCTCGCGCCCTTTGCGTGGCGCGCACGTGGGTCGGTCGAGCGGGTGCAGAGTTTCTCCGATGCGACGATCAGCCAACCGAATCTGCCTGCGCCCGCACCGGGGATGTACCCGACGAATCCGCAAGCGTGGACCGGTTCGAACGCGGCCGCGTCGACCACGGGCGGATCCACCGGGCCGTCCATCACGTCGCCCGCAGGGCTTCCGCCGAAGCGCTCGATGCTCGCGTTGGTCATCGGCATCCCGGTGGTGTTCGTCGTCGCGGGAAGCATCCTGGCGATTTTCTTTCTCACGCGCACCAAGACGCCGCCCGCGAGCCCGCCCGTCGTCGTCGCAAGTGGGACGGCTACGGCGACCGCCGTCGCGAACACGGCGGCCGCCGCGATTCCTGCGCCACCCGCGACCGAAGAAGCGGTTGCCGAAAAGGTCAAGGAGCCCGAGGCCGTGGACGCGGGCGAGAAAACGTCGCATTCCTCGAAGCGTCACCGCCCCCGCGGCGCGGCCTCGGCATCGAGCGCGCCCGCAGCAGCGGACGATGGGACATTCGATCCGACGAAGGCGACGCGGAAATAGAGAAAGAGAAATACGTATTCCATGAAGGGACACTCGACGATGAATCCGGTGCGATCCATCACCGTGGCCGCGCTCTTGCTCGCAAGCGTCGCAGCCGCGACACCCGTCCGAGCGCAAAGTTCGAGTGCGCCGGCCGAGGCTCTCTACCGCGAGGGACAGCGCCTGATGGCCGCTGGAGATGTGCATAATGCATGCATCAAATTCGCCGAGAGCCAGCGATTGGAGCCGGCGACCGGCACGCTGATCAACTTGGCCGGGTGCCACGAGAAGGAAGGAAAGACGGCCAGCGCGTGGGCCGAATACGTCGAGGCCACGGCGACCGCCGCGCGCTCGGGGCAGCGCGATCGCGAGAAGTACGCGAAGGAGCGCGCCGAAGCACTGGAGAAGAAGCTGCGAACCTTGGTGGTCGCGGCCGCGACGGCGCCGCAGGGCACCGAGGTGAAGCTCGATGGGCTGCCCTTCGGTAGCGGCGCCATTGGAACGCCGCTGCCCGTCGACCCCGGCGAGCACGAGGTGACGGTATCGGCACCGCGAAAGAAGACGTGGACCCAGCGCGTGAACCTGGAGCCCGGGCCCGGAACGACCCGGCTCGACGTGCCGCCCTTCGAGGACATGCCCGCGGAGAAGCCCGCGGTCGCGGCCGCGCCGCAGTCGCAGGAAACCGCGACGTCGAACGACGTGGACCTCGAGGCGGTGCGTACGGCGCGCCAAAAGAGGACCATCGGCCTCGTGGTGGGTGGAGCCGGCGTGTTGGCGCTGGGTGCGGGCGTCTTCTTCGGGCTGCGCGCGAAGGCCTTCGATGACAAATCGGGCCGCGAGCACGATAGCGCCGTTCGCTATGGTGCACAGGGCGACATCGCCAACACCGACGTGCAGAACAAGGCTGCAACGGACGACTACAACAGCGCCAAAACGAGCCAGACCATCGCCATCGTGTCAGGTGCAGCGGGTGCGGTGGCGCTCGGAGTTGGAATTTATCTTTTTGCGACGTCCAAGGAGCCGCGCCCCTCGTCGGCGGCGCGCGTGACGCCGCTGCTGTCCCCCAACACGGCCGGCGCGAGCGCCAGCTTTTCGTTTTAGGAGCCTTCGCCATCATGAAGCGACGTTTTTCGTGGACCCTGATTTTCGCGCTCCTCCCGGTCGGAGGGGTCGCGCTCGGCGCGTGCGTGGGGGACGAGCCAGCACCGGTCACACCGGTCTACGTGGAGCGAGACTCCGGACTGGGCGACAAAGATGCAACGCCGGGAGATGCGCAGACGGATCAGAACACGCCGTGGAATCCGAGCAAGGTGGGCGGATTGTTCCTTTGGCTCGACGGAGCCGATGCCAATGCCGTGAAGCGGACCGCGGACAACCGCGTCACCGAATGGACGGACAAGTCACCCAAAGCGAAACACTTCAAACAAACGGCGCCGGAACGAGCTCCGTACTTCACGACCAGCGCGATCAGCGACAAGACGGGCATTGTCTTTACCGCGAGCTCGGCGCAGTATCTTCTCGGCCCATCGTTCTCGGAGCTGCGTGGGGCCCACGCGTTCGCGATCTACAAGACACTGAGCGCAACGCAGACGAACAACGGGTTCTGGAAGTTCTCGAACGGCGACTACGTCTACATGCCGTTTAACGACAATTTCATGTACGACGGCTTCGGCGCCACTGGCCGGCAGTTGACGGGGGTCCCGCAGCCGAATGCTGCGGCGCCGCACCTGTATGAGGTCGTCTCCACCGTCAATCATTGGGCGGGCTTGTTCGACGGCGATCCCAAGACAGGTAAAACGGCGGCGCCAAACACCGTGGACTTCTTCGCCGACGGCTCGCTGCTCGGCGCGTCGGCCAACACGGACGGCAAGCTCACCCCGGGCGTCTACTTCACGGGCATCTTTGCCGAGGTGATCGTCTACGACCACGAGCTGCTGGACTCGGACCTCGCCCAGGTTCGCGACTATCTGTCCGCGAAATGGCAGATCAACATCGCGAAACCCGACGGAGGTTGAGCGCGGCCAGGGCGGTGACGAAGGGGACGACCACGAGACCGTAACGGCCCGCGCCGAAGAAGACGGCGTGGGTCGCGGCGGTGGCGGCGATGACCGCGGCGGTCCATCCGAAGAGGACCGCGCCGGCTGGTTCGGCGAGGGCGGCTTCGGCGGCAAGAAGGGCCAAAACGAGGTACGCGAGCCATCCGACGGGCGACAAGGCCAGGGCGACGCCGAGTAGACCGGTGAGGCGGCGAAGATTGCGGCGTGGGCCGGGGCGAAAGGCCAAGGCGGCGAGCGCAAAGACGAGAAGGAGCCGTGAGACCACCGTTTCGACGGTGCCGAGGGCGAGCTTGGCGCGCTCGGAGAAAGCGCTCGCGTTCGCGGTGCGGAGGTACCACGGGGCCGCGCCGAAGTAGTCCAAGGTAACGGCGAGCTTGCGCGGCATCTTGGCGAACCACGCGGCGGGGGCCTCGCGGATGCGGCGGCGTGCGACGCGTTCGAGGCAGACGTCTTTTTCGGCCTCGTCCCAAACGGTGCTGCACTCCTCGGGAAAGCGGGCCTCCTCCCAAGCGCCGCTCCGCGTCTCCTCCCCGATGAACATGTTCCATCCGGCGTTGACGCTCACCAAGGCACATCGATGCATATGCATGCAATTACGCAACGTCCACGGCGCGCAGCAGAGAAGCGTGACGCCGAGCACGGCACCTGCGGCGGCGGCGCGTGCGCGCCACGAGAAGGACCGTGCGAGCGCGAGCACGCCCAATGCGGGTGCGAGGACCAGCGACTGCGGGCGTACCAAGGTGGCGATGCCCATGGTGATGCCTGCGGCAAGGAGCCATGGAACGACACGGCGTGGCGCGCTTACCCCGCGCGCACGCGATGCAAACGCCGCAGCCACCGTGAGCAGCGCCGTCGTCGTGCCCTCGGTCATCAACGCGGCGGTGTACGGTACCAACGCAGGGTGAAGCCCCACGCCAAGGGCCGCCAGAAACGGCGCACGCGGGTGCACGCCGCGCGAAACGATGGGCTCCACGAGAACATGGGTCGCCCACGCCATCGCGGCGCCGAGCAACGCGTTCTGCACCATGGCCACCACCGGGTGCACGCCGAAGAGCGCATACCCAAGCGCCATCAAGGCCGGATACCCCACGGGGTAATGCGCGGCATACGTCACGGCGCCGTCGGGCCATAGCCACGTATAGCCGTGGCCCTCGGCCAGGCGCACGGCGAGCTTGTGGTAATACGTGCCATCGGCGCTCGGCGGAAAGATGCGCCAGGCCCAGGCCACCACCGCAAGGCGCACGCCCAGCGCCACTGCGGATGCGGCCAGCGCCGCATGCCAGGGGCGCTTCATGGCTGCGCGTGGCGGCGCAACGCTACGACGAGCTCGCACGCGGGCAGGCCGACGACGTTGGAGTACGAGCCCTCGATGCGCGAAACCAACGAAGCGCCAAAGCCTTGAACCGCGTACGCGCCCGCCTTGTCCAGGCCCTCGCCGCTGGCGGCGTAGTCGCGCACTTCCTCCTCGGAGAGGGCGCGGAACGTCACGCGCGTCGTCACCGTCTCGGCGTGAAAGGGCACGATGCCCGCGTCTTCGCCGGTGAAGGCGAGAAGAAAGCGCGTTTTCACCTCGTGCGTGTCGCCGGCGAGGCTGCGCACCATGTCCTCGGCGTCTTCCACGCTGGCCGGCTTGCCCAGGATTTCTCCACGGTGGATGACGCTGGTATCGGCCACGAGCACGATGGCGCGTTGGCGCTCGCCCTCGTCGAGCAAGGCGTGGATCGCCGCGAGCTTCGCCCGGACGATGCGATCCAGGTAAACTTCGGGCTCCTCGCCCTCGTTCACGCTTTCGTCCACCTGGGGGATGCGCACGATGAATGGAATCCGCAGGGCCTCCAGGATTTCTCGCCGGCGAGGCGAGCCACTGCCCAGGATGATGCGGGTCACGGGGTCATTCGGCGAGATCGACACTTCGGCCGCTCTACTACCATGATAACGTGCCCGCGCATGCGCCGATTGCGGCCCCCTTCCTTTCGCACCGTCCACGCGTTCCGTTCGGTCGTTCCTTCGCTTCTCGCATCGTTGGTCGTGTTGGTTCCGCACCCGGCTCTGGCCGCGCCGAGCAGTTGCGACAACCCGCAGACGAACACGTGCATCAATGCCGAGACGCTGTGGCCCAACCCGGGTCCGTCGCGTTTCGTGGGCGTCGCTGGAACCGAGACGGTGGCACCGGCGCACCTTGGTTTCGGGCTGCTCGCCTCGTACCTGTCGCGCCCCATCGTGCTGCACCTCCCGTCGCCCGCCCCCACGGGCACGGACGTGAATGCCATCGACAACCAGATCAACGCGAACTTCCTCTTCGCCTACGGCATTGCGAAGCAACTCGAGCTCGATCTTGCGCTGCCGCTCACGCTGATCCAGAGCGGTAGCGGAATCAGCGGCCTGACCGCGGGCGATCGGCTGCGCAACACGGCCATGCGCGATCTGCGTTTCGGCCTGGCCTACGCCATCCTGCCGCGGGTCGAGCCGGAGCAGCACTTCGCGCTGGCGGCGAGGTTCGTGGTGTCGGCACCCACGGGGGACAGCGACCAGTTCGCGCGCGACAAGAGCGCGGTGTTTGCGCCGTCGGTGGCGGCGGATTATCGCCGGGGCCGGTGGTTCGCGGGGCTTGAGCTCGGGGCCCGCATCCGTGAGACGTCGGAGTTCGTCGGCGGGCGCGTGGGCACGCAGGGCTATGCGGCCCTCGGTATTGGCTTCGACATTCTCCGGAACGACCTTCTGAGCGTCACCGGCGAGGCCCGTGTGATGCCTATTTTTCCCGAACAGCACGACCTCGTGCAGGACGGGTCCTTCCTTCGCAGCGAGCCGAATGGCAAGCACCTCGTGCCGGCGGAGTGGACCGCCGGCGTCCGCAGCGCGCCCTTCGAAAAGACCGACGTCGCCTTTCAGATCAGCGGCGGCGGCGCCATTCCATTCAACGATCCCCTGGCGATGACCACACCCCGTTTCCGATTCACCTTGGGCATCGTCTATGCGCCGCGCGCGCCCTCTGCCTCCATCACCAATGTCACCAAGCCAACTGTTGCCCACCCGTAGCCGCGTCACGTTGAAAGATGAAAACGACCTCGAGCGAAAAAGTCCGTCACCTCGTTCTCCAAGGCACCCGCGGCGAGACATTGCCCGACGCACTCGTCGCAGCATTCCGTGAGGAGGGCGTCGCGCGCATGTGGCTGCGCGGCGGCGGTGTCATTTCGGATGTCGTTCTTCGAACCTTGGGCGAAGCCCCCGGTTCGCCGGACGTGCTGCGCCGCATCGCCGGTCCCGTGCAGCTCCTGCTCCTCGAAGGCAGCCTGGGGATCTTGCCGGATGCGCCTCTTGCCCTGCGCGCAGTCCTTGGCCGCGAGACGGATCGCGGGCTGGATACCTTGGCAGGCGAGATCGTGACCGCGCGCATCGTCACCTTCGAAGCCGTGGCCACCGCCCTCGATGGCGCCGCGGCCGTGCATGGCGACGCAGGCGAGCCCTCCGCCCTACGAGAGGAAGTGAGCCCCGCACCTCCTCGCGCGGAACTGCCGTCGCCCGTGGCGCCCGCAACCACGTGGTCCGATGCCATTGCCGCGAGCAACAACGCCCCCGCGCCCCCGCGCCCGGTGCGGCGCCACACCGACGATTTGGACACGGTTTTTCCCGAGGCCGGGGACCTGGTCGACCATTTTGCCTTCGGCCGGTGCGAAGTGCTGAAGAGCGACGGCGATCGCCTTCACCTTCGCGTGGGCAAGGACGGCCGCATCCGCGAGATCGCACTGGAAATGCTGCGCGTGCAGCCGTTGCCCGACGAAGGCGACAAGCGCCGCTTCCGGCTCGATCGAAAGCTGTAGGCCTGCACGAAATTTCGAAGACTGCAGCGGCGAAGAACCGGCATGAAGCATTGGCTCCGTGCCGGCTCGGCCGCTCTCGTTGGTAGCTTTCTCGCCGCGTGCTCCGCCCACCGGGCACCTCCACAACCGCCCGCGGTCACCGCGGCAACGCGTGCGGAAACGCCGCCGCCTGCCCCCACGACCGGGGCGGATTCCGGCCTCGATCTCGAGTTGCTGCGGCGGCTCGATGCCATCTGGAAACGCGCGGGCGACGCGTACGACAACAAACGGTACGACGAAGGCCCCGCCGCGCTTCGGGAGATCTTCACCATGGATCTGCCACCGAAGCTCCGTGGCATGAAAAGCGCGGCGCAGTACCAAATTGCCTGCTTCGAGGCGCTCGCCGGAAAGAAGGCCGCGGCCCTCGATGCATTGCGCGCCGCCGCGGACATTGGCTACGACGATATCCAGTCGCTCGAGACCGATGACGACTTGACCAGCGTGCGAAGCGAGGCGCGTTTCTCGGCGATTCGCGAGGCCGTGCGCACCAATGCGCGGCGTCATCGCGTGTACGACGTGGTGAAGTTCGACAACGCGGACAATGACTTCGCGCGGTTGCACGAGTTCGAGAACATCGACGCGAAGGACTTCGTGGAGCTTCGCACGCGCTACAAGCTCGAGAGCGTCGTGGCGGGCGAGCGCACGCAGCTTGGAAAGCAACTCGCGCTGCTCGCGTGGGTGCACAACCGCTGGTCGCACTCCGGCCTCGTGGAGCCCACGCACGAGGACGCACTGACGATCCTCCGCGAGGTCGAGGCGGGAAAGCACTTCCGCTGCGTCGAGTACAGCGTCACCTTGGCGCAGGTGTTTCAAACCATGGGATACCCCGCTCGCACGCTCGGACTGACCCGCGACGGTGCCTCCTTCGGATTGGGTAAAGGCCACGCGGTGACCGAGGTGTGGAACGACGATCTTGGCAAGTGGTACGTGGCCGATGGCCAGAACAACGGCACATGGCGCCTTGGCGACGTTCCCTTGTCCGCCGCGGAAATTCGCGACGTGCGGCGCGGTTCCGCCCCGGAGAAGCTGCGCTTCGTGCTCGGGCGCTCGTCCTGGATGGAAGAGAAGCCCGAGCCCAAACAGCGTGCCGAGTGGGAAAAGTATTTCGAGCATCTGACCTACAACCTCGACAACGTGCAGCCGCCAGGAAACGACAAGCACCGCCGCCGGGTGGCGCTCCTGGGACCCCGTGAGCACCACGAGCTGCTCTTTCAGGGCTCCACGATCCCGGAGCGGGTGCAGGCGTCGACGGTCGCGAAGATTTATCCGGCGATGAACCGCGTGCACATCGACGTGGGGGCCTCCGCCGAGCGCCCGGGCGTTCTCACGTTGCACTTCGACGCGGGCGGACCTTGGTTGGCCGGCTACCGCATCGACGACAACGGACGCGCGGGCGAGACGAAAGACGCCACGTGGACATGGACGCTCCGCCCGGGAAAAAACCAGCTCCGCGTGAGCATGGTGAACACGCGGGGTGTCGTCGGACGCGCCTCCGCGCTGGAGGTCGACTATTTCCCGCCGGAGTAGATGCGCGCGTCGCGGCCTGCGACCTTCACCGCCGCATCGGGCGCCACGGCCGACGCTTTCAGCATGGCGAAGGCCACGTGCGCATCGTGCGTGGGGCTGGGCGCGCTGCTGGTGATCTCGCCCACCTTGGTGCCCGCCGCGTCGAATACCTCGGTGCCCTTCGCCGGGGGCTCTGCGGCACCGTCTTTCGCGAGAACGATGGATGCCAGCTTGCGTTTGACCCGGCCGCGCATCTCGAGCATGCACACCACCTCTTGCCCGAGGTAGCAGCCCTTGTCGAAGGAGACAGCGCGCCGCTCCAACGTGGCCTCTTGCGGGTACGTCGTGCCGTCGAAGTCCCGGTCGAAGCGCGGCACGGCCTGCTCGAGGCGCAGCGCTTCCCAGCCGGCATCGTCGCCCGCGAGGCCGCCCACCTGATCCAGCGCCGTGGAGAGCGCCTCGAATACCTTCGCCTCGCCTTCCGCGGGCGCGGCGATCACAGCCCCGCCGAGGCCCGTCGGATCGAGCTCCGCCGCCGACGCCCCCACCGCCCGAGCGGCAGCCACGAGATCGCGTGCGCGCGGACCGTGGGCGTGCCACACGGCGTACGGTGCGTGGGAAAATTCCGCGTCTTCCATCACGAGGTAGTGATCGAACGACTTCTCCAGCTCTTCGCGGATCGAGCCCGGCACGACCAGTAGAACGCGGTCCTCCTCGACGAGGACGGTGACGTCGCAGACGATGCGGCCTTTCTGCTGAACCGCGAGGCCGTAGATGGCCTGTCCCGGCGCGGCCGCAGCGAGGTTGCACGTAAGAAGACCGTTGAGCCAGGAAATGCGGTCGCTGCCGCGAACCACGATGACCTCGAGCTCGCTCGCGCGCACCAAAAGGACGCTGCGACGGGCGTGGTCGATTTGTGAGGAGAGGGGGCTAAGCATCGACGGCATCATAAGCACGGATATAGGCTCGAAGGTCGTCCGGCAGTCCCTGCTTGACCGATGAGCCCACAATCGTCATACCAAGCGGTCATGTCCGGAATCGGTGTCGTTCTCAACCCGCGCAGTCGGAAGAATTCGCGGGATCCCCGCGCCGCGAAAAGGCTTGCGCGCACGTTGGGCGACCACGGCATTTTGCGCGAGGCGCGGTCCATCGACGAGCTTCACCGCATCGCGGAAGACTTCCGCCGGCTGAAAATTGACGTTCTCGGCATCAGCGGCGGCGACGGAACGAACCACGTCACCATCACCGGTTTCATCAACGTGTACGGCGGAAGCGCGCTTCCCCAGCTCGCTTTCCTGCGCGGCGGCACGATGAACACGGTGGCGAACTCGGTGGGCATCCGCCGCGGCAAGCCGGAAGGGCTTTTGGGCCGCCTCATTCGCGACTACGCCGAGCGCGCCACCCGCCCGCTGGTCAACGTCGAGCGCCATGTCATGCGCATCGGCGAGCACTACGGATTCCTCTTCGGCACCGGCGTGGTGCACGGCTTCTTGGCCGAGTATTACCGCGATGGCGAACCCACCCCGCTGGTCGCCGCGAAGACGTTGGCGCGCGGCGTGGGGAGCACGTTGGTGCGCGGCGAGATGATCCGGCGCATGGCCCAGCCCTTCCGTGGCTCGGTGCTTTTTGCCGATGGCTCGCGATGGGAGAAGCGCGATTTTCTGGCCGTCGCCGCCGGCACCATCGACCAGATCGGCCTGGGCTTCCGGCCGTTCTACCGCTTCGACGAGCGTCCGCAGTCGTTCCACATGCTCGGCATCACGGCCTCGCCCATGGGCTTCGTGCGGGAGCTTCCCCGCATCTGGCGCGCGGAACCGATGCGCGCGGGCAAGACGCTGGAAGAGACGTCGCACCGCGCGATCATCGAAAGCGCCGACGGAACCATGCGCTACATGATCGACGGCGATCTGCATGAGATGCGCGGCGAGCTCGAAATGACGGTGGGTCCGCGCGTGAAGATCGTCGTCGGTTCGTGACGTAACGTTCGAATGATTGTGCCGGTTCGGCGCGTGTGTTGCAGCCGAGCAGCGGCAGCGAAACCATCCCGGCGGGGCCGGAGCCCTCGTCCGACTCTCGTGAGAGGATCGCCCTAACGCTCTTGCGTAACTTATCTCTCGAAGCCGCACACCGCACCGGTCTCGCCGGTTTCGTCCCGCTGCCGCCGTCCTCGCAGAAGGACCACTCGAAGCAGATAAGCCAATCGGACGACGACGTCTCGAAAGATACGGGTTAGAGTGCGGGGCGCATGGCGGGCGCAACGCGGCGAATGCTTCTTCTTGCCCTTGCCTCGCTGGCGGTGGACCGCGTGGCGCGTGCCCAGGAAAATGCGCTGACCGAGGCGGAGCTCGCGCGCATCGAGCGCGGTGAGACGGTGGTGCGGCCGCAGACGTCGCACCTCGATGGGCACCGGTACGTCGGCGGGGTGACGTACACCATCGTGCCCGTGAGTGCGGAAGAGCTCCTGGCGCTCGTGGACAGCGAAACCGCGTACGCCGAGGTCATGCCCCGCGCGAAGTTCGTGAAGCGCCTCCAATTCGGGCCCGAAGGCGGGTACATGGAGGTGCACCATGGCAACGCCTTCATCGATGCCGCGTACACGATGCACCTGAAGAAGGAACCCGCCGAATCGCGCATCCGATTTTGGGTCGACCTGTCGCGCCCCCACGACGTGGAAGATGCGTGGGGCTTCTTCCGCTACGCGCCCCTGCCCTCCGGCGGCGCGGGCGAACCGCGCATGCTTCTCACTTACGGCGTGCTGGTGAACCTCGGCGACGGCATCCTGCGATCGCTCTACGAGGAGAAGGTGCGCACGGCGATGCTGTCGCTTCCGCAGCGGCTGCGGCGGTACGTCTCGCGGACGTTCCATCGATGATGTCCCGCGTCGTGGCGATCACCATGAACGCCTTCCGCGAGGCGGTGCGCGCGCGCGTGCTGCATGCGCTGCTCGCCCTCGCGCTGGCGACGTGCGCTTACGCCGTGCTCGTGGCGGCGCTGTCGATTCACGAGGAGCTTCGCGTGGTGGCGGACCTCGGCGCCGCGTCCATTTCGCTCTCCGCGGCGGTCGTGGCCATCGTCCTCGGGTCGACCACGTTGCACCGTGAAATCGAGTACAAGACGATTTTCCCCTTGTTGACCCGCGCGCTGCGCCGGCACGAGTACTTGGTGGGCAAGTACCTGGGGACCTTGCTGACCATCGCCGTGTTCGTGGCCATTCAGGCCGCGGTGGTGCTCGCGGTGCTGGCGCTCGAGGCGGGTGGGAACCTCGCGCTCGCCGGCCGGGAGATTCGGCTCGTGCTCGCATCGAGTGTGCTCACGCTCTGCGAGTCGGCCATCGTCGTCGGGCTCACCACGGTCTTCGCATCGTTCTCGTCGCCGGCGCTGACGGCGGTGTACAGCGGCGGGGTGTTCCTCGTGGGGCGGCATGCCGACGCCCTGGCGCACCTTCCGTCGCGGTATTTCCCGGAGGCGGGGCGCGCGGTGGGGCGGACGCTGTCGTTCGTCTTTCCCAACTTGAACCTCTACGCTCCGCCGCGGGCACTGCTCCTGGGCGAGGTCGCGGGCACGCCGCTTTGGCCTTTCGTTGCGGGGGCCGCGCAAAATGCGCTCTTATACGCGGTGTTGCTCGTCACCATGGGGGTTCTCTTGTTCCAGCGGCGCGATTTTCCGTGAAGGGCGTGGTCGTTCGCGTCGTCCTCGCCGTGGTGGTGCTGCTCTCGGTCGCGATGGCGCGGCAGTATTCCATTGGGGCGCGCTCGATGTCGGCGAGCGATGCCGCCATGTCGCGCGGCGATGCACCGGCAGCCATCGACGAAGCGCGCGCCGCGGCCGAGGCTCGCGCGCCCTTCAGTCCGTACCCCGACCGCGGATTCGAGCGGCTGACCGCGCTGGCCCAACGCGCCGAGCAAAGTGGCAACTGGGGCGATTGTGCACGAGCCTGGCGTGCAGTGCGGAGTGCTGCACTTTCGACCCGCGTCCTGGAGGGCGATGGCGGCGAGCGACTGCACGAGGCCAACGTGCAACTTGCACGCATCGGCGCCCGCACGAGATCCGATGTTTCCGCCGCCACCGGCGAAACGCTCACGGGCCCCGCGCTCGAAGAGCATCTGCGCGAGGACCTCGCCCGCGACGAACATCCGAGCGCCTTGGCGTACGCGGCACTCGGGGCCGGGGGAATCCTCTTTTATTTGGGAATCGCAGGCCTCTTGCCCGGCGGCCCGAAGCGCTGGCCGGCAAAATGGATGGCCGCGCTCGTGGCAGCCGGAGCCCTGCTCGCGATTTTGGGCTGTCTCCTCGCTTGACCCGCTCCCGCTCCCGTCTTTTTTATTCTTCGGGAGCGGGAGCGGGAGAGGGGTGAGGGGTTGTGCACGGTGGTGCGGTCGTGGCAAATGCCGATCATGCCGACCGTACCCATGGACGAGGACAAAGTCGCGGAATGCCGCGGGCTCGCGTCCGACATTGCCGATGACGTACAGCGTTATATCGACCGTCACACGACGGTGGGGGCGGAACGCACGTTTCTTCGAGCCTACGGCGTCGACGGTGTCGACGATCAGGGCGCCCCGCTCGTGAATTTGGCGGTGGACCGCTACCACAAGGCCGGGCTCTTGGGCCGCGGAATGCCGCTTTTTCTGGGGCGCGCACTGCTCGACGGCGCGAGCACGATTCAAGACGCCGCCGAGCGCCTCGCCTATGGCCACGAGATCGACTCGGGCGAAGGCGGGCCTTCGCTCGAAGAGGTGCGCGGGGCGCTGGCGCCGCATACGACGGCGGCCATCGAGCGCATCGACCGCGCGCGCAAAGAGCGCGAGGACCTGAAAGAGCGCGTCCGCCCCGGTGGAACGCCGCTTCGTTACGTCATCGTGGCAACGGGGAACATTTACGACGACGCGGTGCAGGCCAAGGCAGCCGCATACGCCGGCGCCGACATCGTGGCGGTCATCCGCGCGACGGCGCAGTCGTTGCTCGACTACGTGCCGCACGGCGCCACCACCGAGGGTTACGGCGGCACCTTCGCCACGCAGGAGAACTTCCGCATCATCCGCCGCGCGACCGACGAGGCCACCAACGAATATGGCCGTTACATCCACCAGACGAATTACTCGTCGGGGTTGTGCATGTCGGAAATCGCGTGGATGGGCGCGGTGGAGCGGCTGGACATGCTGCTCAACGATGCGATGTACGGCATCTTGTTCCGCGACATCAACATGTGTCGAAACTTCGTCGACCAGTACGTGTCGCGAAGATTCATCGCGCGCTCGGGCCTGATCATCAATACGGGCGAGGACAATTACCTCACCACGGCCGACGCGGTGGAGAAGGCCCACACGGTGTTGGCGAGCCAATTCATCAACGAGGCCTTCGCCAAGCGCGCGGGGCTCGTCGACGAGCAAATGGGCCTGGGGCACGCTTACGAGATCAATCCATGGCTGGAAGATAGCTTCCTCATGGAGATCGCGCAGGCGCAGTTGATTCGGCAGATTTTCCCGCGCCATCCGATCAAGTGGATGCCCCCGACAAAGCACAAGGTGGGCGATATCTTCTTCGCACACGTGCACGATGCGATGTTCAACTTGGTGGGCGTCACGACGAATCAGTCCATCGAGTTGCTCGGCATGTTCAGCGAGGCGATTCACAACCCGATGCTGATGGATCGCTATCTGTCATTGAAGGCGACGCGTTACGTGTTTGGCGCGGCAAAGCACCTGGGCGACGAGATCGAGTTCAAGAAGGACGGCATCGTGGCGACGCGCGCGCGGCAGGTGCTCGACGAGGCGCACGAGCTGCTCGCCGAGGTGAAGCGCGATAGCATTTGGGATGCGATTGGCACCGGCGCATTTGCCGACGTGAAGCGCACGCGCACGGGCGGCAAAGGCTACCGCGGTGTCGCGGAGCGTTCGCCCGACTATTTCAACCCCGTCCTCGATGTGCTCGAGGGCAAGTCGTCCCTATAAATCGAGAAGAGATCGCGCCATGCCCAACAAGCTGCAAAACGCACCGCTCCCCAGCCGCCCGCTTTCTCCGTATGGCGATCGCGATGGAGACGGCATGGTTCAACTCTCCTTCACGTTGCAGCTTCCGCCGTCGGCCCGCGCGCGAGAAGCCGCGAAGCAGCTGGCGGAATCGCACGGCATTCGCGAGCCCATCGTGGCCACGATGGAGGAGTGCGCCCAGGGTTATTCGTACTTCGTGGTTTACGGGCACTCGCAGCACACCGTCGACGTGGCCGCCATCGAGGTGCCCGAGGTGCGCACCGAGGCTCTCTCTCGCGAGGAGATCGAGCATCGCATCACGGCGCGTCTCGGTCGCAAAATCGTGGTGGTGGGCGCGTGCACGGGCTCGGACGCGCACACCGTCGGCATCGACGCGGTGCTCAACTACAAGGGCTACGCGGGCGACAAAGGCCTGGAGAGCTACAAGGGCTTCGAGGCGTACAACCTGGGCGCCCAGGTGGAAAACGAGCAGCTCGCCGAACGCGCCCGCGCGCTGAATGCGGACGCCATTCTGGTGAGCCAAGTCATCACGCAACGCAACTGCCACAAGGAAAACGCGGGCGCGTTAATCGACTTGGCCAAGAAGCAAGGCTGGCGCGACAACCTCGTTCTGCTCCTCGGCGGCCCGCGCATCGACCACAAGCTGGCCTTGGAGCTGGGCTACGACGCAGGCTTCGGCCCCGGCACCAAGCCGAGCGACGTGGCGTCCTTCTTGGTGGAGAAGATCTGCGGCTAAATATGGATCGCCGACATCTTGCCGGCGGTCCGCCGCCTTCTAGGCGACTCGTCGAGCAGGTCTAGCCGGCTGGAAGCCGGCGCACCGCCGGCATCTTGCCGGCGCTCCATGCTCGATTCATCGCTTCGAAGAAAATCGCTTCGAAGAAAGAGTTTTAGGCTGCGCAGGGGGCGCGGACGAGGGAGGCGGCGGAGATGAGCTCTTCGTGCTCCTCCACCATTTCCTCGATCATGTGGTGACAGGACCCGCAATCGCCGCCGGCCTGACAGGCCTGGGTCACCTCCTCGCGGGAACGAGCGCCCTCATGGATAGCAGCGCGGACTTCGGACTCGGTGACGGCGTTGCAGATACAGACGAACATGCTCCAGGAGCGTCTCGGCGAGTTAAGCGGCGGCCGCCTCGACTTTCCTTAGGATAATGAAAGCTATTTTCAGTTTCAAGCCGATAATTTGACCCATCGGTCCGTCCATGACGGATCTGGCCTATTTTCGCGGGATAACGCCGTGGCCGGCCGTGATGTGGCGAAGCTGGACGGTGGCTCCGTTGTACTCGAGACCCCCGTCGAGGGGCTCCTCCGCCATGAAGAGCGGGGTGTCCAGGTCGATGTGGGTGAAGCCGCCAACCCCCGCGGCAAAGCACGCGGACATGGACATGGTGAGCTTGGACTCGACCATGCCGCCGATCATCAGGCCCAACCCGGCGGCGCGCGCGACGGCGGCGATGTCCAGCGCTTCGGCCACGCCGAATTTGCTCAGCTTGAGGTTGAGCACGTTGGCCGCACCGCGGGAGGCGATCGTCCAAGCGCCCTCGAGGCTGGCGCAGCTTTCGTCGGCGGCCACGGGTGCTTTGCCCGACGCGGTCACGCGCGCGAGGCCGTCGAGATCCCGTCCGGCGACGGGTTGCTCGAGCAATGCGAGGCGCACACCGCGGCGTTCGAGGGCGTCGAGGAGCTCCAACGCCACGGCGGCATCCAAGCCCGCGTTGGCGTCGGCCACCAACGTCGCGTGCGGGGCGGCTTCGTGCACGGCCACGATGCGCTCGACGTCTTCCGCGAGCGCGACGCCGCCGATCTTGATCTTGAAGGTGCGAAAGCCGCGGCCCGCCCACGTGCGCGTGGCCTCGCTGGCGCGGGCAACGGTGCCTGTGGGGATGGTCATGTCCGTCACGAGCTCCGCCTCGCGGCCGCCGAAAAAGGCCCAGAGCGGAATGCCCGCGCGGCGCGTGAGGGCGTCGAGCAATGCGGTCTCGATCGCACAGCGCGCGGAGCCCACCTTGGGGATCGCACCGCGAAGAACGTCCGCGACGGCGCGCCATTCGCGCACGTCGCACCCCTCGATGCGGGCGCGCACCGACTCGATGGCGGCGCGCGCGATCTCCTGCGTCTCGCCGTTGAACGCCGGCAAGGGCGCTGCCTCGCCATAGCCACGCGTGCCATCGGCGAGCTCGGCCACGACGAGCAAGTTGCGCACGGCATCCTGCGAACCGCCCGAAATGCCAAAGGGCTCGCGCAGGGTGATGTTCAAATCGTGGACTTCGAGGTGACGGACGGTGGTGGCGTTGTTCATATGCGAAGGTGGACTCTACTCGGCGCTGACCGCGCGAAGCAACGCGTCCACGGCGGCGTCGTAATAGGCTTCGTAGGTGCCCATTTCCGCGTAGCCAAGGTGCGGCGTGCACAGCGCATTGGGCAGGCGCAAAAGCGGGTGCTCGCCGCCGAGCACGGGCTCGTCCTCGTACACGTCGACGGCGGCGAAACCTGGGCGGCCTTTTTCCAATGCGGCGACGAGTGCCCCGGGTTCGATGAGGGGAGCGCGGCTCGTGTTGACCAGGAGCGACGTGGGCTTCATCCACGCGAGATCCGCGGCGGTGACGATGCCGCGGGTTGCGTCATTGAGGGGCAGATGCAGCGAGAGAACGTCGGCCGACGCGAAGAAAGACTCGCGATCGCCCGCGTTCTGGCGCCCCAGGGCAGTGACCTTCATGCCGAAGGCTCGCCCGACGTCGGCGACCGCGGTGCCGATGCGCCCGAGCCCATAGATACCCAATGTCTTTCCGCGGAGTCCGGTGCCGACGGTGCTCTGCCAGGCGCCCTCTTTCAGCGCGCGCACCTCGAAGGGAATATGGCGGACGCTGGCAAGAATGAGCGCCCACGTCAGCTCGGCCGTGGCGCTCGGGGTGCCCTTCCCCGCCGTGACGATCACAATGCCGCGCTCGGCGCAGGCCTCGACGTCGATGTGGCTGGTATGGGCCCCCGTTTGCGCGATGAAGCGTAGCTTGGGCAGCTTTTCGATGACCGCGCGCGGGAAGCGCGAGCGCTGCTGCGTGAGAAGGACGGCCTCGGCGTCGCGCAAACGCGCGGCGAGCCTATCGGGATCGCGCTCCGTATCGCGGAAGACGGTGACATCGTGCCCGCCGAGGCGGGCGAAGGCGGCGGTCTCGGGAAAGACGCCCGGGTAGTCGTCCAGCACGGCGATGCGCATGGGACGACTATAGGGCGCCTCCCAGAGAGAGAGTTCACAGGAAGGCGGGAAGGGATTTTCAACGCGCCGCTGCGCGGAACGCTTCTTGGGTTTTCATTTTCGGTTCACGACGCCGATTGAAACCCTCACAAAACCTTTCCCGTCTTCGCGTCTTCCTGTGAACTTCTCTTTTCTCTATTCTTTGATCTGCTGCGCGAGGTAGTGCGCCTCGCCGAGTTGCTTCACCAGCTCGAGTTGCGACTCGAGCCAGTCGACGTGCTCCTCCTCGCTCACGAGGATGTCCTTCACGAGATCTTCGGTGCCATTGTCGCCGGTGTCGCGGCAGATTTGGATGACGCGATTGAGCAGCGGAATGGCCGTCATCTCCGCGGCGAGATCGTTCTTCAAGATCTCGACGGGCGTCTGGCCGATGTTCACTTTGCCGAGGCGTTGCACGTTGGGAAGACCCTCGAGAAACAAGATCCGTTTGATCAGTTTGTCGGCGTGCTTCATCTCATCGATCGACTCTTTGTAAATCTTCTCGTTGAGCCGCTGGTAACCCCAGTTCTCGCACATGCGCGCGTGCAAGAAATACTGGTTAACGGTCGTCAGCTCGCCGGTGAGGATCTCGTTCAAGAGGTCGATGATTTTCGAATCGCCTTTCATGTCGACCTCCGTTCTCCGGAGGCATTTCGGGCTCCGGCTTGCTGCAAATGGTTTTCACTCGAACGCGGACTCATAGCGAACAAAGACCATCTCTAGAGGCCCATCGCAAGGAGAACCGCATCGATAATTTCACTTAGATTGTTCGCGAATTTCATTTGCAACTTCGACATCCGATCCCACTGCGAAGTCGACTATCGAGAACTCTTTGGAGCGAGGTCGATGGTCATCCAAACGTCGACGCCGTCGCGACCCAAGCGATGCGAACCGGTCACGCGGAGAACGATGCATTCGCACCGATCGCGCAGCTCGATCGAGCCGCGGGCGCCGAGCAAACGGGGCTCGTCGAGGTCTGCATCGACACCGCTGCGCGTGACGATGGCGTGCGAAAACGGAATGGATGCGGCAAGTCCGCCGGTGGTCCCGGGTGCGGAGAGGAACCCGGCCGACGGTTCGAGCGGCGCATCCGTGAGGAGTCGCGCGACCACAGGGTCAACGCCTTTGCGAACGGCCACGTTGGCCGAAAGGTGGAGGCCATCGATGCGACCGACGCGGGAGCGTGCGACCACGGCGTGGCCATCTTCGGCCACGTCACCCGAGGGTCGAAAGGCACGCAGAACGTGGGCGCCCTCGGCGCCGAGCCCGAGGAACGTGTGTGTGGCGGCGGCGCGCCATCGCATGACGGGATCGGCACGGGTGTCGTCGCCGGTGAAGCCCGCAGAGGCAGCCGCCTCGAATCCGTCGCCGCGCCCCCACCGGCCGAGGGCATTGGCGAACCCCGTTTCCGCGACCCACGTGCCGCCCGACACGCCGCCAAAGCCGCGGGCGCGGCCGAAGTCCGTCGTCAATGCGTCATCCGCGCGGACCCCCAAGGCTGCGACGCTGGCGCGCGGCTCGATGCGGTGACGCCATGGATCGGCGGGATCGCTTCCCTCGAAGCTGCGCACGAAGGGCACGGTGAACTCGGCGCGCGCACTGCCCGCGGCGTCGATGCCGCGGCGCTCGCCGCCGGCGGCATTGCTCGCACCGCGCAACGAGAGCGATGCTCCCACGGCACCGAATCGGGTCGCGAACAACGCGCCGCCCTCGGCGCGAGCGTAGGGGACCATTTCGCGAGAGTCCTCGGCGCGGAGACCGCCGCCGGTGAGGGCGATGTCGTAGGCACCGATGCCGCCGATCGCATCGCCACGGCGCGCGGTGACGAGAGGGCCCCACGCGCCCAAGCTTCCCACGTCGCCGCCGCGCACGGAGGTGGAGCGTAGGCCAGCGGAAAAGGTGAACGGGCCCTCGCGAAGCTGGCCCTCCGCCCGCGCGCGGTCGAAGCGGCGTGCGGCGGCCTCCAATTCCGTGGTGGCGCGAAGTCCGCGTGCACCGCGAAGCACATCGATGTCCCATGCGAGGGTTTCGCCATTGGCGCCCGGACGCGAGGTGTCCACTTTGTCGACGATGCTGCCGCGGGCATCGGCGACCAGGCCGTCGCCGTCGAAATGGTCGTAGCGCACGCGCGTCTGGCTGGCGGGCGTGCGCAAGTACATCTCGTAGGCGCTGCCGCCGCGAAGGTAGGCACCGGCGCGCACGTCGAGAGCGGAGCTCGGGTCGTCGGGTCCCCACGGAAGATGGATGCCGCCGCCGACGAAAAAGCCGTCCGCACCGCGGTAGGCGAGATCGGGCGCGAGGACGCCGAAGCGCTGCGGCGAGCGAAGCCAGAAATAGGGGAACCAGAAAATGGGAAGCCCGAGGACCTCGAGCCGCGGGTGACGAAGAACGAGATCGCCCGGCGGCGCGACGATGGCGCCATCGAAACCGACGGCCACCGGCGTGCCGAGGCATTGGCAAAATGCAAGACGGCCCGTGCCCTCCACCTCGATGCCGTGGGGGGTGCGGCGCAACTTCAACGCATCGCTGCGCAAATGAAAGGGCGGCGATTCGAGGCGGACGTTGCCGCGCAGTTCGAGCTCGCGCAAACGCGCGTCGAGCACCACGTCGTCGGCGTGCGTCTCCAGCGGCGGAATGTCGGCGGCCGCCACGCGGGGGATGACAACGACGGAAAGGGCGAGTCCTGCTGCGAGCGCGGCCGATGCCCCGGGTGCCAATACGCAACGCGTGGGTAGCACTTTTGCGGGCGATGTAGTCACGATCTCGAGTTGCCCGGATGCCGCTGGCCTGCTAACTGCCCGACCATGGATTCGTCCCTACCCGCCACCGAAATTACGGCACTCCTTGGGCGCGGCACCCAGTTCGAAGGAAAGCTCGCCTTCGAGGGGCGCGTGCGCATCGACGGCGTCTTCAAGGGGGAGATCAAGAGCGAGGATACGTTGGTCATCGGAGAAGGGGCCGAGGTCCACGCCGAAGTCGACGTCGCCACGGTCATCGTCCGCGGCGGGCAGGTGCACGGTAACATCCGCGCGAAGCACGCCATCGAGATTCATGCGCCGGGCAAGGTGATTGGCAACATTCACTCCCCCTCGGTGTTCATCGACCGCGGCGTCGAGTTCCAGGGCAGCTGCCGCATGGATCCCGTGGACAGCAAGCCCGCCACCGCCACCGCCCCCGCCGCGAAGCCCGCCGGGGCTACGCGCTCCAGCCAGCAAACAGCGTGACGGACGTGACAGGCGTGACGGTGCGCGCTCTGCTCGTGGCGACCGCCGTCATGGCGGGATGCGCAGGCTCGGAGAGCCCGAAGCCCGCGCCCGCGGTCACGCCGTCGCTTCAAGCGACGACGTGGACGGCGACGGATGCCGCGGTGGAGCCGAAAAAGCCGGCCACGCCGGAGCGCTCGATCGAGGCGCTCGCGGAGGACGGCAAGGCTGCGGCCGCGGGCATGCGCACGCTGAAGAGCGCGCAGCTCTCGGGGCAGCGCGAGGTTGGCCAGGAGCTGCTCGCACCGGGCGATGCCGATGCCTGCGTGCGCATTGCCTTCAGCGCGGGCGAACCCGTGGTGGCGCAGCTGCTCGACGACAAGGGCCGCGTGCTCTCGGAAACGCCGGCCACGACGGATGGGAGGCTGGGCGAACGCGGTCCCGTGTGCATCCGCCGCCAAGAAGCGATGCGCGTTCGTTTCGCCGCGAAAGGCGACGCCGACGTCCGCTTCGTCGCCTGGACGTCGCGCTAGCGCGCCCCTCGTAACCAGCGCGAGGCGACGCGGGCGAAAACGGGCGCAGCGACTTTGCCGCCGCTTTCGCCTTGGCGCGCTTGCTCGATGCCGACGAGGATGACGGCGCGCGGGGCATCGGCGGGGACGACGCCGACGAAGCTCGCGTAGAAGGCCTCGGTGCCGTCGGGGAGTGACCACACGGAGGTCCCCGTCTTTCCGGCCATGGGGACGCCGTCGATGCGTGCAAGCTTGCTCGTGGCGCGCGGGTGGTTCACCGCTCGCTGAAGCAGAGAGAGAACGGTGTGGGCCGTCTCGGGGCGCACGACGCGTTCACGCGGGACAGGTCCCTTGCGCCGGGTGGACGTGGGCGCGATGTACACGCCGTCGTTGGCCAAGGTGGCGTAGGCGGCGGCGAGCTGCAGCGGGGTCGCCGTGCCTGCCCCGCCGACGCCCATGGCCGGACCGCGTTCGATGCGTGCAGGCGCATCGAAATGGAAGGCGCGCAGCCATCGGTCGAAATGGTCCGGGCCGATGCGGTCGTAGATCTTGGCTATGCCGATGTTCGAGGAGACGGCGAGCATCTCGGGGATGCTGAGCACGCCGTTGGAGTCGCCATCGTAGATGCCGCCGTCGTGGCGCGCGCAGTCGATGCGCTCGTCGGGGGAAAGCGCGCCTTCCTCGAGCGCGGCGGCCAAGGTGATCGCCTTGAAGGTCGAGCCGGGGACGTAGCTGCTTCGCGCCGAGCGGCTGGCGTTGGCCAGGATTTCCCCGGTCGATGGGTCGAGCGCCAGGACGGTGCCGCCCTGGGCGTGCCATTCGGCCATCGCGCGATCGAGCTCCTCGTCGGCGATGGCCTGCAGCGAAGGGTCGAGGCTCGATGGCGCAGGCTCCGCAGGCGCTGCGGCCGCGACGGCGACGACGCTCACAGCCACGCCGCCGGCGAGAATGCCCGCACGGAAACGCGACGGCGGGCGGCGGGCGCGGGCCGCGGCAACGATGGCGGTCACGCGGGCGACGAGCTGGGAGCGCTCCGCCATTCCCAACGCAAACGAGGGCGCGGCGCGCGATGCACCGGCACCCGCGATCGCGAGCAGATCCTCCGCATAGGCCGAGGCGCGTGCCCCCGCGACGAGCACCGCATCGTCGGCCGCGAGCTCGCGTTCCACACGGAGGCGCCTCACGGCCATCCAGACCAGCGGATCGAACCAATGCACGGCACACGCGAGCTGCGCCATGGCATGCACCAGGCAATCACGCTGGCGGACGTGCGCAAGCTCGTGCAACAGCACCGCGTGCCGGCGTTCCTCGCTCCATTGCTCCGAACCACCGGGAACGAGCACCACGGGTGCGAACAGGCCCGTGACCGCCGGCGCATCGAGTTCCTCGGTCACGCGCACCGCCGCACGGACGCCCATGCTGGCCTGCGCGCGCGCCATGGTGCGCGACCATGCGGCGGACTCCGCGGCCCGCCGCACGATCGCCCGCGTTCGCACGAGCCCGACACCGAGACGCACGAGCACGAGCAGCGCCCCCAGGGCCCACACACAAGCAAGCGCGCGCGCGACGTCGAAGCGTGCGCCCTCGCGATGAACTGCGACAGGCGGCGCATCGCCCGCCGCAACGACAGGGGTTGGGTCATCGACCGGCGCGGGATCCACGATCACGACGCCGCGGAGGACCGAGGCCGGCGCCTCCACGTGCCACGAAGGCGTGATCGACGACACGATGGGAACGAGCAACACGCCGCCGAGGGCAAGCGCGAGCACCAGCCGGCGCGTGGCCGCGCTCGCACCGCGCAAGAACGGCATGGCCACGAGCGCGAGGCCGAGCAGCACCGCCCCACGAAGCGCATTCGCCACGAAAAATCCGGGCGACACTCAGCGCCCCTCTTTCTTGGCGCGGTCGATGATCTCGGACAGCCGATCGAGCTCGGCGCGCGAAAGTTTCGCCTGCGAAGATTCCACCAGAGTCGCCACCGCTTGATCAACGGACCCGGCAAAGAACGTCTTCACCACGTGGGCGAGCGCGCTTTTTCGCGCATCGCTCCGCGCGACCGACGGCGCATAGACGTACTTTTGCCCTTCCTGCGCGTGCTTGACGTGCCCGCGCTCCTCGAGCAGACGCAGCAGCGCGCGCACCGCGGAGTAGCTCGGCGGATCGGGAAGTTCATCCAGCACTTCCTGCGCGGTGGCCCGCCCGCGCCGGTAGATGATGTCCATGATCTCCCGCTCGCGACGCGTGAGGCTTTTCTCCGGGGTCTTCGCCATCGATGCCAAGGTGTAGCCGATGCTATAAATTTAGCAACCATTGGCCGATGGGCATTCATCGACTAGAACGCTCGCATCGTGGGTCGCATCATCGACAAAGTCGCATGGATTCGCTTGAAAAATGGGCGCATTTTGAGCACGCGCTCGCATGGCAAGGACGTGTATTACCTGCCGGGCGGCAAGCGCGAGCCGGGCGAAAGCGACCAAGATACGCTGGTGCGCGAGATCAAAGAGGAGCTCACGGCCGACATCGTCCGCGAAAGCGCAACGCACGTCGGCACCTTCGAGGCGCAGGCCCACGGCCACCCCGAGGGCACGCTCGTCCGCATGACGTGCTACACGGCCGACTACAGCGGCAACCTAGCCGCGAGCAGCGAAATTGCGGAGGTCGCGTGGCTCACGTACGCCGATCGCCCGCGCGTCTCGCCGGTGGATCGCATCATCTTCGACCACCTCCAAGCCACCGGCCAACTCGCGTAAACTCGCGCCGCGGAGGAGAAAGAGTTCACATGAAGGCGGGAAGGCGGGAAGTTTTTTTGGTTTTCTGATTGGCCAACGTGCCGAAAGGAAAACTCTCAAACCTTCCCGCCCTTCCCGCCTTCATGTGAAATTCCCCAGGGAGAGCGGATCGACGTCAGAGCTGGGTTAGCTGCCTAGTCCGATCTGTCGCGGGCTCGGGCGGGAGACGTGGCGGCTGCCCGTTTCGAAGAAGCGCCACGGCTTCTCGGCCCACGTGCCCGAGTAGGCGACACCGACCCGCGCCGTCGTGGTCATTTTGGGGCGGCCTAGGTGCGGTGTGCGTGGGGCGAGGAATAGGGAGCTCTCGCGCAGGTTGAAACCATCGTGGGCGCGGGTGATGCCGAGGGCGCGGGTCATGCGGCCGGGGCCATCGGTGCGGGCGACCTCGGGGATGCCCGAAAGGGGCTCGCCCGCCCGCACCAGCACGGCGTGGCCTTTTCCTTCGCCGAAGCAGACGACGTTGAAGCAGTCGTACATGCCGTAGATCAAATAGACGTACGCATGCCCGGGTGGACCGTAGAGGGTGCGCGTTCGCTTGGTGAGGCCGACGCGCGCGTGGCAGGCGAGATCCGTCGGGCCACGGTAAGCCTCGGTTTCGACGATGCGCACGGCGCGCACCTCGCCATCGAGCTGGTGCACGAGCACGGTGCCGAGCAGCTCGCGGGCCACCACCAGCGCGTCGCGCGCGAAGAAGTCCGCGCCGAGGCGCGTCTCGTAGCTAAGTTGGGACGGAGGCGTGATGGGCATCGGGAACGACGTCGCGCACCAGATCGACGAGGCGCGCATGACATGTAAATAGCAGCACTTGCGTGCGCTCGGCGAACGCGGAAAGCGCTTCCAACGCACCGCGGGTGCGCTCCTCGTCGAAATTGACGAGCACGTCGTCGAGCACCATGGGCAGAGACTCCGCGCTCTTGGAGTAGCTCTCCACGTACGCCAGGCGCAGTGCGATGAAGAGCTGCTCGCGCGTACCCGTCGACAGCGCGTCGGGATGCACCGTGCGGCCGTCGTCGCGCTCCACCAAGAGCGAGCCATCGAGTCGCCGCTCGATGCGCTGGTAGCGGCCGCGGGTCATGCGGGCAAAGGCCTCCGAGGCACGGAGCAAAAGCTCGGGCTGGTGCTCGCGCTCGAAGCGGCGGATGCTTCCATGCAGGATTTCCTCGGCGAACGTGAGCACCGCGTAGCGTTCCACGTCCTCCGCCAGGGCCGCGCGATCCGCCTCCGCGGCGGCTTGTTCGTCGGCGGCGCGCGAACCACCATCGAGCCGTGCGAGGCCCTCGGTGAGCTTTCCCACCTCTTGATCGATGCCGCGCGCACGCTCGCGCAACGCGTCGGCCTCCTGCTCCAGCGCATGGATGCGATGCTCGAGCAACTCCGGCGCGGCCTCGGCCACCTCCGCCAGAAAGGCGTCCTGTCCCCAGCGCGCGCCGGCGCGACGAAGGACACGCCGCTGCTCCTCGGCCGCGCGCACGAGCTCGTCGATGCGCAGCGCCAGCTCGGCCACACGGCGCACGCCCTCGTCATCCCCCTGCCCCGCCAGCGCGCGGTATTGCAGGATCTCTTTTTCGGTCGCCTCGAGGCGCGCCCTCGCTTGCTCGGCACGCTGCTCGTCCGCCTTGCGCCCGCGTTCCAGTTCTTCGCGCATGCGCACCGCTTCGCGCGCGGCCAAAAGGCGCCCTTGCCATCGCTCCACGCTGCGCACGGGTTCGGAGATGCTCGCCTCGAGCACGCTCCCCAGAAGGCGCACGCGTTCCTCGTAGGCCTCGGTCTCGCGCGCGATGCGTTGCGCCGCATCCTCCAAGTGTTGCTCCTCGCTCAGGAACGTCCGACGCAACTCCGCGAGATCCTCCACGATTTTGCGCGTCCGCGTCACCCCCAGATCGGGCGACAGGCCCATGCCCGAGGCAAGCTGCGCAAAGCGCGCACGCCACGCGCGTTCGTCGCGTTCGAGGCGCTCGCCGTCGCGCCGCCACTTCGCGCGCTCTTCGGCACACGTGATGGACATCTCCACGTACGCCAGCCGGTCCTCGAGCCAGCGCCGCATCGAAGGTGGGCTCATGGGCTCGATGCCCGAGCGCGCCCACAGCGCGAGCCACTCGCGCCGCGTCTCCTTCTCCGTCTCCTCGAACTTCGCGATCTCGCGTTCCAGCTCGCGCACCTGCTCGCCGAGCCGCGCGGCCATCGCCTCGTGCAGCGCGCGCTTTTGCACGGCGTCGGCGTGCAGCCGCATGCGATCGGCCACGTCGTCCGCCACCGCCACCGCGCGCTCGTAGGCGCGGGCCAAAGGCTCGCCTTCGCCGTAGCGCTTCACGTCTTCATCCATCGCGCCCGCCCCCAACACGAGCGCCCGCTCCACGATGCGCCAACCGATTTCCCTGCGCGCACGCGCCGACTCCAGATCGCGCGCCGCCGGCGCATGCCCGGCCGACTCGATGGCCGAGAGCTCCTGCTCGTGCGTGCCGAGCTGCCCCTTGAGATCCGCGCGCCGCTCCCGCCGCATGCCGAGCTCGCGTTCGCATGCGGCGAAGCGCACCTCGAATCGCGACACCTCGTCCACCGGCGGCACGACCATCGTGGCAGGATCGAGCGACTCGAACGTCGACAGCGGCGCCTCCAGCTTTCGCCGGTGCTGCTCGCGCTGCCGGTCGAGCGCCTCCAGCTCCTGCTCGCGCTCCGTCCACCGTTCGCGCTCCGTGCGCAGCCGCTCGTGATCGGCCGCTGCATCGAAAAAGTCGCTCTTGGCCATGGCATCGAACCGCATCGCACGAAGCGCGGCCAAGTCCCACGACGGGTGCATCTCGCGAAGGCGCTCCTGCGTGCGGCGCCCGAGACGCTCCACGTTTTCCGCGTTCTTCGGCCGCTCCGTCAGCAACTTCTTGTACGCGCCCAAGTCGCCTGCCAACGCATCGATCGCATCGGCAGCCGCGAGCGCCGCCGGATCGTCGCGCCATGCGGACAGACGCTCGCCCGTCTCGCGCGTCCGCTCCTCCACCGAGCGCAACTCCTCGCGCACGCGTTCGCGCACCGCGACCAGCTTCTCGTACGCGCGCCCGCTCTCCGCCGTGAAGCCGCTCGGGCACGACAGCGCCTCGAGCTCCGCCTCGGCCTCCCGCAGCGCGCGATAGGGCTCGATGGCCATCATCACCGCGCGGGTGCGCTCCACCTCCGTGCGCCGCGCAGATTCCTCGGCGTAGGTGCTCTGCGCCAGCGTCTTCTGCTCGCGCAGCTGTTCGGTGACCCGTCGGTGCTCCTCGCCCGGCGTCGTGGCCGCGCGAATCGCGCGACGCCGCTCGTCGAGCACGCGCGCCAGCTGATTGATCCGCGGATTGCGCCCGCTCTCCTTGAACAGCGACTCGCGCTCCTTGCGTAGATCGCTCAGCACCTTCTCCAGGTCCACATTGCCGCCGAAACCTGCACCGTAAATAGCGCTGCGCACCTCGTGCTCTTTCAGCGACTCGGCGCCGCGCGCCAGCATGTCCAGCGAGAAGCCGAACACGTTCTCGAACACGGCGCGGCTCGGCCGATCGAGTCGGTGATGAAACCACTCCTCGTCGAACTCCTCGCCGCCCTCCAGGCTGCGCCCGAAGAGCGTCTGCTTGCGTCCCTTGGTCCGCGAAGCCTCGTAGCGCCGGCCATTGTCGAGCTCCACCAGCGCGCCCACGCGCAAATCGCTCTGCTCGAAATCCAGCACCAGCTCGGGGCTCTTGTCGCGGAAGCCGAAGAGAAAGCAGCGGATCGCCGAAAGCACCGTCGTCTTCCCCGCCTCGTTCGGCCCGTAGACGATGGTCAGATGGCGGCCCTTGCCCTCGCCCGCGAGCGAAAGCTTCTTCTCGCGGAAGTGCCGGAACCGCTCGAGGTCGAGCCGCAGGAGACGCATCAGTCGTTTGCACCCGACGTGAGCCGCTCGGCCAAGAGCGCCTCGGCCCGATCGAGCACGCCCGCGAACCATGCCTCGTCTTCCACGACGATTTCCAGCTCCTCGAGCTCGCGCCCGAGCTTCTTCTTCAGCGGCTCGAGCGCGCGCAAGAGCCCGAGCCGCTCGGTGTCGGCGTCCTCCCCGCGCAGGCGGTCCGTCCACGTCAGAAGCTCCGCCACCAGCCCCTTCGCCGCGCGCAGCGCTTCAATCGACGCAGCCGGCGAGGTCGAAAGCTTCACCTTCTCGAGCCACACATCGCCGCCTCGATCGATGGTGTCGGCGCGGATCTGCCCGAGGATGGACTCGCGCTCCGCCACGATGGCCGCGTGCGCCCGGCAGCTTCCTTTGATCTCGAGCCGCACCGCGGCCAGGGAATTCTCCGCCCGCGCCACCACGTCATCGAGCCGATGGCGCACCTTCTCGTAGAGGTCCGCGGTATCGTCCTCGGGCCCGAGGAGCACCTCCTCCACGAAGTAGCGCATCGTGTCCGTCGGCATGAAGCGCACATCCAGCGCGCGATCGCCCGAGCTCTCCACGAGCACACATCCCTTCGGCCCGACCTCGCGCACGCTCCGCCCCTGCGTGTTGCCCGGGTAGACGACCCACGGATCCTCGTGAAGCACCGCATGCGAGTGCACGTGGCCCAGCGCCCAGTAGTCATAGCCGTGCGCCACCAGCTCCGAGACGGTGCACGGGGCGTACGCCGCATGGTCGCGACTCCCCGTGGCGTTCGTGTGAAGCACCCCCACGTTGAGGAGGCCCGCCACCGGTGGCGCGTAAAGGGGAAGGAGGCTCTTGTCGACCTTCTTCTGGGCGTAGCTCACACCGTGGAAGGCCACGCCCTCGGCCTCGAAGAGGTGCGTGTACTTTCCCCGCTTCGAGCCGGCGGCGCCGAACTCGAACACATGCTCGGCGTACGTGAGCTGCTTGGTGAGCTCGAAATCGTGGTTTCCGCGAAGAAGCAGCACCCGGCATGCCGTCTCGCGAAGCCGGGCGAGTTGGCTCACGAAGTAGAGACCGGTCCCAATGTCCTTCCAATCCCCGTCGAAAACGTCGCCCGCCAGCACGAGAAACTGCGCTTGTTCGGTCAGGCACAATGCCACGACGCGCTCGAATGCCTCGCGGGTGGCTCGTCGAGCCCGCTCGACAGGTGCGCCTTCGTAGCGGGTTAGACCACGGAGTGGGCTGTCAATGTGCAGATCAGCCGCGTGAACGAACTTCACCCGCGTGTTCTTAGCCGATTAATCGGCGCTCGCGGCAAGAGCACTTCCGTAAGCAGGGAAATGTAAGGCGATCTCGGCGCTAATTCTTCCCACCGCTGGCATGGTTGTCGCTTTTGCGCCTCTCCCCACGTGATAAGCTCCATACGTTGGCCCCCGGTTGCTGCGTCGGGCCAACCAGGTCAGACACATCATGGAAATAAAGCAACAGCTCAAACTGAGTCAGCAGCTCGTGATGACCCCGCAGTTGCAGCAGGCGATTCGCCTCTTGCAACTGTCGCGCCTCGAGCTGATTGACGAAATCCGAAAAGAGCTCGATGCCAATCCGGTCCTGGCCGACGACGACATCGACCCTCGGGCACGTGGCGCGGAAGGGATCGGCAGTGATCCTGCGAGCGGCGGGCTTCAGACCGACGAACGGGTCGAGCGCCTCGAAGGCCTCGAGAGACTGAAGAACACAGACCCACAGCAGCTCCAGACGGAGAAGAAAACCCAGGATATCGACTGGGAGCAGCTCCTGGAGAATCGCACCCTGCAGCAGGCCCTCCCCGCGAACCGCGGTGGCTTCGACGACCTGCCGCCCATCGAGCAAAACCTCACGAAGCCGCAGTCGCTGGTCGATCATCTGCGCTGGCAGCTTCAGATGAGCGACTTCACCGAGGCCGAGCGGCGATTTGCCGAGCTCGTGCTCGGAAATCTCGACGATAACGGCCTTCTCGACCTGAAGGGAACCGAGCGCGAGGGCGGCGAGAAGACGCCGGATCTCACGATCGAGGAGCTGGCCGACGAGTCCGGGCTCGACCCGGAGGACGCGCCCGAGGTCCTGCGCATGATGCAGGAGTGGGATCCGGTCGGATCCTGCTCGCGTGACCTACGCGAGTGTCTGCGGGTCCAGGCCGAGGTCTTCGGCTACGAGGACCTGGAACTCCAAATCATCGATAAGCACCTTCATAACCTGGAGAAACACAATTATCAGGCCATCGCTCGAGACCTGAAGGTGCCGGTCGAGGAGATTTACGAGGCTGTCAAAGAGATTCAAAAGCTGGAGAGCCGCCCCGCGCGCAACTTCAGCGAAACCGACGAGCGCACCATCGGCATCACGCCGGACGTGTACGTCATCAAGGACAGCGACCGATTCGTGGTCACCGACAACGACCGCGGCGTACAGCGTCTCTATATCAATGAAACCTTGACGAAGCGGCTCCTGAAGGACCCCGGCGCCAAGGAATTCATTGGGGAAAAGCTACGCAACGCCCAGTGGCTCATTCGCGCCATCGAGCAGCGTAGGAAGACGATCATCCGCGTCACGGAATGCATCGTGGAGAAGCAGCGCGAGTTCTTCGAGCGCGGGGTGCAGTTCCTCAAGCCGATGATCCTGCGTGACGTGGCCGATGCGGTCGGCATGCACGAGTCGACCATCAGTCGCGTCACGACCAACAAGTACGTTCACACGCCGCAAGGCTTGTTCGAGCTCAAGTATTTCTTCAACTCGTCCATCCGACGCATGGCCGAGGAAGACATCGCCTCGGAAAGCGTGAAGCAGGCGATCAAGAAGATCATCGAGGGCGAGGACAAGTCGAATCCGCTCTCCGATCAGGCCATCGTCGAGATCCTCGCGTCACAAAATGGCATCCAAATTGCTCGACGCACCGTGGCAAAGTACCGCGAGATGCTGGGGATTCTCGCGTCGAGCAAACGGAAGAAGCTGTTCTAGCTAGGCGCTCGCAGGCGTTCTCCAGCTTGCGCTCGCGGTATGGAACGCCGGCGTCCCGCCGGCGGTCCGCCGCCTTCTAGGCGGCTCGCGCCACCATCGCGTACTCGAGCCGGCCGGAGGCCGGCGGACCGCCGGCGAGACGCCGGCGTTCCATCGGCGCTCGCGCCACCCGAAGACTTTCGCCCCTTTCGCTAACCTTTCGCGCAAGGTCTAGCTATTCTCGTTTGTATACGGAGAGGCTGGGGAATTGTCACATCCTGTTTACCTATTCGTTGCAGGAGTCACCCTCTCGGGAAGGAGCGTGCGAAGCTCTCATGAACATTGCCATCACCTTCCGGCACATGGAGTCGACCAAAGCAGTCAAGGCCTACGCGGAGGAGAAGATCGCCAAACTGCAAAGGTTCCTTAGACACCCGCTGAAAGTACAGGTCGTCCTGAGCACGCAGCATCGTGCTCACGTCGCCGAAGTCGACCTCCATGCCGGGGCCGAACATTTCCACGCCACGGAGACCACCGAGGACATGTACGCCTCGATTGACAAGGTGTCGGATAAACTAGAGGCCCAGATTCGCAGTTGTAAGGATCAGAAGAAGGGGCAAGAGCGCGCGTCCGATCATTTGATTCCCGACGCGGGCGGCGAGGACTAAGCATTCCATCTCTGCCCGTACACGTGCACGTTCCCGTTCCCCTACCCGATCTTCACCTTGGGGGCTCTGCGGGAGCGTGTACGGGAACGGGAACGGGAACGTGTACGGGCACGTCGAATCCGGTTTACAGTGTGCAACGGGCGGGGGGTTCAACGTATCAGGATGCACGTCTACCAACTCCCGAAGGCGGCGCCACGCACCCAGCCAACCTGGACCAACCTGGCTGGTGCGGTCAGCGCCGGAGCGAACCGATAAAAGACGCCATGCGACTTACGGATCTTCTCTCGGCGGAGCGTGTTTGCGTTCGCCGGGGCAATGAAACGGTTTCGAGCAAGAAAGAGGCACTGGCCCTGCTTGCAGATCTGCTCGCCGATGGATCCCAACCGGCCATCCCGCGCGACACGATCGAGAGCATCCTGACGGAGCGCGAAAAATTGCAATCGACGGGTATCGGCGATGGAGTGGCGATTCCGCACGGGGCAGTGGCGGAGCTCGATAGGCAATGCGCGGCATTGCTCATCGTTCCGGACGGCATCGACTTCGATGCCATCGATGGAGAAAAGGCCAATTTGCTCTTCTCGGTCATCACGCCGAAACGAGCCACGGGTGAGCATCTGAAGACGCTCGCCCGCATCTCGCGTTTGCTTCGCAACCGCGGCTTTCGGGAGCGGCTTCTTGCCGCGGAGGATGGCCGAGCGGCGTTCGAGCTCATAGCTTCGGAGGAGGGAGGCACTTCGTGAATGCGTAGCTCCGACCAGAGTGGCAATAGTTCCCCACCCGGCATGCCACCCAGCGTGCAGTCTCAGGGGGAAATCTCGGTGGAGACGTTCGTGTCCGATCCGGGGCTTGCCATTCGGTTGAGGCAGGTTGCGGGCGAAGGCGGGCTCCAGCGGCCCATCCGCCATCCACGGGTGCAGAAGTCGGGTCTGGCGTTGGCGGGGCACTTTTATGGCGTGGTGCCCACGCGCGTGCAGGTCCTGGGGGAAACCGAGCTGTCGTACCTCGAGGCGCTCGATCCGGGCGTGCGCGGAGTGGCCGCGCGGGGGTTTTTCTCGCTCGGACTGTCGTGCGTCATCGTGACGAGCAATCACACGCCGCCGCGGGCGCTGCTCACGGCCGCAGAGGCCACGGGCACGCCGCTGTTCGTGTCGCCGAGCCGCTCGAGCCGCACCATCAACGCCGTGCATGCCGTGTTGGACGATCGGCTGGCGCCGCAAGCGCAGCTGCACGGGGTGCTGGTCGACGTATTTGGCATTGGGCTCCTGCTCCTCGGCAAGAGCGGGATCGGTAAAAGCGAGTGCGCGCTCGAGCTCGTCCTGCGGGGCCATCGCCTCGTGGCGGACGACGTGGTGGTCTGCGATTGGCGCCCGCCGGGCATGGTCTTCGGTGCACCGGCCGACCTCTTGCGGCATCACATCGAAGTACGTGGCCTGGGCGTGCTCAACGTGAAAGCCTTGTTTGGCGTCACCTCCGTGCGCGAGCGCAAGCGTATCGACATCGTGATGCGCCTGGCCGATTGGGACGAGGCGGTCGAATACGACCGGCTCGGGCTGGAAGACAAGTACTACACGATCCTGAATACCCCGATCCGGGAGCTGACCGTTCCTGTCCGCCCAGGGCGCGACATGGGCAGCATCCTCGAGATCGCGGCGCGCAACGAGCTTCTGCGCCGTGCGGGGACGAACTCCTCGCGCGAGTTCAAGGATCGCCTGGAGCAACAGCTCGTCACGCGCGCGGCGATCGACGAGCCCGACACGCTGTTGGAAAGCGCCCCCGACGCCTCGAGTCCCAGCTCACCGGAAACCGAGGAGGATACGGCCGAACGCCCCTCGTGGGCCGCGCTGGCCGAACGCGCCGCGGGGTTGAACGAAAGCTCGGCATGGATACCCATCCGCCCGAGCCGCAAGGGGGATGACGAATGAGCGCGGCTTCGCCGACGACCGTGGTCATCGTGACCGGGCTGTCCGGCGCGGGGAAAACCACGGCATTGCACACGCTGGAAGATCTGGGTTTCTTCTGCGTCGACAACCTGCCGACCGCCCTGGCACCGCGTGCGGTGGCCGTGTGCGAGGAAGGCGGCATGACGCGCGTCGCACTGGGGATGGACGTGCGCGTGCGGAGTTTCATCGCGAAAGTCGGCGAGGTTCTCTCCGAACTTCGCGCCGGCGCGCGCGACGTGCACGTGATCTTTCTCGATGCATCGGACGAATCGCTGCTGCATCGGTTCAGCGAATCGCGCAGACCGCACCCACTCACCACGGAAACCGCGCGTGAGGCCGGTCGGGAAGGTGCAATCGCGGTGCTCGATGGCGTGCGGCTCGAACGCGAGAGGCTTTCGCCGATGCGGGCGCAGGCCACGCACGTGTACGACACCACGCACCTGAGCGTTCATGATCTGCGGCGTGCAGTGATCACTCACTTCGGACCGGCGGCGGCGGGCGCTCCGCGCATGCTCACGCGCATCGTGTCCTTCGGCTTCAAATATGGGACGCCAGCGGACGCCGATCTGGTACTCGACGTTCGCTTTTTGGAGAACCCGTACTTCGTGAAGGAGCTCAAACGCCTTCCGGGCACCGATGTAAGGGTTCGCACCTTCGTCCTCGGCTTGTCGGAAGCGCAGGAATTCCTAAAAAAGACAGGGGAGCTTTTGAAGTTCATGCTCCCGAAGTACGAGCGAGAAGGGAAAAGTTATTTGACCATCGGGGTCGGATGTACCGGGGGGCGGCATCGTTCGGTCGTGCTCGCAGAAGCACTGGCGGAGATGCTGCGTCGTGACGGACACTTGTCCGTGGTGCATCGCGACGTGGCACGGGGGGAGACGAAGCAGCCAGCGGTACCTCCCGAGGACCCGGAGGAGGCGGCCATGGAGTCCCAACGCCACTCGAACACGGAGCTCAAAGGCGTCGTTTCCCCGGCGATCATGCCGCAGGGTGTGGGGCGGAGCAACGATGAGTAATCGCGCCAAAGGGAGATTCACCATCGTCAATGCGCTCGGGTTGCATGCGCGCGCGGCGACGAAGCTCGTGCAGCTCGCGTCGAAATATCCATGCGACGTGGAGGTCGCACGCGACGATCAGGCGGCCAACGGAAAAAGCGTCATGGGCGTTCTGCTTCTGTGCGGCTCCCGCGGCACGGTGGTGGAGGTGCGCGCAGCCGGCGACAAGGCCGATGAGTGCGTGCAGGCCATCGGGGAACTCATCGCGAGCAAATTCGGAGAGCCGAACTGATGAGCGATCGACCACCGCCGCGCAAGGATCGACAGAAAGGGCAAACGCCCCCGGGGGGGATCCGATCCGTGCGCACGCCGTCGTCGGGAGGCATTCCCGTCGCACGAGGTTCGTCGCCATCCCCTTCGTATCCGCCACCACCCTCCTCGGGCGATGCATCGCTCGAGACGCATCAGATCAAGGGCATCGCAGGCTCACCGGGCGTCGCCGTCGGGACGGCGCTGGTCATCGGCGAGATGCGTGCAGCTTACACGCGACGGCACATTCACACGGCATCGATGGACGCCGAGCTGGGACGCGTGCGCAACGCCGTCGAGTCGGCGAAGACGAGCTTGCGCGAGGTGAGCCAGCGGCTGCCCACGGACCAAGCGAAAACGCAGGCGCCCATTCTGGATGCCTACCTCCTCATGCTGGACGATCCGCTCTTGCACGAGCGGATCAACCGCAAGATCCGCAGCGAGAAGAAATGCGCCGAGTGGGCCGTCGCCGCGGCCAGCGAAGACATTTTGCGCCTCTTCGACGGCGGCCCCGGCGAGAAAGACGCGTACATCCAGGAGCGGCGGCACGACGTCGAGTTCGTGTGCGATCGCATTTTGCGCGCGCTGATGGGCGAGCCCGGGCACGTCATCCCGCGGCTCGATGCGCCGATGATCGTCGTCGCGCGCGACCTTTCGCCGGCCGACACGGCGGGCATGGTGCGCGAGCCGGCGCTGGCCTTCGTCACCGAGGTGGGAACGCGCACGAGCCACACGAGCATCATGGCGCGCGCGCTGGAGATCCCCGCCGTCGTGGGCGTGGCCGATGCGCTCAATTTGATCCGCACCGGCGACACGATCATCGTCGACGGCCTGCGCGGTGAGGTCACCGTGCATCCGGACGAGCGGCTCGTCGCGGATGCGCACGCGCGTTCGGCGCGGCACCTCGCCTTCGCGCGGGGACTGCTCTCCGCGCGCAACCAGCCGTGCGTCGCGGCCTCCGGTGAGGCGGTGGCCCTCAAGGCCAACGTGGAGCTGCCTGCAGAGGCGATTTTGGCGCTGGATCACGGCGCGCAGGGCATTGGCCTCTATCGGACGGAGTTTCTCTACATCGATCGATCGAGCTTGCCCACGGAAGACGAGCAATACGAGCTTTACCGCGCGGTGGTGGAAGCGGTCTCGCCGCACCCGGTGACGTTGCGCACGTTCGACATCGGTGGCGACAAGTTCGCGAGCACCTTCGCGCTGCCCGCCGAAATGAATCCGGCGTTGGGATTGCGCGCGGTGCGGCTGGCGCTGAGCCGGCCCGACGTCTTCATGACGCAGCTGCGCGCGATGGTGCGGGCCAGCGCGCACGGCGACGTGCGCATCATGGTGCCCATGGTGGCGAGCGTGCACGAGATGCGCGACGTGCGAAAGTTGCTCATGCGCGCGATGGCCGAGGTGAAGTCACGCGGACTGCCGCACGCGGCGCGCATTCCGCTGGGCATGATGATCGAGGTGCCCTCGGCGGCGGTGATGGCCGATGTGTTCGCGCGCGAGGCGGAGTTTTTCAGCATTGGCACGAACGACTTGATTCAATATGCGCTGGCCATCGACCGAACGAGCCGCAGCCTGGCGAGCCTCGCCTCGCCGTTCGATCCTTCGATTTTGCGACTCATCTACAGCGTTGCGCGGGTCGCGGCCGAGCGCCGCGTTCCCGTTTCCCTCTGCGGCGCGATGGCCTCCGACGTGCTCGCGGCGCCTCTTCTTCTCGGCCTCGGGCTGCGGGATCTGAGCATGGAGGCCGCGGCCATCCCCGAAATCAAAGAAGCCATCCGCCGCGTGGAGCTGGCGGAATGTAAAAATGCAGCCGAGGAAGCACTGGCCTGCGACTCCGCGGAGGCGGTGGAGTCTTTGGTGGCCCGTGTCTTCGCCCCGCGCTTCTTCGATTTGCTGGCGGGAAGCGCAGAGGAGCCCCAAGTCGACTGAGGCTGGACTGAAAAGTCGGGAATAAAGCGCGAAGTGCTTTGACGTAGGTGTGGACGAGTATGCTACGGTCCGCGCCGCATGGGCTTCGCGTTGTTTCGTCGTTGCGTTGCCTCCGTATCAGCGGCGGTGGTGGTGCTGTCTGCGTTTGCCGGGGGTACCGGCTGTAGCTCCGAGACCGAAGGGGCCTCGGATTCTCCGTGTCCGCCGGGGCAAACGTGCCAGGCCCGCCTGACGGTCCTGCACACCTCGGACATTCACTCGCGGATCTTTCCGTACGACCAGCTCATCACGCAGGTCGACTCGGATCTGGGGCTCGGCACCCTGGGGAAGATTCAAAACGTCGGCGGCGTCGCGCGCATGTCGTACGTGCTCAAGCGCGAGCGCGCACGCTCCGAGCGGGTCGTGCACCTCGACTCGGGCGACTGCTTCCAGGGCGCGCCCGTCTTCAACTTTTACGCGGGCGAGCCCGAGGTGCGCTCCCTCAGCGCCATGGGCCTCGATGCGGCGGTCATCGGCAACCACGAATTCGACCGCGGTGCCCTCAACGTCACGCAGCAATTCCAGCGCTGGGGCACGTTTTCGTCGCTCGTCGCCAATTACAAATTCGACGATCCGAGCAACCCGGATAGCCCGAAGCTCTCCACGGTTGCCCGGCCGTTCACGGTCATCAACCGCGAAGGCCTCAAAATCGGCGTCATCGGAATGGGCAACCTGTCGAGCCTCACCTCCGTGTTCGACCAGCCGAATCGCCTCGGCGTCACGCCGCTCAACACGGTGGAGACCGCGCAGGGCTACGTCGACCTTTTGCGGCCGTACGTCGACCTCGTGGTCATGGTCACGCACCTCGGGCTCGAAACCGATCAGCGCATGGTGCGCGAGACCACCGGCATCGACCTCGTGCTGGGCGGCCACAATCACGTGGTCATCAACCCGCCGCAGGAAATCCACGATTGCACTGCGGATTTGAGCTCGCCGGGCTTCATTTGGGCGGTCGATCCGGATCTCAAAATCGACCCCGACGCGCCCCCGCCCAACGACGAGAAGCATCCGGATCCCAAGTTCCATCCGTACATGATGAAGCGCTCCTGCAAGCCGCGGAACGTCATCATCACGCACTCGGGGGCTTTTGCGAAGTACGTCGGGCGGCTCGATTTGGTCATGTCCAACGATCCGGCCGAGGCGAGCCCCGATGGGGATCCGACGCACTACGAGCCGATCAACAAGTTCGAAATCGTCTCCAGCAAGTACACCGCCTTTCCCATCGATTCGTCGGTGCCCGAAGATCCCGTGGTGGTGGACATGCTCCAGCCGTACCAGCGGACTTTGGATCGCGTGGCCGATCTCGATCTCTTGATCGGGTATTCGCCGCAGGGCTCCAAGCGCAATGCGCCCAACGGCGGCGATTCACCGCTCGGCAACTTGGTTGCAACCGCCATGTGGCTGCGCTTGGGCATCCAAACGGACTTCTCGCTCACCAACTCGGGCGGAATTCGAACGGATTTGAATCCGGGGCCGGTGACCGTCGAGCAGATGTACAACATCTTTCCCTTCGACAACTCGATCACCAAAATGCAGCTTTCGGGGCTCGAGGTGCAGGATCTGTTCGACTTCGCGGCACGCCGGTCGTCCGCGCGCGGCTGCGTATCGCAGATACAAATTGCGGGGGCGCGCGTTCGTCTGAACTGCGCCGTGTGCACGCGTCCGGAGGCCGGGCCTAGCTGCGTCATCGACGACGATTGCCGCGTGGGCACCACGGGCAAGTGCGAAAAGACGGCGGGCGAGAACATCGGGCGCTGTCACCTCACGAGCTGCGCGGACGAGATCTACATCGGGCACACCAACACGGCGTGCGAGAGCGATCTCGATTGCCCGCGCAAGGACGATGGCACGCCGCACCCGGGTTCGTGCGATCTGCGCGGCATCAAACAGTGCCTCGCGCTGGTGAAGCCGACCAACCTCTACGAGCTCGCCACCAGCAATTACCTTGCGGGCGGCGGCTCCGGATTCCGCGTTCTTCAGCGGAATACGACGCAGTTCGATACCAAAGTTCAGCAGCGCGACGCGCTCATCGACTATCTGCGGCAGCAAAAGCCGTGCGGTTACATCGGCGAGGCCGCCGGCACGGCCGACGGGCTCAAGTCGTGCGGCATCGATGCCGATTGCCGCGACGTGGCCCCGGACGCCGTGTGCGCCTGCCCCGGCCAGGTCGAGGCGCAGACCTCGAGCGGAAACCTGGCGTGCGTGAGCAACGGAAGCTGCAATCCCTCCGTGGGGCGCTGCGTTCTCGGTGGATGCCGCGATTCGGTGGCCGATTTCCACAATCGCCGGTGCGCATCGTCACCGGACAAAGACAATTGCAAAATCGACCTCGATGCATGCTCGCTCGCGGGCGAGGAATGCAAAATTCTATCGTGCGTCGATGCGCGGGCGGGCAATTTTTCGGACGACCGGCAGGAGATGATCGGCCGATGAAATCGAAGTGGTATTTGGCATTCGTGCCCCTCGTACTCGGCATGGGGTGCAGCGATGGATTCGGCGAGCTGAAATCCAACGAGCGGCTCACGGTGACGTTGGTGAACGGTGAGCGCGGGACCAAATTGGCTCGCGTTCCCATCGCACTGGCCGACCCCGCGCGGCTCACCGTGAAGGTCGAGGCGTACCGCGCCGATGGAAGTCCGAATACGGACTTTACGGGTTACGTGCGGCTATCCATCAAACCGGGCACGGTGAAGGATCTCGCGGGTCCCAACGTCGTAGGGCGCAACGTGCGGCTGATCAACGGCGTGGCCGATGACGTGACGCTCGGTGTGGTGGGCTCGTACGGCGATACGCGAATTTGGGCGGAAGACATGGGCTATTTTCCGGTCGATCCGAATGTCGATCCGCCGCCGCAGTGTTCCGACGGCAAGGACAACGACGGCGATGGCGATATCGATTTTCCGGCCGATCCGGGCTGTGCCTTCGCCAACGATGATTCCGAGGACGGCGGGACACTGGCCACGGGTGTGAGCCCGATTCTGTATTTCGCTTACCCGCGGGTTCGCGATGTGCGCGGCGTTTCGCAGGGCGGCTCGGCCACGTCATTTCCGCACGAGCAGGTGCAGATCGACACGGGGTATCGGCCGGAGGACAACAGCTTCGAGTTCAGCCTGGTGGTGACGCGCATCGCCACGGACGGATTCTATGTCACGGATCTGAATCCCAAGGATTTCGGGCAGGGCTTCCATAGCTTGTTCGCGTTCAATTTCAGTGCGCCCGCCCGGCTGGGCGTGTGCGATCGGCTGACGGCGCTCGCGGGAACGGCATCCGACTTTTTCGGCTTCACCGAGCTCGGATTTCCGACGTGGGGCGTCGAAACGTGGGACCAGGACGCGTGGCTCAACAAGCTTCCCGGAGCGCGTCCGTGCATGGTGCCGGAACCCTTCGTCTTCAGTGCGAAGACCGCATCGCCGGATGACACGAATACCAAGTTCCAGCAGATCGCGGCGCTGGTTCGCGCGTGGACGGGCGACGTCCCCGCCCCCGAAGAGTCGACCGAGCCCAAAACGCACGCGCACACGCTGACGGTCGCCTCGCACTTCGGGTCGGGCTTTCCCAAGGCGCCCTCGTATGCGCCGAAGGACGATGCCAGCAATTGCGATTTGAACGGCGACGGCAGCGTCGATTTCAACACCAACCCCGAGAAGGCCTGCGCCGCGGCGTGCGACAAGGACGTGCAGTGCTCGGAGTGGTCGACGTACGCGGCACGCGGTGATTTTCGCCTGGTGCTGCACGACGGCGATACGCGCATTCCCGCGGGAACGACCCGCGACGCGAAGATCCAGGCGAATGCGTCGACGGTGTCGGCGTTCAACGCGGCGGAGATGCGCGGAAAGCCGATCAAATCGTTCACCGGCACCTTGCGCTACTTCTCCGGTGGCTCGCAATTCACCATCGAGGCGCGCTGCCCCGACGACATCGTGGTGGGCCTCGACAAGCGCGCGCTCCGCTCCGACGAGGCATGCCTCGCCCGAACCACTTCCGAAAACCCCGGCAACTGAGAACACGTCCGATGCGTATTACTTTCATCGCTCCTTTCGCGTTTTCCGCGCTGTGCATGCTCGTTACCACCAGCGTGCACGCGCAAACGACAGGGACACCTGACAGCACGCCGCCGCCGTTGCCGCCGGCCAACGGGACCAATGCTCCCAGCGGGACGAGTTCTCCACAACAGCAAACGCAGGCTCCCGCGCCTTCGACGCAGCCTACGCCAGGGCCCACGGCGCCTTCTTCCCCGCCCTCCGCGCCGACGCCGGGGGGAATCGACAACCAGGCGCCGAAGGATCCGCAGACGGATTTGCTGCTCGGAACGGCGGGCGCGCGTGCCGTGGGGTTGGCGCCACCGGGGAGCAATCCCAGTGACTTCATGGATACGCGTCTCACGTGGACGTTCGGCGACGACGACTTCACGCACAAGACGGGCGAGCTTCTGCCGCTCTCGCCGAATTTCTCCATCGGAGACCGCCCGCAATACCGGCTCTTCTTCGATAATTTGAATTCGCGTTATTCGGGCCGAGAGAACCTGACGCACTTGGTGCTGTACAAGAAGATGCCCGGCTTCATCGAGCGGCTGACCACCGAAGCCGCCGTGGTGTTGCGCTTCGACCTGGCCTCGCTCTCCGCGAATACCGGCAATTTGAACTCGGCTTTGTACGATGCGGGCTCGTACCTTCGCATCTTCTACCAGACCGGGAAGCACGAAAAAGAAGGCCTGAGCGCGGTCTTCTTTCCGCTCGACACCGACCGTTTCCGCCTCGGGTACCTTTACGACATAAGCTGGGGCGGTACCAACGCGGGTATCCGCGAATCGATTTTTCCGCGCATCCAAGGTTCGTCGCCGGGACTCAAGCTTCAATACGACCGCGAGAACATGTACGCCTTCGTCGGCTTCAAGACGGCGACCATCGTGCAGCCGCAGCAGGTGCTCAGCCCGGGTGGAGACAACGACGTCGAGACGGTGCGCGTCGGCGAGACGAATTACGGTTTGCTCTTCGGCGCCGGTGTGGATCCGCACAAGAATCTGCGCTTCGACCTGGGTGGCGGCTACTTCCAGCAGGGCAAGTTCGACCTCGACGACGTGCGCGGTCGCTCGATTTACACGTACGGCGGCGCCGGGCGCGTGGTGGTGCACCACAACATGCCCGTTCCGCAGTCGGTCGACTTCCGGCTTTATCGGAACGATCCCTCGGCCCCGCAGATCATGTTTGCGCCGGAGCGCTACAAGGAGGGCGAAGTCTCCTGGAGCGTGAGCGCCGAGGCCGACGTGCTCGGGCAGCATTTGAAGGATTTCGACAAGCCGGGCGCGGTGAAGGACCAGCTGGCCTACGGCACCGCGGTGCAAGCCGTGGTGAAGGCGAGTTACCTGCGCCTCAGCGTCTCGGGCATCATGCGCAATTTGAACTTCGTCGTGCGCAACGTACCGGGATTCATTCCGTTCGAAACGCTCCCGAGCAACGCCAAGGCCGAGCCCGAGATGTTCGGCGCCTTCGCCGCCGACTACTTCATTCAATCGCTGCACCTGACACCCGGCGTCGGCGGCGGTATTCAATTGCCCGCTACGTTCCGCAGCGAGTTCACCGAGGGCGGTGTGCCCGCCTCACGCACGACCGTGGTGCGCCAGAACGGCGATGAGTCGATTCTGCCGTACAACAAGGATCGCACGCCCATCTTCCAAGCGCGCGTGAGCCTGCGGTGGGATCTGTCGAAGATCCTCAGCGCGATGGTGTGGGGTCAATTCGTGCGCGACAACAACGGCACCTTGGTGGTGCGCGACCCCACCGAGGGAACGGCTTCGCTGCGCGTCTTTCAGAGCCCCAACCGCCTCGGCGCGGGCTTGAGTCTGCAAGCACGGTTCTAAAAAAAACCCCGTTTCCGTTGGAACCCCTGGCGACCCTGGCGTCCTGGCGGTTTCCTTCCTCTGCGGTTCTCCCTTCTCGAGCAAACCGGCCGCGTTTGACATGGTGAACGACCGTCATATAATGATGGCGTGCGCTATCCGGCAGGACATCGGGAGCACTCGCGGGAGCGGATCATCGAGGCGGCGGCGGGCCTCTTTCGTTCGCGGGGCATCACCAACACGGGCATCGACGCGGTCATGTCCGCGGTGGGCCTCACCGCGGGCGGGTTTTATGCGCACTTCAAATCGAAGCAGCACCTGATTGGCGAGGTGGTGAAGAAGGCATTTGCCGACGGGCAAGCGCGTCTTCACTGCACCGACGAGGATCGGCGCGCCTGGATGGAGACGGTGCTTCGCCGCTACGTGAGCCGCTCGCACCGCGACCATCCGGACCAAGGTTGTCCGATGGTGACGATGCTCAGCGAGCTACCGCACGCGCACGAAGTGGTGCAGCCGATCATCAAGGAAGAGCTGGAGAAGTACGCCGATCTGTTCGAGAAGCGGCTCGGCGAGGCGCCCGAAGGCGCGCCGACGGCGCGGCAGCGTGCACTCGGAACCATCGCGCTCATGGTGGGCGCGGTATCGGTCGCGCGCATGCTGCGTGGCAGCAAATTGTCCGACGAGGTGCTCACCGCGGCCCGCGCCGTGGGCGCTTCGCTCGTCCAGCCGGAGAAAGGCGAATCATGAGCCAATCGCTCCACCTGGTATCGGCGGGCTCCGGAGAGCCCGTACTTCTTTTGCACAGCGGCGGCATGTCGTCTCGCCAATGGCGAAGGACCATCGACGCGCTGTCGCCTTCGTTTCGGGTGATCGCGCCCGACTTTCTCGGCTGCGGGGAAAACCCGCTTTGGCCAGAGGACGAGCCTTTTCATTTCAAGTACGACATCCAGGCGGTGGAGCGCCTCATCGCCGATCTCGCAGGCCCCGTGCACCTCGTGGGGCACTCGTACGGCGGATTCATCGCGTTGCACGTCGCGCGGCGTACCCCCGCGAGGATTCGCTCCATCGCGGTGTACGATCCGGTGGCGTTCGGGGTTCTCTACGAGCCGGAGGATGCCGAGGCGCTGGAGGGCTTTCGCCGCATCGAGGAGAATCCCGCGTTGAGCGATCCCGCGAAGGGCGGTGGCCCGGAGTGGATGCAGGCGTTCATCGAATTTTGGAACGGCCCCGGGAGCTGGAAGACGCTGCCCGCCGCCACGCAGAATGCGTTCTTGCGGGTCGGCAAAAAGGTCTACGGCGAGGTGTTCACGCAGATGCGAGACCGCACACCGGCCGCGAGCTATTCGACGGTCACGGCGCCGGCGCTGCTGCTCCACGGTGAGATTTCGCCCCTGGCGTCGCGACGGGTGGTGGAGCGAATCGGCGCCGCGATGCCCAAAGCCACCGTGCGCACGGTGGCGGGTGCGGGTCATATGGGACCGATTACGCACAGCGGCGTGGTGAACGATTGGGTATTTCGGCATATCCAGGCTTCCGCGCAATCGTAAAGCGCCGGTGGTCCTTGCCCGGTCCACCGAACGGCCTCCAATGGATCGCAAGCGATCCTTGTCCCAATACAATGATGAATTAGGGTATCTCGTCGATGAGATACCGCTTTGCGTTCGTGGCGATGCTTGGCAGTACATTTCTGCTGGCTTGTGCGAATCGTTCGGACGATGCAACGGGGAGCGACGGCGCCGTGCAGGCCGAGGAGATGACGGCCATTGCCGAAACGGATCCGGAGCCCGACGAAAGCGAAGACGGAATCGATGGCGAGCCGCCGCTCAGCATCGACGAAAACGAAGGGGCGGACGAAGCGAGCGTCGACGATCCGGAGATGGCCAGCGACGGCAGCCAGACGGACGACGACGACACCACGGCGATATCGACCTTGGATCTCGGCGGAAAGCCGACTGGGGCTTCGTACATGGCCGTCGTCGAGCAAAAGACGAATCGCATCATGGTCTTTCCGGAATCCGACCCCACGTGGACGGGTCGAAAACCGAGTTGGTCGTGGGGGGCGAACAATTCGCCGCAAATCCCATCGAGCCAGAGGAGTCGCTTCGACAATCCGAGCGACGTCAAATTGAAGAAGAATGGCACCGTGCTGGTGGCGGCATCGGGCGGCGGCGTTGCCATCATCCGAAAGAGCGATCGCCGCGCGACGTTCGTCGCCTACCCCGGTGGGAATCCGCACGCCATCGAGACCTTACCGGGAGGCCACCTG
Organism: Sorangiineae bacterium MSr12523; assembly: GCA_037157775.1. Lineage (NCBI taxonomy): Bacteria > Pseudomonadati > Myxococcota > Myxococcia > Myxococcales > Pendulisporaceae > Pendulispora > Pendulispora brunnea. The sequence continues at coordinate 8,116,366 of CP089982.1, forward strand.
GTGACCGCATCGAGCGAGGGCTTTCTTTGCGTGTACAGCACCCGAAAGGGAGAATCGCGCACGTGCCATCGCACGAACTTCGCCAAGGCGCACGGCGTCGTTTGGGACAGTGCGCGCAAGCGACTATGGGTCGTCGGCGGGAAGCAGCTCGGTTCCTATTCGCTGAGCGGCAGCACGTTGAAGCTGGACAAGGCCTGGAAGATACCGGGCAATGGACACGATCTGATGCCCGACGGCAAAGATACGCTCTTGTTTTCGTCGACCCACGACGTCTATTCGTTCGATCGCGTGGCGCACACGTATCGGGCCATCGCCAAAATCGACCCGAAGAATTACATCAAAGGCATCGATCGGCATCCGCGCACCAAAGAGTTGGTCATCTCGCGGGATCACGATCTCTCGGACAAGGTGTACGGCGATCCATGGGTGTACCGATACACCGCGTCGGGAGCGCGGACGGTATTCAGCCGCAAGGGGGCCGAGTTTTACAAGGTGCGCTGGTGGGTCGCGCGCTAGCGTTACTCACGCGGTAGGATCGTGCCGTCGGGGAAGCGGCGGTGGATGTCGTCTGTGACGATGCGGCTCGCAAGTTTCGACAGGCGTCGTCGGTCGGTGTCGCTCAAATTCTCGATGAGGACGGCGAGCTCCTGTTCGAGCTGTTTGACGAAGACCTGGGTGACCTCTCGCCCTTTCGGGGTCAGGGTGACGTTCACCGCACGCCGATCCTCCGGTGTCGTGAACCGCTGAACGAATCCGCGCGCCTCTGCGCGGGTCACGAGCCCCGTGATGCTCGACTTGTCGAGGTTGAGGTACGTCGCAAGCTCCTGCATGGCGGGCTTTCGATCGCGCAGGATGCCCAACAACCGCACCTGGGCAAGCGATAGGTCGTGCCGCTCGGCGACGCGCTCGAGCGCGGCATGCACCGTGAACGAGAGCTGCACCAATCCGTCCAACAAGCCCAAATTGCGCCGTCCACGCGCTAGCCCTGTTCCGTCCGCCGTCATATCCGCCCATGGTACTTGACTTTGTTTGCATCGCAAACCATCGTTTGTTTGTGACACAAACAGTACGTGAGACGTACCATTTGGAGGAATCACATGACGAAGGAATCGCGGGTGGACGTCGTAATCGTCGGGGCCGGTGCAGCAGGTTTGACACTGGCCATCGAGCTCGCGCGGCGCGGCGTCTCGTTTCGATTGATCGAAAAGCTCGATGGGCCGTTTCGAGGCGCACGCGGGAAAGGGCTTCAACCTCGCAGCCTCGAGGTATTCGACGACTTGGAAATCCTCGACCGGATCGCCGCGCGAGGCGGGCTGTACCCGCCGCAGCGCTCTTATCGTGACGATGGAAGTTACGTCGACACGGGCATCGGGGATGGTATGACGCCGACCCCTGCGGAGCCCTATCGACTGCCGCTCCTCGTTCCGCAGTTCGCGACGGAAGCGGTGATGCGTGAGCGATTGGCGGAACTGGGGAGCGCGCCCGAGTTCGCTCACGAGCTTCGCGCGCTCCAGCAGGACGCAACGGGTGTGGACGCCGTGGTGTCTCACCCCGGCGGAGAAGAGAAGATTCGATGCCGGTATCTCGTGGGTGCCGACGGTGGACGGAGTTTCGTTCGCCAGGCGCTCGCCATCGGATTCCCTGGGAAGACCCTCGGAATCCGCGCGCTCGTTGCCGATGTCCATCTCGAGGGATTGAGCCGCGACGCATGGCATCGATTCAACGACTCCCGTGTCGAGTCGCAGATTGCGATATGCCCGCTCGCGGGGACGGACATGTTCCAGATTCAGGCGCCCGTGGCCCTCGAGGGAGATGTCGACGTATCCGCAGATGGCCTTACAGCGATGTGCGTGGCACGTACGGGGCGGCAGGACGTCGTGGTCCGCTCGGTGAGTTGGGAATCCGTCTTCACCATGAACGCGCGGCTTGCCGATCGATACCAAGACGGGCGGGTGCTCCTGGTGGGCGACGCGGCGCACGTCCACCCGCCCACCGGAGGTCAAGGTCTCAATACGAGCCTTCAAGATGCATACAACCTCGGCTGGAAGCTGGCCGCGGTGCTCGGAGGTGCACCGGCGAATTTGCTTTCAACCTACGAGGAGGAGCGGCGGCCCATCGCAGCGCAGGTACTGGGGCTCTCGAGCGCACTTCTCGAGGCGGCGAAGCGAGGCTCGACGCATCGCGGCCGCGAGGTGCAACAGCTCGACCTCGGATACCGAGGGTCCTCCTTGGCTCTGGAAGAAGGCGCCCCCCCCGATGGCATCCATGCCGGAGAACGCGCCCCGGATGCTCCGATTCGCAGCGCGCTGGGCATTGGAAGGCGCCTCTTCGATCTTTTCCGAGGCCCCCATTGGACCTTGCTGGCCTACGGCACCGATCGAGAACCCCGCATTTCGCCCCGCCCCGGTCTCCGGATCCACCCCCTCGCCCCTCGCGGCGCCTCGGCCGAATTCATCGACGACGCCGACCACGTTCGCACCGCCTACCGTCTCCCCCCCGAACACTTCATCCTAATCCGCCCCGACGGCTACATCGGCGCCATCCTTCCCCAGCAAAATGTCACCTCCCTCGAAACCTACCTCCACCAATTCAGCCCCCCAAACTCCAAACTCACGTAAAACACAATCGCGATCGTGAAACGTAATCGTGATCGTGAAACGCAATCGTGATCGTGAAACGTAATCGTGATCGTGAAACGCAATCGTGATCGTGATCGTGATCGTGATCGTGATCGTCTTCGTGCACGTGCACGTGCACGTGCACGCGCACGCGCTCGTGCACGTCCTCTAGCCGTCCCCCCGCCGTCCCCCCGTCCCGCCGCCCCCTACTTCCTCAAAATCGCGTCATACCTCCGCTGCATCTCCTCCGGCGTCACCTTTTCAATCTCGTGCCCAATGTTCCATTCATGCCCATACGGATCCCGAACCACGCCGGCTCGCTCTCCGTAGAACTCGTCCTTCGGCTCGCGCAGCACCGTCGCCCCCGCGTCGACGGCTCGCCGTATCCAGGCATCGGCATTGTCGACGTGGAGGTGCACCGCGAAGGACGTCCCACCGATGGTCTGCGGTCCCTGGATTCCGCATTCGGGGTACTCGTCCGAGAGCATCAGCGTGGCGCAGCCAAAATCGAGCTCGGCGTGACCGATGCGTCCACTAGGCTCCGTGAGACGGAACTTTTCCGTCACCCCGAAGGCTCGCTTGTAAAACTCGATGGCCTTGGCGGCATTCTTCACGCGGATGTACGGAAACAGCTCGTGGACTCTCATGGACGGCTCTCCTTTGACAGATAGCGATGCCCCTAGTCTGGGGAGCCCCCTGCCCCGCGTATTGAAGAAAATTGACCTCAGCGCGAGGACGTCCGCGGAATCGGCACGTGCTGGCGCGAAACAGGGGCGAGCTCGCGGTAAATTCCGGGCGAGACGCCCGCGAACTCACGAAAATCCCGGTTGAAGTGCGCTTGGTCGGCGTAGCCGGCGCGCAAGGCAAGATCGGCCCACGAGGCGTTGTGCTCCGAAGCAACCCAGGCCAGTGCGCGCTGAAAACGCTGGATGCGGCAAAAGACCTTGGGCGTGAGGCCCACCGCCTCACGGAAGAGCGCAATGAATCGGCGATGGCTGTAGCCACTGGCATCGACGACGGCGCGCACGTCCGCGGTGTCGCCAAAAAGCTCGAGTGCGCCGGCAACGCAAGGGTGCAGCATTCGCCGCTGCGCGAGACGGGCCGTCAGCAACGACTCCATCAGATCGACCGCAGCCTCGGGTGAGCGCGCTTCGAGCAGGCGCTCGCGGTATTCCCCCGCCCCTCGCCCCCAGAGATCCTCGAGCCGCGTATGACGCTCCATGAGCGCGTCGGCCGGCACCCCGAGGAGGAGCTCGGCGGCGCCCGGCCGAAATTGTGCTCCGACGGAGCGCGTGGGGCGTGACACGTCCTTCACGTAGAACGTGGAACGCGCTCCGCCGATCACCGAATGACCAAGGATGTGCCCCGTGGGATCCTGCGGATCGTCGTACAAGTGCAGCGGCGCGTCGAGGCAGAACACCAGGTGCATCGCGCCCGTGGGGAGCATGTACTCGCGCTCTGCCATGGATTGGCTCTCGCCCGAAGCCCACAGGACTTGCACGAAGGGACGAAGGTGGGGCTTGGGAGCGCGGGCCAGCATGAAAACCGTACCCGCAGTTTACCGCGCGCGCCCCCGAACTGCGCGGGTCAGGGCGGCATTTCCCCCGAACCGCGGACGATGAGCCGGGTTGGAAGCTCGCGCCGCACGACTTCGCGGTGCTTGTTCTCCATGCGGCGGAAGAGCAGCTCCGCGGCGGCGCGCCCGATGCGCGCGGGATCTTGCGCGATGACCGTGACCGCCGGGGATAGCAGATCGGCCACCTCGAAGTCGTCGAAGCCCACCAGCGCCGGGCGGCGGTGCTTGCCGTGCTCGGGCGACTGCTCGGCGAGCTCGCGCAGCACGGCGACCGTAACGCGGCTGTTGCCCGTGAACAGTGCGGTCGCTGGCGTTGGGCCACCGAGCATGCGATCCAGCGCCGCGCGAACGGCCGCGCGGGTTGGTGAAGCCATCGAGATGAGCGATGGATCGACGAGGTGGCCCGCGGCGGTGATCGCCTCACGGTAACCTCGCACGCGCTCACCGGCGGTGAAAATGTCGGGCGCATCGCCGAGGAAACCGATGCGCCGATGCCCGTGCGCGAGCAAATGCTCGATGCCCTTGCGAACACCGCCCACGTTGTCGACGAGCACCGCGTCCGCATCGAGGTTCGCGGCGGGCCGGTCCACGAACACCGCCGCCACACCGGCCGCGATCTCGGGCTGGAGATACAGATGATCTTCGCCCACGGGAACGATGACGACGCCGTCCACGCGGCGTGCGCAGAAGGCGAGGGCCAATTCGCGCTGACGCGACGGGCTCTCGTCGGACGAGCCGGTGAAGACGAGGAAGCCGTGGGTCAGCGCCACCTCTTCGACGGCGCGGGTCAGCGTCGAATAAAACGGGTCGGCCAAGTCGCGCACCACCACGCCGATGCTGGCCGTGTGACCTCGACGAAGCGTGCGCGCGCCATCGTTGCGGCGAAAACCGAGCGCATCGATCGCGGCCTTCACCTTCTCCGCGGTGGCGGGATTCACCCCGGGTTCGTCATTGACGACACGCGATACCGTCTTGAGTGCGACCCCGGCGGCCGCAGCCACATCGTTCATCGTCGGCCGGTTCGTCGCTAATTTCGACATCCCTCTTGCAATAGGCGACGTCGCAACGAAAGACAACGTTGTCAGGCATTCTCGAGTACAATCTTTTGGATCAGGACGGCGAATACCCTGCGGAAGAGGTGGGTGAACCCTCGCAGAATACCCCTAGGATTCTCCATCCACGAGATAAGGTGCACGTCTGCCTCGAATCGACTAACTCCGGTCCCATGCTGTCGCACGGAGCCATGATAGCGCGAATCGTCTCCGGTGCCGTCCTCGGTGCGGTCATTGGATACGAGCGCGATCGGCACGGGCGTCCGGTGGGTTTGCGCACACACCTTCTCGTAGCCCTCACGTCGGCGACATTCATGGTCGTCTCTTCGCAATTTGCATATTACCAACACTTCGCCCAGGGCGAGGGCATCGAGGTCGACGCATCGCGCATTGCCGCGTCGGTGGTTTCGGGAATCGGCTTCTTGGCGGGAGGTGCCATCTTGCGCACCGGCCTCTCCGTGCAAGGCCTCACCACCGCGGCGGGACTCTGGCTCGTGACCGCCATCGGACTTTGCGCCGGCGCGGGCATGTACGTGGAGAGCGTCGCCGCGACGGCGGTGGGCATCACCGCACTCTGGCTATTGCGCCGCCTCGAGGACAAAGACGATCACGTGGCATCCCGCCGGGTGACCGTGGTGTTCGGAGACGAGGCCGAGGGGGATTCGATGGCCCGTATCATGGACGTCGTATCCAAGTTGGGTGCGACGGTGCGCGATGTGGAGTATTCGCGCCGCCTCGATACGAAGAAGCGCACGACGCTCACGTTCGACGTGAAGCTGCCGCTCCGCGTAACGATGGGCGAGTTGGTCGACACCATCGAGCGTCACCCTGGCGTGAAACGCGTAAGCGTGGTTTTTTCCAGGTAGATTGTTGCGGCATTTGTACGACAAATCGATTGTCGTGATCAGAAATTGAAGCCAATGCCAACACCGTATGGCTGTATGGTTTGACTCGAAGTCACTTAACCAGACCACACACCCCCGCAGTTCATCAGGGAGGATGTATGAAAAGAGCACCAAGTGCGCTGTTGCTCGCGCTATTTCTCGCGGGCTGTAACACGGGTAATGCGGATTCGGCGGAAAGTTCGGCAGGGCCCACCGCCGAAGACGTAAAGGATGCAACCAAGGAGATCGCACCCATCTTCGATCGCTCGAAGGTGACGGTCCAGGTCGTACCAGGTGGCACCGGTGGGAGCGCCGACATGAACGGCGGATTCCAAAGCGCCATGCTCGCGCGCATCAATCCCGACGGCACCGTCTCGCAAGCGTGCGTCGAATCCGAATCGCAGGCCGAGGCCTTCTTCTCTGCGAACATCGGAATCAAATTGAATTTGAAGAGGAAGGAGTAGTCATGCGCGCCCTTCCCATGCTCGGCGCCCTGGCGCTGCTTTCCATCGCAGGAACCGCGCAGGCGGTGACCATCACGATCGTCAACAAGGACGCGGCCAACGCGGGGCTCAACGACCCGACGGCGGTCGAACCCGTGGGCGGGAATCCGGCCACCACGGCGGGCGAACAAGCGCTGAACGTCTTCAAGAAGGCGGCGGAGATTTGGGGCGCCTCACTGGCCGGCAACGTCGAGGTGAAGGTCGAGGCTTCGTTCGTACCGCTGCAATGCAGCGAGACCTACGGCACCTTGGGGTCCGCCGGGCCGATGTCGAGCTATTGGGATGCGTCCTTTCCCAATTCGTCGGTGTGGTATCCCATTGCGCTGGCCAATCAATTGGCGGGGCGCGATCTTGCGACCACCAAGGCAGATATCCAAGCACGGTTCAATTCCGAGCTCGGCAAATCGGGTTGCCTTTCCAGCCGCGGCGGCTGGTACATGGGATTCGACGGCAACCACGGGAACCGCATCGATTTGCTCACCGTGATTTTGCACGAGTTCGGCCACGGGCTCGGGTTCCTGACCTTCGTCAACAGCAGCACCGGCGAGGAGATGAGCGGGCGCGCCGACATTTACGAGACGTTTTTGCGCGACCGCACGAAGAACAAGCTCTGGACGGAGCTCACGGACGACGAGCGCAAGGCTTCGGCGTTGAACAGCCGCAATGTGAGTTGGGACGGCGCCGCGGTCAGCGAAGCGGCTTCCTCCGTTCTTTCGACGTCCACACCCACGCCGCTGATGTACACGCCCGCGACCTTGGAGTCGGGATCGTCGGTTTGCCATTGGGACAAATCGCTCTCACCGAATCTCCTGATGGAGCCGGTCATCAACAACGATTTGACCCACGGGCTGGATCTCACGACGGCGCTGATGAAGGATATCGGCTGGACGCTCACCTCGCAGCAGTGAGCGAGCGCGCACGGGGCGGCTCGGCGGCGTTGACGCAGCCGCCGGTGCCGCCGTTGTCGTGGATGATCGAAGTGCCGTCGAAACCTAGAGCCTGAAGACGCGCTAGGAAGGCGTCCGCGCGACATGCCGGCAGCGATGCGTTGTTGATGATCCGCAACTCGGTACCGAGCCGGGTGAGCGAAGAGAAATGGTCGATGGTCGTAAGGCGCGCGTTCCCGTCCAATTGGAGTGACTGGGAGATGTTCTGCAGCGCCTCGAGGCCGCTCAGATTTCCGAGCGAGTTTTCGCCGAGCTCGAGCCATCGTGTCGTCGTCAGGGAATGGAGATCCTCGATGGACGTCAGCGCGTTGCCGGAGATCGAGAGAGCATCGGCGGTCCTGAGGTTACGCACCCCATTGAGCTGCGTCATTCGCCGGTTGTTGCCAATCGTCACCCCACCGCTTGCATCGGTGAGCGCATTCAGGGCACGACATGCTGGAGCGGAGTCAAATCCGCAATGTCGCGCCCCGACACGTGAAGATACCCGGTGATCTCGGCGCACGATGCCAGCGCGGCCAATTCCACGGTGTTGGCCATCGAGAAATCGCCCGCGCAGACCTCGGCGGCCGTCGGAGCAGATACCGTCTGAGTCTCCTCACGTGAAGCTACGTCGAGGCCGTGCAATTCACGACCGCGGCGGAGAAACTAACCCAACGCGATGACCAGCCCCTCGTCGGCGCGCAGGCGAAGGGTTCCCAATTCGCGGCGCTCGTCGTGCGTGTCGGCATGGGTCGACAAGAGCACTGTGCCGATATCCGCGGTCGGCAATGACAAGCTTCGCTCCGCATCGGCAAAGTTCAGCGCGATGAGGTACCGCTGCCCGTCGTCCGATTCACGCAGGTACGCGAAGCAATCGCCATCGCCATCGTGCACGGTGCGGTAGGTGCCGCCTTGCAGCGCGGGAGTCTGCGCCCTCAACGCAAGCAGTGTACGCGTGAGGTGCAGCATGCTGCGTGGATTCTCGCGTTGAGACGCAACATTGCGCTCCATATAGTCGATGCCCACGGGAAGCCAGGGGGTTACCCCTTCCCCGCAGAACCCGCTATTTGCACTCGCATCCCAATGCATCGGCGTGCGCCCCGGGTCTCTTCCAACCCCGATGCCTGGCACACGCAATTCCCATGGATCACGCGTTTGCTCGGGCAGGATCTGGCCATTGAACATCCCCAGCTCCTCCCCGAAGTAAATCGTCGGTGTGCCCCGCAAGGTCAGGAGCATCATCATCGCCACGCGGGCGCGAGCTTCGGTGCCCAGGCGGCTCGCGATGCGGGGTTCGTCGTGATTGCCGAATACGTAATTTGGCCAGGCGCCCTTTGGCAGGCTGCTCTCGATCTCGGTCACCAGCTGCGCGGCGGCGCGGGCGGTCCACGGTATTTTCAGCAGACCGAAGTTGAACGGCATGTGCAGCTCGTCCAAATCGACGCCGTAGTACGTAGCCCACGTCGGCCAATGGAACTCGTGGATTTCGCCGATGGCCACTTTGTCCGGATAAGCATCGAGCACCTTGCGGAAGCCGCGGAAGATCTCGTGGATATCCGGATGCCCCTGGCTGTACAGGGGTACCAAAGTATCGTAGTCGCCGAAGGGCCGGTGGTACGTTGGCTTTCCCGTGTTGGGCGGGTTGTCCCGCATTTGCGGGTCCTTCATCATGGGGAGCGGCGCATCGATGCGGAAGCCACTCACGCCGCGATCGAGCCAGAAACGCAGCACGTCGTGCATGGCCGAGACCACCGCGGGATTGCGCCAATTCAGATCGGGCTGCTCGGGTAAGAAGGTATGCATGTAGTATTGGCCGCTCGGGGCATCCCACTCCCAGGCCCGGCCGCCGAAAATGCTGAGCCAATTGTTGGGCGCGCCCCCGTCGGGCCGCGGATCGGCCCATATGTAGAAATCGCGCTTGGCGGAATTGCGCGAGGAACGGGATTCGATGAACCACGCATGTTCCTTCGACGTGTGGTTCGGGACGAAATCCAGAATGATGCGGATATTGTGCGACGTGGCAACGGCGACCAGCTCGTCGAAAGCGGCCAGATCGCCAAAGATGGGGTCGACGTCCGTATAGTCCCTAACGTCGTAACCGAAGTCGGCCATGGGCGACGGGTAGAACGGGGAGATCCACACCACGTCGATGCCGAGCCAGGCCAGGTAGGGCAAACGCAAGGTGATGCCGCGCAGATCGCCCACGCCGTCGCCATTGGAATCGAGAAAACTTCGCGGATAAATTTGATAGACGACGCCACGCTGCCACCAGCGGGCGCGATCACGAGAGGGGGAAGCTATTGGATCCATGAGCCTCGTTTCTTGGGTTGCCCCCGTCGAACGGGAAGTCTGATATCGTGTACCGCTTAATGAAAAGGTCTTTTGCTTGGCTAACGTTGTGCCTTGCCGCGTGTGGCGGCTCGGGAACTGGCCAGCCGTTCGCCAGCCCCGGAGAAGGTGGGTCGGCTTGGACGGAGGTCGCGAGCCCCCACTTCACCCTGCGGACGGACTTGGACGCCAAGACGGCGCAGGACGTTTCGGCGCAGCTCGAAACCATATTTTCGTCCCTCCTGGAGCTCGGTTTCGATTCGGCCCTCGGTCCTGCAACGGACATGCGAACGCACGTCGATGTCGTCTACTTCCGCAGCCGCGATGAATACCAGCGGGTGGCACCCAAGTTGAGCGCCGGTGAATTCCTTCGAGAGCTTCACGACTTCGAAAGGACCCCCCTCGCTCTCTTTTACGGTGACTTCGTCCAGCGAACCCGGGAGATCGTGCAGCACGAATTGACGCATTTTTTCGTGCATGCCTACTACCCGCAAGCCCCGATTTGGCTCGACGAGGGCCTGGCTGAATATCTCTCCACACTGGAACTCGAAGACGGATCCGCGGTGCTGGGCCGCCCGCCCAAGATGCTGCGCTTCTGGAAGGGTCCGTGGCACAACGAGAACGTCGACGGAGAAATCCGCACCAGCATCCCCATGAGCGAAGCCATCTCCGCGGGGGCGCTGCTTGGAATGGATGTTCAAGCCTTCGAAGGCATGGGCAATGCCGATCCGAATACCGCCCTCGGACAAAAGGCGGCCCAGGCCATGGCCACGAATTACGCGAGCGCGTGGAACCTGGTGCACGTTCTCATGGTGGATCCCAATCTCCGACCGCGGTTCGACGCGTACCGGCGGCGCCTTCTCGAGGGCAGTGCGAGCGACATGGCGTGGGCCGAGACCGTGGGACAAGTCCCTCTCGCGAGCCTGGAAAAGGCGCACGAGGATTCCCTGGTGCGCTTCGAGACGACGATTCAGCGCACGCAATATGCGCCGGCGCGCGTGGCCGCTCCACGGGTGCGAGCCCTTTCGAGCACCGATGTCCACGTGATGTGGGCGCGCCTTCGAAATTGGGAAACACCCGAAGGACGCGCCGCCGCCGAAGCGGACATGAACGAGGCGGCCTCGCGCGAGCCGCGTCATCCGGATCTGGCCGTGCTCCAAGCCTATTGGCGCGCGCAGCAGAACGACCTCGAGGGGGCAGGCAAAGCGCTCGAACCCGCGCTCGCGGCGAATCCGAACGCGGCGCGCCTGCTCAATGCCCTGGGTTGGGTCCAACTCCGTCGCATCGCGAAGAAAGAGCAGCCCCCCACCGTGCTCGATCCCGTGGCGGCAAAGCTCACGCCGGTCGCCACCACCGCGGCGGAACTGGATTTGCTCGCGCACGACCGCGCCGTTCACGACGATCTGAACGCGGCCCTCGCCTACGAGAAGCGGGCCACGGTCACCGATCCGAGTTGCTACACGTGCTTCTTCTACGCCTCGGTCCTACTCGATGCGAAAGGACGCGTTCGCGAAGCTTTGCAGGCGGCGACCCTCGCCGTGCACATGCTGCCCGATGGCGCTCACCCTTCCGAGGGCATGCTCGCGCAAATCGCCCAGTACCGGCGCCGCCTCAACGAGAAAGACGGGAATTCGCCTTCGGCTCCGAAGCCGCCCACACGATGACGGGACGATCCGTGCGCACGCCCGCCATGGCCTGCTCCACCTCGATGGGGAACTCGCTGTTGCGGGTCTCGAAATGCCCGCGCAAAAAGGTGCGCTTGATCGCGGGCGAGTCGGGCCTTTCGGCGGCGATGCGCTCCTCGGCCTCGTGCACGGCGCTCATGTCGAGCGCGCCCATCGTCGCGGCGGGATAGGCCGCGGGGGCGCCTTCGCCGGCCGTATTCCCCATGGAACTGCCAGGCGAACCGCACGCGCCGATGCCAAGAAGTGCCCCGATTGCAAACATGGCAAAGCCGATGCGCGTCTTCATGGGGGAGGAGCGTACCCCTCTCCCGGGGAGTTACAAGACACGGATGGCGTCGCCAACCCGAATGACGCCTTCGTGATCGGGCGTGATGTTCATGCCAAACGTGGCGCCCCCGTTCCACTTGTGGTGGCGGGCAAGGGTACGGAGCGGCTCTTTGCCCTTTGCGAGCGTATTCGGCTCGATGGTCGTCATGACGCAGCGTACGCAGGGTTTCACGACGCGAAACGCCACGTCGCCAATCCGAATGCGCTTCCAGTTGTCCTCGGCGAAGGGCTCGTCCAGGCCGTCGATGACGAGGTTCGGTCGAAACCGCTGCATGATCATGGGCGGCTCCTCGGGCGCGGACTCCGCGATCCACGCGTTCAATTGACGAAGGGACGCAAACGTCGTGATCAAAAGCGGAAAGCCGTCGGCCATGGCAACCCGATCCCCGGGATCGCTGTAGAGCGGATCGACGGGGCGGCGCGTCGCGGGGTCATCCATCCAGACGAGGTGAACATCGTTGCGGCCGAGCAAGGATCCGAACCACGCATCGGCCTGAGGGCCAACCAAGGTGGCCTCGAAGCGATCGCGATGAAGCCGCACCGTGATCCGTTCGTAAGGTGGTGACGGTGGAACGAGGCGGAGCGGCTCGGCATGCGGGCCTCGGACAATCAGGATGCCGTTCGGATCCATTGGCGCGTCGAGCGAATCCGACTCGGGCTCGGCCTTCACCACGAAAAGACGCGGCTCCTGCCGGGCACTGATGAGGACGCCGTCGGCATCGACGAGCATCCAGCGGCGATCACCGAAGGGGCCCCACTTTTCGACTTTGATGGCCGGCGGCGTGAGCCCGCCCGCGGACTTGATGGGATAAACGTGCAGCGAGGAGACGAGCAAAGGAAAGCCTCTTTTCCGTGGGTCCGAGGGTCGTGCCCTGCTTTAGCATGGCGCCCATGAGCAACGTCGAAATCGCTCCGGGCAAAACGCGGATTGGATGGATTGGCACAGGCGTGATGGGCGCCTCGATGGCGGGGCACCTTTTGGCACGCGGCTACGCGGTGACGGTGACGAGCCGCACGCGCAGCAAGGCCGAGTCGCTTCTCGCGAAAGGAGCGAGCTGGGCCGATACCGCCGGCGACGTGTCGAAGGCATCCGATGTGGTGTTCACCATGCTGGGATTCCCCAAGGAAGTTCGCTCCGTCGTGCTGGGAGATGGCGGCTTGGCGGCCACCGCACGCGCGGGCCAGATCTTCGTCGACATGAGCACGAGCGAACCCAGCCTCGCGCGCGAAATCGAAGCTGCATGCCGCGCGCGCGGGGCGCACGCCGTCGATGCACCGGTGTCGGGCGGCGACGTGGGCGCGCGCGAGGCGCGGCTGTCGATCATGATCGGCGGCGAGGCCGCCATCGTGGAGGCGCTCACGCCGCTCTGGGAAACGATGGGCAAGACGTTCGTGCGGCAGGGCGATGCGGGCGCGGGGCAGCACACCAAAATGGTGAATCAGATTCTGATCGCCACCGGCATGATTGGCGTATGCGAAGCGCTCCTGTACGCGCACCGCGCAGGCTTGGACGCCGAGCGCGTGCTGCAATCGGTGGCACCGGGTGCGGCGGGGAGCTGGTCGCTCTCGAACTACGGGCCGCGCATTCTCGCGGGGAATTTCGATCCGGGGTTTTACGTGGAGCACTTCATCAAGGACATGGGCATCGCCCTCGATGAAGCAAAGCGCCTCGGTTTGAGCTTGCCCGGCCTGGCGCTGGCCGAGCAGCTTTATCTGTCGGTGCAGGCCCTGGGCTGGGGAAAGAAAGGCACGCACGCGTTGCAACTGGCGCTGGCGCGACTTTCGGGCATCGACTGGGAGAAACGCTAAAGCGATCCATGCGCGCCACGCTCGACGCGATCGTTCCCGATATCGCCAAGGGGCTGCGTGCGGCCTTGGCGACGGTGGTGCCATTTTACCTGGTGGGCGCGCTGGATCGGCCGGAGCTCACGTGGGTGGCGCTCGGCGGCTGGCTCGGATCGCTCGCCGATCCGGGCGGGGCCCGTGGATCGCGCGCGGCGGGCATTTTCGTCTTCGCCACGGTGGGCGGCGTGCTGGTGGCGCTCGCCCAGGCGGTCTCGCCGTGGCCTTGGGCGGTGACCCTGGTGCTGGCGGCATCGGCGTTTGCAACGTCGATGCTGCGGGCCGTCGGCGGGTGGGGCGGCAGCATCGGGATGATGCTGCTCATCACCATGTGCGTCGCCGTAGCGCGCACCACGGGCACGCCGGTGCGCGATGGCCTCTTCTTCTTTTGCGGCGCAACGTGGGCGATGCTGCTCTCGTCCATCGTGTGGCCGGTGTGGACGCATCGGGCCGTGCGCCGGGCGATCGCGGAAATTTTCGGCGCGCTCGCGGCGTATGCGTCGGGACTTGCCACGAACTTGCGCGAGGTCGAAACGTCGAAGCCGCACCTCGACGAGGATCATTGGGGAACGCTGGCGCGCACGCACCAGCGCACCATCCGCGCGGCCATCGAGGGAGCGCGCGCGGTGTCGCTGGCCTCGCGCACGCGGCGATCGGGCGAGAGCTTGCTCGGGAGCAATTTGCGGCTTCTCATCGGCAATGCCGAAATCGAGTTTTTCGCGCTGATTGCCTTCGGCGAGGAGCTGGAAACGCTGACCAATCCGATGAGCCGCGATGCGGCGGCGCGCACGTTGGATGCCCTCGCGGCGCGCTACGAAGAGATCCGCGCTCGGCTGCAGATGCGCAATGTGCCCCCCGTCGATCTGCAGCAGCGGCCCGATGCGTCGCTCACGCCACAAAGCCCCGTCGCAAGGCTCGCCGAACGGCTGCTCGAGCGAAGCCGGCTAGCGCTCACGGTGGCGCGGGCGCCGGACCAGGTCACCGTGAACAACGACGAGCAAGATGTGCCGCACGCGCATCGCGCGGTGCTGCGCGATTTGCGCGACGAGTGGGAAAACTTCGTCGATGCGTTCTCGTTGAGCTCCTCCGTGTTTCGGCATGCGCTGCGGGTGACGATCATGATGGCGGTGGCGTACGTCATCGCACGCGAAGTGTCGCCGACGCACATCCCGTGGGTCACCATCACCGCGCTCGTGGTGCTGCAGCCCTACCCGGGGGCCGTGGTGCGACGGGCCATCGAGCGCGTGGTGGGCACGGTGCTGGGTAGCGTCGTCGCGGTGGCCATCATGGTGGCCGTCCACGATCCGCTGGCCCTGGCGCTGATCATGTTTCCGCTGTCGGCCGCCTCCGTGGTGACGAAGCCGCGAAGCTATCGGCTTTTCACCTTCTTTCTCACGCCGGTGTTCGTGCTGGTGGCGGCCCATTTCGAATCGAGTTGGTGGACGGCGGCCGCGCGCACGGGCGATGCGCTCATCGGCGGTATGATTGCGTTGGTCTTCGCGCTGGTGCTCTTTCCTTCACGCGAGCAAAAGCGGTTGGCGGACGCTCTGGGCGCCGTGGTCGGATCGCTCGAGCGCTACGCCGATACGATGTTCGACATTCTCGAGAAAGGCGACCGTGGCGAATCGGGCGCCCGCACGACGGAGGTACGTCGAAGCTTGGGCAGGGCGCTCGGTGAGGCGGAGACCTCGCTCGAACGGATGCTCGCCGAGCCGCGCAGCTTCCAATCGGGCGCAGACGACGCCGTGCAACTCGTGACGTACGCGCGCCGTTTCTCGGCCGCGCTGACGGCTCTCGATCTGCAGCTGGCGGCGCACAAAGTGGCCGATTCGCCCGATCGGGCGGAAATTCTCGGGCCTCTGCGCGCCTACGTGGACGGGGTGCTCGAAGCCACCGGGACGTTCGTGCGCGACGGCCAGCGTACACCTCTGCCTGCGGCACCGGCGCTTCCTGCATCGGCCGATGCCGCTCTGCGTCGCGTGCTCCGCCACACGGAACTGGTCGCGAGCGTCGCGTGGGGAAGCTCCCGGGGCTAAGGTGAATACGGGACGGGCGCGCCGACGAGATCGCGAAAGCGCACGGTGTCGAACACGATGACGTTCTCCGCCACGCGTCCTTCGCGCAGGCGAATGCGATCGATGCCGCTCAATGCGAAAGGTCCTTTGGCGCCCGTTCCCAAAGCGCGCCATCGTATGAAGAGCAAATCGTCGTTGGTGGCATGCTCGAGGACCTCGAGTCGCAAATCGGGAACGAGCGCCAACACCTGCGCAATGCGCTCCGCATAAGCGACGACCCCCTGCGCAGGTTCTTCGAGACCCGGCCAATGCCCCACGACGTCCTCCGTCACCGCATGCGGCACGAGCGCAGCGTCGGGCTTGGCCCAAAATCGTGCAAAGCTTTCCACGGTAAAGGCTTGCGTTGTCATGCCTCGAAAGGTTCCACCGCGAAGCCGCCGCGTCGATTACCTGCGAGGTAGCGTCGCCGAAATCTTCGTTTCGATGGCCATCGAAACGATGGCGTGGGGGCGGAGTGTACGATTTGGCCATGATCGAGCAGGACCTAATCTACATTCGTGCCAACTATGTCACCCTGGGCGCGTTGGCGGCGGGGCGGGCGGAGACGGAGGAGGAGCTGCGCGCGCACGTGGCGGCGAAGCGGCTGCCCGGGCCGGCCTACGTGCTGCCCGATGGGACGGAGATGTTTCCGCGCGATTGGCTCGCGTTGGCGGATCAATCGGGCGGCGTCGATCGGGCGCGGTCCGCGTTCGTGCGGCGATTCCTGGCGGCGTCGAAGGAGGCGGGCGAACCTGCGGGTGAGGAGACCGCGGCCGAGGAATGGACGAATTACCTCGGTGGGATGTACGCCGTGTGTCTGCGGGAGGTGACGCCGGAGAATGTGTTTCGCAAGGAGCGGCTCGTGCGACGATTGACCGAGCAACTCGCGTCCCCTGCCCCGAACGACCCGGCGTGGCGAGCGCGCCTTCGCACCGATGTCGACGCGCTCGATCAATTGGAGCGCCCTTTTGCGCCGTATGACCGAATCCGCTTTGGCGGTCCGGTCACACGGGATCGACTCATCACGGCCGCGAAGGCACGGTATCCCGCCTGTTTCGAATGACCCTCACGGTACCAGCAACGTTGGGCCGGTCGAGACCACCATGGCGCGATCGATGACGACGTAGCCGTCGCCTTTGACGCGCACTTTGAGGGTGTGATTGCCCTCGGGCAAGGTGGGGCTCGTCCACACGGCTACGTTGCCGCGACGCGGTCCCTTGAGGGAGACGTCGGTTTCGGCGCCGCCGTCGATCGATACGGCGGCGGTGCCGTGGATCGTATCGTAGACGCCGTAGAGCACGACCCGCTGGCCGCGGAAGGCCAAGGTCACCGTCTCGTTGGCCACGTTGTCCCACGAGTTGTCGCCGCTGAAACAGCCGCCCGCGCATCCCCCGTGGCGCCAGCCCGAGCCCACGTAATTGAACCGATTCGCCGCCGTGCCCTGCGCGGAATCGTTCACGTCGTTGACGAAGCCGAATCCATAGGCGCCGCCCGCAGGAACGATGTCCGCGACGAACGGGGTCGCATTCACGCTGACCGATGCCGCCGTAAGACCCGGCGCACTCGCGGTAAGTCCGATATTCCCGGTCTTGCCGAGCGCCGACTTGAGGTACACCGCCCCGCGCCCCGCCTCCAACGTCAGCGGGCTCTCCCCGATGAGCGCACCGGGGCCGGTCACGGCGAATGTCACCTTGGAGGCATCGTACGGAACGGCCTGGTCATGCGCATCCAGCGCGCGCACCACGACCCGGGTCATGTCCGCACCATCCGCTTGAATCAGTCCATCGTCGATGCTCAGGGCGAGCTTCGTCGCGGCCCCCGGCGTGTACTGCGTGGCCGTCTTGGCGATGCTCCCGCCAATCCAGCAATCGGCACGCAGGCTGCCCGCCGCGTACGTCACATTGTTGAATTGGAAGAAGGGGTGCGGCAGCGACGTGTACGCGTTCGGGCCAATTTTTCCCTTGGACGCGCCGTTGGCAAAAAGCTCCACCTGATCGCAATTGCCGGCCACGTAAACCAAATTGGCGGACGAGGACATCCAGTAATTGTCAATCGACACGTACGGGCCATACTTCGCGGGATCGCGCTGCGAGGAAAACGCCGACGCGGAGAACTTCGGCAGGCGGAAGATATCCGACACGCCGTGGTAGCACGTGGCATCGTGGCACGAGGCGCCCGTGTTGAAGGTCGTGTTGTAATCGAACGCCGCCCAGCCCATGGCCCCGGAGATATTCGCCTTCGCCGCCGCCGTGTTCTGCACGTTGAGGTGCGTCTGCATCGTGCCAATCAACGTGCTCTCGGGATCCCACGCCTGGTGCGGCTTCGTATGCCCGACCGACTCCGTGATGAGCCACGGGAGCACCGCGGGATCCTGCGCCGTGCCGGAGAAGTCGTTGTACGTGTACAGATCCTCCAGGAACTCGCTGTTGCGGAAGTTGCGCACGCCGCAGGTGGGGCGCGAAGGATCGAGGGCACGGGCCTTGGCGTTGGTCGCCACGTAAAAGTCGTGGTCGTCGCCCGATTCGTTGATGCGCACACCCCACGTGACGATGGACGGATGGTGCCGATCGCGCGTGACCATCTCCTCCACGTTTTGAATGGAGATGTTCTTCCAATTGGCATCGCCGATGTGCTGCCAGCCGGGGATCTCCTCCAGAACGAGAAGGCCGATTTCGTCCGTGCGGTCCAAAAACTCCGGATCTTGCGGATAGTGCGACGTTCGAACGATGTTGATGCCCAATTCGTACTTCAGAATATCGGCATCTTTGGCCTGCAACCGATTCGGCGCAGCGCGGCCGATGTACGGGTATTGCTCGTGCCGGTCGAGGCCGCGCAGCTTGAGCCATTGGCCATTGAGGTAAAATTTGCCGTCGCTTCGACGAAACTCGATGGACCGAATGCCCACCCGCACATTGCGCTCGTCCACGAGCGCGGCGCCATCGCCCACCTGGGTGCGTGCAGTATACAAATACGGATTGTCCGGGTGCCAGAGTTTGGGCGAAGAGACGGAGATGTCGTAGCTGAATTCCTTGGCTCCGTGCGGGGGCACGGCCAAGGTCGCCGAGCCGGTGCCCACGACCTGACCGCCGGCATCCACGAGCGACGTGCTCACCGTCGCGGTTTTCGCGGTGTCGCCGTCGTTGCGGACGTTGGTCCGTGCGCGCACCGTCGCACTTCCATTGGCGACGGAGACCGTGCTCACGAACGGCGTGTCGGCGTGGAGCGGATCGGTGACGACGAGGTTCACGTCGCGGACGATGCCGCCCCAGACGTAATAATCGACGGCCCCGCCCTCGGGCGGAATGTCGCCATGCTCCGTCGAGTCCACCTTGACGGCAATCACGTTGTCTTGGCCCCCGAGGTGCACGAGATCGGTGACGTCGAACGTGAACGACGTGTACGAGCCTTTGTGCTGACCGACCCACGTGCCATTCACGTACACGTCGGCGATTTTGGCGACCCCCTGGAATTCGACGGCGATGCGGCGGCCTGCGAACTCGCTCGGCAAGGTGAAATGCCGGCGATACCAGGACACCGGCACCTCGAAATCGATTTTGCCGAATCCCTTGTGGGGATGGAGCCGGAAATACGGCAATGTCACCGGAACGAACGACGCTTCGCTCGATTCTTGGGCGGATACGACCTGTCCATTTTGCCCGGGCACGTCGCCGGCAAAGAGCCAATGCGTATTGAAGTTCAGCGTACGCCGATGTGACTCAGCAGGTGCCGCGGACACCGATATGGAGCTCGAGGTTTCGCCTTGCTGGGGTACTTCGCCATTTCCTGCACACGCCGCCAAGACGGCGGGGCCGACGATCGTGACGAGTCGTTTCATGTCCGAAACCTCCGGACGCGCGACGGTACACGATTCATCATGTTCGGTGAACCGAAGTGGACGGAGTCCGGACAACCGGACGGAGTTCACGACCTGGAAGGACTACACCATTCAACGACACGGTTGAACCGAGTGGACGGAGTCCGGTTGTCTGGACGGAGTCCACGAAGGTCCACGAGCCCGGAGGGCGAGTGAACGAAATGCGGCGGGCGGGCACTCACCTACCGAAGGGACGCAAGACTCGCATGACCCATCGCAACGAATTACGCATCGCAGGATGCGCGGTGCTGGCCTTTGTCATTGGCTTTCTTGGCGCAGGATGCAGTAGCGAAACGTCGGACCAACCCATTATCGGGACACGCATGCAGCGCGATGCCGATGCACTGCGCGAGGCAGGCGCGCCCGGCGTGTTGGCGTTGGCGAACCTCGACGGAGACGTGGTGCGCACGCGAAGTGGTGTGGCGGATGTCAAAACGAATGCGCCCATCGCGGAGAATGCCACCTTCCGAGCGGCCAGCGTGACGAAGACCTTCGTCGCCACGGTCGTGCTTCAATTGGTCGCCGAAAAGAAGCTCGCCCTCGACGATACGTTGGAACGATGGCTCCCGGAGGTCCTCGTCCCGAAGAGTGGAAACGATGGCTCCAAGGTCACCCTGCGCAATCTGCTCCAGCAGACCAGCGGCCTTTACGATTACCGCCGCGCCCTTCCGGCGGACGAGACGGAGGCGAGCTATCTCCTGCACCGTTTCGACACGTACACCAAGTCCGAGCTGATCAAGAAAGCCATGGAGCATGCGCCGGACTTCATTCCCAATCCGGAGCATCCGCGCTGGCAATATTCGAATACCAATTATCTCTTGCTTTCACGCATCCTCGAGAAGGTCACTGGGCAGGATTGGGAGCGGGCCATCGAAGAACGCATTTTCGATCGCCTGCACCTCTCCGGTGCCAAGCTGCCGGGAAACGACGCCCAGCTGCCCTCTCCTTATCTTGCGGGCTACGAGCGATTCGCCTCCCAAGGAGAATGGGTGGACGTGACCGTCCGCAGCGGGAGTGCGGCCGGGGCGGCAGGGTCCCTCGTCGCCACGACGGACGATCTGGATCGATTTTTCCGCGCATTGGCGGATGGAACCCTTTTGCCGGCCGCCGAGTGGGCGGAAATGCAAAAGACCGTCGTGGCGGACGACTATGCGGCCCTCATGCCCGGAATCCGCTATGGGCTGGGCGTATTTTGGTATCCCCTGAGTTGCGGGGGCGGATATTGGAACGGCCTGGGCGACACCCTCGGCTACATGGTTCGTACCGCCGTCACCGCCGACGGGCGCCGCAGCGCAGTCGTCGCCGTGTCGACGGATCAGGGGCACGATACCAAGGATCTCGTGCGGCAGGATGCCCTGGTGCGCACGCTCATCGATCACGCGTTGTGCGCGCCCATGCAGTGGCCGCTTTGAAGTTGACTAACTCAGCTTCGAGCGCAACGCGGAGAGCCTTTTCAGCGCGTCCTCTACGGCCCTGCGCGTGGCATCGGTGAAGTCTTCGGCCTTGCGCTCGATATCCACGAGGCTTGGCTCCAGCTTGTCCCATTCCTCTTTCGCGTCCATGCCGGCGAGGTGCAACCGAACGCGAACTTCATCGCGAAGCGTCTGCATCCGCGAGATGCCCTTCTCGATTTCGGCCTTCAGCGTGTTTTCGCTCATGGATGATTCTCCTTTCTCGACGTTTCGACGCGCTGCGACGCGCCGTGCACGCCTACGCAAAACGCGTTCCGCTCATGCCATGCGCGATCGCGCAGCAAGGAGGTCAACGCTTGTGGCGCATTCCTCCCCGCTGAGGCGTTCTGCCAAGGTCACCGTGTCACCTGCTCGGGGTCATTGGCTCCGAGCGATCGAGGTACAAGAGCGCGCGGAATGCCTTGCCGGGAACGTCCATGTCGTCATTCAGCTCGTATTCCTTGCCGGGTTCGAGAAATCGCGATGACACGCGCTTGAGATCGACCAGCAAGTACGGCTCGCCAAAGGCGTGCAGCTTGCCCTCGACCGAATCGGCCGGGGGCGGCGGGAGCCACTCGGGCTCTTCGCCTGGCCAGCGGATGCCAACGTCGTATCCAACCATGGCGATGGCCGCGTAATCGTGACCGAGGTCCTCTTTGAGCTGGGCCCCCATCGGAATGGCGCCATGCGGATCGTGGCCCTGCGGGCCGTAGGGCGTGTATTGCAGATGGCCATTGTGCGCCCACGCGATGGTCTTCGGTCGTCCATCGATCCGCCATTGGTTCGTGAGGATGTAGGCCATGCCCGTATCCCGCGCTTGGTACGAGCCGAGGCTGCTTGGCTCATACGATCTGCGATGCTGCCATTGCCGAAATGCCACGAGGTCGATGCGCGCGAGCGCCAGCGCGCGGGCCGACGTGCGCTCGACGATATCGCACTCATGCTCCTGCCAATACGCCTCGAGAGCATCGAGCCCTCGATGGCATGCGTCCTGCGCCTCCTTCGGATAAGGGAGGTGGTCGTAATTTTCGTAATAGTCCGTGTTCGATACGGCCTTGATGCCATTGCAGGTCGAAAGCCGCGCGTATAGGGCGTCCGCATCCTCGGGCATGCCGTCGTGAAGGAATGCCTCCAGGGCCATATGCTGAGCCCAGGGCTCCTGCATGTCGAAGCCCGTGAAACGCACACGATCGTACGGGTGCTCTTGGTTCCATTGGCACATCCACGTCACGAGATTGCGCATGTTCGAGCTGCGAAAAACGCCGAACATGCCGAGGAGCACCTCATTGACATCTCCTTGGCACGTGGCCACGTAGTCGTTCACCTTTTCGGCCCGCCAGCGCGGCGTCTCGAGGGTGACGACGCGAAAGCCCATTTCCTGGATCATGAACCTCGCGACGCGTTCGTGGAGCTCGTGGTAGCCGCCCGAGGCGTGCGTCCCCTCGCCGAGACCGACGATCCGAGCCCCACCCACGATGGCGCGCAGCCGCTGCAGATCCGCCGTCGGCAACGAGGGATCGATCCCGTCGAAGCGGTGAATTCCCATGTCCACGGGGGCTTCGAGCGCGACCTGTGAGGAGGCGGCATTCTCCGCCGTGTTGGCGCTATCTGCGCATCCAACGAGCCCCACCGCTGCAACGAGACCGATGACCGAGCGAATGAACATGGATGCCTCCAAAGAATGATTCGAAATTCAGCCCTGTCGGTTTTTGTTCTAGATTGCTGAAACCGTCGCATGTCCTCCAATCGATTCACCCGCCGCGATTTCTCCCGCCTGGCCGCCGCCGTGGTTTTGACCGGTTGCGCAGGCAGCAATGCCAACGCGCAGCCGAGCACCTCGAGTGCGACCACACCCAAAAAGCCGCGCGGGCGCTTCGACGACGCGATCCTCATCGATGCCCTGGGCACGATAGGACGCGATGAATGGTCGCCCAGCAAGGGAGACCCACTCATTGCGCAAGACTTGAACGACGCCGCGCGTTCCGGGATCACGGCCATCAACATCACGGTGGACGATCCCACCGAGGATGCGAACGTCTTCGATGCAACGACGAAGACCATCGCCACGTTCCAGCGCGAAATCGCGGCTCACCCCGAGGTGCTGGCCGCCGTCCGCAATGGCGCGGAGCTCCGCGCGGCCAAGACCTCGCGCAAGCTGGGAATCATCTTCGGCTTTCAAGGCTCCGCGGTACTCGGGCCCAAATTGGAGCACTTCGATACGTTTCGCGGGCTCGGCGTGCGCATCATGCAGCTCACGTACAACGTGCGCACGCTCCTCGGCGATGGCTGTCTCGAGCCGGGCAACGCCGGATTGAGCATCTTGGGGCGGCAGGCCGTGGAGCGCATGAACGCGGCGCGCGTGCTCATCGATTTGAGCCACTGCGGCCAGCGCACCACGGCCGATGCCATCGAAGCGTCGAAGGGGCCCGTGGCCATCACGCACACCGGCTGCGCGGCCCTGGCGAATCGGCCGCGCAACAAGCGCGATGAAGAGATGAAGCGATGCGCCGACAAGGGCGGCTTCGTGGGCATTTATTTCATGCCGTTTTTGCGGATGCAGGGCCAGTCGACCTCGGCCGACGTCATGGCGCACCTCGAGCATGCCATCAAGGTGTGCGGCGAAGACCACGTGGGCATCGGCACCGACGGAACGACGTCGCCCATCGATTTGACGTCGGAGGCGTACCTCCGCGAGCACCGCAGGTGGGTGGAGGAGCGCATCAAGAAGGGCATCGCCGCGCCGGGTGAGGCTGCGGATATCCACTTTCTGTGCCCGGATCTGAATACGCCGCAGCGCTTTCAAACCCTTGGCGAGATGCTTTTGGCGCGCGGACATGGCGAGGCGCGCGTGCGCAAGCTCCTCGGGGGCAACTTCGCACGTATCTTTGGCGAGGTTTGCGGATGACCGTCCGGCGGCGGCTGGTCCGCACGGATACGTTTCGCGCGTTGTGCCGCGCGCGCGAGCTGATCCACGATGCCTACGGCGAGGCACTCACCCTCGGGCAGATGGCCAAGTGCACCGGGTTTTCGCAGTATCACTTTTTGCGCGAGTTCAACTTGGCCTTCGGGATGACGCCGCGGCAATACCTCACGCGGGTCCGCATCGATCGCGCCAAGGAGATGCTGGCGCGTTCGGGCGCGTCCGTCACCGACACGTGCTTCGAAATTGGCTTTTCCAGCGTGGGCTCGTTCAGCGCGCTGTTTTCCAAGCGCACGGGGCGGTCACCCATTCAGTACCACCGTGAAATCGCACCGCTGGTCCAGGTGCCGGCGGGGTTGGCACGCGTCTACATTCCGGGTTGTTTT
This sequence comes from Sorangiineae bacterium MSr12523, assembly GCA_037157775.1. Classification (NCBI taxonomy): domain Bacteria; kingdom Pseudomonadati; phylum Myxococcota; class Myxococcia; order Myxococcales; family Pendulisporaceae; genus Pendulispora; species Pendulispora brunnea. The sequence continues at coordinate 8,140,792 of CP089982.1, forward strand.
CTCGCGCACCTCGGGCCGGTGGTTTAGCAATTTCCGAGAAGCGATGAGGGAGGTGGGGGTGGTACCTCAGAGCGCGGAGGGTTCATCATGATTCAACGATTGGGCATTGCGTCGGTCTACGTTCTCGACCAAGAGCGCGCGAAGGCGTTCTACACGGAGAAACTCGGCTTCGAGGTTCGCACCGACGTGACCATGGGCAATTTTCGCTGGATCGAAGTCGGCCCGAAAGGGCAGCCCGATCTGTCCATCACGCTGATGGCGATCGAGGCGGGCATGAAGTGGAGCAAGGAAACGGCGGACACCGTCCGGGAATTGGTGAAGAAAGGGACCTTTGGCTTCGGGGCCTTTCACACCGACGACTGTCGCAAGACGTATGCAGAGCTGAAGGCACGCGGTGTCGTATTCGAGGGAGAGCCGCAAGATCGACCCTACGGCGTCGAATCCGTGTTCCAGGACGACTCCGGCAACTGGTTCGCCCTCGTGCAGCCGCGCTAGGGCTGTGCTCTGCGGGGGCGTTTCGGGTTAGGGGGGTCTGGCGCATTCGCGATTCGCGAATCGCGAATCCATGGAGACCCCCCCACCCGCCGTCGGCGCTTTCCGTGCGCTCCGGGCGGCCCGCCCCTGCGGGCGCGGAATGCCATGCGGCGCGGGGACCTTGCGGTGGCGCGGGGAAGCATGGCATGAGCACCCGCTTTGGGGCGGGCAGCAGCGCGAAATGAGAGAGGGGGAGCACTGGAGAGCGCTGCCGGGTGGGGCAGCTTCTCTTCTTCTAAGGAAATGGAAGCGTGCGGGCGAAGACGGTCACGAGGATGAGCACGACGGGAAAGCATGCGAGGAACATCGCGAAGGTGTAGCCCATGATGTCGCGCGCACGCAGACCGAGAATGGCCAGGGTCGGCAGCATCCAGAACGGCTGGAGCAGGTTGGCGCTGGCCTCGCCCAGATCGTAGACGACGACCATCCAGCCTTGATTTACGTGCAGCTGGTTTGCGGCGTCGATGACGTAGGGCGCTTCGATGAGCCATTTGCTTCCGCCGCTGGGAACGAATATGCCCAATACGCACGAATAAATGGCAATGAGGGGCGGGAAGAACGTCTGATTCGAGGCCGATACGAGCCAGTGGGCAATGGTTTTCGACAATCCGGTGTACGCGATCATGCCGAAGATGCCGCCGTAAAACGGATATTGCAGCAGGACGCCCGAGGCCGCCGATGCCCCATTGCGAATAGCCGTTACCAGCGACAATGGCCGCCAGTGCAGGGCGAGGGCGAGCATCAGAAGAATGAGGTTGATGGTGTTGAAGTCCAGCGCATTCAACGCGCTACCGGTCGCGCGCCCGAAGTGCCGCACCAAGTACCAGAGGCCCAGCAGCGAGAGCAGAATGCCAAAGAGCGGGCTGTGCTCGAGCCAATCGCCGGGGCGCGTGCCCACGACCTTGGCATCCGCGCTTTCTTCGAGCAGCGGCTTGATGGTGATGCCCAGATCTTCCGCGGTTTTGGCCCGCGCAGGCGATGGCGTCAAAAGGAAGGCCATGCCCACGCCAACGAGGAAGATGATGGCGGTCGACGCCATGCCCTGCCACAGGAAGATGGTATCCGAGAGCGGCACCACGCCCGTTCCGCCGCGCGCGGAGGCGATGATCTTCTTCAGCGCGTCGGGTGTGGAGGCTGCGCTGGCCATCTGCAGGGCGGCCGAGCCGGACAATCCTTGTGCCCACACCGTGCCAAGGCCGAGAAAGGCCATGGCCCCGAGGGCGCGGTAATCCACTCCGCGAACCAGCCGCGCGATTTCGCGGGCGAGGATGGCCGTGAAAATCAGGCTGAAGGCCCAATTGAGGTAGCCGGAAATCATGGCCACCGCGGCGGTGAAGGCGATGGCGCCACGCGGTGTCTTGGGCACGCGCGCGAGCTTCGCAATCAAGCGTGCCACCGGCGGCGATACCGCGACGGCGTACCCGCCGAGGATGATCATGGTCATCTGCAAGGTGAAGGTGACCAGCGCCCAAAAGCCTTTGCCCCAAGCGTCGACGAGGCCGAAGCCGGTGGTGGCCGTGGCAACATTCTCGGGCACCTGCGTGACGGGTTCCCCCGTGACGAGGCCGGCGGCGAAAATGACGAACGTGCCCACCAGCACGAAGCCAAAGGCATCTGGCAGGTAGCGTTCGGTCCAGACGGTAAAGCGCTGGGCGAGCCGCGCGATGACGTTGTCTTCGTGCACATCGCGATTCGAAGCTTGGTCGAGGGCCATGGCAGCCCAGCACCATATCATCCCCTTTCGCAATGCGGGGCCCGAGCGTAGGATCGACGTGTGGAACGTCCGCACGATCTTGGAGGGCAGCAGGGGCTCGGGGCGATTGAACGCGAGACCGGCGAACCGGGCTTCCATCACGAATGGGAAGCGCGCGTGTTCGCGCTCAACCGGTTGCTCCTGATGCAGGGCGTCTACAACTTGGACGAGTTCCGCTATGCGGTGGAACGGATGGATCCCGAGCAATATCGTTCGACGGGCTATTACGAGCGGTGGTTTCTGGCCATCGAGCGGTTGCTCGTCGAGAAGAAGGTGCTGCCATGAGCGTCCAGCGCTTCACCGTCGGTCAACCCGTGAAGACGCGCCCCGTACGGGCAAGTGGGCACACACGGCTCCCGCGTTATCTGTCGGAGCGGCGCGGCACGGTCGAGCGTGTGCACGGCATCTATCCTTTGGCCGACGAGCGGGCGGAGGGGCGGACCCCGGCATCGCCGCAGGCGCTTTACACGGTGGTCTTCGAGGCGGGGGAGATTTGGGGCGAGGAGGCCTCCGGCTTCCGCGTCTCGGCGGAACTTTGGGACGCGTATTTGGAGAGTGCGTCATGAGCGAAGATCACGGGCACGGGCACGAGGGTAGCGCGACGATGGCGGAGCGTGTGCGCGGCTTGGTGGAGAAGCTCGAGAACAAGGGGCTCGTGACCGACGCGCAAATCGATCAGACGATCACGGCGTTCCTGGCGAAGGCGGGCCCCTCGAACGGCGCGGCCTTGGTGGCGCGAGCATGGGTCGACCCGGATTTCAAAGCGCGGCTGCTGGACGATGCCAACGCGGCGCTCGACGAGCTGGGGATCGACATGTCGCATTGGGCGCGGGTCACGTTGCGCGCGGCCGAGAACACGGAGCATGTGCACAACGTCATCGTGTGCACCCTGTGTTCGTGTTACCCCATCGCGCTGCTCGGGCCTTCGCCGGCCTGGTACAAGAGCGCGGCCTACCGCGCCCGCGTCGTGCGCGATCCACGCGGCGTCCTCGCCGAGTTCGGGGTTACCTTGGATCCGAACATCGAGATTCGCGTTTGGGACAGCACCGCGGAGCTGCGCTATGTCGTCATCCCACGCCGCCCCGCCGGGACGGAGGCCCTGAGCGAGTCCGAGCTCGCCGCCTTGGTCACGCGCGATGCCTTGATTGGGACTGCGCTGGTCTAAATCACGACTTGCCGGTGGCGATGGACACCATTTGGTCGACGACCATGTCGACGAAGTCGTCGTCCACGACGGACAATTTCTTCTCGAGCAAGCCGTCATTCCAGAGGGAAACGATGCCATGTCCCGCGCCCCAGGCGATGACCGCCCGGCGGTGGACGGTGCCGGGATCGGCCTTGGGGGTCGCGGACTGAATGGCCATGATCAGGCGGGCGAGCGAAGCATCGGCGGCGACGTGCACACCCAGCGCCGGATCGGTGGCTTTGACTTCGGGCAGGAACATGACGCGGTAGTGGGCCTGGCGCTCGCGCGCGAATTCCAGGTACGCGCGCGCAATCGCCGCAATGCGTGCGCGGCCCTTTTGCGGGCCAGACACGGCTTCGATGGCGCGGTCCATGCGCTCGCCGAGGGCAACGAAGCCTTCCTCGGCGACGGCCGCCAACAATTCCACCTTGTCGCGAAAATGATGGTACGGCGCCGCCGGCGTCACCCCCGCGCGCCGCGCCACCTCGCGCAGCGAGAGCGTCCCGAGCTCCCCTTCTTGAATCAGCGCGAGCGCCGCATCCACCAGCGCGCGCCGCAAATCGCCGTGGTGGTAGCTCGACTTGGCCATGCGTCCCAGCGGCGTAGCATAACCATCTGAACACTGTTTGGATTGTTCCTTGACACTGCCTAGGAGGGACCTTATCTGAACATCATTCAGATCGCGGGTACGCGAGACGGGAGAATCGACGATGAAGGCATTCGTGACGGGGGCGACCGGGCTCTTGGGAAACAACCTCGTGCGCGCGCTTCGTGCCGAGGGGCATGACGTGCGGGCGCTGGTGCGCTCGGCGGAGAAGGCTCGAACGTACCTGGGCGACACCGGCGCGGAGATCGTTCAGGGCGACATGGAAGACGTCGGGGCCTTCGTGCACGCGCTCGAAGGGTGCGATGTGGTGTTTCACACGGCCGCCTATTTTCGCGAGTACTACAGCGCCGGCGATCATTGGCCCAAACTCGAGGCCATCAATGTCCATGGCACCATGGCCCTCGCGCAGGCCGCGCGCACCCACGGCGTGCGGCGCTTCGTCGATGTGAGCTCCTCGGGCACCATCGGTTTGAAGCCCGACGGAAGCCCCGGCGACGAGAACACACCGCCTGCACCGCTTGCGCGCGACAACCTGTATCTCAAGAGCAAGGTCGTCGTGATGGAGAAGCTCGTGCCCTTCGCCGCGAGCACCGGCCTCGACGTCGTGCAAGTCCTCCCGGGGTGGATGTTCGGGCCGTGGGATGCCGCACCCACCGCGGCCGGCCAACTCGTGCGCGATTTCCTTTCCGGCGCGCTGCCGGCCATCCCTCCCGGCGGCACCAGCGTCGTCGACGCCCGCGACGTCGCCACGGGCATGATCCGCGCGGCCGAACGCGGCCGCTCGGGCGAGCGCTACATTCTCGCCGGCGGCTTCGCGACCCTGGCCGACATCATCGAGACCTTGGCCCGCACCACGGGAGTGCGCGGCCCGCGCATGCGCATCCCCTACCCCGTGGCGTGGACCTACGCCGCCGTGTCACAAACGTGGGCGAAGATGACCGGCGGCCAAACCTTGGTGACGCTCGCGGGGGTTCGCATGATGCAAGCGCGCTTGGCCGTCGATTCGAGCAAATCCGAGCGCGAACTCGGATTCCACGCGCGCCCCCTCGAAGAGACGCTGCGCGACGAGGTGGCCTGGTACCGCGCGCACACGCCACACGGCGCCGAGCCTCAATCGGCGCTGTTGGAGGCGTCGGCCACGCGCAGAAAGAGCACGTCCCATCCTTGATGAATGCCGTTGGGGATCTCGCGCCCGCCGGGAAACGTCGCATCGAGCAGAGACACGTCGGACATCTTGTCGACTTTGAGCCAACGCCACTCGGGCAATCCGCCCGACGCCGACTGCCCACCGATCTGGTACGCCAAGAGCTGCGCCTCGCCCTTGCGAAGCCCATAATCGTGCGGCTCCACGATGCGCACGAGGCCGTTCAATTTGAGCTGCATGAGCCGGCGCTCCGTGATTGCCTGAAGAATCAGTCCATCGACTTCGCCCGACGTAACCGGCATGTGAGATCCCGTCCTTTCCTCTGCCGCGGGCTATGCTACTTCCGACTTCCCAACGGGTCGAAGGGAAGCGCGGGCGTACTCGAACCGACGGCCGGCGCCGGGAGCTTCGCGGCGGCCGCGCGCGGCTTCGGCTTCATTGGCAGCGAAAGCGGCGGGGGCACCGGCTCGGTGGCGAGCGGGGGTGCCGGCGACGACGGAGCAGCCTGCGCGAGCGGCGCACCGGCATCCTCGGTGGGCTCTTGGTGCATCGCGGCAGCCGGCGCCGGGTCGATGTGCGAGGGATCACGCCTGAACGCTGCCAAAGCAACCAATGCCGCCGCCGCTACCAACGCGGCCAATGCGAGAAGAGCCGCGGCGAGCGCGGCAGGCCGTCGGCGCGCATTCGGCTCGGGGGCGGGCGCCGGGCTCGATGCGCGCTGGCGCGCCGCTCGTCCCTCGAGCTGCATCGTCCTCGCATCGGGCCAGCGGGCGTCTTTTTCGAAGGCCAGCGCGCGATCCAACCATTGCCCCATGGCCCCGGAAAGCGATGGAAGCAAGGTGCGCGCATCGGGCACGGGTTGCGTCATCGCCAGGAGCAACTCTTCGTTCAAACTTCGGCCCTTGTGGAGGCATTCGCCCGATAAAAGCGTGAACAAGGTCGCCCCCACGGCCCACAGATCCGTCTGCGCATCGACCAGATCCCACAGGCCGCGCGCCTGCTCGGGCGCCATGTAGCCGGGGGTTCCCATGAAAGCGCCGGTGAGCGTCACCTTTGGCGCCTGGGCCTCCTCCCGCAGACCAGCGATGCCGAAGTCGAGCACGCGCACCTGCCCATCGCGAAGGATGAAGACGTTGTCCGGCTTCAAATCGCGGTGGACGATGCCCTGGGCGTGTGCCGCTACGAGCACGTCGAGAACGGCGTCGACGATGTCGAGCGCCTCGTCGAGCGGCAGCACGCCGCCTCGGCTCAATCGCAGATCCTCGAGCGAGGTGCCATCGAGCAGCTCCATCACCATGTACACGGCGCCGTCTTCGGATACGTCGTCGTCGAGAACGGAGACGGCGCCCGGATGTCTGACGCGGTTGGCCAAATAGCCCTCGCGTCGAAAGCGCGTCAGTAGTGCCGGCCGATCGCGGAGCTCACCGTGGAGCATCTTGATGGCCGCGCGTTTTCCGTTGCGGTGCGTTGCCGCGTACACGACCGCCATGCCGCCGTACCCCAGGAGGGCATCCAGGTGCCATTTGCCGTTGAGCGTGGTGCCCAATCGAGCGCGAGCGCGCGATTCACCGGCCCACCCGCTGGGCAGGCTCGGTTCGGCCCGAGCTGCTTCGTCCGCGTTGGCTGCCATGGACGCCCCGTTTTTACGCGGCGTTGCGGAAACTTCCCCCCGGCAGGCGGAAAAAGATGCGCCCCGACTTCGCCGCATCGGGTCGCGTGTTCTGCTACATGGAGAGCCATGATGATGCCGCGCTACGTCGATCGCTCCTTCGCCAAAATGGTCGCCTACAAGCGGATCATCACAGGCACGCTGGGCATCATCAGTGGCGGGATCATCACGTTCGTGGGCTTCACGCAGGAGCGCGCCTTCTCGCCGCTGTTCGCGATCGCGATCGTGATCTTCGTCGGCGGGGGTGGGTGGGCGCTACGCGATGGCTTGCGATTGCGGCGCGAGCTTTCCTCGTAGCTCGAGAAAGTTTCACACTACACACAAATGCGCATGAACACACTGCGCACCATTGTGGTGTCGAATAGCGATCTGATACCTCTTTAGGGGAAACCCAACGACCCCGACTACGGAGGTTCAGAAGTATGAGCATTTTGGCCCGATCACGCTGGCCTGCAGCGTGGTTTGCCTGTTGTACGTGCAGTCTGATGGCATGTGGAGGCGATTCGAGCAGCGAGTCCGGATATTTCCCGATGGGAGAAACCGGAGAGCCTGCCAAAATCGAATATTCCGTCAAAGACGGCCTCGCCCTTTACGAGGGCGATATTCTGTTGGGCACTCCTGCAACGCAAGCCACACCGCGCATTGCAGGCTGGCTCGATGCCGACATCGTGCGCTCTCAACCCGCACCGGCAACGAAGTACCGCTGGCCCGACAAAACGGTGCCCTACGTCATCGACGCCGAGTTGTCCGATCGCTCCCGGATCACGCGAGCCATCACGCAATGGGAGACCAAGACACCACTGGTCTTCGTGGCCCGCACGCCGGCCAACGCCGCCGCATATCCCGATTACGTCGTATTTCGTAGTGGGAAAGGTTGCCATTCGAGCGTGGGCCGAATTGGCGGGCCACAATATGTAAGTTTGTCCAGCCACTGTACGACGAACAATACGATTCATGAAATCGGTCACGCCGTCGGGTTGTGGCATTCGCCACACGACGACGCCTCGATCATGCGCGACGGAGGCCAGCGCGAAACGTTGAGCGCGGGCGATATCGAAGTGGTCAAAAGGCTTTATCCCTGAAACGAGTGCTTCCGGCCTGCATGGCGCTGCTCGTGGCCGCAGCCTGCGGCTCATCGGGCGGTGCCGGGCGCCCGCCGGGTGGGGTTGCGCGACCAGACCTGGAGTCCGGCTGGTCGGCCGCCACACCGGCTGGCCAATGCCGACCAAGCCATCCCCGTGGGCGGCGCCCGAGGATATCGCGTCGTGCGTAGTTCCGTTCCCGCCCACGGCTCGACCGATCCCTGGACGATGTTGAGCGAAATCGACGTGCGCTGAACCGGCTAAGACCGAGGAATCGTTGGCAGATGAGGCCTATGAGGGCCGCAAGGCCCGAATGAACCGGCTAAGACCGTGACATCGACGCAGCTCATTCATCCTTTTCATCATTTGCATCGTTGGCGAATGATTCGTCTCCCCGCCCATTGACGCCGACCAAATGGCGAGAGACCCTAGCGCCGTTTTTTAGCTAAGCCGCACTGGGGGACCGTCACGTGGAGCCGAAGAATCGCGCAGCCTTTTCTCAGCGCTACAGCGCCACCGACGGCATCATCTTCGTGAGCTACCCGCCTGGCTTTCACCTCGCCACGCGCCGGGAAATCGCCACGATGTTCGATCAGGTCGTCGAATTCTGGCAATCCAAATGCCGCGGCCGCAAAGTTTACTACGTCGTCGATTATACGAATTACACCACCAACCTCGCGGAAAACGACTTCTACGTCACGCAAGTCAAGCGGGTAATCGATCAATGCGCCATCACCATCGTTCGCTTCGGCGGCGATCCGCTGACGCGCACCGGCTCCCGACTTCGCGGCATGAAGCTCCACGTCCCTACGAATCTCTACTCCACGAAGGACGAAGCCCTCGCCATCGTCCATGCTTTGCGCGAAGGCCGTCTCACGGTCGGGCAAAATACCTGAATCACTCCGGCAGCGGAATGAACTCGCCCTCGTCGCCCGGGACGAGCGGAAACGAGCGCGCGCGCCATTCGCGCTTGGCTCGCTCGATGCGCTCGTGGGAGCTCGATACGAAATTCCACTCGATGTAACGAGGGCCATCGACGCAGTCGCCCCCGAGAAGCATCACCCGGCTCCCCTCCTCGGCGCGCAAGACCGGCTTTTCGCCCGGAGTGAACACCACCATCGACTCGGCCTCCACGCGCACGTCCCCGACGGAAACGGCGCCCGAAACGACATAGGCGGCCGCTTCCTCGTACGCGAAGTCCATGGGAAGCGACGCGCCTTTCTTCAGCGTCGCGTCGCCGTAAAACAGGCGCGAGCGCGTCTTCACCGGCGACGACACGCCATAAAGATCTCCCACCAACACCCGAACCCCATCGACCTCCGCAAATTCCTCCGCGGCGTAGTGCTGAAAATCCGGTTCACACTCTTCGTCCTCGGTTCGCAACGCAATCCACACTTGCAAGCCGTGCAGACGCGCGCCGCCCTTTCGAAACTCCGCGGGCGTTCGCTCCGAATGCACGATGCCTCGGCCCGCCGTCATCCAGTTGATGGCCCCCGGCGTGATGACCTGGTCCGAGCCAATGCTGTCGCGATGGAGAATTTGCCCCTCGAGCAAATACGTCATGGTGGCGAGGCCAATGTGCGGGTGAGGGCGAACGTCCATTCCTCGGCCCGCTGCAAATTCCGCGGGGCCCATGTGATCCACGAAGACGAACGGCCCAATGTGCCGGCGCTGCACGTAGGGCAGGATGCGACGAACGTCGAAGCCACCAATGTCACGCGCCCGCCCGGTGATGATGCGCTCGACTTCCTTCGCCATGGGATCCATATTGCCGCACCGGTGCCATAAACCCGTGTGGATTTTCGCTTACGGATCGCTGATTTTTCGTCCCTCGTTCGATTACCTCGAACAACGTCGCGCATTCGTTGCGGGCTGGACGCGCCGATTTTGGCAAGGCTCGCCGGACCATCGCGGCACGCCCGAAACACCCGGCCGCGTCGTCACACTCGTCGCCGACGAGCACGCATGGTGCGGTGGTGCAGCGTTCCGCATCGATCCGGCGCAGGGCGAAGCCGTGCTCGCCATGCTCGATGCGCGGGAGCAAGCTGGCTTCGAACGCCACCGCCTTCCCCTGTGGGATTCGCCCGACTCCCCCGCTCCCTTTGCCGACGGGCTCACCTACGTCGCGTCCACCGACAATCCCCATTTTCTCGGCCCGCTCGACGAACCGTCGATTGCCGACTGGATCGCGCGTAGCCACGGGCCCAGCGGCCCCAATTCGGACTACGCGCGAAACCTCCACGACGCGCTGCATGCCCTCGGCATCGACGATCCGCACGTGCGAACCATTGCGCAGCTCCTCGGTCGCCTCGCCGCTCCCGGGTTTCCTACTTCCCCACATAGTGGCCCTTCCGGCCTTCCCGACCCCGCGCGCTAGCGATACAGTACGCTCCCATTATTTTCCCCAGGAGTACTTCGTCGATGCGAAACGCCATCTTCCTCGGTGCGGGTGCGGTTGCCGTTCCTCTCGTCATGTCGGCTTCAACCTTCGTATCGGGGTGCGCCTCCGGACCGGCGGACACGCATGTCGCCGCGCAGAACTCGCCGCCGCCGTCCAGCCCTCCGCCGGCCGCTCCCCCCGACGCCAACGCGAGCAATCCGCTGCTGGCCAAGTGGACCGGCCCTTACGGCGGCGTGCCGCCCTTCGACAAGGTGAAGGTCGAGCAGTTCAAGCCCGCGCTCGAGTCTGCGATGGATGAGGACCGCCGCGAGATCGCCGCCATCGTCAACGAGCCGGCGCCGGCAAATTTCGAGAACACCATCGCCGCCATGGAGGATGCCGGCCGCGCCCTCAACCGCGTGCAGTCGATCTTCGGCGTGTGGTCGTCCACCATGAATGGCGCCGAGTTCCAAAAGGTCGAGCTCGAAATGGCGCCCAAGCTGGCCGCGTTCACCGACGAGATCACCCAGAACGAGAAGCTCTGGAAGCGCATCGAGGCCGTTTACAACTCGCCCGACAAGGCCAAGCTCACGCCCGAGCAGCAGCGCCTCGTGTGGCGCACGTACAATAACTTCGCGCGCCAGGGTGCCAAGCTCGATCCGACGGCAAAGAAGCGCCTTTCGGAGATCAACCAGCGCCTCGCCTCGCTCTACACCACGTTCAGCCAGAACGTGCTCGCCGACGAAGAGAGCTACGCGGTCATTCTCGAGAGTGAGGCCGATCTCGCCGGCCTGCCCGATTCGCTCAAATCCGTCGCGGCCAAGGCGGCCGAGGGGCGCGGGCAAAAAGGCAAGTGGGCCATCACCAACACGCGCTCCTCGGTGGAGCCGTTCCTCACCTATTCGACGCGCGACGATCTGCGCGAAAAGGTGTGGAAGAACTTCGTCAACCGCGGCGACAACGGCGACACGCACGACAACAACAAGATCATCTCGGAGATCCTCAAGCTGCGCGCCGAACGGGCCAAGCTCCTCGGCTACGCGACGCACGCCCACTGGCGCGTGGAAGACCAAATGGCCAAAACCCCCGAGCGTGCCATCGCGCTCATGGAGGCCATGTGGACGCCCGCCGTCGCGCGCGTAAAGCAGGAAGTCGCCGATATGCAGGCCATCGCCGACAAGACGACGAAGGGCCCCAAGCGCAAAATCGCGCCCTGGGATTACCGCTTCTACGCCGAAAAGGTCCGCAAGGCGAAGTACGACCTCGACGAGAACGAGGTGAAGCCGTACCTGCAGCTCGAAAAGCTCCGCGAGGGCATGTTCTGGGTCGCCGGCGAGCTTTTCGGCTTCTCCTTCACCCAGGTGACCGACGTGGAGGTCTACCACCCCGACGTGCGCGTCTGGGAGGTGAAGGACAAGAAGAGCGGCAAGCGCGTGGGCCTCTGGTACTTCGATCCTTACGCGCGCGCGGGCAAACACTCCGGCGCATGGATGAACGAATACCGCCCGCAGGAGCGCTTCAAGGGCGAGGTCACCACCATCGTCAGCAACAACGCGAACTTCGTGAAGGGCAAAGACGGCGAGCCGATTCTCATCAGCTGGAGCGACGCGCGCACGCTGTTCCATGAGTTCGGCCATGCGCTGCATGGTCTGAGCTCCAATGTGACGTACCCGTCCCTCGCCGGCACCAACGTCGCGCGCGACTACGTGGAGTTTCCCTCGCAGCTTCTCGAGCACTGGGTCCACACGCCCGAGGTGCTGAACAAATTCGCGCTGCACTACAAGACGGGACAGCCCATCCCGCACGAGCTCGTGGCAAAAATCGAGAAGGCCTCCACGTTCAACCAAGGCTTCACCACGGTCGAGTACCTTTCGGCCGCGCTCATCGACATGAAGCTTCATTTGGCGGGCGCAAACGGCGGCAAAGACATCGACCCCGACGCCTTCGAGCGCGACACGCTGAAGTCCATGGGCATGCCCGAGCAAATCGTGATGCGCCACCGCACCCCGCAATTCAGCCACGTCTTCGCAGGCGACGGCTACTCCGCGGGCTACTACAGCTATCTCTGGTCCGACACGCTGACGGCCGACGCCTACGAAGCCTTCACCGAAGGCAAAGGCCCCTACGATCCCGCCGTCGCCGAGCGGCTGCGCAAAAACGTCTTCTCCGTGGGCGACACCATCGACCCCGCCGACGCCTACCGCGCCTTCCGCGGCCACGACGCCGAAATCGGCCCCCTCATGCGCAAACGCGGCTTCGCCAAACCCGCCGCCCCCGCGCAAAAGAAGAAGCCGAGCTAGCGGGCCGTTTGCACGATGAAGAGCGCTGGTGCGTGGGGAAGACCTTCGCGCCACCAGCGCTTGCGTGTCAGAACTCCGCGGTCAGCTCGCGGAATTACCCATCGAGCACGGGACGGAGGCATAGCAAGTCTCGCCCTATCGCCTTGAACTCGTCGAAAAGGGCATCTATTCCCTTCTCGACCTTTATCGTCCATTCTCGTGGTTCCAAAGGAACTAGCGAGAGAATTCGATTCGGCACACCCGCCAATAACGCATTATTTTTGTTCTCGAACGGCGTGAAGAGATCAGCACGAGCCACGAGAACGTTGCTGTACCCTCGCGAACGCAAGGCACTTGTCTCCTCGAGGAGAAAGGACGAATGGGCATCGAGAAGCCCGGCGATGTCATGATGCACACGGGCGTAGGCAACCATGACCGCGGCCTCGTCATACTTCTCGTCAAAAATACATATGAATTGATGCTCATGGTCCACAGCCTTCCCTACCTCTGCGAGCGAATCTCCGAGCGTGCCATAAAAGTGCATTGTAGAGCCGTCATCGGTCGGCAGAAGGATGTGCGCGACCTTGACCTCACGCGAAAACGACGTGAGCCCCATTTGGCCGTGCGTTCGCGCCTTATAGAGCTGGATATCGCCATTGCTGTCGCTAAACACGTCCAAGTAGAACTTGAGCACTTGACGCTGAAGCTGCGTCAGATCACTCAGCATGTTCGCCCCAAGTGCGGTCGTTCGGCTAGCACATTGGTATATCCAGATAGACGCATTGGGTTCGCTTCATCCCGCAGAAAGGGTGTATGAGCATTAAACATCCGAGCGACGTCACGACGCAAGGATCCCCACCTGCTGAATGCGAAACTCCGCGCGATCCAGGCAAAGCGCGCGCGAAAGGTCACGTCAAAATCGAGAGCGTTTCGCGAAGGATGGTCTCGATGGGAGGGGGAACGCTGGGCCAGCGCTTTTCGATGGTTTCGAGGGCGCGGCGGGCTTGCGGTTCTTTGAAGCCCAAAGCCGTGAGGGCTCGGAGGGCTATGTCGGATTCGTATCGGCGCTGGAGCGGGTGGGGAGTCTTTTCTGCTTTCCTTCGGTCGATGTAGTCGCGGCCGAAGTCGCGTTCGGCGGCCAGGCCATTGTGTGCGCGACAGCGGACTACCAGATTGGGCACCGTGTCGCGGCCGCCGAGGGCGCGAGCCTGAACGTGGTCGAGTTCCAGGAACGCGCGCGACTCGCAGCGTCGGCCGCACTCGTCGATGAAGGTGCATTGTGCACCGTCTCGGGCGAAGACTTCGCGGCGCACTGCCCTGGTGACGTAGCCTGGGCGTGTGCTTTCGCGGGTCGGTCCCGGTGCGGCGGGGCGCTTGGCTTTGCCGAGTCGGCGCTTTTCGAGTTCGTCGATGAGCAGGTCGAGGGCGCGTTCCACGACGACCGAGAGATCTCCGCGGGGGTTTGCGTGGCGCATCAAGTTCGTCGCGTGGTCGAGTTTCTCTTTGAGGTCCTTGGTGGCCGTGAACTGCACCTCGTAACGCTCTGGCGCGATGGGTTCGACGCGATGGGCTGTCGCGTTCGGCAATGGGCGAATCAGCGAGGGCGTGTCAGGCCGTGGGAAGCGTGCCGCCAAGAGCTCTTGAACCTGGGCTTTGGTCTTCCCGGCGGCTGCGCGCAAGAGCTCTTCGTGGTTGTCATCCGTCAGGCGCTCGCGGAGCAGCAGCAACGACGTCAGGTGAAGCTCGCCGCGTTCAATCATTGCGAGCGCAAGTGGATAGCGCCGCACGATGCGCGAAGCCGTTACGCGGCGACACGCCTCGTCGTCGCTCATCGCGAGCCGGCGGACGCAGTAATCGAAGAGCGAGGAGCATGCGGCTTGCAGGTCCAAACGGCGTTCCTCGACCTCGGCGAGATACGCCAGGAGGCGCGCAAGAAGAACACGTCCTTGGCCAACGAGTGCATGCAGCCCCGAAAGCACCTCGTCATTCGAGAGATCGGTGAGGTTCATGAACCACGTCTACCATCGAAAATTTTGCCCTCCGCATTGGCGCCCCATCGCGCGATCGACGGATTCGACGCCACGCTCGTCCTCGAGAACGCAAACGCGCCTCAGGGAGTCATCGGGCCGGCTTGGAGCGCAGTTTTCGGCCTGGGACGGCGGATACACGAAGGCTCGCAGACCAAACACGTCAATTCAAATCGATGCCTAAATCATCATTTGTTCCGCCCGCGGTGAGCGCGACGTGCGGTTCATTCGACTACCACCGTCGCGAGCGGATTCGCTACCATGGCATCAATGACCGCACCCATCTTAATCGATTTACCCGAGGCCATCGAAACCAAACGGCTCTACATTCGGGCGCCCATGCCAGGCGACGGCTCAACGACGTTGGCGTCGGTGCTCGAGACGTGGGATGCGCTGCACGAGACGATGCCTTGGGCGAGGGAGCGACCGACGCTGGAGGGGCAGGAAGCGGCGGCGCGTAGGCTTCATGCGGCCTTCGTTCGGCGGGAGGATTTGCCGATGTTTGCCTTTCTCAAGGATCGCAAAACCCATGTGGCGTGCTCCGGGCTTCATCGCATGGATTGGGATGTACCTCGGTTCGAAATTGGCTATTGGGTGAGGCGGTCGTTCGAAGGACAGGGGTACGTCACGGAAGTCGTGCGCGCGCTGGCGGGGTTCGCATTGGCGAAGCTGGGGGCGCAGCGCGTGGAAATTCGGTGTAGCCACCGCAATGTGCGCAGCCAGCGCGTGGCCGAGCGGTGCGGGTTCACCCTCGAGGCGCGCCTCCGAAATGAGGCGCGGGAGACCAATGGCGAATTGCGCGATACCTTGGTCTATTCGCTCTTGCCGGGCGATTCGGCTGCAGCGTCTCTCTAGCCCCCACGGTCGACCCGACGCCGTCACTCCGCAAGGCCGTCCGTTTGCGCGAATGCCAGGGCCGAAGGCGGCAGGTGCGTTCGTGCCTCTTCGAGCACGCGGCGGTTTACCGAGTTGTTCGTGAGGAAGCGCGTGCGAAGGTTGGTATCCGCCATACGCTCCGCGCGAGTCCGAATTCGTTCGACGGCAACCCCCAAAGCTCGCGTGGCCACCTGGTCGTTCGCGGCGGCATGCGCCTCGAACACCGCCAGCCAGAGCCGCACGTCGAGAAAGCAGGCCCCAACCTTCGCGTACCACGAGAGGGCCGCGTCGATGTGATGGCACGCTTCGACGAATCGGCCGCTGCACTGCAGAATCTTCGTCAGCACCACGTGGGCGTACACGCGATAAAGGGTATACCCATCGGTCATCTTGATGCTCAGTCGAGCGTGTTTTTCCGCCGATGCGAGCTCCCCGCGAATCAGAAAGATCTCCGCGAGAATGGCATTCGACAATCCCTGAAAGCTCCTGTCGCCCTGCTGGTCCAGGTGCACACGAAGGATGCGCTCGGCCTCGTCGATGGATGCGCCATCGCCTTTGTCGACGAGGAGCATGGCCAAGTTGGGCGTTACCACGGATAGGAGCCAGTCTCGGGAGCGGTCCGCCTCGGCAAACGCGGCACGGAGTTTTTGCTCGCCGGCGTCGAGGCTACCCAACGCTACGAGCGAGACGCCTCGATAAATCCGCGCGAACGCAATGAGGCGCGGATTGGCGCTGGCTTCGAACAGCGCCTCCGCCTCCGCGGCCATCGTGCACGCGGCCCAAGGGTCCGCTTGGACGTACCACTCGTACTGCGCGTGCGCGAGCTTCCACATGCCTTTTGCGTGGACGCTCCGAATGGCCGGGATGCGCTCGTCCATCCGCGCCAGATACTGTTCGGCCAGCGAACCTCGCTCCGCGCGAATCGAATAGAAGACGACGTACGACGCAGCTTCCACCTGGATCACGGCGGCATCCGGATCGCAAGGGGCCGCCCAAAACTCGTCCGCCCACCGCGGGAACTCGTCCGAGCGACCCACCAGGCCAACGATCGAGGTGATCATCCCCATGGCGATCCACCACTCGATGCTTCCACGGCGCAGGAGGGGCACCGCCCGAGCAAGGAGCGCATACGCCTTGTCGTGATCGCAATGCTTCAAGGCCTGGGCCCGTGCGCCACCGGCGAGCAACGCGCCCAAAAGCTCGCCCTCGGCACCGCATGCGATTCCACGCTCGGAAAGCTCGATGACCGCAGCGAGATCGCCCTGATTGAAGGCGTTCACCGCTGCCCGCGCGTAGCACACCGTGGCTCGGGTCATCTGTTCGCCGAGCACGAAATGCTCGGCCAGGACGCGCGGATCGCGTTCCCCCATCGACTCCAGAAAAGCCGCCGCCGCGCGATGTCCGGCCACGCGGTCCGCGTCGGTCAACATGCTGTGCGCCCCCTCGCGGACGAGCTCGTGGCGGAACGAGTACTGCACATCGCCGAGAAAGCGGCCGCCGGTGTCGTGCACGACGAGCTCCTGATTGACGAGGACGCCGAGCCACTCGTCCACCCGCGAAGCCGATTCCTGCGCTTCGAGGAGCGCGATGACGCCGCCACGCCAAAACGTCGCGCCGAAAACGCTGGCCGCTCGCAACAGCCGCCGCACGTCCGGCTCGAGGCGTTTGAGCCGCGCTTGCAACATGGCGAGCACCGTGGCGGGCATGCTCGAGTGCTCGAGGGATTCCTCGGCCACGGAACGAATCAATTCTTCCAGGAAGAGCGCATTGCCTGCTGCCTGATCGACGATTCGCTCCACGACCTCCAGTGCGACCTCGTCGCCGAGGATCCCCGTCGCGAGCTGCGTGCTGGCCTTCTTCGTGAGGCCATCGAGCAGGATGTCTTGGCGTTTGCGCCCGGGCCAGAGCCTCGGAAAAATCTCGTTCACCTCGGGGCGGCCAAAGGCCAGAACCATGATCCGTTGGTCGCTGCACTCACGCAACATCGCGTCCACGACCCGCACGGTGAGGGCGTCGCCCCACTGCAGATCTTCGAGGACGAGCAGCACCGGATGCGCGTTGCTTTCCGCGCGGAAGAACGAGACGAAGGCCCTGTTCACCAGACCCGCCATCATGTGCGGCTCGTTCCTCGCATCCCGAAGCTTCGGGCTCGCCTCCGATGGAAACGGAATCCCACAAAGCTCGCCGAGGAATTCGCTGACGAATTGCGCTTCGTTCGAGGGCACGTGACGGCGGACACGCTCGCGAAGTTTGCTTTGTTGCAAAGGCAGCTCTTCGCCGTCGTGCACATCGGCGAGCCTGCGGAGAGCATCCCAGAGAAGCCCGTACGGCGCCCCCGCGCGGGTCGGATCCGAGTGTCCGACCAGAGTTTCGACGGTGGCGTCGTCGCGAGCCACTTGCCGCAGAAACTCGCGGCGCACCCGGGATTTGCCCGTCCCGGGCGGTGCGATGATCAGCGCGAGCCGGGCCACCGATTCGTCGGAACACTCCGAGAGCAGCATTCGAAGCAAGGCAAGCTCCCGCTCGCGGCCGACACACGGCGTCGGTCTGCCGAGCAGCGGGCGTGCTTCGTCGGTGTGGTGCTCGGCCTCCAAAACGCAGTGCCCTGAGCTGGTTCGGCTGACGAGAAAGCGCGCATCGAGGAGCCGCGCGGTGACATCGTCGATCAACACGCCGCTCCGTGTCGACGCCGATTCCGTCTCCGTGAAGGCTTGCATCAACGAGCCCGCGCGATCGATGGCCTCTCCCGACGGATGATTCGCGCCGACGACACCTCGTCCCGTCGTGACCACGACCCGTCGCCAAGGCTGTTCCTGGCGCATGACGAGCGCGCACCGAGCGGCATGTACGGCCTGATCGGTCGCGGTCATCCGCTCCGTTTGGGCGAGGACCGCGACCACCGATCCGTCCACGAGAAGCTCGACCCGAGCCCCGAAACGCCCGCGCAACGCATCGGCGAACGCCGTGCGCGGGGATTCACGCCTGTTCTCACTCACGGACACGATGACGCTGACGAGCTGTTGCTCGTCGAGGAGGGGCACGGCAAGCTGAGGATGCGCGGAGCGCTGCACGCTCGGGGGAGGCTCGGGTGCCGCGGTATCCGGAAGCGATCCGAGCGCGTCGAGCGCCTGGAGGAGCGCGCTCGCATCCTTCGGACGATGCTGCGGGTCCTTTGCAAGCATCCGTGCAACCAGGTCCTCCACGCTTTGCGGCATCGCCGGCCTCCGGGTTCGGAGGCGCGGCGCTTCCTGAAGGAGAATGTTCGCCATGACGAATGCCGGGTGACCTCCCACGAAGGGCGACTCTCCGGTCAGGCACTGGAACATCACGCACCCGAGTGTGAACACGTCCGCGCTCGGACCGACGTCCGGCTCGCCACGCGCTTGTTCCGGTGCCATGTATCGCGGTGTTCCGATCGCGAGGCCGGGCGTCGTCAGGTGCGATGAAACCAGCCGCGCCACACCGAAGTCGACGAGGGACACCGCATCGGGACGTCCGCCGACGAGGAAGATATTTCCCGGCTTGAGGTCCCGATGCACGATTCCGTGACGGTGTGCTGCCGAAAGCGCATCGGCGATCTTTCGGAACAAGGTCAACGTTTCACCGAGGGTGAGACCTTCGCGCTCCAAGCGCGTCTCCAGGTCTTCCCCTTCGAGCCATTCCATGACGAGGTACGACTCGCCTTGGGGCGTGGTCCCATGGTCGACGTACGAGACGATGCCGGGATGATTCAACGTCGAGAGGACCTGGGCCTCGCGCTCGAATCTCTCCTGAAACTGCTGCACGTACGCGGTGGAATGGAGCACCTTGAGCGCCACCCTCGCGCCATCGCGCTGCTGATCGCGGGCGCGGTAGACGACGCCCATGCCACCGCTGCCTGCGGGCTCTTCGATGACGAACCGCCCGGCGACGACCTTGTTTTCCAACGGATCTCGTCTGCTCATGATGCGGCCTGGCCTCCAAGACGTGCAAACGCGAGGACCGAAGGGGGCAGCAGCCTTTCGGCTTCCGCCAGCACGCGTCGATTGGCCGGATTCTTCGTGAGGAAGCGCTCGCGAAGGCGCGCATCGGGGATGCCCTCGGCACGAATGCCGACCTGTTCGACGGCACCTTCCAAAATGCCTGCTGCGGCCGGGTTGGACGCGGCGACGTACGCTTCGAACGCCGCAAGCCGAAGTGGTACCTCGAGAAAGCCACAGCCCCCGATGGACGCGACCAAGGCGAGCGCACCATGCACGTGCTCGCACGCCTCGCCATGACGGCCCGCATGAAGGAGGACCTTCGTCAGCAGCGTGTCGGCCGACGGCCGGAGCACGAGGTGTTCGCCGATCATGTTCAGCGCCGCTCGCGCATGCCGTTCGGCAGGTTCGAGCTCGCCGCGTCCGAGATGAATCTCGCCCAGGATGGCATGCCCAAAGCCTTGCTGCTTGGGATCGGACGGAGTGTCCAAAAATCCGCGAAGGAGGCGCTCGGCTTCGTCGGTGGCGGCGGCGTCCCCCGTCTCGACGAGGGTCAGCGCGAGAAACGGCACCGCCAGCGACAAGGTGAACGGGTCTCGCGTACGCCGCGCAAGTTCGAGGCTGGTTCGCAGCTTCGCCTCCCCCGCGTCGAAATTGCCCAGGTGAACGAGCAGGTAACCCCGGAAGGCCTGCGTCGGCCCAAGAAGGCGCGAGTACTCGGCTTGCTCGAAAAACACTTCCGCGCGGGAGGCCGCCATCAAGGCTCGCCAAGGATCCGGCTGGGACCAGAAGGCAGCAGACATGTGTGCGAAGTCCCGCCAGGCTCGCCCCTCCACATCCTCGAGAGGGGAATCGATCATGCTGTCCAGTTGCGTCAGGAGTGGCGCGCTATGGGCGTGCCGCCCGGACCAAATCAACTTCGCGGCGAAAAGAGACAAGGCCCGTATGCGCATCGTGGCCGCCTGCGGATCGAAAGGCGCCGTTCGCAGCTGTTCCCCCCAGCGCAGAACCTCGTCCCAACGAAGGACGCTCGTCGATATGACGCTCATGGTTCCCGCGGCGTGCCACCAGCGGGCGCTGCCAGGGCGCAGGAGCGACAATGCCTCCTCGATGAGCGTGCGGGCGCTCGCATGATCGTGCTGGAAATAGCTCACGCCCCCTCGCGCGGAGAGGATCTGTCCGAGCACGTCGCCCTGCGCCCCGCATGCGATTCCTCGCTCGGCGAGGGGCGTCACGGCCTCGAGCTCATTGTAATGGACCGCCTCGATGGCCGCCCGCGCGTAATAGGCGGCCGCTCGCTCCTTCTCGCCACCGAGGGCGAAGTGTTCCGCGAGAACGCCTGGATCGCGTTCACCCATCGATTCGAGAAACGCGGCGGCGGCACGATGACCCGCCAAGCGGTCGTCGTCGGTCAGTGTGCCGTGTGCGGCCTCCCGCAGCAGCGCGTGCCGAAATGAATATTGCGTATCTCCGAGAAAGCGGCTCGTGGCATTGCGCACGATCAGTTCTTGATCGATCAGCGACTCGAGCCGCTGGTCGATGCTCCCGGCCGAATCGCCTTCTCCGAGCAGTGCCACGAGGCCGGCGCGCCAAAACGTCGCACCGTAAACACTGGCCGCACGAAGCGTCCGCCGCAATTCCGGCTCGAGGCGCTGAAGCCGCGCTTGCAACATGGCAATGACGGTATCCGGCAGGGCATCGGACGTGTTTTGCGCCACGAAACGAATCAGTTCCTCCAAGAAAAGCGCATTGCCCTCGGCTTGGTCGACGATGCGTTCCACGATCGCGGGCGCGATCTGGTTGCCAAGGACATGGGTCACCAGCTGCGCGCTCGCCTTTTTCGTCAATCCATCGAGGCTGAGATATTCGCGTTTGCGATCGGCCCAGAGATTCGGATGGCGTGTTTCGACCTCGGGCCGCGCGAGCGCGAGAACCATGATGGGCTTGTCGCTGCACCCCCGCAGCATCTCGTCGATCAAACGCACCGTGAGCCCGTCGCTCCAATGAAGGTCCTCGAGGACCAGCAGCACCGGGTGCGCGCTCGTTTCGGCACGTACGAAGGCAAGAAATGCGGCGCTCACCTGATCGGCCATGGTGCGCGCCTCGGAGCGCGCCATCCGGAGCTTCGGGCTGTTCTCCGATGGAAATGGGATCCGACAGAGCTCTCCGAGAAACTCGGTGACGAAGGGCGCCTGGCCCACGGGCACATAACGCCGCACCCTCTGGCGAAGTCGGCTCTGTTGCATCGTGAGCTCCTCGCCATCCTGGACGTCGATGAGCCTGCGCAAGGCATCCCAGAGCAGGCCGTACGACGCGTCCGCGCGCGTCGGATCGGTGCGCCCGAGCCACACGTCGACGGACCTCGACACCTCGCGCTGAACCTGTTGGACGAATTCGCGACGCAGGTGCGATTTGCCGACTCCGGGCGGGGCGACCACCACGGCGAGGCGAGCCACGGAGTTCTCGCAGCACTCCCCCAGCAGCATTTGCAGCTGGGCGAGCTCTCGACGGCGGCCGACGAGGGGGGTCGGTTGGCCGAGCAACCGCCGCGTCTCGTCGATTTGGAGCTCCGCGTGCAAGATGCAGTGGCCCGATTTGGTTCGACTCATTCGAAAGCGCACATCGAGCAGGCGCGACGTCACGTCGTCGATCCACACGCCACCGGACGCCTGCGACGTCTCGAGCAGCTTGCCCGCGCGGTCCATGACCTCTCCACCCGGCAGGTTCGCGCCGACGACGCCCCGTCCGGTTGCGACCACGACCCGTTCTTGGGAGGGCAACTCTTTGCGGACGAGGAGCGCACACCGCGCCGCCTGCACGGCTTGGTCGGTCGCGGTCATGCTCTCGGTCTGGGCGAGGGTCGCGATCATCGAGCCGTCCACGAGCTGTTCGACCCGCGCGCCGAACCGACGGCGCAACATGTCGAACAGCGGCGGGTGATCCGTGCGCTCGTCGCCGGTGCCGTGCGCAATCGACAAAATGACGCTCACGAGTTGTTGCTCGCCCGAGAGGGGGACGGCACGTGTGATCGCCTTGTCGGGGGCGGGTTCATCCGAGAGTGCACCAAGCCGATTCAGACCTTCGAGGAGCGCGCCCGCATCTCGGGGACGCCGCCGTGGATCCTTGTCGAGCATCGACGCGAGCAGCGTCTCCAGCTCCTTTGGCATCGAGGCTCGAACCGAGCGCAAAGACGGGGCCTCTTGCAGCAGGATGCCGGCCATGACGAGCGTCGGGTGCGACGCATCGAAGAGCACCCGTCCCGTCAGGCAGTGGAACATCACGCAACCGAGCGCGAACACGTCTGCGCTCGGTCCAATCGCTTCCCCACGCGCCTGCTCCGGCGCCATGTAGAGCGGCGTTCCGAGCGCGAGGCCGGTCGTCGTAAGGTCGGACGAAATCAGGCGGGCCACGCCAAAGTCGAGCACCGTCGGAGAATCCGGCCGGCCACCCAGAAGGAAGATGTTTTCAGGCTTGAGGTCGCGATGCACGATCCCATGCCGGTGTGCGACGGAAAGCGCCTCGGCCACCCGCCCGAGCAGGGTCACGGTTTCGAGCAGGGACAAGCCTTGCCGGCTCAAACGCTGGCCGAGGCTTTCTCCTTCGAGCCACTCCATGACGAGAAAAGCCTCGCCCTGCGGAGTCACGCCGTGATCGATGTACGACACGATTCCGGGGTGCCGCAGCGTCGACAAGACGAGCGCCTCGCGCGCGAATCGCTCGTGAAGGTGGGCGACCCGTCCGAGACGGCGAAGCACCTTGAGCGCCACGGGGGCGTTGCCACGCTCTTGGTCGCGCGCACGGTAAACGATGGCCATTCCGCCGGTTCCCGCCACGGCCTCCACGAGGAAGCGACCGGCGAAAAGGCTCTTGAGTTCGAGCTCGTCCACGCTCATGGCGGCCCCTCCCCTGATTGGCGCGTACGAACGGGATCCTAAGCGCCAGCGGGCCAAATCGCCAGGATGCCCGCGGCGCTGCGGTCGCTAGGGCGAGCAGGCGCTGGCTTGCAATTCGCAAACGACGCGAACGACGCAAACGACGCGAGCAACGGGATTCCACCGTCGCCCGCGTCGCCGTAAACCCGAATCAGCCGACCAACTTCGCCGACAGCGTGATCGGCGTGGCCGAGAGGGCCTTGGACACGGGGCAGTTCTTCTTTGCCGCGTCGGCCAATTGTTGGAACTTCGCCTGGTCGATGCCCGGGATGTTCGCCTCGAGCTCCAACGCGATGTTCGTGATGGCGAAGCCTTCGCCCACCTTGTTCAGATCCACGTTGGCGGCGACGCGGAGCTCTTTGGGGGCGTGGCCGGCGTCGCTCAATGCAAACGAGAGCGCCATGGCGTAGCAGCCGGCGTGGGCGGCGGCGATGAGCTCCTCTGGGTTGGTGCCGGCCTTGCCGTCTTCGCTTTGGAAGCGCGTTTTGAATGAGTACGGCTGATCGCGGAACACCCCGCTTTGCGTCGTGAGCGCGCCCTCGCCTTGTAGACCGTTGCCCTTCCAGACTGCCGTGCTCTTTCGAATCATGGTCGTCTCCTCTCGTGTGGGTCGATCAAACGCGCTCGAGAATCGTGGCGATGCCCTGCCCGCCGCCGACGCACATCGTAATGAGCGCCGTGGCCTTTCCACTTCGTTCGAGCTCGTCGAGCGCCGTGCCGAAGAGCATAGCGCCGGTCGCGCCCAAAGGATGCCCCAGTGCAATGGCTCCGCCGTTCACATTCACACGGTCGTGCTCGATGCCGAGCGCGCGCGTCACCTGAAGCACGACACCGGCAAAGGCTTCGTTGATCTCCCACAAATCGATGTCGCGTGCGGTCATGCCCGCGCGGCGCAGAGCCTTCTCGCTCGCCGGGGCCGGCGCCGTCAGCATCAACACGGGCTCGCTTCCAATCGTGGCCATCGCCCGGATGCGGGCACGCGGCTTGATGCCGTGCTCGCGCACATACCGCTCGGACGCGAGCGCCACCGCGGCGGCGCCATCGACGATGCCGCTCGAATTGCCTGCAGTATGCACATGATGAATCACCCCAGCCGCCGGGTACGCCGCGAGCGCAATCTGGTCCAACGTCTCGCCGTTCGGTCCCACGACGGCCTCGCCCATACCGACGAACGATGGCTTGAGCGCCGCCAGCCCCTCGGCCGTCGTGTCGGGCCGCGGAAATTCATCGCGCTCCAGCGCCACGGCGCCGGTTGCAGGATCGCGCACGGCCAACAGCGACCGGGCGAAGCGCTTTTCCTCGATGGCCCGTGCCGCATTCCTCTGCGAGCGCAGCGCCACGGCGTCCACCTCCTCGCGCGAGAAGCCCTCCAAGGTCGCGATGAGATCCGCACTGATGCCCTGCGGAACCTGAAAGAGGCGTTTGCGCAGTTCCAGATTGCCCCCGTCCTGCCCGCCTCCATCGGCGCCCATCGGCACGCGCGACATGCTCTCCACCCCGCCGGCGATGGCCAGGTCCATGGCGCCGGACGCGACCGCCATCGCTCCGAAGTGGATCGCTTGCAGGCCCGACGCACAGAACCGATTCAGCGACACCGCCGACACTTCGTTCGGCCAGGCCGCCGCCAACACAGCGTTGCGCGCAACGTTCGCACCTTGGTCGCCCACCTGGGAGACACACCCCGCGATGACGTCGTCCACCTCGCGTGCCTCGAAGGTGCCGCGCCGTTCGAGCTCCTTCAGGACTTGCGCGAGCAGCTCCTGTGGGTGAATCCCCGTGAGCGCTCCCTTGCCCAGTTTGCCTCGCCCGCGCGGGGTTCGGACGGCATCGATGATGTAGCTCGTGCTCATGACGGTCCTTTCGTACAGCAAATATTACAGTGATAATATTATGTCCGCACTTCGTGCCGTCAAGGCTCGCCGGTCTGTGGCATGTTCACGCCCGATGTCCCTTTCCGAAGAAGCATTTTCCGCCTTGGTCGAGGGTGGCTGCGACGCGTGCCCGAGTAAGAAACTGACCATCGAAGCGCTGGTGGCGCAGAAGCTTCCGCTGCTCGGTGGAGAGGTCTACGGCGCGCCCTCGTGGGGCTACAAAGGCGAAGACCTGGTGCGCGGCACCTTTCTCATCGCCTGCGCGGCCTGCAAGAAGGAGCTGTTCTCGGCCACCGCATGCCCGCGCTGCCAGGCCGACGGTGGCGTTGCGCGCGCGCTCGATCAAGAGAACGCGTTTCCTCTTCCCGCGAGCTGCGGCCGCTGCGGCAGCGAAAGGCTCAGCGCATTGGCCTTCGTGCCGGCCACTGTGGTCTACGAAGGCAAGCGCGCCAACAAGGCCCGCACGCACGTCGCTCCCGAGGACGCGGGCTTCCACGCGTACCGCGTCGAATGCCTCGATTGCCGCGCCCTCGAAGAGCGCCGCAATCCGTGCCCTCTCTGCGCGGGGCAGGCATGATCAACGCCAAACGCACCCCCTTCGAGGTGCTCGGAGGGCAAGACGCCGCCATGGCTTTGGCGAAGCGCTTTTACGATCACATGGACGAACACGAGCCGGAGCTCGTCGCCGTGCATCGCCGGGACGAATCGGGCCGCGTGGCTGCGGTGGTGCGCGAGCACTTCACCGCGTTCCTCGTGGAGTGGCTCGGCGGGCCGCCGATGTACTCGCCGGTCCATGGCCACCCGCGACTTCGCATGCGCCACATGCACGTCCCCATCGGTAACCAGCTTCGCGATGCGTGGCTTCGCTGCATGGGCGCCGCCCTCGAGCACCCCAGCGTCGACCCGGAGGTGCGCGAGTACCTCACGCGCCGCTTCGCCGACGTGGCGGACTTTCTTCGCAATCGGCCGGAGAGCTAAATCAAGTATCGCGGGACAACGGCCATGCGACGCCATCGCCGTTTTGCCCGCGGTGGCGAAGAAATGCGTCGGCGAGGACGATGGCCATCATCGCCTCGCCCACCGGCACCGCGCGGATGCCGACGCATGGATCGTGGCGGCCCTTGGTGCGAACTTCGACCTCGTCGTTGTAGCGATCCACAGAGCGTTGCAACGTCAGAATGGAGGACGTGGGCTTCACGGCGAAGC
The DNA here is from genome assembly GCA_037157775.1 of Sorangiineae bacterium MSr12523. Classification (NCBI taxonomy): domain Bacteria; kingdom Pseudomonadati; phylum Myxococcota; class Myxococcia; order Myxococcales; family Pendulisporaceae; genus Pendulispora; species Pendulispora brunnea. The sequence goes on from CP089982.1 coordinate 8,167,297, forward strand.
GCGCGACGATGCGTTGCCCGGTGGAGATCCCGCCAAGGATTCCGCCCGCGTGGTTCGAGAGGAATGTCGGAATCCCCTGCCCCGCGCGCATTTCGTCCGCATTGCTTTCACCTTCGAGCGCGGCGGCCGCCATGCCTTCGCCGATCTCCACGCCCTTGACCGCGTTGATGCTCATGAACGCGCTCGCGAGCTCTGCATCGAGCTTGCCGTAAATGGGCGCGCCCCATCCCGCGGGCACGCCATCGGCCGTGACCTCGACGATGGCACCGCACGACGAACCGCGCTTGCGCACGTCGTCGAGGTACGTCTCCCAAGCGATGGCGGCCTTGGGATCGGGGCAGAAAAACGGGTTCTCGTCGATGGCGGCATCGCTCCAGTTCGCGCGATCGATGCCGTTCGGCCCGAGTTGCACCAATGCACCGCGGATGGTCACGCCGGAAAGGACTTTGCGGGCGACGGCGCCGGCGGCCACGCGCATGGCGGTCTCGCGCGCGGACGAGCGACCGCCGCCGCGGTAGTCACGGATGCCGTACTTCGCGTCGTAGGTGAAGTCGGCGTGCCCTGGCCGGTAGCGGTCTTTGATCTCGCCGTAGTCCTTGGAGCGCTGATCGACGTTGTCGATGAGCAGCCCAATGGGCGCCCCGGTGGTCACGCCGTCCATGACGCCGGAGACGATGCGCACGGCGTCGGGCTCGCGCCGCTGCGTCGTGAAGCGGGACTGGCCGGGGCGCCGCTTGTCGAGAAAATGCTGAATCTCGGGCTCGGCAATGGGGATGCGCGGAGGGCATCCATCGACGACGCAGCCGATGGTGGGACCGTGGCTCTCGCCAAACGTGGTAACGCGGAAAAGGTGCCCGAAAGTGTTGTGCGACATCGATCGGGCGAAGCCTACCACGGCGCCAGCCTACGGCGCGGGCTCAGCGTTCGATGCGCGTACCGAACTCCTGCATGCGCTCGACGACGTAGCCCGGGTCGAGCAGCGACTCGGGGTGGTAGAGGCCCGCCGCGACCTCTGGCCCGCCGGCAAGTCCGAGCAGGCGCTCCACCGCGAAGGCCACGCCGCGCGCGCTCGTCTCGGAGTGGCTCACCGCATCGACGAGGGCGTACCGAAAGCGCCCCGTGCTGCCGTCCTTCTTCGTGCCCGCTATCTCCAGGATGCTCTCGTGCGAGAGCCCATCGCCCGCGCGGAGTGCGTAATCGATGCGCACCGATTTCGCGTCGGTCGCCGCGGCGAGGCTCGCCACGTCGAGCAAGGGTAAGGCGCGCCCCTGCCACTCGCGACCATCGGCACCTGTGAATCGGCGGTTCGCATCGTCCTCGCCCGCCCAGAGCCATTGACCATTCTTGAGAATCGGCGGCCGCGAAACGGCGCCGCCGAGGCGGTCCATGTCGACCTTTGCCGCGGGCCCGCCCGAATCGCGCTCATCGGCGACCACGCCGATGTCGATGGACTCGATGGTGCGAAACTCGCGCGCGAAGTGAAGCGTCGCCAAGGTGACGGTGCCGCCGTGGGCGTGGCCCAAGAAGAGAACGGGCGCCCGCTTCGGCGCGTGCACGTAAAGGGCCACCTCGGGGCCAATGTCGAAAAACCAATCCGAGAACGAGACGTAGGGCAGCCCGTTGGCCTGCGCATACTTCATCGTGTTCAGCGTATCGTCCTTCAAAAGCACGACGACGGCGCTATACTTTTTCCCCTCGGGAAGCCCGAGATCGCTCCGCGCCAAATCGACGCGCACCGCCTCGGCGAGATCGGACTCCTCGGCGGCGGCTTTGGCCTTGGCGAGATCGCGCCCGCCGATGGCAATGGGCTGTTTGGGCTGCAGTTTGCGAAATGCTTTGGCGAAATAGCGGCCGACTTTACCCGACCCACCAATGACCAATACGGGATCTTTCATATTCAAATGACTCCTTATTTCGAACTACGAAACTGCATGCCAAATTCCTTCAGGCGACGAACCATGTATTCCGGCTCGATGAGCACCTCGGGCAGGTAAAGGCCGGGGCCGACCGCCGCGCCTGCAAGGCCGATGAGGTGCTCTACGCCCACGGCCACCCCGAGGGCGGTGACCGGTGCTTGCCCCGCGGGGTGCACCAGATCGTGGCGAACGCGCCCCGCCGTACCGTCGGCGAGCTCACCGCTCATTTCGATGACGATCTCCGTGGAAAAAGGCTCCCCCCTGCGACGGCTCGCCGTCTTGCCCACCGCGAGATCGAACCGGATGGAGTGCGCCTGCGTGGCCGCCGCGAGGCTCAATACATCGAAGGGTGAATACGCAGAAGCCTCCAGCTCCACACCGTCCACATCCAAAAGGCGCCGCTTGGCGTTGTCTCCGCCAGCGGATATCCATTTACCTCGAGCGAGAATCAATGCATTCGCGCCCACGGTGGTCATCCGATCGAAATCGGCCGATGCGGCTGGACCGCCCATGTCCTCCTCGTCCAGGTGCGCCGCGAGTTCGATGGTGTCGAGCTTTCGAAACGCGCGGGCAAACAAAAGCGCGGGCAACACGACAGCGCCCACGAGCCATTGGCTGGCCATGAGAATGGGCGCGCGCGCAGGCTTTTGCGCGTAAAGCGCGACCTCGGGTGCCATTTCGAAGGTGCCCGTCGAGATACTCAGGTACGCGGCGCCCTGTTCTTGGGCGTAGCGAAGCGCATGGAACGTCTCGTCTTTGAGGAACATGGCCACCGCGGAGAACCTCTTTTCAGGCGGCAGCCCGAGATCGCGCCGCCCGAGATCGACGGCGACCCCCTCGACGGGCCCGCCGATTTCTCTGGCGAGGGCATCGGCCTTTCGAAGATCGCGCCCGCCGAGGGCGAGCGGCAGCTCCGGATGGAGGCGGCGAAGAATCTTGGCGGTTTGGGAGCCGACGACGCCGGTCCCTCCGAGGATGAGCACGGGGTTTTTCATGGGGCAGTCACCTTTGTTACCATCAGTAAGTTACCTTTAGTAATGTGGTCGGCGCCTGCTACTGTCAAGCGCGATGCAACAGCGACTGCCGAAGGCCCAGCGCCGTGAGCAACTTCTCGAGACCGCGATGACCATCGTCCGCGAGGAAGGGACGGATGCGTTGACCTTGGGCTACCTGGCCGAGCGCGCGGGCATCAGCAAGCCGATCGCATATACCCACTTCACCACGCGGTCGGGCCTGCTGATTGCGCTGGCCAAACAAATCGACGACCGCGCACTCGTCACCTTCCAGGAGGCCTGCCGCGCGCCGAAGAAGCTCAAAGAGCTCGCACGCGTGGCCGCCGCCTCGTACATGCATTGCTACACGACGCTCGGCCCCGAGTGGCACGCGATCTGGGCCGCATTGAAGGGCGATGCCGAAACGGACGGCTTTCAGCAGGAGCTGGTCGATCGCTATGCGAACGTCATTTTCGAGACGTTCGGGCCCTTTTCGGAGCTACCAAAGGACGAACTGCACCTTCGCTCCGTCGGTATCGTCGGTGCCGCCGAGGGCATCTCCCGCGAGATGCTTTCGCACCGCATCAGCGAAGCCACGGCCTCCGCGACCTTGGCATCGCTCTTCGTCAAATGGCTTGGCTAATCGGTGTGCACGCTCCTCGAGCAGAAGAAGAGATTGAACAGGGAGGCGGGGAGGCGGGGAGGCGGGGAGTTTTTTGTTTTCAATCGGCCCATTGAGCCAACTGGCAACCCACAAAACCAGCCTCGGTGCGCGGTGGGATTTGTGCCGTATCCCTCCCCGCCTCCCCCCCTCCCTGTTCAATCCTCTCTTCGGGTGCCGCGAGACTCGCTAGGGCGGATTCTCCGGGGCCTGGCCGGAACCGTTGTCGCCCCAGCAGGTGGCGCGGCCATCGGTGAGCACGCCGCAGGCATGAAGGTCGCCGCCCGCGATGTCGCGGTAGGTGCCGATGCGCGCGTTGGTTTGGCCGGAGCCGTTGTCGCCCCAGCAGCGCATCCCCTCCTGCAACGCGCCGCACGTGTGCGACTTGCCGACGCCGACCCTTGTGAACGTGTCCTCGGGCGCGCTTGCCTTGCCGGAGGCGTTGTCGCCCCAGCAGAGGATTTTCCCGTCCGTGCGCAACGCGCACGTGTGGTTGTACCCGGAGGAAATCTGCCGGAACGTGCCCGGCGGCGGGTTCGCCTGGTTCACGTCGTTGCGCCCCCAGCACATGAGGATGCCGGTGTCGCGGATGCCGCACGTGTGGTACTCGCCCGCGGCAACCTGCTTGAAAAGCTCGTAGGGCGGCGTCGATTGCCCGGCGCCGTCGGAGCCCCAGCATTTCACGTAGCCATCGGCGCGCACGCCGCACGTGTGGATCAAGCCCGAGGAGACTTGTTTGAACACGACGCCATCGGGCGGCGTCGATTGGCCGCTGCCATTGGTGCCCCAGCAGGCCACGGTGCCGTCGGTGCGGACTGCGCACGTGTGGTAACCGAACGCCGATATTTGCTTGTATTTTCCAGGTGCCGGCGTCGATTGCTTGAAGCTGTTGTCCCCCCAACAAACCGCCGTTCCGTCGCTCTTCAGACGGCAGCTGTGCGAGATGCCGGCGGTGATGATCTGCGGCGGCTCTTTGTCCTCGGGTGGCTGTGCGTCGGCATCGCGTTCGTCCCGTGCGTCCTGCACGTCGCCATCGGAGATGGGGCCGCCCTCGCGCGGGTCGCGACCATCGGGGCCCGCGTCCAGCGTGGGGCCTCCGTCCTCGCCGGGCGGAGTGTCTTCGCCGAGCGGGCGATCGGTGTCCACACCGAGGAGCATGCTGCATCCACCAAGGGCCGCCGCGGCCAGCACGAGCAGGAGTCTCACGATGTCAAAACTCCGCCGTGAGGTGCAGCGTAAGGCCCGCGCGGGCAGGCTGCGTCGTTACCAGGACGCGCTTGTCGAAGGGGCGTGCAATGAGGAAATACGTGCCGGCACCAATCCCCGCGAGCGCCGCGCCGAATCCGACGGTGCTCCAGAGGCTTGCCCGATCGAAGGAGCGCTCGGCGTCGTAGCCTTCAGCGTCGCATCGGGTGGCGTTGCAGTGCGAGTCGATGGTGCTCTTCTTGGAGATGGCCTGGAGGCCGAAAATGCTGCCGATCGCGAGGCCCGCGCCGCCAACGCCAAGGGCGATCCAGCCCAAGGTGCGGCTTGGTCCCGAGGCTTCGTGCTGAACGAAAACGGGCGGCGGTGGTGGCGGCGCCTCCACCTTCTTCTTCTCTTCGACGATGGGCGGCGAGTCAACCACGGGCGGAGCGTCGCTGGGCGCGACGGAAAGCTCTTTGGTCTCGCCTTGCGACAATCGAATCGTGTACGTGCGCTCGGCTTTGCCCGGGGCCGTCGCCATCACCGTGTGCTCGCCGGGATCGACGCGAAGCGGCTGACCGACGGCCTGGGGATCCAATTCGATGCCGTCGCGAAAGACGCGGGTCTGCGGCGGCGCGCTCTCCGCCACGCGAAGTGCCAGGCGCGCCATGTGACTTTCGGCTGTGGCCGCGCGTTCCTTCGCGTATGGCACGCGAGGATCACTCGGTCGAAAATGCGTGACGGCAAGCCGGAAATGCTGCGCGGCCAGTCCGAGTCGCCCGAGGTGCTCCTCGCAATCGGCGAGGTTCAACAGCGTGCCCGGCGCGGGCTCGAGTTGCTGACTCTGCTCGAACTTCGCGCACGCGGTTTTGAAGTCTCCGCGCTCCGCCGCCTGCTTGCCAGCCCGAAAAAGAGCTTCCGCCGTGGTGTCGTCCGCACGTGCAGCCGTCGTGATCGTGCACGCCGCGAGCGCAAAGATAAGCAGCCTCCCTGACATTTTCACCGTATACGCGATCGTGCGCAGAACCTCCCCTGGCGTGGAAGGATACACGACGATACCCGACGGCAGTGGACGCTGGTTCAGCTTTGATCCATCCTCCGCAAAAGATGCTTCATGACCCGCGAGTACCGGACCCTGCGGGCGCAGCGCACGTCGAGAGCTTCGCCCCAGGGGACATCGTTGCCGAACGATATCGGCTCGATCGCATCGTGGGTGAAGGCGGAATGGGCATCGTGTGGGCGGCGACGCACCTCATCACGGGCCGCGCGGTGGCCATCAAGGTGCTCAAACGCAACGGTCCCGAGGACGCCGCACGCCTTCTGCGCGAGGCGCGGGTGGCCGCATCGCTTCAACATCGAAACATCGTTCAAGTGTTCGATCTTTGGCAGCTGCCCAACACCGGCGTGCTGTTCATGGTCATGGATCTCTTGCGCGGTGAATCGCTGGCCGAGCGCCTTCATCGTGAGCGGGCGCTCAGCCTCGCGGCGTCGGCGGAGATCCTCTACGAGGTGGCATCGGCCTTGAAGAGTGCCCACGCGCAGGGCTTCGTGCATCGCGATCTGAAGCCGGACAACATCTTCCTCGCGCAGGAAAACGATGGGCTCACGGTGGTAAAGGTTCTCGACTTCGGTCTGGCGCGGCCGATGGATCCCGAGGTGAGCCCCCACGTGACGAGCAGCGGCGCCGTGACGGGTACGCCGCACTACATGGCGCCGGAGCAGGTGTTCGGCGAGAAGCAGCTCGATCGCGCCGTGGACATTTGGGCGCTCGCCATCGTTTGGGTGGAGTGCCTCACGGGGCACATGCTTTTCGACGGGGAGAACTTCGGCCAGATTTTCCGCAAAATCGCGCTCGGCGAGCATGCTCCGCTCGAAACGGTGCTCGAAGGCTTTCCGCCCGAGCTGGTGGCACTGATTGCGCGCATGCTGGCGCGCGAGCCGACGAAGCGCCCCTCGGACGACGAGGTTCTCGGCGGGTTGCGGCACCACCAGGCCGCCGGCTCGCGCGTGCGTTCGCGGAACGAGACGCCGATGGCACCGCGGGCGGTGGCGATGGAGACCGCCGTGGCGCGCTCGTTCTCACCGTCGCCGCTTCCGACGGTGCAGCATACGAACTTGGTCACCTCGGTGGACGCGCGAAAGACGACGTCGTCGAGCAAGCCGATTGCCCTGGCCGCGGCGGGGTTCACGTTGCTGTTGCTGGTGGGCGGCTCGTTGGCCGTTCGTTCGTGGTGGGCGGCGAGGGCGGATGTTGCACGCCCGCCCGCGGCGGTGTCGGCCTCGAGCCGTGCCGAAGCCACCGTGGTTGCGGAGCCACCGCCACCTCTGACGCCGCTCGTGGAGATCCCCACCACGACGCGCGATGCGGTCGATGCCGGTGCGCCGGCGCCGCACCCGGTGAAGGCGCGTCCGCCGAAAGGGGATTCGAAAGACTACCTCGACAAGCGCTTCTAACGCGGAACCCGTGCACGGCGGAGGGTCGCGCGGGCGAGGTTCGCGTAGGTGAAGTCGCTGCCCTCGAAGTTCGCCCCATCGAGGCGTGCCGCGCGCAGGTCCGAGCTGCCCAAGTCGCAGCGGAGCAGGCTCGCGTAGCCGAAGTCCGCGCCTTCGAAGTCGGCGGCCACGAGGCGGACCTCTTCACCGGTGCACCTCGACAAGATGGCGCGACGCGCGTTCGCCCCCATCCAGTTGCCGCGTGAGAGACGTGCGCCCTCGAGCACGGCGCGCTCGAGTTGGGCGCCCATCAAGTTGGCATCTTCGAGGTGGGCGCCGGTCAAATCGGCGCCGGCGAGACGCGCTCCCAGCAACGTGGCACCATTCAGCACGGCGCCTCGCAGGCGGCAGCCTCGAAGATCGGCACCGGTGAAGTCCGCCCCGGCGAGCACGGCGTTCGAGAGATCGCGTCCGCGAAGATCGACGCCGACGAAGGGCGGCTGCGGGATGGTCGCGGCCGGCGCTGGAAGGCCGAGCCTGCGAAGTTGCCCGGCGGCATCGAGCCGGGACGGTGGAAAATGCGACGAAGCCCGCTCGAGGCGTTCTTCGTCGGGGAGATCCTCGATGAGTGCGAGCATGGCGCCGCGAATGGCCGGCGCGACGACGTGCTCGCAAAGTTCGCGCGAGCTGGCGCGCGTTCGCGGGTCGTCGCTTCGGAGACCGCGATGCACGCGGTCGAAGTTCTCGTGCGGGTGCCAGAGGTCGAGCACGCGAAAGAGATGCGAGGTGGCCTCCGTCTCGCGCTCGCGCAAGGTCGTCAGGAGCTGCGCGTGACCGCCGTCGCGTGCATCGCGTGCATCGCGTGCGAGCACCACGCGCGCCTCGAGGCTTGCGAAGGCGTCCCGCAAGGCGCGGTCCGCCGCCAGCGAAAGCGCCACCTCCGGAATGCGCTGCGCGGGATCTTCCGCGTGCAGATGCACCAGCTCGCGCAAGCTTCGATGGCGGACCTCCTCCTCCGGCGCATCGAGCATCAGGTCGATCAGCGCCGGCGCCGCCGCCGAGGACTCGAGCCCGCGGGTCGCCTCCGGATCGAGGTGGCTCTCACGGAGCGTGGCTCGAAAGATATCCAAATAGTGGCGCCGCACGTCGAGGGTCACGGCCACCCACCCAGCGCCCAGCGCCACGACGGCCACGCCCAGAATCGCGCGCGGTGCCCCCAGCGCCGCAACGAGCAAAATCGCTGCCGACGCAACGGCCTGCCCACCCCGCTGCCCCACGAGATCGACGAGGGGCTTCACCCGCGCGCGGTGCTCGTCCGCCATGGGCAAGAAGAGCAGCTCCACGCTGGTGCGGTGAAGCGAATGTCGAAGGCTGCCGTCGGCGCCCTTCATGAGCAACGCCGCGGCCAAGGTGCCTGAAACGGCGAACGCGGAGCCGCCGAGAACGACCAGCACCGGCAAGACGAGCAGCGCACGATGCACGCCGATCACGCGAAGCAGCCAACCCGAGCCAAAGACCTGCACGACGAGGGCGAGCGCGCTCATCACGAACGACGTCGTCGCGAAAAATGCTACGAGCTCCCCTTGGTGAAACTGCGCTTGCGCGGCAGCCTTGAAGAGGTAATCGACCAAGGTCAGTGCGACGGTTCCCAGAAGAACCAGCGCCAGAATGCGCCTCGCATACGGGTCGGCGCGAAGCTCGTAACCCGCCGCCTGGGGCCGTTCACGCACCTTCTCTCGAATGGGGCCGTCGCAGCGCGCCAACGCCCGCGCCGGCCCGAGCGCCGTGATCAAGAAGAGCAACCCCGCCGCCAATACCAGCGCCCGCGCATCGATGACGAAGGCCAGGGCGCGTGCGCAGGCCGCCCCCGCGACGGCACCGAGGACGCTCCCCAGGCCGATGAAGCCGAAAAGGCGTTTGCCATCCGAGATGGTGAACCGCGCTCCGAGCGCGAGCCAAAATCGCAGCACGATCCAAGCCGTGGCCACGCCGGTCCAAAGGTAGAGCGCAATCACGATGCCGGGATGTACCGTGCGATGAAGCGCGATGCCGAAGGCCGTGGTCCCGGCGGCCACGAGAAGCAGCGGCCACGTCGAGAAGTGCTGCGCGCGACCGCGATCGAAGCGCGAGAGCAAAAGGCCGCACGCAGCAATGGAGAGGATCATCCACGCGAGGCGCGATGCCGGAAGCTGCGCGAGGAAAAGCGCATCGCGCGCCGTTTCGAGCAACGTGTGCGCCGCGGTGGTGCCCAGCAACGTGAGGAACGCCAGGAGCGCCGTGTTGCTGTCCCCTTTTCGGAAGTCCAGCAGGGGCCGCATGAAGACTACGGTTTGACGGCGACGATGCGCAGGCGACGGTAGTCGGCGAACCAGCAGCCATCCCGATGCAGTTGCGGCTCGAGACGTTGGCTCACATCCGCGAGAAGCGCGTCGGCGTCGGCATCGGCTACGCCGGCCAGAAAGGCGTGCCCGAACATGCGAACCCAGTTGGCCACGCCGTCGTCTCCTTCGAGCTTCGTCGGCCGATCGAAGAGCGACGCCTGGCGCACCTCGAGCCCTGCGTGTTCGAGCACGGCGGCGTACTGCGCCACCGATGGGAAATACCAGGGCGAAGGCGCCGGCGGCAGGCCGATGTGCGCGCGGGATGCCTGCACCCCCGCCACCAGGATGGCCACGTTGCCGGCGCCGCCGAGCTCCGCGACGAAGCGTCCGCCCGCCTTCAACGCGGCCGCGATGGATTGCGCCGCGGCATCGGCCTCGTGCACCCAGTGCAGGGCCGCATTGCTCACCACCGCGTCGAACTCGCCCTCGAAACCGAGCGAGCGCGCATCGGCGACCCGCAAGTCGGCATCGGTGTATTTTGCACGCGCCCGTGCGATCATGTCCGGGCTGGCGTCGACCCCCACCGCGTCGACGCCGCGCGCACGCAGCTCCGCCACGTGGTCGCCGGTGCCGCACCCGACATCGAGCACGCGCTCACCCGGTTTGGCGGCCAGCACCTCGAACAGATCGGCCCCATACTGCGCGACGAAGGCGTGCTTCGCGTCGTAGAGCTGCGCATTCCACACGAGTCCCATTGGCGCTCATCCTACGCCAATGACCTCCCGCTTCCACTCTTCATACGCGTGGCGGATGCCCGCGGGGACGTTGGGAAACCGCGGATGCCATCCGACGGAGGCGCCGCGCGTTTGCAGGACGGCGACATCGCGCTCGAGAACATCGCACGTGTGCTCGCGAAATTCGGCGGGGGCCCCGCTCGCGATGCCGCGGCAACCGACGGCGCCGGCGATGGCTTCGGCCAGGGCACGTGCCGTGAGGGGCTGGCCGTCGACGCCTTCGAAGATGCCGCGACCTTGGTGCCGCACGATGGCGTGGAAAAGGCTCGCGGCGTCATCGCGATGGATCGCCGACACGCGGGCACGTCCTTCGCCCATGTAAAACGAGGTGCCATGGGCTTCGGCGGCGGCGAAGAGGTCGGGCATCGTTCCTCCGAGCCCGCCGTAGACCATCCCCAGGCGCACCACGGAGGTGGCCAGGCGCTCGTGCCCCGCCGCCACCACCTCGCCCTCGAGGGCAAAACGCCATGGCGAGCGGTTGTAGGCGCTCGAGGCATAGACGAACGCGCGCGGAGCGGCCGCGAGAAGGGCGCGGGTTGCACGCACGTCGGTGTCTTCGCCGCGTGCGTCGTCGAAGGCGGTGTGCACGACGGCGTCCGCACGCCGCACGGTTTCGCCGTGGCGATGCAGTTCTTCCAACGTTCCGACGATGGGCACCATGCCGCGTTCGCGCACCGCGCGCGCTTTGTCTTCCGTGCGCACCAATGCCATCACCTCGACCCGAGCCGCCAAAAGCTCTTTTGCGACGGCCGCGCCCACGTAACCCGTGGCCCCCGTGAGAAATACGTTCATGCTCGCTACGGTGGCTCCGGCGGCGAGCCACCGCTGTCGAAATCTTGCTCGGGTCGGGCAGCGAAGATCAGCAGCCGTTCGCCGCGATGATTTTCTGCGCGATCTGGCGAAACATGGGCGCGGCCGTCTTCGGCCCGCTGTAGCCCGAATCTTCGCGGGCTACGACGCCGGCGAGGATGACGAAGCGCGGCTTCTCGGAGGGAAAGGTGCCGGCGAAGGTCACGTAGCTCCAGCCCTCCACGTCTTCGCCCGAGCCCGTTTTTCCGGCCACATGGCATCCGGGAATGCGCGCGGTCTTCGCATGCGCGTCGTCGCGATCGACCGTGGCTTCGAGGATGCGCATCTCGGCTTCGGCGGTCTCGTGACGAAGGATGCGCTGCGGCTCCGGCTTGCCCTCGTAAACGATGCGGCCCGAATCGTCCTTCACGCGCCGCACGAGCGTGGGCCGTTGGTAGACGCCGTCGTTGACCACGCTCGCAAACCCCATGACCACCTGCAACGGGCTCAATGCGAAGCCATGCCCGGCACCCAACGCCGCCGTTTGATACGGCGTCAGCGAGGAAAACGGCTTCAAATTGCCCGCGCGCGCGCCTTGGAGCTCGACGCGAGGGACGTCGAAGAAGTGAAAGCGCCGGAAGGCCTCACCGAGCCGCTCCTTGCCGAGGCCGAGCGCGATTTTGCCGGCGGCAATGTTCGAGGAGAATACCATCATGTCCGTCGTGGACATCTCCCCGTGGGGGGATCCGTCGGTCAGGATTTGGCCGTCGATGAGGGCTTTGCCGTTGTCCCCTTGGAATTTCTGATCGACACGCACGGAGCCCGCATCCAGTGCGGCCGCCAAGGTGAACGTCTTGGTCACGGAGGCCGGCGTGTACTCGCCCCGCACCGCGAGATCCCACGCGTCGTCCTGCTTCCCGTGCCGCCTTCCGCGGAGCGCGAGGATCTCGCCCGAGCGCGGATCGACGACCACCATGAGCGCCTCGCGCACCTGCGGATCCTCCGCCATGCGCGACACCGCCTCATCGGCCCACGCGGAAATCGTCGGGTCGATCGTGAGCTCGGTGACGTGCGGCCCTTTTACGAGGCCCGATGCTTCGAGGTAGGTATCGACCTGGCCGCGCAGCCCCTGAGGAATGCGCGAGTCTTCGGCCGGGCGCTGCGCGGACGATACGGAAAGCGACGGCGCCGTGCCTGCAGCGGGCGACCCGCCGCATGCTGCAACCGCGGAAAGCAAACAAAGCACGACCCCTTGCGCCAAATGGAATTTGCACATGAGGGCTACTTAGCCACATGCTAAAAATTTAGCAAGACATCGGTGCTATTTTCTTAGCATCACCAACACGGCGTCCACGAGGGCCCCAGAAAGCGGGATTCCCCGCTCCCGCAGCGACTGAGCGTGCAGTTCGGCCTGGGCACGGTGCGCGCGATCCGCGGACAGCTTTTCGTACAGCTCGGCGAGGCTGGTCGATCCATTGATCCAAGACGAAACGAAGCGGTGCACGGAGAAGGCCAGATCATTTTCCTCCGGCTCGATGTACCGCCCACCGCGGAACTCCTGCACGAGCGAGACGATGGCCTCGCGCGTTTCGGTGCGGTGAAACGATGGGGTGAGGCGCCACTCGTACGAGGTCGATGGCTCGATGGTCACGATGCCTGCGGCGTCGAACGTGGCCATCATTTCTGCAAAAGGCAAATCGCCGAACGACACGCGGTATCCCCCCGGAGCGGCGAGCGAAGCCGCCGGGCGTCCGACCACGCGGGCCGTGCCCTGCAACGAGAGCACCCTGCCCCGCTGGGCAAGACCGTCGCCGCTCCCACGGACACCGACTCGGTCCACGCAGAACGACAGATGCGCGCGGCCGCGCAACCAATTGAACACCGCCGCGACCGCAGCGACCACGCCGAAACTGCCCACGACGAGAAGGAGCAGGCCCAGTGCGGCGAACATCGCGAGCGTCCAAATACGCCTCTCGCCCTCGAAATAGGGCCCAATCGTGATGCCGGCGCCCAACCCCGCGATGCCGCCCGAAACGAGAAACCAGAGGATGCCGGCGAGGTTTCCGTCACGTTCGACGGAGAAAACAGTCTCACGCTCGCAGGGCGGCTCTCCACAACACGGACACGTCACGTTGCTGGGCGTGAGCTCTCCACACACGAGGCAATGCTCCAGAGCCTCGGCGGGCAGCTTGCGCGCCATGGGCTGCGCAAACAGCATTCGGACCCCCACCATGAAAAAACCCAACGCGAAACCGAGAGAAAGCAGCACCACCGCAACCTCGGCCACCTTGTTCCCGATGCTTCCCGCCGGGCCGCCATGAAGCATGGCCACGACGGGCGCGCCAAAGAAAACGGAGAAGCAAAGACAACCAAAGACGAAGAGGAATCGGTAGCGGCGATCGAGCACACCGTCCATGTGCTCATTCTATCCGCTTCAACGCGCGCGGGCGGAGAGCATCGGCTTGTAAGCATCGCGGTAAGCCCAAGCCAAAGCGATCTCCAAGGCCACCAGGACCGCTGCGAACGCCACACCCGAGGGTGCGAGAAAGGCGTGGAAGGCGAAGATGTTCACGACGATTGGCGCGAGCAGTGTCAGCGCGAGCGGGACGAAACGATTGGCCAGTAGCAGCGCGCCCACCAGCACTTCCGTTCCTTTGATGAGCTGAAACATGTAGCCCGAGCCGACGAGACCACCCGCGAAAGCGGCCGCTCCTTCCGACATGGGCTCGGTGGGCTGCGGGAAGAAGTGGAAGAAGAAGTCGAGCCCGCAGACGAAGAACACGAGGCCGAGGGACACGCGCCCTGCTGCCACGAGGTAGCGGCGAACGCGATCGCGTTTGACGTTGGTGGCCGTCACGTTGGTGCTGTCGATGACATCGAGGGTGTTCGTAACCGATTGCGTGGTGTTCATGATCATTTCTCCGTGCTGTTGTTGTTCGAGGTTTGAAGGGGAATTCGTCTAGGCGGACGCGGTCACCCGTAACGCCAGCCAAGGGCGGGCATTTCGTAGACGGGCCGTCCGCCGGAGGCCCAACGGTTCGGCAGTTCGTCCAAGTCGTCTTGCCGAATCTCGACAGAGCGCGATCGCGCTCCGGGGTTACGGCTGCTGTTTGCCGACCCCAGGGCAGAGGCCGGCGATTCGTGTTGCCACGACGTCGTCGCTTTCATGACGCGCTCCTCGTTTTCGACAGGGACCTTCGACCACCTCGGCCGAATCTCCATCCCTGCCTCTGTGAACTCGTCGTGCGAGCCGCCCCCGGATCGACACGACCCTCGATCTTTTTTTCGCGACCGCCGCCCCGGCGTTTTCGCGCCCTCTTTGACGCACCGCTCCGGCGCGTCAAATAAAGAGCATCTCAACCGCCAACGCGCCAAGGCCGCCAAGAATGAATTTCTTCAAATCCTTGGCGTCGTGGCGGTTCGCGCCTTCCACGGTCTCAACCGCAAGGCGCCAAGAACTGAATTTCTTTCAAATCCCTGGCGGTCTTGGCGTCCCGTTTCCCTATTGCGCCAATGGCTGAGTCCCTGCAGCAGCTTGCGGCTCAGGTCGCATCCCCGACGCGCTCCGTGGCGAAGGGGGAGCCTTCCGGGGTTCAGCCGCAAGGCGCCGAGAACTGAATTTCTCCTCAAGGCGAGCGATAACGTTTTCTTCGTTTTCGTTCCAGGTCGAGAAGGCTTGGTCGGGGTGCGTTTGGAAGTGGGCATGGACGTGTCCTTTGCGGCCGTGACGCGACGGCCGGTATGGGAATGGGCGCCTGGATGGCGAAGCTGCGAGCTACCTCTCGATTGACTCTTCGCGTTCATCGGACAGCCCTATGGGCTTTGCGAGGCCCGAGACGCAGTATGGGATTCGAAAAGCGGAGCGAGTCGTAATTTGCGGTGCGACGTTGAGCTTCCAACACGTCTCCAAGACGCGCGCGGTCATCGCTTCCAAATGGGGTGCTCTTGGCTGTCGCGCTCAAGGCGCATCGTTGAGGGGGACGTGATGACCTTGCGGGTTACATCGCGCCCTTCCTCGACGTCTTTTTGCGCGGCGTGGACGGTGCGGACGCGGAGAGCGTCTTACCCGCACGTTCGCGGCGCGAATCTTTTGGCTACGCGTGCCATCGCCTCGGCGCGCAGCTCGGCGCTCTGGGCGGCGACTCGCAGTCCTTTCGCGCTCTCACGAGCTCCGTAGGCTGGGTCGTACACTGTTCCGTCTCGCCACATGGCCCAGAGCACTCCAGCAAGCTTTCGCGCCAAGGCGACAGCGGCGATCTTTTTTCCTTTTTTGCTGCTCTTGGCCACGCCCAAGGCCCACCGCCGCAGTGGATCGTCCTTGTCGCCAGCTCATAGGATCTGCCACGCGGACTGCACGAGCATCTTGCGCGCATGCCTGTTGCCGCGTTTGGTGATGCTGCCAAGTCGTCGATTGTCGGGGCCTCCGGTCGTGTGTTTGCTCGGAGTCAGCCCCAAATACGCGCCTACCGCGCTTGCATTTGGAAAACGCTTGGCTTCGTCGATGACCGACACGAACGTGGCGGCGACGATCACTCCAACTCCGGGCGCCGTTGCGCACTGGCGGATGACGGGATCCTTCTCAGCGACGCGCGCGAGTTCGGCGTCCACCAACGCGAGCTGAGTTTCGGCGATTCGAAGCGTTGCGACCAAGGGCGCGATGAGAGTGCGCGTCATCTCATCGAGTTTGGGAGGCTTCGAGCTTTTCCAAAAAATTCTCCGTGCTCGACGACGGAAGCAAAACCCCTTCGGCTCGTGCCAGTCCACGAATGATCACCACCTGCCGTGCGCGCATGTCGACAAGCTCCCCGCGCACGCTCAGCTTGGCCCGCAGTACACGCCGCTCCGGCGAGAGCACGTGTGCGAGAGGAACCCGTCCCGCATCCAAGGCCAACCCGATGGCGTCGGCGTCGAGTGCATCATTCTTGCGGCCGTGCGCACCGACACCGATGCACCTGACGCGGGTGGTGTCGAGCATCACGGGTTCATTGCCCCACTGCTTCATGGTGTCGTGCACATGCCAGCCTTCCCGGCAGGCTTCGAAAGCCACCCGTGCCGGAGGCGTCCCTTCCCCCAGCAATGGCTCCAGCTCCGACAAGCGTCGGACCGACCCCCGCTTCGTGACGCCCCCGCTCGAAACCTCAGAAAAAGCAATATGGCGCGCGCCTAAATCCAAACCTACGATTCGCAAGACTGACCTCCCTTGAGCCCCAAGCCTTCGGGCAACCAATTGTGCCTTCGAGCACGCGGGGGTGTCGCTAGCTTCGGCTACCGACGGAAGGTCAGTCCCTTTCTTCTCCGCCAGGACGGGACGGGCTCTCGCCGGTTCATCCCATCTGCGGTTCGATTTCCCTATTGCGCCAACGGTTGAGTCCCTGTTGCAACGGCAGCTTACGGCTCAGGTCGCATCCCCGACGCGCTCAGTGGGGGAAGGGGCCTTCCAGGGTTCAACCGCAAAGCGCCAAAAGCTGAATTTTTCCAAATCCTTGGCGCTCTTGGCGTCTTGGCGGTTCGATTTCCCTATTGCGCCAACGACTGAGTCCCTGTTGCAACGGCAGCTTACGGCTCAGGTCGCATCCCCGACGCGCTCAGTGGGGGAAGGGGCCTTCCAGGGTTCAACCGCAAAGCGCCAAAAGCTGAATTTTTCCAAATCCTTGGCGCTCTTGGCGTCTTGGCGGTTCGATTTCCCTATTGCGCCAACGACTGAGTCCCTGTTGCAACGGCAGCTTACGGCTCAGGTCGCATCCCCGACGCGCTCAGTCGCCAAGGGGGCCTTCCAGGCATTCGCGATTCGCGATTCGCGAATCGCGAATCGCGAATCCATGAAGACCCCCCGCCCCCGGCGGGGGGTTTCAATGAGATCAAAATGCGGCCCGCCCCTCCCGACGCGGAATGCCATGTGGCGCGACGAGCGGGCGAGAGCCCCCCGACTCCGGCGGCGGGGTTTCAATGAGATCAAATGCGGCCCGCCCCTGCGGGCGCGGAATGCCATGCGGCGCGACGAGCGGGCGAGAGCCCCCGACTCCGGCGGCGGGGTTTCAATGAGATCAAATGCGGCCCGCCCCTGCGGGCGCGGAATGCCATGCGGCGCGACGAGCGAGCTGTAATGCGGGGAAGCATGGCATGAGCACCCGCTTTGGGGCGGGCAGCAGCGCGAAATGGGCTCAGTGAGAGCACGGGAGAGCGCTGCCGGGTGGGGCAGGCTCTCAGGCTCTAAACACCGAGGGCGCGGCGGACTTCGTTGAGATCCTTGAGGGGGCGCACTTCGATTCGGCCGGTGCGTGACCAGGGGAACTGTTTGGCGATCTCGACGGCTTCGTCCATGTTTTCGGCCTCGATGAGGTTGAAGCCGCCCAAGTACTCTTTGGCTTCGCTGAAGGGGCCGTCGACGATGGTCATCTTGTTGTTGCGGACGCGCAGCGACTTGCTGATGGACGGCGCCTCGAGTTGCTGCGAGTCGAGCAACTTGCCGTTCGAGCGCAGTTCGTCGGCGTGCTTGAAACAGCCGCGCATCAGCGTGTCGGCCTCCCCGGCGGGCAGCTCCTGGAGCAGAGAGTCGTCGTTGTAGATCATCACCAGGAATTTCATGGCGCTCCTCACTCTCTTTCACGAAGTTGCGGATACGATCACGCAGCAAGCCAAAGTAGCATGGCCTATAGCTCGGATGCGAGGAGGGTTTCCGCCACTTTTTTGGCGACTTTTGCCGCATCGAGCTCGCCGTTCATCATGGCTGTGACGAGTGAGCCCTCGAGCAGCATCATGATCTGACGCGCGAGCTCCGGCGGGTGCTTGGCCCCCGCCTCCTCGGCGAGGCGTTGTGCGTAATCGCGCACGGCATCTTTGTGTCGCCTCGCCGCGCGGTGCAGCGGGGAGTCGAGCGCACCATACTCGGAGGCCGCCTTGACGAAGATGCAGCCCGCGAAGTCTTTGGAGAGCCACTCGGTGTAGACGTCGAAAAGCGCGAGGAGTCGGCGGCGCGGCGACTTCGCGCGCTTTTCGGTTTCACTGATGATCCATGGCCGGTGCTGCTGGTCGCAATGCTCGATGACCGCGGCAATGAGGTCGTCTTTCGAGCCGAAATGCTTGTAAAGCGTCATCTTCGCCACGCCCGACTCCGCCAGGATTTTGTCGATGCCGGTCGCGTGGAAACCATCCCGTAGGAACAGGCGTATGGCTGTTTCGATGAGTGCCGCTCTTCGTTCGGACGACATGTCGGTCAAAATAAATAGACAGACAGGTCTTGTCTAGAGACAGACCTGTCTGTACATTCATTCTCGACAGCACAAACGTCCAATACGGACCTGAACCGAGGCCCATCAATGGGTGGGTCTGCGAAAGGAACATCGAATCATGAGCATCAAGCCCGTTTCTGCCATTGCTACCGTTCTCATGCTGGGCGCTGCCGCCATCGGGTGTGCGACGACCCCGCCTCCGGCCGCGCAGGCGGAGACCACCTCGCAGCGAACGGTCGATCCGTCGAAGCCCACCGTGGTCCTGGTGCACGGTGCGTTCGCGGATTCGTCGAGCTGGAATGGCGTGGTTTCGCGGCTGCAGCAGCGCGGCTATCCGGTCATTGCGCCGGCGAACCAGTTGCGCGGTGTGGAGACGGACGCGGCGTCGGTCAAGAGCGTACTCAAGAGCGTGACGGGCCCCATCGTGCTGGTCGGGCACTCCTACGGCGGCGTGGTCATCTCGCAGGCCGCGAAGGACGAGCCCTCGGTGAAGGCGCTGGTGTACATCGCGGCGTTCATTCCCGAGGCAGGCGAGAGCGCGGTCGACCTGGCGACGAAGTACCCCGGTGCGAAATTCAGCCCGGCGACGCTTCGCTCGGTGAAGTACACGATGGCGGACGGCAAAGAAGGAAGCGACACGTACATTCGGACCGAGGCCTTCCGCGACGTGTTTGCCGCGGACGTTCCCCAGGACACGGTGGCCTTGATGGCCGCAACGCAACGGCCGGTCGAGATCGCGGCGTTGAATACGAAGTTCACGGGCACCCCGGCGTGGAAGAGCGTTCCCTCGTGGGCGCTGGTGGCCAGCGGCGACAATGCCATTCCGGCCGCCTCCGAGCGATTCATGGCCGAACGGGCCAAGGCGCACATCGTCGAGATCAATGCGTCGCACGCAGTTTCGGTGTCGCAGCCCGAGGCGGTCGCGAACATCATCGACGAAGCTGGCCGCAGCGTGAAGTGAGCCTCAGTGGTGCCGGAGAAAGCGAAATCCGGCGAGGCCGAGCACCGCGAGGGAGAGGATGATCATGACTACGAACGGCAGGTGAGCCCGAAAGGTCGGCTTCGGCTTTGCCGGTTCCAATGCAGGTGCCGGCGCCGGCGCGGGATCCGGCGGGATCCATATTTGGGTCTTCATCTCCGCGGAATACGGCGCAGGCTCGGGCTCTCGTACCGTGGGCGGCGCCGCGCTCATTGCAGCCGACGCGAAGGACGCAAGCCAATGCGCCAACGTGGTCACATCCGCGACGCGACGCGAGAGATCGCGCTCGAGGCAATGCGCGAGCACCGCCTCCAACCCCGCGGGAACGTCGGGTCGCAATTGCCGTACGGGGTGCGGTGTCCTGTGCATCACGGCCATGATCGTGCCGCTCAGGGAGTTGTCGATGAAGGGCGTAACGCCGGTGAGCATTTCGTAGAGAATGACGCCGATGGACCAAATGTCCGTGCGATGGTCGACGCTCTTCGCATGAACCACTTGCTCCGGCGACATGTACTCCGGTGAACCGATCATGGTCTCCGTGGTCGTGAGACCCTCGACGCCGTAGACCTTCGATACGCCGAAATCGAGCACTTTGACCACCTCCGAGCCATCGGCCCGGCGGTGCAAAAAGACGTTCGCCGGCTTGAGATCGCGATGCACGATTCCGTGGCGGTGCGCTTCGGCGACGCCCTGGAGTGCCTGCAGCAGAATGTCGACCGCCTCGCCCACGGGAAGACGCCCGCGACGTTGCAGCAGTTCGGCGAGATCCATTCCCTCGAGCAGCTCGAGGACCATATAGGGGATGCCTTCCGGGGTGTGTCCGGCAGCATAGACGCGCGCCACGTGCTCCCCTTCCACACGGGCGGCGACGCGCCCTTCGTTCACGAAACGCGTCGCCGCCTGCGGTACATTGGCGATTTCCGGAAGAAGGACCTTGATGGCCACTCTTCGCGCGAGATCGATGTCCTTTGCGGCGTACACCGCCCCCATGCCGCCCGCGCCAATCATTCTTTCGATACGGTATTTCCCAAGAAAGAGATCGCCGACGGCCAACATTGCGCCGACTACTTTGCGCCTCGAACCGCGGCCTGACTACCCCTTGCGCAAAACCTCGATGGCGAGGGCGACCGAGAGGATGCGCTCGTCTTCACCGCTCGGAACCGAGAGGAGAAAGCTCGTCGGCAGCCCCGCGGCATCGAGTCCAGTGGGAAGGGCCACGCCCGGCATGTCGAGAAAGCTTCCCACCATGGTGAGTCGCAGCGTGGCGAAATTCGCCTTGAAGAAGAGGTCCATGTCGCGTTCCAACGGAGCCAATTCCGGCGCCACGTGGGCCACAGTCGGAAGGATGACGACGGCGCCGTCGAGTTCCTGGCGTACCCGCTCGATGAGCCGTTCGCGCGCCCACAGGAGCTTCACGTAATCCGACGCCGTGAAATTGCGTGCAACTTCCAGCCTTTTGCGAACCCGTGGATCGAGGCGCTCGACATCGGGCGAGGCCATCAATGCCTCGTGGACGACCAGGGCCTCGGGCGCCGCCAGCCAACCGAGATGCTCGATGAGGCCGAGCACCTCGTGCAGCGACTCCACGCGCCGGAGCTCGATCCGTGCGCCGCGGCGTCGCAGTTCATCGACCGCTGCCTCGAGGTTCGCGCGCACGCCGGGCTCGACGCGCGCATCGTGCAGAATGCCTTCGTCCACGACGAACCGCTGCTGGGCCAGATCCACGGGAGCCAAGGCTGCGGTGCGGCCCGAAAAGATCGCATCCAGCGCGATGCAGTCCTCGACGCTGCGTGCCAGCGGCCCAAGCGAATCGAGCGTGCGCGAAAGCGGAAAGACGCCGTCTTGCGCATACCGGCGGCTCGAGGACTTGAACCCCACGAGACCGTTGAACGCCGCCGGCACGCGGATCGATCCCGCCGTGTCGGTGCCGATGGCCACAGGCGCCGCGCCCGCGGCGACGGCCACCGCGGAACCCGACGACGAGCCTCCCGGCACGCGCGCCACCTTCGCATCGTGCGGATTGCGCGGGGTGCCGAAATGCGGATTGAGCCCGATTCCCGAGTACGCAAACTCGACCAAGTTCGTTTTTCCGAGGCAGACCAACCCCGCTTGGCTTGCCAGGTCGACGAGCTTCGCATCACGCTCCGCGGGTGCATGCGATGCAAACACCGCTGCCCCCGCGGTGGTCACCGTACCGCGAACGTCGAAGAGATCTTTCCACGCCACCGGCACACCATCGAGCGCGCTCCGCGGCGCTCCCTGCCGCCAGCGCTCGGCCGATGCCGCCGCCTCGGCCCGCGCCCGCTCCGCCGTGAGAGCAATGAAAACGTGCTCGGTCGTCTCCGCCTTGGCCAGGTAATGCTCGAGCGCCTCCACCGGGTTCGTCGTCCCCGCTCGGAACGCACGACCCAACTCGGATGCGGTGATCGCGGAATCCATTACCGGCATCCTCGCCCATCGGTGACCTTGGTGAGAAGGCCGTCCGCGCTCTCGATGGCGCGGCTGTAGCAAGTGCCCAGCAAATCGCGCTCGAAGAAGCTTTGCGAGCTCTTCTGCCCTTCCGGCCCGATGGCCTTGCCGGCCGCGTCGAAGAGCAAGGTGTTGGTCGTCGAAACCGCGTTCGTGCGCAAGTGCGGGCGGCGTAGCACGCCGTTTTCCGTCACCATCTCGCCCAGGCTCGATCGCTGATCCACCGTGGTGCGCTGCTCGCTGGTCCCGTCCGCGTGCGTCGTCGACACGTAGTCGAGATCGAGCGGCCACTCGGCGCCCGACCACGTTTGCGTCGCCCCGCTGCGCCCGTGCGTATTCGTGAGCGCGGTGATCTTCGTCTTCTGCACGATGTTCTGCGCATACTTCGACGAGGAAATCTCGAAGCGCTGCGCATTGGAGAAATCCACCGTCTGCACGATCTCCGTGTGGACGCGGCCGTGCGACGTATCGACCCATCCCGCGATGGTGAAGCGGCGCGAGGCATCCACGTTGACCGTCGCGGTGACGGCGCCGTCGGGTGCAGTCTGCACGTTCTTCGTCGTCACCGGCGAAGGATCGGCCGCCAGCGTGTCGACGATGACTTGACCTTTGGTGCGCTTCGAGCCGCGGTCGAGATGGAGGAACAAGGTCCCCGTCGTCGAGAAATAGTCGTTGGCGCCGTAGACGCCGATGGATACCTCGTGCGGCTTCCCATCGCTCAGCACACCGGCAAACGGCGTGAGATCGACCCGATAGGGGGTGAAGTTCAAGGTCTCCACACCGACGATGGGTCGCCACAAATACGGGTCGATGGCGCCGGTGTACAGCCACGGATAGACCGGCGCAACGCCCGCGGGCTTGCCGTCGATGGTGACGAGCGTCTCGCGAAAGGCCCCTCCCCCGCACGATTGCAGCGGACCGGTCACGTCGTCCGGGACGCACGTGTACCAAAATTCATCGTGCGATTGGCTCTGCGCGATGACATCGAGGTACGCGCGTTCGACGTTGGTCGGAAAGGTGAAGGTGCGCGCAAGCCGGCTCGTTCCATTGGCAAGGTTCACCACGCCACCGACAGCGCTGTCGGACAACGGTAGAACGACGTCCGGCGTCTCCGGGGCGCGCTCGCGCGCATCGAGCGGATAAAAGAGAATCCGCGCGCTGCCGGTGATGATTCCCGTATACGTATCATTGACGACATTACCGAGGATGGTCTGCCCGGGTTGCGCCGACGAAAGGAGCGCGCGATAATCCGTGAGATCGCGCTCGACGTGCCAGGTGCGGGCCACGTTGCGCGAAGGCTCCGACGTCGTGCCAAAATAGACATTGGCCCCGCCAATCCACACATTGGCGGTGCGATCGAATTGTCGACCCGCCGTTACTTGCCAATCCGACTCGAAAACGACTTTGGCCCAAGGCCCCGTGCAATCTGCCGGGGGTGCATAGGAAAATGGCTTCGGATCGAAGTTGGTAAAGGCCACATCGTTGAAAAGCGGCACCACGCACGGCTTCGTGCGGGGACGCGTCACCGGCGGATCGGCGGTCGCCGTATCGGCAGACCCGATGGGCGGCAAAGCCCCCGCTTTGGGGGCCGTATCTGCCAGCGCCGGAACGGTCCACAGCGCGAAGAGGCCAGGAACTGCGATGAGAAGCGTCGGCCATCGGCTCATGCTGGTCATGGGCGCGCGAGCCTAGTCGTTCGCGGGGGCTTTGGCGATGCGATCCGTGATCGGCTCGATCATGCTCACCCGATCAGGCCCACCATGATCGGGGTGATCATTCGTGCCGTAAAGGAGCGCGGATTCGCGCATAGACCCGCGGAATGCTCCTTGCGTGGAACGCGACGTTTCGACGACGCCGTGCGGCGTTGCTTTGCGCGTGAGGGGAGACCATGACCAAGATCCGATTGTACTTTTTCGCGCTGATCGTGGCCGTTGCCACACTGGCCGTCGCGAGCCCGGTGCCCGCCAGCGCCGCCAGTACCTTGGTGGCCGGGCTCACCGCGACCTTCACCAAAGGTCAAGATTGGGGGACGGGCTACGAGGGCAAGTACACCATCAACAACAACAGCAGCGGCGCCATCACCGCGTGGACCGTGGAGTTCGACCTTCCGGCTGGACACCGAATCAGCTCCTTGTGGGATGGCTCGTACACCGCGAGTGGCCAGCACATTACGGTGAAGAACACCTGGAATGGCAGCGTCGGGGTGGGCGGAAGTGCCAGCTTCGGATTCAATGTTGCCTATTCGGGTGGGTACACCGCCCCGGCGAACTGCCGCCTCAATGGCGATTCGTGCGACGGCGGCCCCTCGCAACCGGGTGCCCCGGGCACGCCGGGCGCGCCCAGCGTGAGCAGCACGACCAACTCGTCGATCTCGCTTTCATGGGGCGCGTCGAGCGGCACCGTCACGGGTTACCGCGTCTACGAAGGCACCACGGTGAAGGCGACCGTCACGGGCACGTCGGCGACGATTTCCGGGCTCGGCTCGTGTCAAACGCACTCGTACACCGTGGCGGCGTACAACAGCTTGGGCGAGTCCAACAAGAGCAGCACGGCGACCGGCACCACCACCGGATGCACCAACCCCACCGGCGGCCGCGGCGCGCCGTACCTGTACCTCGGCTGGGGCGATCCGCCCTCCGTCAGCACGGTGATGAACGCGACCGGCATCAAGTGGTTCACCATGGCGTTCGTCCTCTCGTCGGGCGGTTGCAATCCGGCGTGGGATGGCTCGCGTCCCCTCACGGGCGGCACCGATGCCAGCGTCATCTCGCAGATCAAGGCCGCGGGCGGGAACGTCGTTCCGTCGTTCGGCGGGTGGAGCGGCAACAAGCTGGGTCCGAATTGCTCGACCCCGCAGGCGCTGGCTGGTGCGTACCAGCAAGTGATCAACGCTTACGGTCTCACGGCCATCGACATCGACATCGAGAACACCGACGAGTTCGAGAACACCACGGTGCAGGATCGCATTCTGGACGCGCTCAAGATCGTCAAGCAGAACAACCCAGGCATCCAGACCATCGTCACCTTCGGCACGAGCACCACGGGTCCGAACTACTACGGCAATCGCCTCATCGAGCAGGCCGCGGCACGTGGTGCGAACATCGACATCTTCACGCTCATGCCGTTCGACTTCGGTAGCTCGAACATCTACAACGACACGGTGGGCGCGTCGGAAGGCCTCAAGAACAAGCTGAAGGCCACCTTCGGTTGGTCCGATGCCACGGCCTACGCGCACATGGGCATCTCCGGCATGAACGGTCTGTCCGATCAGCAGGAGCTCACCACCGTCCAGACGTGGACCCAAATCCGCGACTGGGCCAAGAGCCACGCTCTGGGTCGCCTCGCCTTCTGGTCCGTCAACCGCGATCGCGGCTGCGCAGGCGGCGGCGTCGTCTCCAACTGCAGCGGCATCGCCCAAGCCGACTGGGACTTCACGCGCATCACCGCAGGGTTCTAAGTCGCCAATCGCGAAACGTGCCATGTCCCCGTCGTCACGTACGGCGGGGACATCGCTTTTTGTTCAATCGCGCACTCACGGTGACCACGTTTTCCGCGCCACACGTGCATGCGATGCGCGCCCCTGGACACGCCTCCCGTGTCGATGGTGGCCCCGCCCGCCCTGCACGCCATCGAGCGGACCATGGCTAGGCCGACTCCGACTCGATGCGCTTCAGAATCGCCTCGTCGAGATCGAGCACGGCGCGGAGACGCGTGAGGAAGGACACTTCGTCGCCGGTGACCTTCCCGTCGAGACGCGAAATAGTGCGGGCAGCGCGGTAGATGCCCTCGCGCCAGTCGCTGCGAAGACGTTTCACCTCCGCGAGATCGAGCGACGGCGCCGTGCGAAGCAGTGCCATGGCCTCGCGTCGCCGTGCGGCATCCAACTCGGTGCTTGCCTCGATCAGACGGCGAAGCGCTGCGGCTTCGGCAGGATCCAAGCGACCGTCGGCCCATGCCGCGGCGGCCCAAACGCGTACGATGAGGAGACTATCGAGGCTATCCATCGCGTTTGTCATACCACGGCGCGGCGTTGCAAAAGCTTCACACTGGAAAGGACCTCGCACGTGCCTACACTTGACGTGGTCACGCCAGGTGCGAAATGGAAGTCTTCGTCGGACTCTTGGGCTTCGGGCTTCTCGTCGTGGGTGCGGTGGCCATTGTCGCGTTCTCCATGGCGTCCCGCGCGCAGGCGCAGGTGCGGCAGTTGGAGGCCCTCGTTCAACGGCTCACGGCCTCGGAGCTTCCGCCCACGGAGCCCGCCAACACGGAGAGCGTCGAGCCCGCACGCGATGACCTCGTGCCGGAGAAAAAGAAGAAGGTCGTCGATTGGGAAGGCCTCATCGGCGTGCGTCTCTTTGCGTGGCTCGGCGGGATTGCGCTCTTCGTGGGGCTCGCGTTCTTTCTTCGGTATTCCATTCAGGAGAACCTGATCGCGCCACCGCTTCGCGTGGGCCTCGGCGGGATCGTCGGCGCGGTCGCGCTTTTCGGCGGTGCATACCTGCGCTCCAAGGCCGATCGCGCAGGGCAGGCCATTTCGGGCTCCGGCGTCGCAATTTTGTATGCCTCGCTCTACGCGGCGCGCACCCTTTATGACTTGCTCCCGGTGAGCGTCACCTTCGCCGGTATGGCCTTGGTCACCGTGGCTGCGGGGCTCCTCGCCGTCCGAAAAGATGCACCCATGCTGGCCATTTTGGGCCTGCTGGGCGGCTTCATGACGCCGTTTCTCCTCTCCGCGGGCGACGATCGCCCCGTCGCGTTGTTCGTGTACGTGGCGTTGCTCGATGCCGGCATTCTGGCCGTGGCCATCCGGCGCCAGTGGCCCGGCCTGGCCTTGCTTGGATTGGGCTCGACGACGGCCGTTTACAGCGCATGGGCGTACCAGTTTCTCGACGCCGCACGCGTCCCATATGCCTTGATGGCAGCAGCGATCCTGGCCTCGGTCTTTGCCATTCCTCGATGGCGGGAAACCGAAAAGGGCACGCAGCGCGACCTCGTGCGGGCCACCGCGGTTCTTGCTTCGGCCATTCCGTTCGTCCTCGTCTTGATCCTCAGCGGCACGAACGTCTTGCGCGCCTCGCCGTTTCTGCTCGTGGGCTACCTCGCGGTGCTCGAGGCGGGCGCGTGGTTCACCACGACACGCGCGGCCTTCAC
The DNA here is from genome assembly GCA_037157775.1 of Sorangiineae bacterium MSr12523. Classification (NCBI taxonomy): domain Bacteria; kingdom Pseudomonadati; phylum Myxococcota; class Myxococcia; order Myxococcales; family Pendulisporaceae; genus Pendulispora; species Pendulispora brunnea. The sequence goes on from CP089982.1 coordinate 8,194,216, forward strand.
GCCGATGCTTCCCATCGCCTCGGGCCTGACCGCCGTCATCCTCGCCGTGCGCGCCTCCGAGGATCTTTTCCCCTCGCAGCGCGGGCTCGTGCTCGCGGCTTTTGCGCTTCTTCCGCTGCTCGAGACCGGTGCGTGGTACCTCCGGCGCGACAAGGCGGATGGTCCGGCCCTCCGGCTTTCGGCGGCCATCGCACTCGCGGGCTCCATCCTCATCGTCGGCCGTGTGCTCTCCGTGGAGGTGCACGCCGGAGGCCCCGCGCCCATCCTCGAGCTGGCGCTCTACGCCTTTGCCCATGCCGCCGGGCTCGCGACCATCGGCGTCGTCCTCGGTTCCGGCGCGGGCTTGCTCGGCGCGCAGGCACTCGCCGTCGCCACGTTGCTCTTGCTCTTTGGCGTCGAATCACGCGAGGTCGCCCGCGGCCACTGGCCGCTCATCGTCGCATCCATGCTCGCGTTCTGGGCGATTCCCTTCACAATCCGCCCCGCCCAACGCGATCGGCTCGCGCGGCTTTCCGGCGGCGTGGCCCTGGTCCTTCACTTCCCCATTTTCTATGGCCTCCTCCACGGCGCATGGGGCGATGGCCCGCTCGGTGCCGCGGCGCTCGTTTGCGCGGGCCTTGCGCTCGCATCGGGAATGCACGGTTTCGCCTTGCTCTTCGTGACCGCCGCCATCCCCATTTGGTTCGACAACGAGTGGCTCACCGCGGTGTGGGCCTTCGAGGCGCTCGCTCTGGCAGGTTGGCATGCGCGGAAGAGTCACGCGGGCCTCCTCGCAGGGTCGGTGCTTTTGGCCGCCACCGTGATGGTTCGGCTTCTCGCCAATCCGGCGGTATGGGAATACCACGCGCGCAACGGCACCCCGATTTTCAATTGGGAGCTCTACACCTTCGGCCTACCGGCATTGGCGCTTCTGCTCGCGCCGCGATGGCTTCGCACGTCCGACGTGGCGCGTTCCCTGAAGCTCCCCGCGGTGTACGCCGGCGCCGGCATCGCGCTTCTCTTCGTCCTACTCAATGTGGAGATTGCCGATTTCCATTCCACTGGCACAACGGTGTCTTTTCACCTTTCTCAAGGCGGCTTTCGCCAGGACATGACCTATTCGCTCGGTTGGGGACTCTTTGCGCTCGGCCTTTTGGCCGTGGGCATCGCGCGCGATTCGCGTGCGTTGCGCATTGGCTCGTTGATTGTCTCGAGCCTCACGGCGGCGAAGGTCACCTTGCACGATCTCTGGGCGCTTGGATCGCTTTACCGCGTGGCCTCCTTCGTGGGCCTGGCGTTTGCCCTCCTCGCGGTGTCGTTCTTCATGCAGCGCTATGTGTTGCGCAGCGCAAAGTAGGAACCTTAACTCTCGTTCGGAAAAAGCTCGGTCGCGCCGCCGGGGTTGAGGCGGAACCTATCAAAGGGGGAGAAATGACCTTCTCCACCCCGAAGCTTGCCATCCTATCGCTCGCACTGGCGAGCGCCGCCTGTGTCGAGACGGCCGCGACACACGAGAATGAGGCGCCTGCCATCGCCGCGGCGTCCCTCACTGCCGCGACGGCGGAAATCCCGTGGTCCTACGACGGAGCCACGGGCCCCGCACATTGGGGCGACCTCGCCCATGATTTCGCGAGCTGCAAAAGCGGAACGCACCAGTCGCCCATCCCGCTCTTTCACAATGAGCATGCGCCGCGGCCGGGCCTCACGGCATTGCAATTCGAAGATCCGCCGTCCGCCATTCATCTGGTGAACGATGGACACACGGTCATTGCGACCCCCTCGCTTGCCGAGGGCCTGACGACGTCCCATGGCCATTACAAGCTGGTGCAATTCCATTTTCACGTGCCCAGCGAGCACACGTTGGATGGAAGGCATTTCGACGCGGAATTGCACCTGGTGCACCAGAACGAGCAGGGCGAACGCGCCGTGGTGGCCTTCTTCTTGTCCATCCATGATCGCAACAACGATGCGCTCGCAAGCTTCTGCGATCATCCGCCCGTCGATCCGAACCAGGAAGCCTCGCCCACGGCGCCCATCGATCTGATGCGCATCGTCAACGGCGACCACACGCCACACGCGCAGTCGTACCTCACGTACGGCGGCTCGCTCACCACACCGCCGTGCAGCGAGAGCATTACCTGGTTCGTCTTCACGTCCCCCCGATTCTTCGGCCGCACGCAATGGGAAAATCTCTACGGAGCCCTGCACGGCCACACGAACCGCCCGCTGCAACCGCGCCACGGCCGCACGGTTTCCCGATTCGACCTTTAGTCGTCGTCCTCGACGGTGCCCTTTTCCTTGAGGAAGCTCACCGCCGAGCGTGAGGCCTCGCCCGAGAGGACGATGCCTTCGACGAGCTTTTTGCTGTCATCCTTGAGGAGGGTCATGCGCGCGACGGAATGGCACTTATCGCAAAATTGGAATTCCAATTTGAGACTGAAATCGTCGGACCGATTTTGGTGCAGCCGATACCAGCTTTGCACGTCGCCGCTGTGCACGGCCTCGAGAACGCGCACCTCGCGGCCTTCGTCGCCCGAGAAGATGACGTGACCGTCCTCCAGGACTTTTCCGCACGCCGAGCATTGGAGAGCCTGAAAGGCTTTCTTGAGTAGGAACGCGCCGGTGGCCAACAAGAGGGCGCCGGCCGCGTACACGAGCCACTCGGGCAATTCGAGTCCGCGCCAGGCGAATCGCGTTCCGGTGGCCGTCGCTACCAGCGCCGCCGTCCCGCTGACGAACGTCGCCAATCCGCCCGCTGCCCCCGCAGGGTCGAATCCTTTCTTGATGGGTGATTGCATGGATGTCGCAGTGTTCATGGATGCGCCAACACTGTAGATGGCGAGCCCCGCGGCATCTTGAACGAAACGAAGATTGTCGGAACGCTTGACGGAACGGCGTGACGTTGTCAGTCTTCTCCCACGTGCGCATAGGGGCGCCGCCGGGTCCGCGGGAAGGGTCGAACCCACCTCAGTCGCTGGTCGTCCACCGACTTCTTGCTGCCCGAATTGCGGACCGCCGGGCCGAAAGGCAAGAGGTTCGACCTATGTCCAGCCCGCGCGAGCTCCCGTCCGAGCCCCATATCGATCATCTGAAGAAGCAAGCCAAAGATCTCCTCGAAGGCCATAAACGAGGCGATCTCGAAGCGATTGCCCGCCTCAAAACGGCGCTCCCGTCGCTGGCCTCGTGCAGCGACGCCGAGGCCGCGCAGGCACCGCTCGCGCTGCACGATGCGCAATCGGCCATCGCGCGCGAGTACGGGTTCAAAAGTTGGAAAGAGCTGAGCGACGAGGTCGAACGGCGCAGGAGCCTGGGGCTCTCCCCGGAGCTCGTGCAATCGCTCGTTTCCGGCCCTTTTCAAGCGCATGCCGGCGTTCCGCTGCCTTCGTCCGTGAGCGACGCCCTGCGGGAAGCTTGGACGAAGGGAGATGTGGCCGACGTGCTCGCGGCAAAAATGCCGGAGGAGCTGCCTTTGCTCGCAGCGCGCAACGCGCTCGTCGTCCCGGGGGCCGTCGTGCCGCTGCACATCGGGCGTCCCGCGTCGGTGGCCGCGATCGTCACGGCCCAGAGGCTCACGCCTCCGACCATCGCGGTCTTCGCCCAGCGCGATGCCGCCACGGAGGACGTGCGCGCCGAATCGCTTCATCCCGTGGGCTGCCAGGCCCTCGTGGTGCGCGTCGACGCGAATGCCGACGGGCGAACCTTCGTCGTTTTGCGCGGCCTGCGGTGGGTCTCGCTCACGTCGCTGGATCCGGCAGGCGACGATGCCACGTATGCCACGGCGCGCGTGGCCCGCGTGGAGGTGCAGGACGACGGCAAGCCCGGCGAGGTGGCCGCGCTGGCGCGCGATCTGCGCGAGCGGGCGCGCAACCTCGCGCGCACGATGACGGGCGGCGATCGCGCCGTGGCCATTCTCGATGCCATCGAGAACCCGGAGCATCTCTCGAACCTCGTCATGGCCAATCTGCCGGCCCCGGTATGCCCACTGGACGATCTCGCGCGCTACGCCGCGGAGCGTTCCCTCCCGGGCAAGCTGCGCATCGCCCTCGCGCTCACCGGCGGATAACGTAACGCCGCGTCGTGGCCGACATGGGGATTTGAACAGGGAGGTCGGGAGATCGGGAGGTTTTTGAGTGCGTCTCGCGCGTCAGAGCATCCCAAATCTCCCGATCTCCCGATCTCCCTGTAACCAATCAAGCGACGACTTGGAGAACGGGGTTCGCCAGCGCCTTCATCGCTTTTTGGCGCCGAAAAGGGCGGCGCGCACGAAGCACCGGAAAGTGCGCGCGGTCTCGGCGCGCGAGATGCCGAGATCGCGCCGCAGCAACTTCCACGCACACACGTCCGTGGCGGCATGCAACGCCGCGAGCACGCGGGCGCGTTCGTCGTCGCGCCGGGGAAGGTACTCGTCGCAGAGGCGCTCGAGCCATTGGCGATGGTTGGCCCTTCCCTCCGCGAGCAGCGACTTGGCCACGGGCAGGCTGCTCTCGAGAGCCAAAAGCCGCACGGTGCCATCGCCCATGTGCTCGTAGTCGTCGAGCAGCACCTCGATGCCGCCTTCGAGATCGCCCGGCTCTGCGCGATCGCGCGCCGAAGTCTTCCGCCGGGCGACCGCCTCGAGCAGCCCCTCCTTCGAGCCAAAATGATTCAGCAGCGTTTGCCGCGAGACCTGCGCCGCCTCGGCCAACGTATGCAACGTGACCTCCTCGTACGGCCGCTTGAGAAACTGCTCCGCACCCACCCGCAAAATACGCTCCCGCGTCTCCTCCGCCGTCTCCGCCCGCGCCGTCTGCTTGTACCCGCGCTTCATTTGACTCATGGTCTAGTCAATCTGGACCATCGGTCAAACGCGACTTTGCCTCCAGGCGCCGCCGAAGAGAGAATTCACATGAAGGCGGGAAGGCGGGAAGGTTTTTTGAGATTTCAATCAGCCCATTGAGCCAATTGAAACCCCAAAGAAAGTCGCCGCATGCGTTCCGCGCCGTCAGTCCTTCCCGCCTTCCCGCCTTCATGTGATCCCTCTCCCTGCGTTCCATGGGTGAAAGGGTTTTCAGCAGAAGGCGCCGAGGGGGTGGCGGGATTTTCTGTGTTGCTATACTTTAGCGATCGTCCCGGTTTACCGTTGAGCTCTGTTGCGGTGTGTCGCGGTTGACCTCGTATGAAGCCGATGGTATCGATGTCATGGGCTCATGGTATCGATACCACCGAACAGAGGTTCCACGGTTCACGAGGTTGCACGGCGCGCGGGTGTCGCGAGCATCACGGTCTCGCGCGTACTCAACGACCATGCGTCGGTGAGCGATGAGACGCGGCGCAGGGTCCAGGAGGCCATGCGTGAGCTCAATTACGTGCCGAACGCCTTGGCCCAAAGCCTCAAAGGCCGCTCCACCCGCACCTTGGGGCTCGTCGTCGGCGACGTCTCCAACCCCTTCTTCACCTTGCTCGCGCGCGGTCTCGAAGATGCCGCCACCGCGGCCGGCTACTCCGTCATCCTCTGCAACAGCGACGACGATCCCAAAAAGGAAAAGGCCTACCTCGAGATCCTCGCCCGCCGCCGCGTCGATGGCCTCGTGCTCACCCCTTCGCAAACGGATCCTCAGCCCGTCCTCGACTGGGCCCGCCAGAGCGGCCCCGTATGCCTCGTCGACCGGCCCGTCGCAGGCCTCGACTTCCACGCAGCCGGCATCGACGTCGTCCGCGGCGAAAGCCTTCTTGCCGCGGAAAAGCTCGTCGAGCACCTCATTTCGCACGGCCACAAACGCATCGCCATCGTCAACGGCCCCCCGACCCTGGCCACCGCCGTCGATCGCTTGAACGGCTACCGCCGCGCACTCACCGCCGCCGGCCTCAAGCCGGACAAGCGCCTCGAGCGCGAAGGCCAATTCTCCGTGGAGAGCGGACGCGAAACCACCTTGGAGCTGCTTTCCAAAAAGCCCGCGCCCACGGCCATCTTCGCCACGAACAACCAGCTCGCGCTCGGCGCCATGCTCGCCGTGCGCGATCGCGGGCTGCGCATTCCCACCGACCTGGCCCTGGTCACCTTCGAGGACATCCCGCACGTGGCGGACGTGTGGCCCTTCATCAGTGTGGCCGCGCAGGCGGCGGCCTCGATGGGGCAGGAGGCAGGGCGCTTCGTCCTCGAGCGCATCCAGCGCAACGGCGCCCACCACGCGCAGCAAAAGGGGGGCACGAAGACCGAGCCGCTGCAGGGGCGCGAGCTCGTTCTCGACACGGAGCTTCGCCTGCGTCGTTCGTGTGGCTGCCCGCCCATCGCGGAGGGAATCTTCGTATGAGCCAGGCTCCGCTGCTCGAGGCCAGGCGCGTCTCGAAATCGTTCGGCCCCAACCCGGTGCTGCGCGATGTCTCGTTCGACGTGCTCCCCGGCGAGGTGCACATCCTCGCGGGCGAAAATGGCGCGGGCAAGAGCACCTTGCTCAACATCCTTTCCGGCATTCACACGCAGTACGAAGGCGAGCTCCAGGTCGGTGGCGTCGTCCAAAAGTTCCAGGCCCCCAAAGACGCCGTGCGCGCGGGCGTGGCCACGGTGCATCAGGAGCTCTCGCTCATCGGGTCGCTCAGCCTGACGGACAACCTGTTCCTCGGCCGCGAGCACATCAACGCCTTCGGCATCATCGATGCGCGTCGCCAAGCGCGCGAGGCGCGGGCCCTTTTGCGCGAGCTCGATTTGGATCTCGGTGACTTGAACGAGGACGATCCCGTCGAGCGCCTGCCCATCTCCACGCAGCAGCTCGTGGAAATCGCCAAAGCCCTCGCCGCCAAGGCCAACGTGCTGCTCTTGGACGAGCCCACCAGCGCCCTGCGCGAGCCGGAAGCCGAGCGCCTCTTCGAGCGCATCGAAGCCCTGAAACGGCAGGGCAAAGGCATCGTCTACGTCTCGCACAAAATGGACGAGATCTACCGCCTCGCCGATCGCATCACCGTCCTGCGCGACGGTGCCTTGGTCGGCACGAAGCCGGCCGCCGAGCTTCCCGCGCACAAGCTCGTCGAGTGGATGATCGGCCGCGATCTTCCCTCCGGCGAGCATGCCAGCGCCTCCACGCACGAGATCGCGCTCAAGGTCGAACACCTCGTCGTCAATGGTATCGATACCAACGCCACCGGTCGGCCCGACGTCGACGACGTCTCGTTCGAGGTGCGCGCCGGCGAGATCCTCGGGCTTGCGGGCTTGCGCGGCTCCGGCGTGAGCGACGTGCTGCACGCCCTCTTCGGCGATCGCGCGGGCCGGGCCATCGGCACCATGCATCTGCGCTCCCGGGATGGACGCACCTCGCGCATCGAGCTCGCCCGGGATCTTCCCTCCCCCGCCGCAGCCATCGCCCGGCGCATCATGCTCCTGACCAACGACCGCAAAGGCAAGGGCCTGGTCCTCGACATGGACTCGAAAGAGAACGCGTCACTGGCCAGCCTGCCGCGCTATTCACCGCAGGGCATCGTACGCGAACGCCGCGAGAGCGCCGCCACCGAGCGCGTTTTCGGCCAGCTCGGCGTGCGCGGTGAGACGGCGGCACCCGTGCGGCTGCTCTCGGGCGGCAACCAGCAGAAGGTCGTTCTCGCGAAATGCCTTCTCACGGAGCCCGAGGTGCTGCTCCTCGACGAGCCCACGCGCGGCGTCGACGTCGGCGCCAAGGCCGAGATTTACGGCCTGCTCGCTGAGTGGGCGCGCCAGGGAATGGCCATCGTCCTGGTCACCTCCGAATTGCCCGAGTTGCTGCGCCTCTCGGACCGCATCGTCGTGCTGCACCGCGGCCAACGCACCGCAGAGTTTTCCCGCTCCGAAGCGACGCAGGAGAAGGTTCTCCACGCCGCCTTCGGCGCCTGAAATCCGTACACCGCCATGAAGTTACCTCGATTCGTTTCTTCCCTCATTTCGTCGCCCGTGGGCCGTGCGGTGCTCGCGCTGGTGGGCATGCTCGTGCTCGGCGCGATCTTCAATGCCGACGGCGCCTTCTTCCATTGGACCACGCACCGCGACATGCTGCGGCAGCTCTCGGTCTACGGAATGCTCGCCTGCGGGATGACCTTGGTCATCATCACCAGCGGCATCGATCTTTCCGTATCGAGCGTGCTTGCAGCCTGCGCCGTCGGCTTCTCGCTGATGACCATCCACATGCAGATGAATCCGTGGGTGGCCATCGTCGCGGTGCTCCTCGGCGGCACGGCGGTGGGCGCAGTCGCAGGTGTGCTCGTGGGGCGCTTCAAGATTCAGCCCTTCGTCGTGACCCTCGCGGCGATGGTGCTGCTCCGCGGCTTGGCCAAGCATCTTTCCGGCGGGCAAAAAATATCCACGTACATCGCCGACGCCGACAAAACCGTCACCCTGCCGCCCATTTTCGAGCAAATCGACGCGCGCGTTCTCGGCGACAACATCGCCATCGTCACATTGATCTTCCTCGCGTGCGTGGCCGTTTCGGCATTTCTGCTGCGCCATGCGCGCCTCGGTCGCTACTTCTACGCAACCGGCGGCAACGCCGAGGCCGCGCGGCTTTCCGGCGTCCCGGTCACGCGCACCTTGGTTCTCGCCTATGCGCTGTCCGGGCTCTTTTCGGCCATTGCCGGGGTATGCCAGGCCGCGCAAGAGCAGCAGGGCGACCCCGAAACGGGCATGGGCTACGAACTCCAGGCCATCGCCATCGTGGTCATCGGCGGCACCAACCTGGCCGGCGGCCGCGGGGGCATGGGCCTTACCTTGGTGGGAGCCCTCACCATTGGATATTTGCAAAAGATTCTCAGCATCAACGCCGTGGGCGAAGCCAGCCGGCTCATGCTCACCGGCGCCATCATCGTATGCGCGGTGCTCCTCCAGCGCCGCAAATAGCCATAGCCATAAAAGAGAGGTCCAAATGAAGATTCACACCCGACTTAACCTGTTTGGATTGGCGATGATGGCCTTTGCGGGGGGCTGTAGCAAAAATGAATCGCCCGCACCCGACAAGACCCAACCCGCCGCCTCGGCATCTTCTCAGACGACCGGCGCCAAGAAGCACAAAGGCACGCCCGACGATCCCTACGTGATCGGCATGAGCCAGTGCAACTTGGGCGAGCCCTGGCGCGCGCAGATGAACGACGATATCCGCAAGGCGGCGGAGAAGCACCCGAACCTCAAGGTCATCTTCAAGGACGCGCAAAACGACTCGCTGGTGCAGCGCTCGCAGCTCGAGGAGTTCGTCAATCAGGGCGTGGACGTGGTCCTCATCAGCCCCAAGGAAGCGGCCCCGCTCACCGAGCCGGTTGCCAAAGCCTTCCACGGCGGTATCCCCGTCATCGTGCTCGATCGCGCGCTTCTCAAGGAGGAGTACACGAGCTTCATCGGCGCCGACAACGTGAAGATCGGGCGCGAAGCCGGCAAATGGGTCGCGGAGACCTTGGGCGGAAAAGGGAATATCGTCGAGCTCAAAGGCCTGATGACCTCCGTGCCCGGGCAAGATCGCCACCGCGGCTTTCTCGAGGGCCTCGATTTGAAGGCGCACCCCGGCATCAAAATCGTCTTCGAGGCCGACATGCAATGGCTCGAGCCGAATGCGCGCAAGGAAATGGAGTCGGCCCTGGCGCGGCAGCCCAAGGTCGACGTCGTCTATGCGCACAACGATCCGGGCGCCCACGGCGCATACCTCGCGGCGAAGCAGGTCGGGCGCGAGAAGCAGATGAAGTTCGTGGGCATCGATGCCCTCCCGCAAGAGGGTGTTCAATACGTTAAGGAGGGCATCCTCAGCGTGACGTTCCAATACCCCACCGGCGGCGCCGAGGCCGTGGACATGGCCCTCAAGGTGCTCGCCGGCGAGACGGTGCCCAAGAAGGTCACCCTGGCGACCAAGGTTTTCACGCACGACAACGCCGCGGCCGGCGGCCAGGCGATTCCGTAGCGCCTAGCGGGTGCGGGCGGCGGTGCGCTTCGCACGGGCAACGGGCCGCGCGATGCTGCCGCCGCCGTTTTGTGCGCCCACGAGCACCATCTCGATGAGCCGTTCGAGCTTCGCGTCGTCGAAGCTCTGGTTCATGAAGAAGATGCTGTTCATCACGGCGCCGGCCATCGCATCGAGGAACATCGCCCCATCCACGCCCCGCGGGAGCTCGCCGCGGGCGATGGCGCGCTCGACGATCTTCCTCGAGTCCGCATCTTTGCGGTCGCCAATCGAATCGATGACCGCGGCCAGATCCGGATGGGCCCTCCCGCCGAACATCAGCCGCATGATGCCTTGCATCTCCGGTGAGAGGCAGAAATCGCGCACGCTGCGAAGGAACCCCATGAGGTCCGCGCGCAAGTTGCCATGATCGGGCACGATGATGCGCACATCGGTGACATCGTCCAGGGTGGCGCGCACCAGGTCGAGCTTCGTCGGCCACCGGCGGTAAAGCGTGCTCTTGTTGACCCCGGCCCGTTCCGCGACCGTCTCCATCGAGAGCGACTCGAAATCGACCCGCGCCAGCTCGGCCAAGGTGGCCTCGAAAATCTTCGAAACGAGCTGTTCTCCGCGGATTTGCTTCGGTCTTTCGCGAGGCGCAGGCATGGAGGCAGTATGCGGGTCCCGGGCCACATTGCAACGAAGTCGTTGCGATGCGCCGAAGGAGTGCTAGAAAGCTAACGCAACGAAGTCGTTGCGATGTGCGCCCCGCCCACGGGGTCTGCGCAGGGAGCTTTTTCCATGTTGCGTACGGTTTTCCTCACGCTTTCCGCGATTTCCTGGCGCTTCATGCTCGCGGCGTGCAGGCGACCGATCTCCACGTCCGTGCTGGTCGTGGGCTTCGTGGTGATCGGGCTCTTGATGGGCGAGCCGGTCCTCTGCCCGGACTACTGAAGGGGCGCTGCATGGTGTTCTTCATCCTGCATCGATGGGGCGCGAGCGAGCGCAGTCGCGATCCTCGGGTGGTGGAGGCCCTTCTATCGGAACTCGATGGGCAGGAGCCCACCGACGAACTCACCAGCGTGTCTCTTTGTTTGCCATCGGGATGGTGCCTGAGCGCTTTTCCGAATGGGCTGATGATCTTCGAGAACGTGGAGGAGACGAGCATCGAACCGCGCTACATGCGCGTTTCGTCCCGCAGCGCGGCGCGCGAGCTCATGGAATTGCTGGCTAGGCAGCAATTCCACGATCTCCACCAACGCGCGTGGCGCGCGTATTTCGATTAGCGGCTCAGGGGCCGGCGTCCTTCAAGGGGATATTCCATTTTTCGCTGAGGTACTTCTGCACGGCATCGTGTTGGGCCGTGGGGAGGCGGTGATCGTAGATGATCACCTCTCCGATGACACCATTGAACCAATTGGTGGGCTCGAGCCCGCCATCGCCAAATGCGGTGTTCGCCCCCAGGAGGGAACCTAGCGCGTTGAACCCCACCTCATGATCCAGAATTGCCCCATCCAACTGCTCGCCATTGTGAAAACGCGGCCACGCTTCGACCGTGGACACCGCACCAAATATCTGGGGTTTCCACACATCGTCGCGAGGGATCTCGCCGGAGAAGGCCTGGCCTGTAGACGCAAAGCCATCGCGAATCACGGGTTTGTTGTTGGGCAAATCGAACTCGGGATGCGACCCATTGTACGATCCGAATTGCCAAAGGCCATAACCGACGTGTTGTCCAGCATCGGTGAAGAGCCCGTTGTCGGCGGTTTGGAACACGATGAAGGCCTCGCCCCCCGAGAGCCCCTTCAACGAAGGGCCCAAGAGAACCTGCTGCGACGTTTGCACGAAGGAGAGCGCGCTCTTGCCGTTCAGTGCCGTAGCCGCAAATGTCGGCGCAGCTTTGCCTGGGGCGGGTGCGAAGTCTCTCGGGGGCACATTCCCTGATTTGTCCGACCACTTCGCCACCACGTTGTTCGCCAGCTGCACGAAGCTTGGATCCTGAGCGTCCAACCAAAGGGCCAGCCCAGCTATCGTTTTCGGCAGCGGCTGGTTACCTCCACCGCCCCCATCGGGCGGGGGAGTCTGCGCGTCCACGTTCCCCGCATCCCCAGCCGGCACCTCCGGCACCTCGGCGGGTTCCTCTCCGGTGCACATGATAGCGCCGAGCGAGGCGCCCGCCGCAGCAAGAAGCAAAAGTACGCGCTTCATTTCGCCTCCGCGGGGATCATGGTGGCGGGACCTTCTCCCACGATTTGCAAGGTGGCCTCCTCGTCTTTGGCGCCGTCGTAGTGAACGCCTTTTGCAAAATGCGTAACGAAACTTCCCGCGGGCATCGGTACCGTGCTTTCGGGCTCGTATTTATTGCCTGTGCCGACCCACCACGTTCCCGAAAGGACCGTGATGAATCGATCATTGGGATGAAAATGCGGACGGCTCATATGATGCGGCGCCCACTTCACCAGCATGATGTACGTGCCCGGCTTCGTCGGGTCGCCGCGCAACACGGCGGTCTTCAGGCCGCCGCCTTCTTCCTTCCAGGTCATTTGATTCGGCTTCTTGTAGACCAGCGCCGAAGGATTCAAATCGGCCTTGGCCGGTTGCAGAAACGCGACCAACGCCACCAACGCACCGACGATCGAGGCCATTCGTTTGGTTGCCATGAGCGTTCTCCGCGTCAGGTACCGCCGTCGTTCAATGCGATTCCCCATTTGGCGGCGAGGTACGCTTGAATCTTGTCGTGGTCGGCTGGAGGGAGCTGCTTCCCGTAGATGATCACCTCTGCGATATAGCCATTGAAAAATTGGTTGGGCTCGAGGGGGCTATCATTGTTGCTCGCGCCGAGCAGCGAGCCATTCGGGTTGAAGCCGGGCTTGTATGGATTGGGACGGTTCAAATTCACGAGTGCACCATTGAAGAAGCAGTCCCAACTGTGCTGCGTCGCAACCACACTGTAGATGTGCGGCGACGAAATGGAACCGTATTGCGCCGCAACGGCTCCGAAGAATGTTTGATCGCTCAGGCTTCCAAAGGAATCTTGGACATGCCCATTGGCATTGGGGTGAGCACTGGCCAATTTGCCGAACTGCCAAAGGCCGTACGCTACTTTGGCGTCAGGTGGGAGGCCAATGGTCCGTTTTGCCGGGTGGAGAACCACGAAGGCCTCGGCCTCGGCGGACGAAATCACTGGTCCTACGAGGTACGTGCCCCCTGCATTGCTGAACACCACGGAGCTCATGGTGTTCCCATTCATCGAGCCGGGCGCGAATTTCGGCGCCTTCTCGGGCGCGCGGGGCGCGTAATCGTTCTTCTTCGCCGATTTATCGACCCATTTGACCACCGTTTCGTCGGTGCCCGGCTTCTTTCGCTGCACACTGTTCGAATCGGCGCCGTCGAGCCACAAGAGCAACCCGTCGACCTCCTGCGGCACGGGAGGGCCCGCGTCGTGATTGTCGGGCGGGACGTACGTGTCGGAGTCCCCACCATCCTTTTGCGGGATGGGCGGGAGGGCGCCCGGTTCGTCGCCGATGCAGGCGGCAAGGACGGTGCTTCCAAACGCGGCGGCGGAGACGGCAATAAGTGCAAGAACACGTTTCATCGGTGGCTCCGTTCTCAGAATTGGAAGCTGGCGCTCGCGCCGGCCGTGTTCGGCGCGAGGATCGGGGTCACGCGCGCGGTGGACGCCGGGCGCTCTTTTCCGGTCACGACGAGGTAGACGCCCACGCCAAGGGCCGCCAGGCCCACACCTCCGGCCACGAGGGCGACGGTCTGGCTCGTCTTCGCTTTGTCGTGATCGTCGACCGCGGCGTCGTGTTGAATGCCGGCGTTCTGGTACTTCTCCTGGAAGTGGTAATCGAGGGCGCTATTCTGCTCGCGATCGGCTTTGTCGCCATACATCTTGGCGCGCACACCGAAGAAGATGCCGGTGCCCAGCGCCAGAATGCCGGCGCCGCCCACGATGTAACCGATATTGCGGCGCGGGTTGGAGTGCTCGGGCGGCGGTGTCGACTCCTCGCCTTTGGCAAATACCGGCGCGGGTTGGGGCGCGGCGTTTGGATCTTCCAGCGGCGGCACCGCAACGCGCGTGTTGCCGGGGCCAGGTTCGAACTTCACCTTTTGCGACCAGGGCTTTCTCTTCGGCGCGGTGACCGAGACCTCGTGCTCACCCGGATCGACGGGAATGGCCGTTCCCAACGCCACGGAGCCCAATGACTCGCCGTCGAGTTGCACCTCGGTGCCGGGCGGCGCCTGCGGGACTTCGACGACCATCTTGCGAAGTTGCTTTTCGAGCGCCACCGCGTGCGAGCGTGCGTAGGCCTCGCGATCTTTCTGGCCCGAGCGCACGGCGCCGGCGATGGCCTCGTTGAATTCGGCCCACGCGCTGGCGGTTTTGCCTTCCTTCTCGTGGCAGCTTGCCAGGTTGAGGAGTGTGCCCGTCGCGGGTTCGAGCTTTTGGCTCTGGCCGAACTTGATGCATGCATCATGCACGTTTCCGCTGGCCATCAGACGCTGGCCCTCTTGGTAGAGGGATTCGGCGGCCGCCGCGGAGCTTTGGGCATTCGCCGGCAGCGAGGTCAACGTGGCGCCGGTGAACACCAGTGTCGTGAGGCCTGCTATCGCAAGTCGCATATTTCCTCGTAATCAGAAACGGGTGGCTTTCGTGGGGTCGAACTCGGGGGCGGCCGTGACGCTGGGGGCCGCCGTGGTGGTGGGGGAGGCGCTTGCTGCAGAGTGGGATCGGCGGGGCGGCTTGGTGCCGGCGTCCGTGGTGGCCGATGCGGACGCCCCGGCTTCGTCGATCGCCCTCGCCGGCTCGGACGTGGGAGCCGGATGTGCGATTTCAGGCAATGGCGTCGGAGCGGGTGGCGGCGTTGGCGCCGGGGATGCGAGAACGGCCGGCGGCGTCTTGGGGCGCGCCACGAGAAAGACGGCCACGATGCTTCCCGCCACGGCGAAGGCCACGGGGATGATCAGCAGGTACGCCAGCATGGACCGGCGCTGGGCGGGCTGCGCGTTTCCCGTCGTGGAGGCGTTCGCCCGACTGTCGGCCCAGGCCTGCGCGGTCTGCCCGTGCGCAGCGTAGGGCGGCGGCGGAATCGAGGGCCCCTCGGCAAGGGGCGCGGTCGCCGCGGCGGGGACGTCGAAGAAGCCGCGAATGTGCTCCAATGAATCGCGCGAGCGCACGGCAAAGGGAGCCAGGGCGCAGGCGAGTTGGTACGCGTCGGGGATGCGGCGCTGCGGATCGCGCTGAAGACACGCCGCCACGGTGGCCTGCAACTCGGGCGGAACATCGGGCCGGTGCTGCCCGAGGGGAACGGGATCCTGCTCGAGAATGGCGGCGAAGAGCTCGCCCATCGACTCGCCGCGGAAGGGCAGAGAGCCCGTGAGCATCTCGTACAGCATGACGCCGAGCGACCAGATGTCCGAGCGACGGTCGACGCTCTTCGCGCTGCGCAGCTGCTCCGGCGACATGTACAGCGGAGAGCCGAGCATGGCCCGCGTCGACGTGAGCGCGTGATCCGCCGGATCCATCAGCGGATCGGTCACTTTGGAGATGCCGAAGTCGAGCACCTTCACGACCTCGGTCCCGTTGCTCCGGCGCGCGAGGAACAAGTTTCCCGGCTTCAGATCCCGGTGCACGATGCCATGGTGGTGGGCTTCCGCCACGGCCTCCAAGGCCTGCAGCAGGTAGTCCACCGCCTGCCCCACCGGCATGCGCGGGTGCTGCCGGAGGTACGAGGCGAGATCCGCCCCCTCGAGCAGCTCGAGTACCATGTACGCGAGGCCATCGGGCGTGCGCCCCGCGGCAAACACACGGGCCACGTGCTCGCCCTCGATGCGCGCGGCCGCCCGGCCCTCGTTGATGAAGCGGGTCACCGCTTGAGGCACGCTTGCCACGTGCGGGAGCAGCAGCTTGACCGCAACGCGACGCGACAAGTCCACATCCACCGCGGCATAGACGGCCCCCATGCCGCCCTTTCCGACGAGGCGCTCGATGCGGTACTTCTCGAGAAAAAGGTCGCCTGGCTGCAAAAATCCCGTCACTTTGCAAAGGGTACGCGATCCGTACCGCGAAGTGGATACCTAGTCTTTCGGCCGTCCGCAGCATCTGTTGCGAGCATCCTGCAGCTTGCTTCACCTTTTCCGCTCGGATGTCGGTCCGCCTCGTTCTCAGCAACGGACGACGCCGCTCTTGACAGAGAGCCCGAGGCCGGAGGCGCGATCGACCAAGCCTGCTAAGCTGCACTGCGCCAAAGATGCCCGACGGAAACGCACTTCCATCCATCCCCGTTCCACGCCACCTACACTCGATCCGCTACGAGATCCGCGGCCCCCTCGCCCGACGCGCTTGGGAGATGGAGCGGCAAGGGCTCGAGATCATCAAGCTGAACATCGGCAACCCGGCCTCGTTCGGCTTTCGCACGCCGGAAGCCATGCGGCGCGCCATCGTCGACAACTTGGGTGACGCCGAGCAGTACGTGCATCAAAAGGGCATTTTCTCCGCGCGCGAGGCCGTCGTGGCCGAGTCGCAATCGAAGGGCGTTCACGGCGTCACCGTGGATGACGTCTTCCTCGGCAACGGCGTCTCGGAGTTGATCCTGATGTGCCTCGAGGCGCTGCTCGAGCCAGGTGACGAGGTGCTGGTCCCCTCGCCCGACTATCCTCTATGGACGGCGGCCGTTTCCCTCACCGGCGCGCGCGCGGTCCATTACCCGTGCCGCTCCGAGCACGAGTTTTGTCCCGATCCCGAGGAAGTGGCCCGCCTCATCACACCGCGCACGAAGGCGCTGGTGCTCATCAACCCGAACAACCCCACCGGTGCGGTGTACCCCGCGCGCGTGGTGGAGGCGCTGGTGCGACTCGCCGAGAGGCACGGCATCGTGCTGTTCTCCGACGAGATTTACGACCGCATCCTGTACGACGGTGCGAAGCACGTGCCCGTGGCCACACTCTGCCGGGACACGCTGTGCGCCACGTTCGGCGGTCTTTCCAAGGTATACCGCGCTTGCGGCTACCGCGTGGGCTGGGCGACCTTCAGCGGGCGCAAGTCGCACGCATCGAGCTACCTGCAAACCGTGGAGCTCCTCGCCTCGCTGCGCCTTTGCAGCAACGTGCCCGGCCAGTGGGCCGTGCAGACCGCCCTCGGCGGGCATCAGAGCATTTACGATTTGACGGCGCCGGAGGGGCGGCTCGGTCGCCAGCGCACCGCCGTACTGGAGGGCGTCAAGCGCTCGAAGTACCTACAGCTGGTGCCGCCGGCGGGCTCGCTGTACGGGTTCATCCGCGTGAATCGCGAGCGGCTGCCCAAGTTCGACGACAACGCCTTTGCCATGGCGTTGCTCGAGGAGAAGAAGGTGCTCGTCGTCCCTGGTTCGAGCTTCAATGTCGACTACACGGATCACTTCCGAACCACGATTCTCCCGCACGAAGATACGTTGAAGGACGTCTTCGCCCGCATCGAGGATCTGCTCGACGGGTGGGCCGCAACCGCACCGTGAAAGAGCACGTCGGGTCGCGCTAAAATGGGCAGCGTCACGAAGAGAAGAAGAAGCCGCCAGGACGCCAAAAGAGAGGCGCCAGGATCGCCAGGTGAACCAACAATAAACTCTCGATTTTTAGGATTTATTGTTGGTTCAGTTGGCGCACTGGCGCTTTCCTCTTCCTGTTCGAGAATCGTGCTCGCCAATTTTAGCGCGGGTCACGCAGGGAAGGTGCCCTTGTTCATGAGAAGCGCGCGGCGCACGTGACGATTCGGGTGTGATGCGAGGCGCTTTGCGACAGCAACGTAGCGTGGATCGGCCGATGACGCGTTCGAAGAACCGGTGCACAGACGGTAGCCGGACAGCGTCAGGATCGCGCCAATCAAGTCTTCGGGGGAATCGGCGCGTGCGAGTACCTGCAAGAGATCCGACTCCGTGCGCACGGAAATGGCTGTCTCGATGAGCGCACGAATCTCCGCCACCGCGGACTCACTCGGGGCCGAGACGATGACGAATCGAGCCCCACAGTGATGATCGGCCACGTCGTTGATGCTCGTTTCGTTGTTCGCTTCCCAAAACCGTTGACGTGGAACGTAGTACCCACGCGGAACGTCCTCGACGTATTTCCAATCATGCCGCGCCGCAAGCTCGTCCAGGGAGTGCCCGCCGTTGATGGGCAACATGAGGGTGATGCTATGGACCGGTGAATCTTCGGTCATGATTCGGCCTCCGCTTCGTCCTCGGCTTCTTCTTCATCTTCGACGTCGTCGTCACCGTCCGGCCAAAACCCATCGTGGAGCTGTCCGTTGTCGCCGACGAACATGGGCTCATCGCCGAAGGTGTCGCGAAAAACGTTGGTCGCATCGGGACCTTGGCCATTTTGTTCGAGGGCGTTATCGATGGCGTGCCGCAATTCGGCAGACTCGTCACTGGACAACGCCACGCGGTGCAATAAAAATGTCATATTGTAATAACGCGCGATGCTGGCCACGGCGCGGCGCACCGTCGATTCGGGGTGGGCGGCATATTCACAGAGCCTCATCGTTTTGGCCAGATCCCCTTCCCAAAGCGCCGCACAGATGCGCAGGCCCGTGGCCAATTGGCCAGGGTGCTCGGGAGCGGTGATATTCTCGATGATGTCCCGCTCACCGTTGAACGGGATCCCGGTGAGCGATCCCAAAACATCGAGTGGAACATCGGCTGGAAGGTTGAAGCCCAGCTCCACATTGCACCGCGCGACGACGGCCTGATGACTCGCGGGTGCAGGGACGTAGGACAATCGCACGCAAACGATGTTCTGCATGTGAATCTCGAAGGAAACATACGAGCGCGAGTGCAGCGTGCGCCACGTCATGGACGGAACGCGTCCGAGACGCTGTTGCTTGTGCATCCCATTTCTACTTGCGGCCGACATGGCCATAGGGCTTACCGGCTTGACGATGGTATCTCGAAGAGGATCGTCCGAATGATGGCTTCCCCACGATTGCTTTTCGACGTAGTGCACCATCGTGTAATATCGGTCGAGGTCGTGCCCATTGAATTCCACCATTTTGCCCGAATAGACGTTGGGCAGAGATACCTCTTCCAGGAACCCCACGAACCCACGCTCGCGCCGCGTGAAATCCACCATGCGGAGGGCCGGTTTGGGGAACGTGCTGCTCAGGACCTCCGCCAGGCCCTCCGGGGTGGGCTCCGCGGCTACCCATAGCCAGGCTGGGTAGAAATCGGCCAAGGCGCACCAAATGCGGTCCGGATCGTGTGCATCGGCGTACCAGTGCACGTCGACTTCGACGCCCAGCGCACGCCACGTCGTCGACGGCCCGCGCGCAACGAGGACCTTTCCGGCGCGACCGGATGCATTCGCCGCAGTCAGATGATCGAACTCGAGTGTTCTCGCGTTGGCTTTGGACGATTCGGCAGGCGTCCACTCCGCCGAGGGCACGGCCACGATTCCAAGCTGCGCCCCGAGCGCGTCCGTTCCCAGGTGCTCGAGCCATGGGGGAGGGGTGGCGCGCAGAGCTTCCACTCCATGGAATGCGTTTTCCGTGCTGGACAAAGGAGGCCTCCTGCGATGCGAAACATGCCACCGCACTTGGCTTCTACGAGCTCGATCGGGATATCTTCCCTCGATGAACGACGCGTCGCATTGGGACCGTCGCTGGCGCGTCCAGCACTAGCCTTTCGATCCGTCGATGCAGTTACTTCGCGAACACGGATGACTCATCACGCGGGGGCGCCGCCGCTGATGAGGAGATGCTGCCCGCTCACGAAGCTCGCGAGATCGCTGGCGAGGTACTCGGCGGCATTGGCGATGTCGTCCATGGTGCCCATTCGCTGAATGGGCCGGAACGATTGGACGAATTGCCGAATTTCTTCTCGGACACCGCCGGTGAAGACGCCCGCGCCCTCGATGGCCGTTGGCAGAATGGAGTTGACCGTCACCCCGCGGGCGCCGATCTCCTTTGCCAAAACCTCGACGAGAAACTGCGCGCCGATTTTGCTGCCGCCATAGAGCGCGCGACCGGGGAGCGGATACGCGGTATTGCTGGTACCGATGTAGATGATGCGTCCCTGGTCCGCGACATGCTTCGCGGCACGCTGAAGGGTGAAAAATGCGCCCTTCGCATTGATGGAGAAGAGTCGGTCGAAGTCGGTTTCGGTGAAGTCGAGCACCGGTTGGCCGACCAATTCGATGCCGGCGCTGGCCACGACGATATCGAGGCGGCCGAAGGTCTCGATCGCGGTGGCGAAGAGTCGATCCAGATCGGCGACTTTGGAGATATCGGCCTGCACGGCCACCGCCTTCGCCCCGCCCCGCTCGATGGCCTCCACGGTCTCGCGCGCTTGGTGCGCGCCGTTCGAATAGTTGACGACGACGTTTGCGCCGAGGGAACCGTAGCGCTCCGCAATGGCGCGCCCGATCCCGCGGCTGGATCCGGTGACGAGAGCCACTTTGCCATGAAGCTTTTTCATCGCTTTCCCACCTCCTGCCCACATCACAGGTGAATCCCTCCCGAGACCTCGATGCGCTGTCCGGTGACGAATCGATTGCCCGACCCGAGCAATGCGACGATCGCACCAGCGATATCATCGGCGACGGCGTGACGGCCGAGCGGGGTCATGGACGCAATATGCTGCTGGACGTGCTCCGTATCGCGCAGTAGGCCGCCGCTGAAGTCCGTGGCGACCGCGCCGGGCGCA
This sequence comes from Sorangiineae bacterium MSr12523, assembly GCA_037157775.1. NCBI lineage: Bacteria > Pseudomonadati > Myxococcota > Myxococcia > Myxococcales > Pendulisporaceae > Pendulispora > Pendulispora brunnea. Next base: position 8,214,731 of record CP089982.1, read on the forward strand.
ATGGCATTGACCGTGATCCCGCGACGTCCGAGATCGTGGGCTAGGTAGCGGGTCATCACCTCGACGGCTCCCTTCACGGCGCCGTAGACGGCACGATCCGGGTTGTAGAAGCGGGTACCGCCGGTGGAAATGTTGACGATGGATGCCATGTCCGAGAGAAGCGGCAACAGCTTCTGCGTGAGGAAGAAAACGCCCTTGAAGTGCACGTCGACGAGGCGATCGAAGGCCTCCTCGGTGACCTCGGTCAACGGCTGCGCAATCTGAAGGCCGGCATTGTTGATCAGAATGTCGAGCGTGGACCTTTTCCACGTGCGCCGGAGAGCATCGTCCAAGGCTTCGACGAAGGCTCCGAACGATGCAACCTTGCCGACGTCGAGTTGGAGAGCCACCGCGGAGCGACCAAGCTCGGTGATCGATCGCACGACGGCGTCGGCCTCCTCGCGATGGGAGTTGTACGTGAGGACGATATCGATGCCGTTGCGTGCGAGCTCGAGGGCAGTCGCGCGTCCGATACCACGGTTGGCGCCAGTGATGAGAGCGATACGAGAGGTCGTGTTCATGCCCGAGAACATGAAGGGCCCCGCGGCAATCATACAGGGACAGGCGATCCCTGGATCGCGCACTCTGGATTACGGGGCGCGCGCAGCGCATACTTCGCGCATGGACCGAGACGGTCTCGCGGAGTTTCTTCGGCGCCGGCGTGAGGCGCTGCAGCCGCGCGACGTCGGACTCGTCGGACTCGAGCAAGGGCGGCGTCGGCGCCGAACACTTGGCCTGCGGCGCGAAGAAGTCGCGGAGCTCGCCAGTATTTCGGCCGACTTCTACAAGCGGTTGGAACAGGGGCGGGGCCCCCGCCCTTCCGAGGAAACGGTCGAGGCCATAGCTCGCGCACTGCTGCTCACCCGCGACGAGCGCGATCACCTCTTCCGACTCGCGGGACGGCAACCGCCGCCTCGCCGTTACCGCAGCGAGCAGGCCAGTCCGGGTTTGCTCAGCGTGCTCGACTGCTGCGACACGCCGGCGCAGATCGTTTCGGACCTCGGGGTCACACTCAAGCAAAACCAGCTCGCCGAAGCGCTGCTCGGCATTCAAACCGGTTACACCGGGTTTGCACGCAGCACTATTTTCCGCTGGTTCACCGATCCCGACGAACGACGGCGCTTCCCCAGCGACGATCACGCGTGGCACTCCCAGAGCTACACGGCCCACCTGCGGGCCGTGCATAACCGCTGCGCCAACGATTTCGAGGCCAAGGACCTCGTCCACGAGCTTCGCCGTCGAAGCACCGAGTTCGCGGAGATCTGGGACCAGCACGACGTGGCGCTTCGCGCGGATACCCGCAAGCGCATCCTGCACCCGACCGTGGGGCTACTCACGTTGGACTGTCACATCCTGACGTCGCAGAACCAAATGGAGAACCTGATCGTCTTCACCGCCGTGCGTGGCTCGGAGGATGCCAAGCGCCTCGCTCTTGTGTTGGAGCACAGGAAAGACGAGGCGCCCGAGCCTTATTTGGAAGCGCACGCCGAGCCATAGCCGGCTCAGTTGCCGATCGATTGGAATCGGCTCGTGTCGTGCTCGTTGGTCAGCAGCACGCGCGGATCGTCCCAGGTCACACCGATGGCTACGTTGGGGCGGCGCGTGCGGCTGTTGATGTGAATGAGCTCGGCCGGATACTTCGCGCAAGGGCTCGCGCGACCTGGATCGCAATGGGTCGCGCCGGAACGGAACGAAGTGCCGGCCAAGCGGATGCCCTCGCCGCCATCCACGATGATCGGAATGGCCTGCGACAGCGTACCGTCGGCGCGGGCAGGAATGGCATCGCCATTGTCGACTTCACCCTTGAATAGCTGAAACGGCGCCGTGGGATTGACCACGAGCAGGCTGCCCTTCCACGCGGCATGATCGGTCACGATATGGTTGTAGAGGGCTTCCACGGTGGCCCCAGCATCGATGAAGATGCTGCCGTAGACGGCGCCTGGAGCATCGATGAAGAGGTCACTGAAGCGCTGGTTGGAACCGCCCGCGATGACCAAGGGAAGCCTCACGCGGCCCGTGTTTACGTGGTGGTACACGTTGCCGTCGCCGTGGGTGACCACGATGCCGGTGCGCGCCGTTCCGCGGCTGAGGATAATCTCGTCGAAGCTCGAGCCCGAGCTATCGCCGGCGAGGGTCACACCGAAGGCCGTCCCGTGCAGCGCCAACGAGGCATATTTGCCCTTGACGGCGTTCATCGCGAAGAGGCCCGCACCGAGATCGATGGAGAGCTCGCGCACCGACACGCCCTCGAGCCGCGGCTCGGTGCAACCATCGGTATCCGTGCCGCGCCGCACGGGGAACCACACCGGTTGAAGGTACGAGGCCACGTAACCGCGGATCGCGTAACCCCGGTTCGTGCCGCGGCTGACGTCGTCGTCGAGTTTGAACGCCGCCAACGTGTCCTCACCGTTCTGCGGCAAGGCCGATGGCGCGGCATAGGCGCCCGGCGCATACAATGCCGTCTTCGACAGACGAACCGCGTCGATGTCGCCCTTGATCCCGGGGGCATGCACCCGCGCGCCGAAGCCGTAGGTCCGCGCGCCCACCGTGACGTCTTCGTGCAATCCCTGCGAAATCGTCCCCGTCGCGGGAGTCGACGCCACCGGCTCGGGATTTCCACCCACGCGGCTCGCGAAGAGACGAACGTCGTGCCCGTCGTATCCGAGCGCCACGTGGTACGAAGTGCCCACGGCCAGCGTGGGCCCTTGGAGCTCGTAGGTCTTGCCGCCCGCCGTCAGCGATCCCGTGAGCACGCGACCGTTGACGCCCAAGGAGAACGCCGACGTGCACCCAGGCAATGCGCCGCCGCTTCCGAGGCAACCGTTGCTCTGCAGAATCCCGGCGTACCCTTGCGAGGGTTCACGCAAGGTGACGATGGCCTCCGCCGTGAGCGCTGCGAGTCCATCGATATCGCCGGCGGGCGAAGCATCGCGCAAATCGACCCACGCCGCCTCGTCGAACCCACGCGATCCCTGGGGCTCGAGCACCAGCGCGGGTCCGCCGCCGGATCTCGTCGCGAGCACGCTTCCCGCGCGCTGGGCACCTTCCAGGTTCAAGCCGTTGCAGGCGACCAGAACGGGCTTGTCCACGACGTACGGCTTGTCGCCGACGGGGAAGAACACCGTGCTCGTCTTCCCGCCGTGCTGCGCCGCGCATGCCGCGTCCACCGCGGCCTGAATGCCGTTGTACGAGTCGGTCACGCCATTGGCGACCGCGCCGAACTTCGTCACGTCGAATACCGTGCCCCGCGGCGCCAAGCCTTTGACCACCGCCGAAGCCGACGGGAAGCGAGGGATCGCGCTCGGATCGGGAACCGAGGTCGGATCCGTGCCGAGGGACACCAGCCCGGGATCGTTCGACCAAGGCACGTCCGAATCTTTGGTCCCGCCGAGAACCACCGCCGGCTTCAACTTGGGATTCCCCGCCACGTCGACCACGTTCACCACCGCAGGCCCCGAGGCCGTCCCCGTAAACGAGGTTCCCTGAATCACCGCAGCGGCCGACCCGCTCGAGTTTTGCAATCGATGCAGGAGAATTGGCGACGTCGGCCGATTGGGATTCGTCATATTCCCAATATGACCGCCCTGAATTTGCAAATTGCTCCACGGGAATACCGAGGCAATGGCCCCGCGCCAGGCGGAGCTGGTACCGCTCGCGTCGACGTTCACGCCGTTCAGCACCGCGCTGTCGTAATAGAGCACCATGCCGTACACCGTCGACGTGCGGTTCGGGGTCACGGTCACGTTGGTCAACATGACTTGCGCGCCGCCAGCGTTCAAAAATGGAATCGTCTGCCCATCGAGTTTGATATCGCGAAATTCGCTCCCGCCGGCGCTGGTGGACACCAGCCCAAACCGTCCGCGGCCTCCGCCCGCCGTGGCCTCGATGTCCTCGAAGGACGATATTCGATTGAGGCCCTGCATCGCGATGCCGTAGTCGCAGCCGAGGCATCGCAGGTGCGAGAACCGCGAGCCGATCACGCGGTAACCGAAGAGTCCCATGCCACCGTCTACGGTGAAATCATGAAGGCGCACGGCGTTCAGCACGAGGTCCGGAACCGTAGTCTCGTTGCGAACGGGCAGCCAGAACGGCTTGCCCCGCGAATGCGCCAAGGTGAGGCTCGTGGGATTGACCAATGCGGGCTTGCCCGCGGGTGCCGGCGGTGGGGCGGGCAGCTCCTCGAAGTTCACCAGGGCCATGGTCGCCGCGTCGTCGGCGAGTTTGACCGTGGGTCTATCGAAATCTTCCGTGTAGCGGGTCGTGTCGGAAAGGCGCACTGAATCGATGTTGCCTTTGATGGCCACCGCCCGGGCGAACATGTCGAACCCTTGCCAGTACGGCCCCACGCTCACGGTCTCGTCGATCTGTTGATCGATCGTACCGCTCGCCGCCTGGCAGGCGACCTTTTTGCCATCGAGAAAGAGCTTCACCATCGCGCCGTCGTAGGTGAGCGCCACGTGGTGCGCTTCGTTCAGCGAGACCGACCACGCCTCGGCGCCGCCCTCGCGCGGGCATTGATTCGACGACGCGCCAGCCGGTCCGCCGACGCTGACCAGGCGCCCGCCCACCATGACCGACGCGGATAGATAAGGCCTCGCCGCCCCCACCGACACCACACCGATGCCGTAGGCGCCACCGTTTTGGTTGCACGGAAAGACGGTGTCCGAGATGCAACCATAGCTCTGCGTGATGAACGACGAGCCGGGGATCTCTCCGGTGAGCTTGACCACCGCCTCCACCGTCAATGCGCTCTTCCCATTCAATTCGACGGCAGGGATCTCGCGCAAATCCAAATGCCAATTCAAGCCGTCCGTCACGGCGGAGCGGCCCGTGCCCACCAACGCCGGCTCCGTGGGAATGGCCTTCCAGTCCGGGGTTACCACCAATGCGGGCCCCTCGAACTTCGGTTGCAGCGTCACGCCGTCACGGCACGCGCCCACCAATTCGAAGCCGTCGCACTTGGCGGTGAGCGGACGCCCGAGCGCGTACCGCCCGGCGGGCAAGTACACCGCCGGCGGCGAGCCCGCGCCCACGGATTTGGCGCACGCCGCATCGATGGCCGACTGAATTCCGGCGAAGGCATCGCTCCCGTCGGGCTTGGCTCCAAAGTCGGCAACGTTGAGCACCCCGCCGGTGCCTTCCGGGGCAACCTGCTTGCAGGTGCCGGCTGGCTCGACCGACGGCCCGCTGTCCTTCTCGTCCACGGCCCCTCGGGAGGTGGCATCGCTCTGGCCGCAGCCGGCGGCAAGAAGACCAGCGGCACAAACTCGCAAAATAAACGCGGATGGCCGATCGCGCATGAACATGGGAGGGCGTCCTTTCTACGGTTCCTGACTTCAATTGGGGGCATCGGTCGTTTTCCGTCACCGTCCTCTTTGTCGTTGTCGGCACGAATATTGCTTTATTTCGTTTACACCGGGGGAGAGCCGAGGCCGACTATCCTCGTGCCGCATGGACGAGGAGATCCTTTTCGACGTGCGTGGCGATGGCATCGCATGGCTCACGTTCAATCGTCCCGCCGCGCGCAATGCGATGACCCTCGGCATGTATGCCCGCGTCGAAGAGCTCTGCAAGGGCGCGGCACGCCATCCGTCGGTCCGCGTTCTGCTCATGCGTGGCGCCGGGGACAAGGCGTTCGTCGCCGGAACCGATATTTCGGAGTTCCGCCATTTCACGAAGGAGGAAGATGGCATTGCCTACGAGGCGAACATGAGCCGTGTGCTCGACGTTCTCGAGGACTTGCCCATCCCCACCATCGCGGTCATCCAGGGTGCATGCACCGGCGGAGGCGCCGCGATTGCGGCCGCGTGCGATCTGCGTATCGGCGACCCTTCGGCACGATTCGGTTTTCCGATTGCGCGCACGCTCGGCAATACGCTTTCCACGCGCAACCTCGCGCGCCTGGCGGCGCTTTTGGGCGTGGCCAAGACGAAGGAATTGCTCTTTCTGGCGCGCCTCATGGACGCCGACGAGATGCGCGCCGTCGGTTTGCTCAGCGAGATCGTCCCGGCCGAGGGACTCCACGCGCGTGCGGAGGCGATGGCCAAGACGCTGCTCGAGCATGCGCCCATCACTTTGCGCACGTGCAAGAGCGAACTCGGACGCGTGCTGCGTGCGGCCGCACCGCCGGAAAGCGAAGCCCACGTCGTCGAGGCGTACACGAGCGACGACTTCAAAGAGGGCGTCGATTCGTTTCTCGTCAAACGCACACCACATTGGCGCGGTCGGTGATCACGCCACCATTGCGTGTGCACGTGTGCCATTCCAACCACGTATCCCGAATGGCACGTGCGGGGCATCTCGGTGCAGATACATGAATTTTTCCCATGGCGCGGGAGTTGCGATGACGTGACGTACAATCATGACTTCACTTACGTCTTTCTCATTTCGATTCTGGATTACCTTACTTGGCTTTAGCACCCTCGTTCCGTGGACCGCCGGCTGCGAATCGAACTCCGACGATCCGCCTCCGCAGACGCGGGCCACCGTGAAGGATGTCACCATGGATCGCCTGTCCGGCGTCGGCTTGCTGGCCGGTGACCAGGTCAGCCTGCAGATGAGCGGCGGCTCCATCCGCGGGACCATCGACCCTCCGCTGAGCGCCGACCAGTGCACCAGCCTGATCGGCATCGCCCTCACCGGCCATGCCAAAGGCCATGTGTCGAATGTTTCGCTGGCCGACCTGGGCACCGCAAGCATCGCGCTCCTCGAGGATGCCGTGGGCACGGTGACGGGGAGCGCGATGAGTCGCCCCTCCGTTTCCGACGCTTGCAGTTCGAGTCATGTCGCCGTGGGAGACCATGCCTCCGCCACCGTGGAGGACAGCGCGCTGGTCAACGAAAGCGGTGCCGGCGTCGCCGTTGGTTCGAGCACGGCCGGACTGACCTTCCGGCGGTCCACCATCAAAAAACCGTCATAGGGGCCATTTCGGCAGGCGGCCGTCTCGACATCGAGGACAGCGCCCTCGAGGGATGCCACGAGTACGGAATCGCGTTCATGAGCGGGGCCAAGGGACGCATTTCCGGTACGACGGTGTCGGCGAAGCGCGCTATCGACAGCCGCGAAGGCTCGACGGTCGCCCTACGCCAAAGCACCGTCACCGGGCAGGTCTACGCCGTGCTCGTGTGGAATGGTCAGGCCGATTTGGGAACGGCAAGCGATCCCGGGGTCAATCGCATCACCGGCAAAACGACGGGGCTCTTCGCCTACAGCACCGACGGGTACCCGACCCTCGTGCGCGCGGCCGGAAATACGTGGCGTCCGAACGTGCAAGGTGCCGATGCGCAGGGCTTCTACGCGCACGAGCGGGTGACGACGCCGCAAGGTGCGGAGGGAGGCAATTTCGTGCTGACCGAGGGTGCGACGATCGAGTTCTGACCGGCGCCTGCCGCATGGCCGGGTGGGGGTGGGGGTGTGCGAAAAAGCACGGTGCCGCTAGGAAATTCTCCTGCGCAAAAAAGCGATAGTCGCATTTGACAGCTCATGGAGGCGTCGTTAATTCGAATTAGAGAATGAGATCTTCGTGTGCGTGCGTATCACCCGTTCGCGACTCGAAAACTCCATGAGCATTGCCAAGAAACACCAGTTCGGTAGCGTTTCGCATTCGCCATCATCACCCACCTCACACGACTCGCACACCATGAGGGTTGGCCGCTCCCCCCAGCGGCCCCCTCTGGAAAGCGGGCCGTTGCCGATCGATCCGCATGACCCGCATGACGAGTGGTCCGAAGCGACGCTCGACATGCTCCCCGGAGAGAACGACGGCGATCGTCACACGCCGCTTCTCTTCGATTCGCTGATTACCCCTATTTTTCCCGAATCGGCCGTCCGCGAGGTGATGGCCCGCGCCGAAGCCGCGGAACGGGCCGCCACGGCCAAGGCCAGCGCGCCTGTCGCGTCGGTCGCGTCGGTCGCACCGGTCGCGTCGGTCGCGCCGGCGCCGGTGGTTTGGCCGAAGGCGGCGCCGGTGGTCGAGAGTTGGAAGGCCGACACACCGATGAATGGTGTGCGGGTGCGGCTGCCCGCGGCCACGCTCGTCCTTCCCGAAGACGATGATGACGTCGACCCGCCGACGGCGCTGCACGTGGTCGCGGCGCGTGGCCATCATATTTCGTGGATGTTCTGGGTCGCGATGGCGCTGTTGCTCGCGCTTTTGACGGCTACCGTGTGCAAAGCGGCAAAAAAGCTGTCGCTGCACGAGGTGAACTCGTCGACGTCCGGGCAGATTTCCGTTTAGATCGAAAGCCTATCCGCAACGGCTAAGTCGGCTAGGATGGGCTGCAATGCCCACGAGAAAAATCGTATCGCTCGGCCTTCTCGCCGCGTCGTTTGGTGCCTTCGACTGTGCGCCGTCGGATACGACGCTGCCGCACAACCAGCGCGAAATCGACGCCGCAGCCCCGAACGGTGACGGTGGTGCGGGCGCAAGCGACGCATTGCCGAGCGTTCGAACTGGCCATCACGATGTTTTCTATTTCGTCCTGCCGGACCGATTTGCCAATGGCAGCACGGCCAACGATACGGGCGGCATCCCTGGTCAGGCGCTCGACCATGGATATCTGCCCAGCGATAAGGGCTATTACCACGGCGGCGATCTCGCCGGCGTCATCTCCAAGCTCGACTACATCAAGGGGCTCGGCACCACCGCGATCTGGATGGGCCCCATCTTCAAGAACCGCGCGGTCCAGGGCAACGGCACCATCGCCGGCTCGTCGTCGGGCTACCACGGCTATTGGACCATCGACTACACGCAGGTCGACCCGCACTTCGGCACCAACGAGGACCTGAAGCGCCTCGTGCAGGGCGCGCGCGAGCGCGGCATCAAGGTCTACTTCGATATCATCGTGAACCACACCGCGGACGTCATCTCGTACCGCGAGAACAAGTACGGATATCGCAGCAAGACCGCCTACCCGTACCGCGATGCCCAGGGTCGCCCGTTCGACGATCGGGACTACGCCGGTGGAAGCACGTTCCCGCAGCTCTCTGCGGACAAGAGCTTTGCCTACGGCCCCGTGTTCGGCAAACCCGCGGATGCCACCGTCAAAGTTCCCGCGTGGCTCAACGACCCGACGATGTACCACAATCGGGGCGATAGTACCTTTACCGGCGAGGATTCGCTCTACGGCGACTTCTTCGGCTTGGACGATCTGTTCACCGAGCGCCCCGAGGTGGTGCGGGGCATGATCGACATTCACAAGAAGTGGATTCACGACGTCGGCATCGACGGCTTCCGCATCGATACGGCGCGGCACGTGAATGATGAGTTCTGGCAGCAGTTCCTGCCGGAAGTCCTGAATTACGCCCGAGCTGAAGGAAAGAAAGACTTCTTCATGTTCGGCGAGGTGAGCGAGCCGAAAACGGCGGAGGCGCTCTCGCACTTCACCAGCGTGGCGAAGTTCCAGGCCGTGCTCGATTTCGCCTTTCAAAAGGCTGCGCGCGAGTTTGCGTCCAACCCGAACGGCACCAGCGATGGCCTGGGCGAGTTCTTCGCGAGCGATGACTACTACATCGATGCGGACTCCAACGCGTACGCGGCGCCCACGTTCCTGGGCAACCACGATATGGGGCGCTTCGGGTACTTCCTGAAGACGGACAACCCCGCGGCGAAGGACGACGAGCTCGTACAGCGCGACAAGCTCGGGCATGCGCTCATGTTCTTCGCCCGCGGAATGCCCATCGTCTATTACGGCGACGAGCAAGGCTTCACCGGTGACGGCGGCGACAAAGATGCCCGCGAGACGATGTTCGCGAGCAAGGTCGCGTCGTACAACGACAACAAGCTGATTGGCACCACGTCGACGACGGCCAAGGACAATTACGAGCCGGCGCATCCGCTTTATCAAGGATTCCACACGCTCGCGGCGCTCCGGAATGCGCACCCTGCCCTTCATCGCGGTGCGCAGATTCACCGGGCGTCGAGCGCCGGGGCAGGGATTTATGCCTTTTCGCGCATCGATCGCACGGAGCAGATCGAATACGTGGTGGCGCTCAACAACGCGAAGGAAGCCAAGAGCGTGAGCTTCCCCGTGTACACGGCCAACGGCTTTTTCCGGAGCATCTACCCCACGGCGCTCGAGAGCGCCGCGTCCAACAAGGACAAGGTGTTGACGGTGAAGGTGCCCGCCTTCGGCGCTGTCGTTCTGCGTGCGGATGCCAAGCTGCCCGCGCGCACGGCGGCACCGGCCATCGTCTTCGTGACGCCGACGGCGGAGTCGAAGATCCGCGGGCGCAAGGAATTCCGCGTCGATTTGGATCAGGACACGTTCGCGGAGGTCACGTTCGCCGTGCGCAAGAGCGACACGGAAGCGTGGACGCCCATCGGCACGGACGATAACGCGCCGTACCGTGTCTTTTACGACACGTCATCATTGGCGGCGGGAACGCGGCTGCGAATCAAGGCGACGGTGCGGGATCACTCCGGGAACGTGGCTTCGACCGAGACGGTGGCGGTCGTCGGCGGATCCTGACGAACTCTGCGGGTAGATGGGCAGTGGATTCGTCTCTACCGATCGGGGTAAAGACATTGTATGTCCGCCTCGACGTCCTCTCCGTACAAGCCCCAACATCACGTCCGGCTGGTGAGTGCTGCATCGCTCTTCGATGGGCACGACGCGGCCATCAACGTGATGCGCCGACTGATGCAGGCCTCCGGGGCCGAGGTCATTCACCTCGGCCACAACCGGTCCGTCGCCGAGATTGTGCACACGGCCATTCAGGAGGACGTGCAGGGCATCGCCATCACGTCGTACCAGGGAGGCCACGTCGAGTACTTCAAGTACATGATCGATCTGCTGCGCCAGGCCGGGGCGAAGATCGAAGTGTTCGGCGGCGGCGGCGGGACCATCCTGCCCACGGAGATCGAGGAGCTGCACGCGTACGGCGTATCCCGGATTTATTCGCCGGACGATGGGCGGGCCATGGGCCTGCAGGGCATGATCAACGACCTTCTCCAGCGGTGTGACTTCGCCAAGCGCTCGCCCGAGTTCGAGCCGCTGCTCGCGCGCCTTCAACAGCGCGAGCCTGCAACGATTGCGGCGCTGATCACCATCGCGGAAAATTTCCCCGAGGCGGGGGACCGCCTGCGCGCGGCGCTGGCCACCGTTCCCAAGCCCGACAAAAAGATCCCCGTGCTGGGCATCACCGGCACGGGTGGCGCGGGCAAGTCGAGCCTCGTCGACGAGTTGGTGCGACGTTTCCTCGCGGACACGCCGGACAAGACGGTGGCCGTGCTCTCGGTGGATCCGTCGAAGCGCAAGTCGGGCGGTGCGCTTTTGGGCGACCGCATCCGCATGAACTCCATCGACGATTCGCGCGTGTACATGCGCTCCTTGGCCACGCGCCAGTCGAATTTGGCGCTCTCGAAGCACGTGGGCGAGTCCATCGAGGTGTGCCGCGCGGCGGGCTTCGACTTGGTCATCGTGGAAACGTCGGGCATCGGGCAGTCGGACACGGAAATCACCGAGCACGCCGACGTGTCACTCTATCTGATGACAGCGGAATACGGCGCGGCGACGCAACTTGAGAAGATCGACATGCTCGACTTCGCGGACATCATCGCCATCAACAAATTCGACAAGCGCGGCTCGCTCGATGCGCTGCGCGACGTGAAGAAGCAGTGGCGCCGCAACCACAACGCCTTCACCATTCCGGACGACGACGTTCCCGTTTACGGAACCATCGCCTCGCAATTCAACGATCCGGGCATGAACCGCCTTTATCGGACCATCATGTCCGTGCTGGCGAAAAAGACGAGCGCGCCGCTCGCGCCGAACGGCTCGCTCACCGAGGGCATGAGCGAAAAGCGCTGGATCATCCCGCCGGAGCGCACCCGCTACCTCGCCGAGATCGTGGAGACCTGCGAAGCGTACGACGCCTTCGTGCGCGCCCAGGCGGCCATCGCGCGAAGGATGTACCAGCTGCACGGCGCCATCGAGACGCTGCGCGCGAACATCGGCAAGAAGAGCCTCGAGATCGTGGAGCCCACCGGCGCCGACGACGTGGTGCAGGTCACGCAACGCACGACCGAGGAGCCGTCGTACCTCGGAGAGCTCGAGGGCCTCTACCGCGATTTGGAATCGCGCCTCGCACCGGAGTGCAAGAAGCTCCTCGACGAGTGGCCCGCCACCAAGCGGCGCTATGCGGCCGCGAAGTACCAATTCCAGGTGCGCAACAAGGTCATCGAGCTCGATCTCATTTCCGAGACGCTGTCGCATTTGCGCATTCCCAAGGTGGCCTTGCCCAAATACGAAGATTGGGGCGACATCCTCACGTGGCTTCTGCGCGAGGCCCCGCCCGGGCAATTCCCCTTCACCGCGGGCGTCTTTCCGCTGAAGCGCGAGAACGAAGACCCGGCGCGCATGTTCGCCGGCGAGGGTGGCCCCGAGCGCACCAACCGGCGCTTCCACTACGTCTCCCGCGGCCTGCCCGCAAAGCGGCTTTCGACGGCGTTCGACTCGGTCACGTTGTACGGCGAAGACCCCGATCCCCGGCCGGACATCTACGGCAAGGTCGGCAACTCGGGCGTGTCCATTGCCAACGTGGACGATGCGAAGAAGCTGTATTCCGGCTTCGATTTGGCCAATCCGGCGACCTCGGTGTCGATGACCATCAACGGGCCTGCGCCGATGCTGCTGGGCTTCTTCTTGAACGCGGCCGTCGACCAGGGTTGCGAGAAGTGGATCAAGAGCCAGGGCAAAGAGGCCGAGATCGAAAAGAAGATCGACGCACTTTACGCGGAACGCGGGCTGCCGCGTCCGCGCTACCAGGGTCCGCTCCCCGAGGGGAACGACGGGCTCGGGCTGATGCTGCTCGGCGTTTCGGGCGACGAGGTTTTGCCGCGTGAGGTCTACGAGAAGATCCGCGCGGCGACGTTGTCGCAGGTGCGCGGCACGGTGCAGGCCGACATTCTGAAAGAGGACCAGGCGCAGAATACCTGCATCTTCTCGACGGAATTCGCCCTGCGGATGATGGGGGACATTCAGCAGTACTTCATCGACAACCGGGTGCAGAATTTCTATTCGGTGTCGATTTCCGGCTACCACATCGCCGAGGCGGGCGCGAATCCCATATCGCAATTGGCCTTCACGTTGGCCAATGGGTTTACCTTCGTCGAATATTATCTATCGCGCGGAATGCACATCGACGATTTCGCGCCGAATCTGTCCTTCTTCTTCTCGAATGGGATGGATCCCGAGTACACCGTCATCGGGCGGGTGGCGCGGCGCATCTGGTCGCGGACCATTCGCGACAAGTACAATGGGAACGAGCGCTCGCAGAAGCTGAAGTACCACATTCAAACTTCGGGGCGGTCGTTGCACGCGCAAGAGATTGCGTTCAATGACATTCGGACGACGTTGCAGGCGCTGTTGGCGCTGATGGACAATTGCAATTCGCTGCATACGAATGCGTACGACGAAGCGATCACCACGCCGACCGAGGAGAGTGTGCGGCGGGCGCTGGCGATTCAGTTGGTCATCACGAAGGAGTTCGGGCTCGCGAAGAACGAGAATCCGACGCAGGGCTCGTTCATCGTCGAGGAGTTGACCGATCTGGTCGAGGCCGCAGTGCTGACGGAGTTTCGGTCGATTTCCGAGCGCGGCGGGGTGCTCGGGGCCATGGAGCGGATGTACCAGCGGTCCAAGATTCAAGAGGAGTCGCTGTATTACGAGACCCTGAAGCACAATGGGGAGCTGCCCATCGTCGGAGTGAATACGTTCCTGGATCCGAAGGGCTCGCCCACGGTGACGCCGCCGGAGGTCATCCGTGCGACCACCGACGAGAAAGAGTACGCCATCGAGGCCCGCAATGCCTTTTGGAAGCGCAACGAGAAGGCGGCGCCCCCGGCCTTGGCCGCCATCGAGCGGGCGGCGCTGGACGGTGGCAACGTCTTTGCAGCGCTGATGGAAGCCTGCAAGGTATGCACCTTGGGGCAGCTATCGGGATCACTGTACCGAGTCGGTGGCCAATACCGCAGAAACATGTGATGGGAAACGAGACATGCCGCTTTCACCTGCGAAGCCCGTGACCATCTCCGACTGGCGAAAACTCGTCGAAAAGGAGCTCGCCGGCAAGCCGTTCGACAAGGTGCTCGTGCACCAGGCCCTGGAAGGCCTTTCCGTTGCTCCGCTCTATACCGAGCGACCGGATCATCGGCTCCCACCCCCGCAAGGAAAACTGTGGGGTGGGGGAGCTTTTCGCATTTGCATGCGGCACCCCGCGGGCGTCGATGTTGCGACATTGGTCGCCGACGTGGCCCAAGGGGCCGATGCCCTGTGGATCGCAGGTGGGAAGATCCCCGACGGAGCGCTCGAGCGTGAAGAACTGAAGAATACGTCCTTCGTACTGGATGAAAACGTCCTCTCCACCTTGGCGTACCACGAGGCCGGCGCCGACGCGGCGGACGAGATAGCCATCGCGCTCTCACTCGCCGTACGGTCGCTCGAGGCCGATGGCACATCGAAGCCGATTGTGCAGATCGCCGTCGGACGCGACACCTTCGTCGAGCTTTGCAAAGTGCGCGCGCTGCGCGTGTGCTGGCAAAAGCTGCTCGCCGCGGCCGGTGTGCGCGAAATGCCGCTGGTCCATGCCGTGTGCTCGTCGCGCACGCTCACGGTGCGCGATCCCTGGGTGAACATGCTGCGCGTGACGACCCAGGTCTTCTCCGCCGTGCTCGGAGGGGCCGATCTCGTTACCCCGATAGCCTTCGATACGGCCTTCGGCGGTGTGCCCTCCGCATTGGGCCACCGCGTTGCGCGCAACACGGGGCTCGTGCTGCGCGAGGAGAGCTTTCTCGGCAAAGTCGCCGACGCGGCGGGCGGTTCGTATTACTTCGAGACGGTCACCGACACGCTCGCGCGCGAAGCGTGGAATCGGTTTCGCGCCATCGAGCGCGAGGGCGGCATCGCCGAGGCCGAGCGCAGCGGCCGGCTCGCGGCCAAGTTCGAGGCGAATTGGAAGGCGCAGCTCAAAGCGATCGCCACGCGCAAGATGCCCATTCTCGGCGTGTCCGAGTTTGCCAACTTGCGGGAGCGGCTCCCCCACCCCACTCCTCCCCCGGGAGACGCCGGAACACATCGGGACGCGGCGGTCTTCGAGGAGCTTCGCGCGCGGGCGGAGGCGGCGGGGCATCCGCCGGAGGCGCTGTTGCTGACGCTGGGTAGCTTCGCGGAGTCGCGTCCGCGCGCGGGCTTTGCGGCGGGGTTCTTCGCCGCCGGTGGCATTTCGTCCCGCGAAAGTGCGCAAGATGAGAAAGCGGCCATCGTCTGCCTCTGCGGCACCGACGACGCGTACGCGGCCGAAGCGGCGGAGCGCGCAAAGAAGCTCAAGGCCGCTGGATGCGCCCGCGTCCTTCTCGCCGGAAGACCCGGCGCCCTCGAAGCATCCCTCCGCGATGCGGGCATCGACGGCTTCATTTACGTCGGGTGCGATGCCGTCGCAATCCTCTCCGCTCTCCTGGACGGTGCATCATGAGGAGCCTTCCCAATTTCGCTGACATCGATTTCGACGCCGTAAAGGTCCCGGTCGCGCCGCCGGCAGCAGGCGACGGATGGGATACCCCCGAGGGTATTCCCCATCGGCGCATCTACACCGAGGCCGATCTCGGCGGCGTCGCCCACCTGGGTACCTTGCCCGGCTTCCCGCCGTTCCTGCGCGGCCCCTACCCCACGATGTACGTGCAGAAGCCCTGGACCGTGCGCCAGTATGCCGGCTTCTCCACCGCCGAAGAGTCCAACGCGTTCTACCGGCGCAACCTCGCCGCCGGCCAGATGGGCCTCTCCATCGCATTCGACCTGGCCACGCACCGCGGGTACGACAGCGATCATCCGCGCGTCTCCGGCGACGTCGGCATGGCCGGCGTGGCCATCGACTCCATTCTGGACATGCGCCTGCTCTTCGATGGCATCCCGCTCGACAAAATGAGCGTGTCGATGACCATGAACGGCGCGGTGTTGCCCATTCTCGCGCTCTACATCGTCGCCGCCGAGGAGCAGGGCGTGGCACCGGCCAAGCTATCCGGCACCATCCAGAACGACATCCTCAAAGAGTTCATGGTGCGGAATACGTACATCTATCCGCCCGCGCCCTCGATGAAGATCATCGCGGACATCTTCGCATTTACCTCGCAGAAGATGCCGAAGTTCAATTCGATATCCATTTCCGGCTACCACATGCAGGAGGCCGGGGCCACGGCCGATCTCGAGCTCGGGTACACGCTCGCCGATGGTATCGAATACGTGCGCACGGGCATCGCGGCCGGCATGGATGTCGACGCGTTCGCGCCGCGGCTGTCGTTCTTCTTCGCCGTCGGGATGAACTTCTTCATGGAGGTGGCCAAGCTGCGCGCCGCGCGTTTGCTCTGGGCCGAGCTCATGTCGCGCTTCTCGCCGAAGAGCCCCAAGAGCCTCGCCCTGCGCACCCACTGCCAGACCTCGGGTTGGTCGCTCACCGCGCAGGACGTCTACAACAACGTCGTCCGCACCGTCATCGAGGCCATGGCGGCCACGCAGGGGCACACGCAGAGCCTGCACACCAACTCGCTGGACGAGGCGTTGGCCCTGCCCACCGACTTTTCCGCGCGCATTGCTCGCAATACGCAGTTGCAATTGCAACTCGAGTCCGGAACGTGCCGGCCCGTCGATGCGTGGGGCGGCAGCTACTACGTCGAGCGCCTCACGCACGATCTGGCGGAGCGGGCGCGGGCCCACATTGCCGAGGTGGAAGGGCTCGGCGGCATGGTCAAGGCCATCGAGGCGGGCGTGCCCAAGCTGCGCATCGAGGAGGCGGCCGCCCGCGCGCAGGCGCGCATCGACTCGGGACGACAGGCCATCATCGGCGTCAATCGATATCGCCCCACCACGGACGAGGCCGTCCCGGTCCTCAAGGTGGACAACGCAGCGGTGCGGCGCACGCAGATCGAGCGGCTGGAGAAGCTGCGACGCGAGCGCGACGGCGCGGAAGTGCAACGCGCGCTCGATGCGCTGCTCGCATGCGCCGAGGGGCGTGGGGGCAATCTGCTCGAGCTCGCAGTGAACGCCGCGCGCGCACGCGCCACGGTGGGCGAGATTTCCATGTCGCTGGAGAAGGCGTGGGGCCGTCACCAGGCGGAGATCAAAGCCATTGCCGGGGTGTATGCTGGAGAGGTGGGAGAAAGCTCGGACGCCGTGAGCTCGGTGCGGACGCGCACGCAGGCCTTCCTCGAGCGCGAAGGCCGCAGGCCGCGCATCCTCGTGGCGAAGATGGGCCAGGACGGGCACGACCGCGGGCAGAAGGTCATCGCGACCGCGTTCGCCGATCTCGGCTTCGACGTGGACATTGGGCCTCTCTTTCAGACGCCCGAAGAGACGGCCCTCGCGGCCGTCGAGAACGACGTGCACGTCATCGGGGCAAGCTCGCTCGCGGCGGGCCATTTGACCTTGGTGCCGGCGTTGCGGGCGGCGCTGGCCAAGCTGGGAAGGCCGGACATCCTCGTCGTCGTGGGCGGTGTCGTTCCGCCGGACGACTACCCTGCGCTGCGCGCGGCCGGGGCCGCGGAGATTTTCGGCCCGGGCACGGTCATCGCCGAGGCCGCGGGCGCGTTGCTCGATCGGCTCGAGCAGGCGCACGGGGAAGACGCCCCGTGACGAGCCGGCGGCGCCTCTCCCTCGACGAGTACGAGCAGGGCGTCCGAGCGCGCGATCGCGCGGTGCTGGCCCGCGCCATCACCTTGGTGGAGAGCCGCGCAGCCTCCGACGTCGCCTTGGCGCAGGAGCTTCTCACGCGCCTCTTGCCGCATGTGGGCGGGGCCGTTCGCGTCGGCATCACCGGTGTGCCCGGCGTCGGAAAGAGCACCCTGGTGGACGAACTCGGGATGCGCCTGCTCGGCCGCGGAAAGACGATCGCGGTGCTCGCCGTCGATCCCTCGAGCAGCGTTTCCGGCGGATCCATCCTGGGCGACAAGACGCGCATGGGCCGCCTTTCGCTCGAGCGCAACGCGTACATTCGACCCACACCGAGCGGCCTCTCCCCCGGGGGCATCGCACGCCGCACGCGCGAGACGATGCTTCTGTGCGAGGCCGCGGGCTTCGACGTGATCCTCGTGGAGACGGTGGGCGTCGGCCAGGGCGAGGTCGCGGTGTCGGACATGGTGGACTTCTTCCTTGTGCTCATGCTGCCCGGCTCGGGCGACGAGCTTCAGGGCATCAAGAAGGGCATTTTGGAACTGGCCGATGCCATCGCCGTCAACAAAGCCGACGGCGACAACGTAGCCCGCGCGCGCATGGCATTGGGCGATCTCAAGGCAGCCCTCCGCTACGTGCCGCGCCGGCGGCCGACGTGGAAGCCCGAGGCATTGTCGATTTCCGGGCAAACCGGGGACGGCTTGGATGCACTCTGGGGCATCGTCGAAGAGCACCGGCGCATTTTGGAGGCCTCGGGAGAGCTTGCCGCCTTGCGTGCCGATCAACAGCGGGCATGGATGCAGTCGTTGATTCTCGAGCGCCTGGAGCGAACCTTCCTGGCGCACCCCGAGGTGAAAAGCCGGCTTCCGCAGCTCGAAGCCGACGTGCGCGCCGGCCGCACGACCCCGCCGCTCGCGGTCGACGCGCTGTTCGCGGCCTATTTGCAGCCGATGTCGGCCCCGGCAAGGTCGTAGTTCTTCACGGTCATCTCGGGGTCGATGATGAACTCCGGATCGCGCGGAGCGACGCGCGTGCGGCTGATGTCCTCGCCGGCATAGGCTTTGATGGCCTCACGCGATTCCCAATAGCTGATGACCGAGAAGTGCGTTTCGGCGCCGACGGTTTCGCGCATCATTTGGTAACCGAGGTTTCCTTTGATGGTGCGAAACTTCTTGATGGCGTCACTCAAGTACGCCGCATATTCATCGGCTTTGGCGTTTGTCGTCTTTCCGCGCCATTGCCGCGCGATCTTGGCCTGACAGATGAGCGGCGCCTGCGCCTGCGCTTGAGCAGCGGGCGGCGAAACGGCGGCCGAGGTCGACGTGGACGAGGACGTCGATGCGGGCGTACAGGCCGTCGCTACGAGTGATACGCCCAAGGCAACCAACGAAACGAGAGATTGCGTGCGGTTCATGAAGGCCTCCCACTGTGAGCCTACATGAAACGGCGCACGCGCAGAATGGCGAGCCACGTTGCCGTCGCCGCAACGACTGCGCCCAGGATGGATAGGACGATGATGACCGCGTACCAGAGGCGCGGGCGGGCAAGAAGGGATGGAAGGTCGAGGCTGTGAAAGCCATGATAGAGCCATCGGTACGTGCGGCTCGTTGCATCGTGGCGACGCAGAATGCGGCCGGTGGTCTCGTCGATGTAATGGACGACGGGCCCCGATTCGACCTTCAGCACGGGGAATGGCAAATCCGGATTGAAGTGCGTTGGGTAATAATAGGCATCGGGCACTTCGAGCTCGGTGACGCGGGTGGCGCCATCGAGGGTGATCGCCGCGATTTCGCGCTCGAGCCATGGGGCTGGGAGCCGCGTGAGCGGCGGATCTTCGCGCGATGCCGAAAGCGCCATGGCTCGGACAGGGCTCTCGCGGCACACGTAAAACGGCTCCCCGGCAATTTGGACGAGCTCGAGGCTGCGAACGACGAGGTGCGGGGAGCATGCATCCGCCGCATCGCGCACGGAGCGTACGAACGCGCGGGGCTCGAAGCGGCCGCCCCGAGCGCGCTCACGGTCCACCGCCCGCGGGGAGCCGTGTGCGTCGAGTGCAAAAGGGTCGAGCGAGAGGGCTCCACTGACGAGCCATGTAAAGACGAGGGCCCCCATGGTGAGACCGGCGCCGTGGTGCCATGCGAATGCGCTTTTGCGAAAAGGCCCGAATCGACCATGGCGAGCCCAATGTCGATATGCGCGCAGGACGCCCAGCGTGATACCGGAAAGGGCGGCGCACGCGCCCAATGTCGATAAGGCGATGACGAGCCATTTCCAAAGGGCCGCGTGACGCCGCAGCGGCACGAAGTACACCCAGTGCGGAATGGCACCGAGCCATGCCAGGAGGCGGGCGCGCGCGGTGCTGTGCTGCACCACGCGCCCTTTCGCGAGCGAGACGTAGACCTCCGAGCCGTCGGGGGCCGCGGCATGAAGCATGGGAAGCCAGCCCTGGGCTTCTGCACGCGGGGTCCATGTGTCGGGTGCGTGCACCATGGCCGCCACTTCGAGCTCGGTTCCGAGCCACTGGCGCGCCAGCGCCCGGGCGTCGGCGTAGGACGGCGCTGGGAGGCGAACCCCGGACGCGGCATCGTACTGCACGAGCCCGCGGGCAGATTCGATTTCCCAGGTGGGCTTTCCCAATCGCGGCACGATGCGGACGGCGCCCGCTACTTCGATATCGGCAGGAAACGCCAGGGCGGCATCGGGAAGAAAGGCCAACGGTCCTCCCCGCTCGAGGCGATCGCGCTCGGTCACCTCGGGGAAGCCGCCGCCGAGGGCCATGACGATTCCCGAGACGAACCACACGAGGACCAGAAGCGCCATGGGAACGCCGAGCCATCGATGCACCCTGGCGAGCCACCGGATCATCTCACGACTTGATCCTCAGGGTGAAGAGCACCGTGCGCGGTGCCCCCGGCGTAATCTGGGTGCCATTGATCGAGGATACGAAGTAGCGCTCCGCACCGAAGACATTGTCGACATTGAGCGCGAACTCGACATGACCAACCGTGTAATACGCGGCGCCGCTCACGAGCGCATACGCGGGCATGGGAACGGTATTTTCCACGTTCGCCCATTGATCGCCGACCACGCGAACGCCAGCCCCTGCCCCGAGCCCCCACGGAAAGCGCCAAGTTCCCCACGCGGTCAGCGAATGATCGGGCACATACGGCGGCGTCTTTCCCGCAAAATCGGCATCCGGCGAGGCATACCGATCGTAGCGGGCCAGCGTGTACGCGTACCCAATGCGGAGCGAGAGCGGCTCGATGGGCTCCGCGGTGACGCTGGCTTCGATACCGCGCGACGTCTGCGAGCCGGCCTGATCGTACACGCCCGCCCGCCGTGCCACGACCACGTTGGTCTTCTGCAGATTGTACGCGGCAAGATCGATGTGCACCCGCCGGTCGAATGCATCCACGCGGGCGCCCAATTCATATTGACGCCCTCGTTCGGGATCCAACGTGCTGCCATCGGCAGGAACGGTCCGCACCGGCGTGAACGCGGTCCCCGCAACGCCGTAAAAGGTGAGCCATGCGCTCGGCTGCAGGACGATCCCAGTCCGGAATGTCGCCGCAAACGCATCGCGATCGACCGACGTTTCCGAGGCGGGGCGTTCGGGTGTGGCGTAGATCCTCGTTTCCGTATCGTAGCCCCATCGATCGAGACGGCCGCTCACGGCGAGCTTCACCCCATCGACGATTTGCATCGTATCGTGGGCGAACACGCCGTGCGTCATTTGATGTTGCGTGCGGCGCCCGATTTTGTTCGTGGCGTAATCGCCTTGAGGGTCGATCGCATCTCCAAATGGGAGCGGCGCGAGGTTAGTATCATCGAGGGCAAAACGAGGATGGTGCGAAAGGGTATATCCAAAGTCGTACCCGACGAGGGCGCGATGCGGGACGAGGATTTTCCCGCGCCAATGCCCCTCGAGCTGGAGCGACACTTGGTTCCACTCGTGCCCGAGCGCGAACCATTGCCGATTCACCGTTCGATCGACACCGACGGAGAGAAATTCCGCCGATTTGTATTCATACGGATTGTGGCTAAACCCGAGACGCGCAACCCATTTGGCGCGATCGATTGGAGCATACGAATATTCGATTTGTGCGTCGTAGAAGGAGCCGTCGAGGTAGTCCCAGGGAGTGTTGAAACGGCGATCGAGTGGGATGCCGTCGGGAACCGATCCTTGCTCGGCCGGAAGTCCGGTATCCGTCGAAAAGTGGACCTTCTGGTAGCTCGCACGGAGAAGGATGCGTTGACGCTCGCTGGGACGCCATTCCAAGGCGCTCATGACGTTGGCATTCGACGAGCGAGCTCGGCGAAAGTTGTCGTCGTCGACGACGCCGGCGTCGGCCCGAAAAGCGAGGGTGTCGCCCAACGGACCGGTCACCCCGATGGTCGCGCGACGCAAGGCCGAGGGGCCGCCGAGCGAAAGCGAGCCTTCGTAACCGAAACGCCTCGAAGGCTGCTTGTGAATGAAGTTGACCAAGCCTCCGATACCGCCGTACCCGTAGAGTGCCGACGCGGGCCCCTTCAGCACCTCGATGCGATCGATGCCCGCCGTATTACCGGTCGGAGCGGAGCCCACGAGTTGGAATCGCGCATCACGAAAGCCGTCGACGAGGGTCGTATAGTCGCCGAACCCCCGGATGGTCATGGATGTGAAACCACCATATTCGAGCTGCGGCTGCACCCCAGGCACCCACGCCAGCGCCCCCACGACGTCGACCGTGCCGCGCTCTTCGATGTCACGATTCGTCACGACATTGACCGTGGCAGGGACATCGCGAAGCGGCTCCCGCATGCGCGAGCCCACCGACGGATTGCGCCGCCCCGTCACTTGCACGTCCGCGGCCTGCTCGGATTGTGTAGAAGATGGCGCGCTGGATTGCGCAAAAACCGGAGACATGGCTCCGATCGTCAAAACCCCACCGGCCACGAAACCGGCGCACGTCCGCCCACGAAGAGTCATCGATCGACCGCGAGTCCGTCGCCGTTGATACCCTTCGACGAACCAAACGTCCATCGGGCTTTTTGTCGCAGTAGCACGATTTTGCCATAACGTGCTCCCGCTCGCTAGCCTCGAATCATACGCCGCGCAGTGGTCCGCACTGGGGCTCGTCCCCGAAGCCGGCGGAAGGCACGCCCATGGCGTTCAGGATGGTGCACCCCACGCGCTGGAAGGTCTGCGCGCCCGCGTCGACCACACGGCCGCCCGTGGTCATGCCGCTCGCGGGGCCGCCTACGAACACGATCGGTACGTTGTTCAGACTATGGTCGCCGCGTCCGAATTCGTTGGCCCATACGATCAACGTATGATCGAGCATCGTGCCCTCTCCCTCGGGAACGGCGTTCAATTTCGCGGCAAGATATGCCACTTGCGAGGCATAATAGCGATTGACCGCAACGACGCGATCCGTGTTCGTCGGGCTGCTCCCGGCGTCGGAGGTGTCGCTGTGGGCGACGCGTCCGTGAAAGTCCCGATTGAGACCTTCCCACGCGTATCGCCATTTGCCTCCGCCGTAGCCGAATTGCATGGTCGCCACGCGCGTCACGTTGCAGGCGAGGGATGCCGCAATCAGATCGAGCATGGTCGTCGCCATCTCGGGAATCGCACTTTCGTCGTTCAGCAGGAGCGACGGCGTTTGGCTGTAGTCCTTCGACTGCGCGGGCCGGAGCGAACACTTGGCACCAGGGGGCGACTGCCCATCGCGCATGGCCTGCAGCCGGGTCTCGAGATCGCGCACCGACGATAGGTTCAAATCCAGCTTCGCCTGCTCCGCCTGACCAAGCTTGTCTCGAACCGTCTGCAATTGGTCATGAACGGCGCCGAGCGCGGCCATGCGAAGGGAAAGCTTGGTCCGCGCCACTGGGTCGTCGATCTTTGGAAAATCGGAGAACAACGAGACGTAGGCGTCGTACGGGTTCACGATCGGCAGCTTGTGCTGGCCCGGCCCGAGGTAACAGAACGAGCGCCGATGATCGAATCCCGGTTTCGGCTTCGGCTCGACGCTCGACGCGAGAATGGCCAGGTTCAACGACTTGACCTGCCAATGGCGGGCGACAATCTGATCGACCGAAGCGGCTCCTCCCCAGGGCTGTCCGCCGACGTTGAGGAGTTTGGCGCCGGTGAACATGCGGGCAAAGCCCATATCGTGCTCGTTGGCACTCGTTCCATTGGCGTCGCGGGGAATGAAGATCCCTTTGACGGCCATGGTCCGCTTGGCAATCGCGGGATCGCGCACCAGCGGCTCGAGGATCGGAGACGTGAAGGCGGAGCCCGCGGGCCAAAACCGAGACTGCTGCGTTCCATTGTTCTGCATGAGCAGAACGAGGCGTTTCACCGGTGCTGCCTGCGTTTGATCGCTCAAGAGGCGCCGCCCGACAGCCGATACGGAGAGGGCGCTGGCGAGTCCGAGCAGCAACGGTCTGCGATGGATGGTGCGTGCCATGGTCTATTCCTCCGCCTTCGTGCGCTCTCGAAACGCGCGGTCTTCGACGATGCGCAACGCGAGCTCCCCAATGGGGGTCTGCGCGGAAAAGCCTCGCGACAAGTTGCTCAGAGAACCCTGGTCGCGCGCATTCTCGCCGCGGCCCATGGCATATCGAAACATTTGCCGCACGAAGCACTTGTCCATCTGTGCACTTTGGGCAATGCGATCTTCGAGTTGCGCCACGCCGAGGAAGGGCCCATCCGCGTCGCCGCTGTCATGGAGAAATCCCGATGTATCCACGGGCACCCCATCTTCCGAGGTGCGAAGTACGCCGAGCCCATCGAATTGCTCGAAACCGAAACCCACGCCGTCGATCCCTTGGTGGCACGTTTGGCAAAAAGGATTGGCCGTGTGCTGCTCGAATCGCTGGCGCGTCGTCTTTGCGCCGTCGGCGGACGGATTGCGAGGAATGTTCGGCGGGGGCGGACGCGGTGGTATGCAGAGAACGGCGTTGCGAACGAAAATACCGCGTTCGATCGGGTTCGAGTAATCGTATCCCGAATTGACGGTGAGGAATCCGGCGCGCGTCATGATGCCGCTGCGCGTGGCAGGGTCGAGGCTTACCTTTTGAAACGCATTGGCATCGGGATTGGGTGCCGGTAGACCATAGAGTCGAGCCAACCGGCCATCCACGAATGAGACGTTCGACGTGAACAAGTCCTGGAGCGTACCGCCGTTCGCCATGACATCGGCGTAGTCGCGATCGAGCTCCTCACGCATCGATTGGAGAAGCTTGGCGTCGAAGGCAGGATATGCGGCGTGGTCCTTGGTCGTGCCCGAGAGGCGCGTCGTGACCAGCCATCCATCGAGAAAGTGTGCAAGCTGCTCGCGTCCGCGCGGCGTCGCCAGAAGACGCGCCCCTTCGCGTCGCAAGTCGGCGGGGGTCGAAAGAGTCCCATCGCGAGCGGCCTGCAGGAGCGTGTCGTCGGGCATCGAGCCCGTGAGGAAAAAGGAGAGCTCGGAGGCCATTTCGTACGGCGTGAGATGGACCGTCGAGCCGGCAGGCGCGCCGCCGAGTTCCTCTCTGTAAAGGAACCCAGGCGATTGCAGGAGTGCGGAAACGGTGGTCTCGAGTGCCGCGGAAAACCCGCCTCCGATGGTGCGGGCCTCGTCGAAAAGCCGTTCCATGCGTGCTCGCTCGTCGGGCTCGAGCGGCCGCCGAAAGGCACGCGTGGCGAAGCCCTCGAAGAAGGCTCGTTTGCAGGCGGCTTCGCCTTGGACCGTCACCACACATGGCCCCAGCACGCGATCCAAATGCTTCTGCACCGCGACGCCTCCGAGCTCGAAGGCCAGCGACTCGTAAACCTGCTCCTCGTCGGAAATGGTAAGGTTCGCCGGTCCGTTGTCGTAACCGGTGTCGAGCGATTCTCCCGTGAAACGTTTGGGATCGATGTCCTCGCCCAGGAGATCGGCCACGACGCGCGTGTATTCTCTCACACTGAGACGCCGCAGCCGCCGATACGTGCCGACCTCCGTGTCCGACGACGATGGTGGGCCATGGTCATCCTCCGCGCACGCGAGCGCGCTTCCCATGACGGCTACGACCAAGATAAGCCCAGCGCTGGACGGGATCTGCACGGTACCGCGCGCGAGCGCATAGGCCGTACCACAGCCAAATTCGGCCACGGCCGTGGTGATGATGCTGCCGCGTCTATGACAACATTGTCGCGGGCAAATGCCCGATACGTCACATGAGTGACCTTAACGCGAAGTCAGAGAAGGCAGTAGGAACTGCCTATTCGCCCTTCTTTTTCCACTGGCGGCGGTTCTCGTTGACGACGACGTGGGGAACGCCCTCGGGGCCGTCGCGGCGGCATTCGGCGCGGGCGGAGTAGGTGGCGACTTCTTGATCGGTCTCGACGCGGCCTTGAACGTCGACGGTGAACAAGAGGGAGCCTAAGCGAATGCGCTTGTCGCGAGGGGGTGCGGGCGCGTCCAGTGATTGGCTCTTTTCGGTTGCGAGTGCGTCGCTCCGGCCGGCCGATCCCGAATCGTGAGTAGCGGCGAGGCCCAGGCGTTGGACCAACCGCACCAGAGGGGCTGCCTTTTTCGTCTCTTCCGCCATGCCCTCAGGATAGCAGGCCGGCGCGACTAGTCCGCTGGGAAGCGCAGAATGGCGAGCACCGTCTGGGTGTACTGTTCCGCGAACTCGGGGCTGCTCGCCGAGCAACCGGAGAGGCGTCGCACCTGCTCGGGCACCAGGAATGGATAGCTCGCAAGCCCCTGCACGGCGTAGAAGAGCAACGGCACGTCCATCTTGGGAAAGGCCCCCGCGGCCATGGCCACCTCGAGCAGCGGGCGCAGGCGATCCGTCAGCGGGATGATGTGCTTCTCCATGATGTAGGTCGCGTGGCGCCCGCGCTTTGCGTTCTCGATGAGCCAGATGCGCGCCAGCTCGGGCCGCCTCGCCGTGAACAACGTGAACCGGCGTACCAGCGCGCTGGGCGCTTCGAGGTGGGCGCCGTCCGGCAACACGGCCGCGCGAAGCTCGCCGAAGAGCGAATCCAACACGGCGCGAAAGAGCTGCTCTTTGCTGCCAAAATGGTGATGCACCAGCGGCTGCGTCGACTTCGCGCGGCGTGCAATGCCCGCGGTGGTTGCCCCTTCGTAGCCCTTCTCCGAGAACTCGCGGATGGCGGCCTCCAACAGGGCAGGCCGTGCTTTGCCCGGGCGCCCGCGAGGGCGGCCAGGCGGCGCAGAGGACGCTTTCGGCACGGGCGGCACGTTACCACCGCGTCATCGGAGCGTCACCTTGCGTTAATTATTTATTGATCTATAAATAATACACGACGCGAAGGAGAGGCCATGAACGACAAGGTCGACGACATCAGCCGCCGCCAACTTCTCGAGGGCGCACTGCACCTTGGCGCGGTCACCATCGGGGCGTCGGCGCTGGTAGCCTGCGACGCATCGGCATCGGCATCGTCGGAGCCGGCCACCGCGGGCCGAACCACCGCCGTCCTCGAGGACGGAGCGCCGTACCGCGTGGACGTGCACTGTCATCACATCCCGGACTTCTATCGCCTCTCTCTCACACGAATTATTCCAAATTGTACTACGACACCGCCCTTTCGCCGGCGCCGTCGGCGATGAAATCCGTGCGTGAAGTCACCGACGTTTCGCACGTCTTGTTCGCCACCGATTGGCCTTTCAGCGCGGCGCTTTTCTCCTCGTCGGGAAATCCCGCGCCGCAGCTCGCCGAAGCCTTCGACCCGCAGGAGCTTCGGATGGTCGAGCGGACCAATGCCCTGGCGCAATTCCCCAACCTCGTCCCGCAGGAAAAACGATGAGCACTTCCCTCCAGCCAACGTCGCGCACCCTGGCCTTCGGCCGGCGCAAGATCCACGTCAGCGAACTTGGCAAAGGCTTTCCCGTGTTGCTGCTCCACGGCGGCGGCCCCGGCGCATCCGGCATGCCGACATACGTGCGCAACATCGAGACACTCGCGCGGCATTTTCGCGTCGTCGTGCCCGATCTGCAGGGCTACGGCCGCTCGACCAAGGGGGTCGATCGCATGGATCCCTTCGGCGACGAGGCCGACGCGATGCTCGGCTTGATGGACGCCCTCGAGATTCGAAAGGCTCATTTCGTGGGCAACTCGCTGGGTGGCGCCTGCGCGCTGCGGATCGCGCTCGACCATCCCTCGCGCACGGCATCGCTCGTGCTCATGGGACCGGGCGGCGTGAACACCACCCGCTCGCTGCCAACCCGCGGATTGAACGCGCTTCTCGATTTTTATTCCGGAGGGCCCCCCACCCTCGAAAAGGTGCGCTACTTCATCCACGAATACCTCGTATTCGACGCCACGCAGGTGCCGGATTCGCTCATCGAGGAACGATATCGTGCGAGCCTCGATCCGGAAATCATCGCATCGCCACCGCTCCGGCGGCCCAATGGCATTCCGCGTTTGCGCGATCTCGACTTCACCCGAGACCCGCGCCTTCAGGCCTGCGACATCCCGACCCTCGTCCTTTGGGGCACCGAAGACAAAGTGAATCGGCCGAGCGGCGGCAAGGCCCTGCAATCGCGGATGAAGCGATGCGATCTCCATCTTTTCGGGCGCGCGGGCCATTGGGTGCAGTGGGAACGCGCCGCCGAGTTCAATGCCATGACCACGGCCTTTTTCCTCGAGCACACGCCCGCAGGGTCCCCATCATGAGCCTCTTTGGAAAAACGAAAATGGGATATGCCGTCGTGGAATCGAGGCACCTCCCACAATGGCGCACGCTTCTCGAAGAAGGCATTGGCCTGCATGTGACCCACGCCGGTGAAGACGACATCGCCTTTCGCCTGGACGAGCATGCCCGGCGCATCATCGTCCGCCGCGGAGATGCGGAAGACGTCGTCGCCACGGGATGGCAACTCGAGGACGAAGCGGCTTTGGAGGCCGTCGTATCACGCTGTCGCGCGCGGGGCATCACGGTCGCATCCGGCTCGGCGGCCGCTGCCAAGGAGCGCGGTGTGGCATCCTTCGTCACCGTCCAAGGCCCCAAGGGCCTCGCCATCGAGCTTTTCACGAACGCCACCCGCGCAGATGCTCCGCTCGAAATGCTCGCGAGCGGCTTCGTCACGGGCCTGGGAGGAATGGGCCATATCGCGCTCACCACGCGGCTTCCGGACGACGTGGAGCGATTCTGGGGGGAGCTCTTCGACGCGCGCCTGAGCGACCGCGTTGCCCAGCGCATCGCCGGCGTCATGGTGGATATCGCCTTTCTGCGCCTCAACGAGCGCCATCATTCGATTGCCATCGCCGCCACCCGCGGCCTGCGCCTCGACCCGCTGCGCACCAAAGTGCAGCACGTTAACCTGGAGGCCGCATCGATGGACGACATCGAGCGCGCCTTCGCGCGTTGCCGGCAACTCGGCTTCGAGATGGCGCACGAAATCGGGCAGCACCCGAACGACCACCAGATTTCGTTTTACGTCCTCACCCCGTCCGGGTTCGAGCTCGAGCTCGGGTGGAATGCGCGAAAGGTCGACGAAGCCTCGTGGCGGACGGCGTCGTACGACGCGATCAGCTCCTGGGGCCACAAACCGGAGCGCTCCGGTGTGGCCCATCGGCTCGCGGAGAACGCGGGCAATTTCGCACGGGGGCTCCACTCGCTCCTGAATCCCGAATTCGCACCGCTCCGCAAGCCATGAATACCGATGTCGTGATATCCGGGCTCGGCCCCACGGGTCTGGCGCTCGCGCACCTCCTCGGACGGCGCGGGCATCGCGTGGTCGTGCTCGAGCGCGAGCCCGAGTTTTACGGGAACGCGCGCGCCGTTTACACCGACGATGAGTGCATGCGCATCTTTCAATCGGCGGACCTCGCGACCGAGCTCCAATCGAACATGCTGCTCGAGACGCCCTGCCAGTGGGTGGGCCCGCGCGGCGAGATCATGGGGCAATATTTCCCGACGAAGCGGCCCTTCGGCTGGCCGGTGTTGAATTTCTTTTACCAGCCTTATTTGGAAACATCGCTGGCGGAACACTTGGCGCGCTACCCGCAAGTCATCGTGCACCGCGGGCGTGAGCTCACCGGGTTCAGCCAAGATGATGAAGGCGTTACGGTCACCCACGAGGGCGCGGGCGGGGACGCGCATACGATTCGCGCGCGCTACCTGATTGGCGCCGACGGCGGCCGCAGCACAGTGCGAACGCTGCTCGGAATATGCATGACGGGAAAGAATTTCCCCGAGCCGTGGTTGGTCGTCGATATCCAATCGAAGGGAACCGGCAGCGAGGATGGACTCCGCCACCTGCCCTATTTCAATTTCCACTGTGATCCGGCCTGCCCGGCGGTGAGCTGTCCCCAGCCCGATGGCCACCATCGTTTCGAGTTCATGCTGAGGCCGGGCCAGACGAAGGAGGAAATGGAGAAGCCCGAAACGGTGCGCCGTTACCTCTCGCGGTTCGTCGATCCGGACCAATTCGAGGTCAAACGCCGCCTCGTGTATACCTTCAATGCGCTGGTCGCGAATCGGTGGCGGCAAGGTCGGGTGTTCCTGGCCGGCGACGCCGCACACATGACACCGCAATTCATGGGCCAGGGTATGAGCTCGGGCTTGCGCGACGCGTACAATCTCGCGTGGAAGCTCGACGCGGTGTTGCGCGGCAAGGCCGCGGACGCACTCTTGGATACGTACGAAGCCGAGCGACGGCATCACGCCAAGGCGATGATCGATATTTCCGTGCGCATGAAGCAAATGGTCTCTGCCTCCACGCCGTGGGGTTCCGCCATTCGCAATGCGGTGGCCGCCATCATTCGCAAAACGCCTCCCCTGCGCGATTGGGTGCGCCAAGGCGGATTCAAGCCGACCCCCACGTATGCACCGGGATACTTCGGTATCGCGCGCACGCGCCGCGGCGGCCCCGAAGGACGCCTCGTCCCGCAGCCCGAGGTCCGTAGGTTGGACGGCCGCCGTGTGCTGCTCGATCACGTGCTTGGCGAAGGCTTCGCGCTCGTAGGCCTCGGCGTCGATCCGCGGGCGGGGCTGTCCGGTGCATCCTGCGCATTCCTCGACGGCTTGGGTGCGTCGTTCGTCACACTCTTTGGATACGGCGAAAGGCCCCAGGGCCATTGCGGCGTGTCGCGCTCGACGCCCGCAGGATTGACCGAGGTGGAAGATCTCGAGGGGGACATGCTCCGCTGGTGCCGCAAGGCCAGCATGGCGCGTGGCGCAATACTCGTGATTCGCCCGGACAAGTTTCTTTTCGGTGTTGGACACGGCAAAAACGTCGATGACGTGATTGGCGAGTTGCGCACCCGTCTCGGCGCGACACCGGTCCCGAATGCCATCCCCGTACGCGCCGGCGAACGATATAGTCCGCAGCATGGGGAAACCGTTCGACAGCACTGACGAAAGAATACAGTCGTTCTTCATCCCGACGGTGGTGGCGTACGTGCGTGCGTTGGGTGGAAATGCCGAGGCGCTCGAACGGAAATTTGGCATTCCCGCAGGCCTTCCGATGCACGAGGGCATCCTCGCGCCATTCCATTTGATTCGCGATGTGAGCGAAGACGCCGCGGAGTTGCTCGGCGATCCATTTCTCGGGCTTCATTTGGCGCTCGCGCACAAACGAGGCAGCTATGGGCCTCCGAGCGCGCCCACGCGTTGTGCTTGGGTCGTCGAATTTGCCGCCCGCAGTGCACCCACGCTGGGTGCGGCCATCTTGCGGTTCGCGCGATACCAGCACCTGGTCAACAACTTGAGGCCGTTCGTCATCGAATCGGGAACCGACGATCTCGTCATTCACCATCGACATGGCATTGGTCGCCAACTGCACGAGTTTACGCTTGCACTCGTATTGAACATGATGCGGGAATTCTCCTCGCAAGACATTCATCCCCACCGCGTGGGCTTCATCCATTCACGCCCCACGGACATATCCGAATTGGTGCAATTCTTCGGGACCGAACGGATCGACTTCGGCCAAGAGGCGAACACGCTCGTCTTTGCCGCTCGTATCGCCGAATTGCCCATTCAGCCGATGGATGAAGACCTTTTGGCCCTTCTCGACAGCTTCGTGCAGCGTGATGCGTCGCCGACGAACGGCAAGGACGATCCCATCGCCCCCGTCCGGCGCTATGTGCACGAGGCGCTTCGGGATGGCACCCCGTCGGTGGAGCGAGCGGCCGCCGTCGTTCGGACGAGTGTGCGCACACTCCAGAGGCGCCTCGACGAAGCGGGAACCACGTTCAACAAGCTCGTCGACGAGGTGCGCCGCGCACTCGCACTTCAATATTTGCAAAACGCGGAATTGAGCGTCAGCGAAGTCGCCTTCCTCATCGGCTATTCCGATGTGCGCCCCTTTGCGCGCGCATTCCGCCGCTGGACAGGCAGCACCCCTGGCGAATATCGCGCTTCGTTCGACGCCACCGCATCGCGCTGAATCACACGGCCGTACATCACTGCGGCGATGTACGGCGTTGCGGGAACATCGTCGCGGACGACGGCCGAAGTCGGCCATCGAATACGCACCTCACGCGCCTTGACGTCCGCGAGAATACTGATTTAGGGTTCTTCGAATTTCAAACTTCACAAAGGGAAATTCGACGAATGCGCAGCCATGAACGGTCCCGCGACCGGGGCCTGGGGACCATCGCACGGCGGTCCTTCGTCCAAGGCGTGACAGCCGCCATCGTGATCGGTTTCGACCCGACGCGACGTACCTGGATTGCCGACGCAGAAGCCGCGCCATCCTCCCTCTCGCGCATACCCCCACTCGATGGCGTGCTGCGGATGGATCCGGCGTCGCTCGCAAAGGCGGCCGACGACTTTGGGCATACGATTCATCGCCAATCCGTGGCGCTGCTCGAGCCAGGATCGGTGGACGACATCGTCAAGATGGTGCGCTACGTGCGCCGCCACGGATTGACCATTGCAAACCGTGGCCGCGGACATGCCACCTACGGTCAGGCGCAAACCCAAGGCGGAATCGTCGTGGATTCGAGCAAACTCGCGGCCATTCATCGCGTGGATTCCGACCGCATGGTGGTCGATGCCGGTGCAAGCTGGCGCAATGTCATGCACGCGGCACTCGCCCGCGGATCGACACCGCCCGTATTCACGGACTATCTCGATCTCTCGGTGGGGGGCACGCTCTCCGGGGGCGGCGTCGGCGGTGCCTCGCATCGCCATGGCTGCCAGATCGACAACGTGCTCGAGCTGGAGGTCGTCACGGGCGAGGGCGAGCGCATCACATGCTCGGCATCGCGTCATGCGTCGCTCTTCAACTCCGTACTCGGTGGACTCGGCCAATTCGCCCTTATCGTGCGCGCCACGTTGCGGTTGGTGCCCGCGTGCGCCTTGGCCCGTGTCTACGAGCTCGAATATGCCGATCTCGCAAGCTTCACGAAGGACGCGACCGCGTTGGCGCTCGACGAGCGCTTCGATCACCTCGAGGGCCAGGCAAGCCCGAAGCCGGACGGCGGATGGACGTGGACGCTCACGGCCGCGAGCTACTTCACGCCCCCGCATCGTCCCAACGATGCCGCACTCCTCGCGGGGCTCTCGCACGACCCATCGTCGTCGTCGGTGCACGATCTCGCCTACCAGGAATTTCTCGAGCGGATCGATCCCCTCATCCAGCGTCAGAAAGACCTGGGCATCTGGGAATATCCCCACCCCTGGTATGACGTTTTCGTTCCGGCGTCAGTGACGAATCGCTACGTCGGAGGCATTCTCGATACGCTCACGGTGGACGATACCGGCAATGGTCCGGTTCTTCTCTATCCGTTGCGACGTAGCAAGCTACGGCGTCCTTTCTTCAGCGTGCCCGCCGAAGAAGTCTTTTTCCTCTTCGACGTCTTACGGACGACATCGCCCGATCCCGTGCGGGTGCGGGCTCACCTGCGGGCCAATCGTCGAATGTACGATGCCGGTCGCGCACTCGGCGCAACACGGTATTGCATTGGCTCACTCGACTTCTCGCAGGCGGATTGGCGGCAGCACTTCGGATTCTGGTGGCCCGCCTTCGCATTCGCCAAAAATGCGTTCGACCCGGATCGGGTGCTCACGCCGGGACAGGGCATTTTTCTCTGATCACGCGCTCATGGCGGCGGGCACGCTCTCGATGCGGGGCGGTTGCTGCACACCGTAAAGCTCGGCGGCGAAATACACCGTCAGGTGCAGTGGCTGTCGTCCCGTACGCAGGGACACGTAGGTGTGGAGCCCTCGGCCGCTGCCAAGTGGTCTTTGCGAAACGGCGGAAAGCGCGCGTTCGTACGCGGTCGTGGGGAGGCCGCGCGCGCGGAAGTATCTCAAAATACGATCGCGGGCGACCTCATCGTCTTGCACATAGGCCGCCATGGGCACCTGAATGGTCACATCCGACGGATTCGGATCCGTACCGGTGAAGGCGAAATAGACGCAGACGGCTCGGTCCACGTACGGGCCCGTGGAGCCGGTCATGGCCCGGCAAAACTCCGTGACCTCGCCCGGAACGTAGGATTTGCGCAGCGACGCAAGGCGCTCGAGATCCCACGCGGTCGCCCCCGCCGGATAGACATACACCTTGGTCCGCGCGCGCGCCGGCTCCACCAGGTCGAGCGAGAAGTAGCGAATTTCATCGCCTGAAAGCTCATGGTCCCAAAACGATGAACGCACGTTGGACCATGCCCCGCGAAGGCCAAGACGCTCCAACGCCGTCTGGACGACAACTTCGGCATGTTCGGGGCCTCGAATCTGCGGATTCAAGTATGCCTTCACGAACATTGGACCCGAGGAAATGGAGGCCGCATGCCATAGCGCAAAAGGTGCGTGGGGAACCTCCGGCAAGAAGAGATCCCGCACCCTTTCGAAGGCATGCCCATCGGCCCCGTACTCCATCGCCGCGCTCTGCACACCGAGGCACGCGTCTCGCACCGCTGGAAATCGGCCTGTCTCCGACTGCGCCTCCACCAAGAGGCGAATCCGTGGCCGTCCCGCAACGAACGATACGGAGAACTCGAAGGGCGCATGGTCCTGGCCAATGTGCGATAACCATTGAGGGCGCTGCGGTACTTCGATGTTCCCCCACGTTCTCATTAAGACATCCACGGGAGCACGAGCGCTGATGGGCAAATCTTCGTCGTTGACCGCGCGCCAAAGCGTGCCTAGTCGTTCCGATACGAGATCCACGAATTTCGGGGAAGTGCTCTGATTCGATACGTTCGCCATGGGTGAATGACTCCAGCCCCCAAAGACACGTTGTCCCCCGCACATTCATCTGCACAAAAATCCGGCATCGCGGAATGCGACCCCTCTTAAGCCAATAAGGTGTCAGCGGAATGCAAAAAGTATTCGAGCACCTCGACCGCCGCATCGATACATACGAAAAGCTTCCTCTTTATACTTACCTCTCGGACTCACGCATTGCGCCGGAGGAGCGGCTGGCATTTGCGCCGGCCATTGCGCATTTCGTCATGAGTTTCTCGGATCTGTACGCATTTGCGCTACGCGAAGAACCAGCGCGGGACCGGTTCCAGGAAATCGTGAATGCGCATACGTACGAGGACGGCGGACACTGGAAGTGGTTCTTGGCCGATCTCGGGCAGCTCGGGCTGGATCCGAGCGTGCGACTCAGCGAGGCCCTCCGATTCGTGTGGGACGACGCGACCATCCAGCAGCGCATGCTCACATATCACATGTTCCGCTTGAGTCTACGTGCGAGCTCCCTGGAGCGACTCATTCTGGTTCATTGCATTGAAGCAACGGGCAAAGTGTCGCTTGGCTCCGCATCGACGGCAGGCCGCGAGCTCGCCCAACGCACGCGACGAAAGCTCGTTTATCTGGGTCCGCACCATGTCGAAACGGAGAGCCAACACACGCTCGAGGAGGATGCGGTACGCCACTCTCTGAATGGAGTGGTCCTCGAGGACGCCGTACGCGCCAAATTGTGCGCGCTCGTCGACGAAACCTTCGATGCCTTTACGGCGTTTGCCGAGGAATTGTTCGCATGGATCCGTGCACGCGGCGCGGATCGAAAGGGGGGGGCCGATGCGGATGCGGATAAGGTCACAATCGACCAATCTGGTTAGCGCCGTCATTGCTAGCCTAAGGCAGTATCGGAGGCCTCCTCGGCGGTGGACTTTGTCCTATCTTCTGCCGGAGTGATCGAGGCCGTCATGGATCTTTCTTACGATCCCGAGGACAACATTCTGTTCGTCTCGCACACCAAGCCGGTGCACCTCGCGTCCGAACAGCAGATCCAAGCGTATTTCGATGAAGTCGTCGCCTTCTGGCGAGCGAAGTGCAAATCGAAAAGGGTCTATTTCGTCATCGAGTACGACGGACTGACCGTCGATGTAAACCTCAAGGAAACGTACGCCAAGCAAGTCGCCCGGGGTGTCCGCGACTGCGCCATCACCATCGTCCGATACGGCGGCGAACCTCTGCAGCGCACGGTTGCCCGACTCGTCGGAATTCAGCTTCACGTGCCCTCGAACGTGTACCGTTCGCGCCACGAAGCCATCGCCGTGGTGCGAGGCCTCCGCGCCAAAGAGTCGCGCTGACCGGCGGTTCCTTGTAGTCTGCGCCAAATGCGCCGCATCATGTACATCGAGAACAAAGAGGGCGGCCTCGATGGCCAAGGGCGCATTGGATGGGTCGAGTTCTCGCGCACGCGACGGACGCTCTACTACGGAGGGCGCCGTCTGACGAAGACGGGAAGCGGTTACAAATACAACTGCATCGACGAAGAAACGCGGGAGCGATTCTGGGTCTCCGGCCCGAGCCAGCATGGGGCGGACAAGCTCCATGGCGGGGTCGTCGAGATCGACGAAGACGCCCGTGTCGAATATTGGACCGCGATTCGCAACGAGCCATCCCGGGTGGCGGACACGGCATATCGCTCGACCCCGTCCACGCGAACCGGCAAGGTCACGCGGCAAACTGGGCGTCGCGAAGCATCGTGATGCATCAACGGATATCGACGAACACGGCGCTCGGAGCGCCCCAATTTCCTTGGGCGTCCTGGCCTTCGACCAGCACGATGTGCCGGCCGCTGGACCATCCGGTGGTGTCGAGGGTCGCTGTTACCTTTTCGAGCTTCGCATTGAATGCACCGTCGGCCGATTTCATCGCGATGGCGATCTCTCCCGACCACGATGGGCCATCCACGGTGAAACGTGCGGCCGCGATTCTCTGCGTGGGCTCTGGGCCCGTGTAGCGTGTGTCGTCCGCCGTGGCGGTCAGCGTTATGGAAGCTCCCGCAACCACCGAGTTGGGTGATGCGGTGACCTGAACGACGTCGGGTCCTGACGGCGTTTGATACGGCCGGCGCGCGACTTTGAAGGCATAGAGAAGCGCTTTCAGATTCCCGGGGGCGACGCTCTGCTCGTATGTCGCGCACTTCTCGAAGAAGTCGCTTCCCATTTCGAACGTGTACGACGCGATTCCAAGTTCTCCATACGACCAATCGTCCGTGCTGCCACTGTCGATGTATAGACAGCCACGGGCACCGGTTTGGCAGGCGCTATAGCCACTCAGGTATCCCAACTTGCGCCCCAAGGTCGCGAGCTGAACAGCGTTGGGCGGTGCCGACGAACTCCAGGCCCAGGGATATAGAATCTTCTGACCAAAGCTATGCAATGTGACGAGCACGCCGTTGGCCGTGCTCGGGGCGGCATCGCCGATCTTGGGGCCCCTTTGATCGGCAAAAATGGACGCGACGTATCGTTGGATGCCGTTCGTCTCCGGCTCCGAGGCTGCACTTGGCCCGCGGTAGAACTCGTCACAAGGATCGGCACTGGAGCCGCTGCCATTGAACTTGAAAGAGCCATTGCGATTCAAGTCGACGCCATACTGATTGTCATCGGCAGGCGGATCGGAACAGCGAACACCATTTCCGTCATTCGCGTTCTTTCGTTGGTAATACCCTTGTTCGGCGATCTTCCGCCCATCCGGGTTCGCCTGCGGCAGCACGTGCAATTCGTGATGATCGAGCAGCCACGTGACGTCGGGATCCACGCCGTAGCCTCTGGCCATCTGTTCGGCAAATCGCATGGCGGTTTCGGCGGTCGTGTACTCGCGCGGGTGAAGACCGCCCATCACGAAGAGCGCGGGTTTCGGCGTGGAAATGGCACGGTTCGTCAGCGTGAGGACCAAAAGGTCATATCCTCCGCGCCCGGCTTTCTTCTCCCAACTCGGACCGATGCTCGTCACCTTTCCAAGGTGCGGATACTCCGATGCGATCCGCTGCAGTGCCGAGTGCGTCTCCTCCACGGTGCGGTAACACGGATAGCCTGCAATGGCCGTCGATTCGGTGTTCGCGCGCAGCTGCATGCGTGCGGTTCGCGTTTCGCGTCGAACGATGTCCACTCGGTGGCCACTCGCTACGAGGGCCTCGTATTTCGAAGGCTCGTCGATGAGCACCGAGACCCATCCTGCTTCGCCGTCCACCTGCTCGAGCGCATCGTAGGATTGCACCAACTGCTGCAAATCGGCCTCGTCCTTGTAATGGACATGGGTGAACAGCTTTTCCCCCGATGCGGGAGGCTCCGCGTCGGAGGATGATACGGCGTCACTCGAACAGCCCGCCGCTCCGCCATACGCCAATAGGACGACCGCCGAGATCGAAACGAGGATTCGCCGGACAGACGGCGAAGTACACCATGCCGATTTCATCGATGCGCCCTCGGTTGCCCGCCTCTACAAGCCGCGTATTCCAGAAGGACGGGGTGAGTTTAGCACGGAGGGCCTATTCATTTGACGAATCCAAATAGCCATTTCGTCATTTCGCCCTGGCGTCGAGCTCAGCGCTCGTTCGACGGCTTGTCATGGCTGACCCGGCGGTGTACGGGGATAGGGATCTTCCGCTTCCCCGGGAGGACGAGGCGAGTGCTCACTGTGCCGTTGGTGTTCAAATCACGACATCGACGCGGTCGAGAAGCACTTGGTCCCAGCGCCGAACGCGATGGTGATATTTATGTGGAGAAAGCGAGGTCCTCGTGGCGACTAACATCGGCTGGTTTGCCGTACGTACTGGTGCAGATCTCGTCCCCGTGCTGAAGAAGTTGCGCCAGCGCGCAGCGAAGGATGACATCCCCGATGGGTTTCGCATTGCCGCGGGCGAGGAACCGGCCAAGCCGACGGGACTCGAAGCCTTCAAAGCGTTTTTCAAGAGGGCGTCGCCCACGCCTGTGTTCACCAGCGCAATGCTCATCGGCTGGACATTTGCCGCCGCACCGCAATGGGCCCAAGCCGTGTCCCAGGAGCTCGGATGCGTAGCCGTATCGTTCTTCGTATTCGAGGGGACTTGGAATTACGCCATCTTCGATTCGGGGGTCGAAGTTGCCGCCATGGAGGTGTACTCGCTGCCGAGGCCCGTCCTATATGGCGATATCGAACGCGCCGCTTCCTTGTTGGGCGTCGATACTGCTCTATTTCGCCGTTATGAAGACGCGCTCCAGTCGGCCGTCGTCGAAGGTGACGCCGACGATGGTGCCGAAGAGCCATCGCCTTTTCCCGGAGACGAGTACCCGCCCCACGACGAGTGGGCCCATGTCGACTTCGCACGACGTCTGGGCGACATTCCATATCCCGGAGAAGGACTCGAGTTTCATTGGGACGAAGGCGCCCCTCCCGTCAACAACGCCTCCTGGGTCGGGCTCCCCGCGCGCCTGCCGACGCCAGTGTGATATGCCTCATATCGAAGTACGCAGCGTCCGGATCGAGCCCGCAGATCCCGTGAGCGCCGCTCTTGCCGTGAGACGCGGGCGAAGGGCATGATGTCGCATGCCGAACCTCAGCGACTTGGTCCTTCTCGCCCGCGAGCACATCCCCCCGAGGCTCCTCGCGGAGGTCGTCGTTATGGGTAGCGCGGCCATCGCTTTGCACGGAGTCGACCTGGGCCGCGCGCCAGGGGATATCGATTTGTTCGTATCCGTATCGACCTTGGATGCCTGGCCCTCGGAGGGCTTCACCCGCGGCACGAAACACGGCATTCCAAGAATCACCGCGGACGCGACCGATCTCCTGGAGATCTTTGCGACATTCCCCGGTGTCGCTTTCGACGCGGTCAACAGCCGCGCCGGCGCAACACCGATCTCGCATGGCTTACGCGTCGCAGCCCTCGACGATTTGCTCACGTGGAAACGCGCCCAGGCTCGACTCCGCGCCGACGCTGCAGGCCGCACGAAAGACGAGAACGACATTCGAGCGATGGAGGCTTACCAAGGTGGAGTCTCGTTCCCGAGGCGCTCCTGACTTACCGTCTGCCAACCACGTCAGGACGGATCTTGGTAACCGCATGCCACGGCCAAAGCCGCGGCCTCGGGTGCATAGCGCGCGGGTCGGCCGCGAGCCCACTCGTAAACGCCACCAATCATGTAGCGCATGTCCTGGACATGCTTCGCCACCGCGGAGGTCTCGGCAGCATCGAGCCTCAGCTTTTCGCACATGGCAGGGATTTGCGATTCGAGCTCCAGGAAGCGCTCACTGGCCTGCCGGACCATCGTTCGGATATGTTCGATGGCTCGGGTCCGTGAGCATGCGTTCGCGCGTTCGAGAACGAGGAGCATATTGTTCACCTCCCCTCGCTGCTCTTCGCGTTCGACCGCGTGGACATCGTTCGGGAGATACATCAGCATTTCCGTTTGCGCGAGCAAGTCGCGAAGGACGGGCACCTGACGCACGCGATTTGGCAACTCGAAGTGCCCCACCCGCTCCCCGAATAGAAGCATCGGCTCGACGAACGCGGTAATTTTGCGCGTTTCCATGTACTGCGCAACACTGGGGACGCCGGCACTCCGGTCGATGCGTCTCAGATATGTCGCGAAAAATTCCCGAACGAGTCGGCGCACGTGTGCCTGCCATGCTTCCGACATATCCTTCGTAAGGCGCGACCATAGCTCGCGCCATGCGCGGCCGTACGAGGTAGCGGATGCAACCCCGCTTCCATCGTAGAAAGAAAGCAAGTCGTGACAGATCTCCGTCGCCGCTGCCGCGCGCGAGCACGCGGGACTATCAATCTGGTCATTGAGAAGCCCCACGATGCCCATAAGGTCCGCCATGGCGTCGAGATCGACACCGATCGCGTTGGGATAGAGTCGCGCCACCAACTCGGGCATGCGCATGGCCCTGAAATAACCGACTTCGGCCTCGGTGCCGAGCAGCCGGTAATGCCGTATCCATCCGAGCATATGAGTTTCGACGCGTTCCAGCGCTACGGGGCTAATCTCACTCACAAATGGTATATAGAAATTGAAATCGAATGGCATGAAGACTCCGTCCAATGCATCGCCAGAATGACGGTCGCAAGGTCACGCTGC
Organism: Sorangiineae bacterium MSr12523; assembly: GCA_037157775.1. Classification (NCBI taxonomy): domain Bacteria; kingdom Pseudomonadati; phylum Myxococcota; class Myxococcia; order Myxococcales; family Pendulisporaceae; genus Pendulispora; species Pendulispora brunnea. Next base: position 8,255,656 of record CP089982.1, read on the forward strand.
GGTCAACGGTCGTACCGCAGCGTCGCTCGAACGAGCGCTTCCACCGCCGGCCCCATGTCGCCACCCACCGCACGCCGGAGAACGGCCACCGCGGTGTCGGTGCGCTCGTCGATGCATTTTTCGACGACTGCAACGGCTCCGGAGGTTCGAAACAGGACACGCAATTCCTCGGCCTCGTTATCGGTTATTTCCGGATTCCCGTACAGATGGCGAATACGTTGAATCTGGTCGGGGCGGGCCAGTCGAAGCGCATACGCAACGAGAACGGTCGGCGTGCCCTGGCGCACATCGTCGAGCATGGCCTTGCCGGTAACGTCCATCTTGCGAAAGATATCCAGAATATCATTTCGAAATTGGAAGGCCTCGCCGATGGCGACTCCGGCCTTGGCGTACGCACCTTGGAGCTCGACAGAAGCATCGGCCATGATGCCGCCAGCACGCAGCGCGGGGCTAAACATGTAGCGGCCGCATTTGTGATGGGCGATGGTGAAGGCTCGGGAAAGATCGTAGTCGCGGGCGGCTTGTGCGATGAGCTCGAGCACCGTGCCGTAGGCAGCGTGTCGGACGATCTCGTCAACGACCGCCCGCAGGGCACGTGCTCGAGCGGCATCGCGCGTGGATCGGTCGATGAGGGTGCCCGTCCAGGACAGACACAGATCAGAAAGAACGAGCGTACCCGAAATGCCAAAATCGTCCGGCGATCCCCCCCAGCATCGCTCGACATGATGCTCCGTGAGTTGACGAGGCATGGCGGCTTGCCCCCGACGCAGAGGTGAGCGATCCACGATATCATCTTGCAGGAGCGCGCACGCTTGCAGCATTTCCAGTCCAGCGGCGGCGGTTACCAGCCCCGGTGGGTGCGGCGCGCCGCTGGCTCCGCGAAAACCCCAGTAGCAGTAGGTCGCGAGTGCACGCTTTCCGCCCTCGAGAATGAACCTCCGAAGCCGTTTCAACAGCCAGGTCAACTCTGGTGTGTCGAACGCAAGGGGCAACTCGTCCAGGAACTTCGCGAGGACCGCGTTGACGGCGGCGAGGAATACGCCCTGGTTCGCGCGCTCGAACTCGTGACGCACCGATCCGTCTTGCGAATACGCGGTCATGTTGCCCTTCTCCTTCCACCACGGAGAAGCCCGCGGAGCCCTCGCAAGTGCTCCGCCAGGCCCAATTCTTCGAAACGCCGTCCGCCTTGGTGAGTCGTTGCTCGATGACTCCCCTCTTTTCGCGTCGAGCACGCTCAGCTTTCGCTCAGCTTCTTCAAGTTCTCCAGCGCACGACCCGTATTTGCTTCGTTGACAGTGAAAACGTTGGCCACGACCGCATTCAACGAATCGGCTACCCCACCGAGAAGCTTTCCCACTGTCCCCAACTTGCTACGAAACGTATCGGTTAGCATTTGGTAATTTGCTTCCACGGAGACGCGCGTACCGTTCCCCTCGGGATGCAGGGTCCAAGAAAGCGTTCCCTTGAAACCACCGTCCGCCGTAAACTTGATGCTTTTCGGTTTCTGCACACTCTCGGTGCGGAGCTTTACCTGGATTGGAAAGTCCGCGATACCGGCAAGCTTGACGGTATACGTCACTTGGTAAGAATCCCCTACGGGTGTCGACTTGCTCGCGCCCGGTATATACTTTTCCAAGTTCGAAAGATCTTCGAGAATCGCGAAGATCTTCTCCGGCGGGGCCTGAATTACCGTCTCTTTTTTGACAATTGACCTATCGGTCCATTCGCTAGTCATGATGCCCCCTTTCTCGTTACTGCGGAGTAACGAGGACTTCTTGTATCGAAATGATCATCGAAGGGTGATGAACACGACGCCCGATGGAATGCGAACGACGCGACGCGCGTGATATGGGTCTCGTCCGCCGCAACTCGGCGACATGTTCAAAGGGTTCGATGTCCTTGATCTCATGAAGGTTCGCGGGCTCTATCGATGATGTCACATGAACATCACGACGACCTTCCGTGTCGCTCGGGTCGGTATAGCAATCCTATATCGTCATCGCTACGATTCGACCGCGCGCCGTCGATTGCCCAAAGCCATGCGATTCCACGTATGCCGGCGCCCGCGAACCGCAACGGAGTACGCATAGAGCAACTCCGGATCGCCCATTCCAGGCAAGAAGCAGTCGCCGATGTGATGCGCATCGACGCCAATCTCCTTCGCATTGAGCGCAAGCTGCGGAACCACCGTGGTATGCGCCCCCTCTTGGCTCGTTCCAATGGCGCCCATCACAATCGCGCCGGCGTTCTGCACGGCCGCGACGGCCTCGGCAGCGAGCTCCTTCGTCACCCCCGGCAATGTCCCGGGCAGCGGAAGGATCACGCCATCGGCGCCCGCTTCCACCAGCCGCGTGAGCCGCTCCGTGGTGACCGGCTCACGGCGTCCCGCATGGTGCATCTTTCCCGCCCATAGCGCGGCATCGTCCCCGAGGCTTCGCCGCAATTCCGCGGTAACCCTTGCGAGCCCTTCATAGCTCCCATCGGTGCTGGGGTTCGCCGTCAGGCAGATCATCGCCGCGCCCGCATCGATAAGCCGTTTCGCGTGCTCCGGCTTCGCGCTGCGGCGCTCCGGCACGTCCCCCGGCTCCAGGTTCACCGCCACCGGCCGACCGATGCACAATGCAAGGTCTCCCAAGCTCGCAAAAGAACCGAGCCCGGGAAACCGGAACTGCGCGCCGTCCCAAACCCGGTCAATCATATTGAGGATGACAATGTCGGCACCAAATGCCGCCATCAGCTCCATATTGTGAACACCGGCCCCATCCGGCGAAAACGACAGCACCGAGCGCTCGGCGAAAACCTCCGCCACCATCGTGCGCCCCTCCCCCGCGGCCACCGCGTTCGTCAACGGCTTGCCCCGCAGTCGCGCCAGCGCATCACGGTCGAGATCGAGAATTCGTGTCACCATCGTGTGTGTCTCCGAGGGGGGAACGACGTTGGAGCGTGCCAGCTCTCGGCGAGAAGTCAACGGTCCCGTCGGGCCTTCATACTTTGGCGTTCTGGATACCCTCGAAACGACATGGCCAACTTGGAGTCGCGTCATTCGACGAAAACAGGGTCACGCCCAAGCTCTCGACCCGTTAACGAATCATGCCCATTCGTTCGAGGCCGCGTGTGGATTATTTAGTTAAATCCGTCACTTCGACCCAAACACTCTGACGTAGAGAGTTTATTTTCGAACGAAAGACGAATTTACGAAACTTTTGTCATCGTAAAATGCCCCATTGCATCCGGCGATGCGGATACCACATTGACGGGGCCGCGTTTCATGATGGGCACGTGATCATGAACATATGTATCGAAGAAACTCCGGCAGCATGTCGCGAGGCAATCTTTGCTTTGAAGGAAAGCCTGAAACATGAATCATCAACAAATTCGGGCAAATGGCTCGCCGTCCCGGTCGTGGCCCAGCCAAACCGTATCCGTCGATGACATTCCCAATCTCGACCCTCATCCAACCTACACGCCCATTTGCGGGCCCACCCCAACATCGCCCGCCCGGATACGACTTCCAAGCGGGCATGAGGTCGTTCATCTGACGCGATACGACGATGTCGTGGCGGTATTGGGCGACTCCTCATTTTCCAGAAGTGTCGCGAATGTCGAAGATGGGCCCAGTTTCTTCCCCATACCGATGCCGCCAGACATGCTGTTCAACCTGGACATGCCGAATCACTCGAGGGTGCGTCGGGTGGTCAATGGCCCCTACGGTTCGGGCGGAGTTCGCAGCCTGGAAAGGGTGCTGGATGAGGTTCTCGACGAGCGTTGCGCAGCATTGCGTGCCCAATCGTCACCGGATCTCTACGAAACGGTGCTCGATGAGGTAACCATCCGCGTCAACAGCACATTCCTCGGCTTGCGACTGAGCGATCGGGAACATTACCGTCGACTCGGCCAGACATTGCTGCGGATGCCGGCGGACGATATCCACGGCTTGCGTGGGGCCATCGGAGCCCTCTACGACTACGTTTTATGGCTGATTCATCATGAACGGGAGCTTGCTCCGGACGGTTTCGTTCATCGATTGGTGGCAGGACGCCATGACAGCGATCCGCCATTGACGGATGACGAGCTCGTGGCGATTCTGCTCCTCTCCGTGGTCGGCGGGGACCAAAACGTCCTCTCGGTGCTTACCAAATCGGTCTACACGCTGTTGGTCGCGCGGCCACTGTGGGAGCGGCTCGTCGCAAATCCGGAGATCGCGCCAGATCTGGTCGAGGAGCTAATCCGTCTTATCCCCGTGGGGCGGATTTCCACGTTCCCACGTGTCTCGACGCGCCCCATCGTCACCTCGCATGGCGAGCTCCCCGCGGGGACGGCGGTTTATGCGGATGCCTTCGCCGCAAATCGCGATCCATTGGCCTTTCCCGCACCGCGGACAATCGATCCAACGCGCCGCGGCGCACGTCACGTGCAATTCGGCTACGGGATGCATCACTGCATGGCTTCCGCCCTTGCGCGCCTCGAGATCACGGCGGTCATCGGCCGACTCGCGCGCGAGTTTCCGAGGCTCGAGCTCACCGTTCCACCCGAGAGTTTGCCCTGGGACACCGGCACTCTGCTGCGCCGCCCAACGACATTGCCCGTGCGCTGGTGAGGGGACCATGTCCAGTGAGCCGTGGCCGCTCTACTCTCCACCCTCGAGTGTGCAAAAGATGGACGCCGTCCGCGCTCTCCAGCAGTGGGTTCGTGAGTACCTTTGTCAGCCGCACGCGCAACTCGGTAGAGCCGGGCCGGTCTGCCCCTATGTGCCATTGGCGTTGAGTCGAGGTCACCTATTTGCCGTGTTGTGGGGGGAACGGCCAATGGACCTCGCCGGCATGATGGGCGGCATGCGCGCGTATCGCCGCTGGTTCGAACATCTCGGACCGGACATGGGCCAACGTGCCTTGATGGTGATTTTCCCCGACATTCACGGCCATGACGTGCATGGGTTGGTGGACAGCGTGCAGCGCCGGCTCAAGTCCGAATTCGTCGACCGTGGCCTGATGATCGGCGAATTTCACAGTGGGCCACCCGCCGCACCTGGACTCCATAATGCGGATTTTCGCCCGCTCCGCAGTCCGTTGCCCATGTTGGCCATACGCGCCATGGTTCCTTCCGACTTGCCGTTCTTGCGCGGCGATACTCGCCATTGTGCAGCCTATCGAGCACGCTTTGGAAAGGAACCAAGGTGACCACGGTGACGCCCCATCTCGTGATCATTGGCGGCGGAATGACAGGAACCGCCGCATTCATCGCCGCCGTTCGTCATCGGTTCGCGAAACGGATCGACATCGTCGATCCGCTGCCCATCATAGGAACCGGAACAGCCTTTTCGGCTTCGAGCCCCGTCCTTCTGTGCAACACGTCCGTGGCCATTACCTCCCTTTTGGCGGACCAACCCGACGATTTCTACGCCTATCTGCACAACACGGGCCGTCCCGTAACCCGCGATGACTTCGTGCCGCGTTCCTGGATGACCGAGTACGCGAGGGACCGTTACCTCGTGTATCGCTCCCTTCATGAGCGAAGGGGTGGAGAGCACCGGCATCTTACGGCCCGCGCCGTGGCCGTGGTTCGTGATGCCAGGCCGCGTGACGAAGGCTCACGCTATCGTGTGGAGCTGGACAATGGCGAGGTCGTCGAAGCTACATGCGTATTCGTCGGTCACGGTCACGGAGAACCACGAGTTCCCGAGGTGCTGCAGCCCCACCTGGGTCAAGAAGGGATCTTCCGCGGTCTCTTTCCGGAAGATCGCTTGCTGCAGGCGCTACCGCCACGAGCCCGCGTCCTCGTCCTTGGAACACGGCTCTCCGGAATCGATGCAGCGCTGCTCCTTTGCGGATCCGGGCACCACGTGACCATGGCCTCGCCGTCGGGTGGGCTTCCTGCGGTCCGTACGCGGACGGGCCGCAAGAAGCCCGGGCTGGTGCGCGCGTCGGACATCGCGGCGCTGGAGACGACGCCTGATGCGACTGGAGCGGCATTCGATGAGAAAGTGAAGACATTGGTTCGCTCCGTGATCGCCAGGATCAGCCCGCGGCCCCTCGAGGAGCAGATCTCGTCCCTCCCCGGCGTGGTCGACCGATTGCGCGCCGAGATTCGCCTCGCAGAACAGGGCCGCACGGACTGGCAAGATGCGTTATGCGCATTCGTAGACGCCGCAAACGACGCCTTGCCCCGGCGCCCCAGTTCCGTCCGCGACGCCGCGATGCGCCTGTGCCAAGGCCCGGTAGCGCGCTACCTCGCAGCATTCCCATTGGCGAACGCCAAGAGATTACTCCGTTATATCGAATCGGGCCGACTCGTGATCCGCTCCGGCGTGCCCTTGGATATCCGCCGCCATCGACACTGGCTCGTCACATGGCAAGACGCCTCGCAGACGCCATTCGACGCCATCGTTACAGCCGCCGGTTATCACATTCCCAAACTGCACGCACAACGCGACCGCATCGACCTGGTCAACGATCCATCCAAGTGCTGCACTCCCCCAACCGTGCATGCCGAGCTCGATATCACCCTCCCCGGCGCATCGACCCGCGAGAACATTTGGCTGCTCGGTATTAGCTCTTCGATCCGCATCCCGTCGATCAATGCCATCTACCCCATGGCCCAACAGGTTCACCGCGTCTGCCGCGAATCCCGCGCGACCACATGGTCATTTTCGACCACCGACGCCATCAAGGGCTGATCTTTTCGCGCAACGTACGCGCCGTTCGGCCGACAAACGGTGTAGGAACGCGCCCGGCAATCGGGGCAACTTTGGTCGGAGAGTGAAATGACGTGTGGCGGTGGGGTCGTTCGCAGATACGGCGCATGGCTTGGGTTGTTCGTGGGACTGTTCGTCGTTATTGGCACCACGGGCTGCAGCGGCAACTCCGCGGAGTATTCGTTCGAGCCGGACGGAGGTGCACCCGATGGGGCGCCCGCGCAGCAGGTGGCCGCGCCGGAGTTCGAGCCTGGGGGCGGATCCTACGCGTCCGCGCAAAAGGTGGTACTGCGCACCGCAACGGCCGGAGCCGTCATTCACTATACGCTGGACGGAACGACTCCGAGTGCCGATTCACCCGCCTATGCCGGGCCGCTGGCCATCGCGAAAACGACGACGGTCAAGGCATTCGCCCGAAAGAGCGGTGCGACCGATTCGGAGGTTCGAACGGCCACGTACACCATCGACGTTCCGCCTGGTACCGTGGAGCCGGTGCAGCTCGAGCCCAATTCGGGCGACTACTCCAATGACGTTGCGGTCCATCTTTCGAGTGGCACGGCAAACGCGACCCTCTGCTATGCACTCGATGGGACTCCGCCTGCATGCGATGCGACAGGTCGCTGCGCCGAGCATGCCACTGCGTACACGGAGCCGGTTGCCATCACTCGAACGGGCCGGCAGATTCGTGCCCTCGCCTGCAAGAAGGGGATGATCGCATCGTCCGAGGCGCAAGCGACGTACACGCTTACGGCCGCAAAGCCCACATTCACCCCGGCATCCGGCAGCAACGAACCTTCGAAGCTGACCATCGCAACCGAGACCCGGGCCGGCGCGATCCATTACACGGTGAACGGCGGAACCCCGGACTGCAAGACCCCGGATTCCTTCATTGACTCCGGGACATTTCCGTCGGTTTTCGCTGACGCCACCACCGTCAAGGCGCTCACGTGCAAAGAGGGGTATGCTCCGAGCGAGGTCGTCACCGCCAACTACTTGGGCGCTGTGTGCAATGGCGATTATTACGTCGGCGAGCGCCCGCAGCTCGAAGCCTTGGCGCACTGCCAGACCATCAATGGATCCCTCACGATTCGACGTCTCGACGCGCCCGACCTGGCACCGCTTGCAAATCTTGCGCAGGTGAACGGGCCGCTGACGATCGAAAGCACCTACACGTTGCGTTCCCTCCATGGATTGGAATCGCTGAGGAGCGCGCGGTTTCTCACGGTGCTCTGGAACCACGGACTGAACTCCTTGGAGGGTTTGCAAGGGCTAACGTCGGTCGAGAATGCTTTCGTTCTCGACTACAACGAGTCGTTGACGACGTTGCATGGCTTGGAGGCGCTTGTTCACGTTGGCGGCAATTTCTCGATAACCGGCAACGCGTCGCTGACGAACCTGGAGGGAATCGCCTCACTGCAGACGGTTGACGGCGCGCTCATCGTCGGATTCAACGCGCTCCCCGAATGGATAGGGCCAGCCTCGCTCGTGAAAGTCGGCGGACTTTACATATCCAACGAGCCCAAGTTGCTTCGTGTTGGCGGCTTCCCGGCGCTCGCCGAAGTTGGTGGACAGCTCCAGGTCGTGGCCAATGACGCGCTGACGACTTTCGCGGAGATGCCCGCCCTGACCGCGATTCGTGATGGCGCAATGTTCTCCCTGAATCCGAAGTTGCATGCGGTGTCCGGCTTCCCCAAGCTGCGCGATTTGGGTGGCCTTTCCCTTGTACTGAACGACAGCCTGACGCGTTTCGCGGCCTTTCCCGAGCTCACGGCCATTCATGGTGATGTGGTCATCGCCCGCAATCCCGTCCTGATGGTGCTTGATATCCAGAGCGTGCAAACCATCGGCGGCATCCTCAATTTGAGGGATCTGCCGGGACTGTCGTCCCTTCGCGGGCTTGGCGGGTTGACGGAGGTCCAGGGTTGGTTCATGGCGTTTTCGGGCGAGCTTGGATTCGTCGACCTGCACGGACTCGAACGATTGAAGTCGGTTCAAGGCCTCCTCCAGATCGGGCCCTCGACCGGACTCTCGGATCTTCAAGGGTTGAACGGACTGACGGCAGTCGGCTATCTCGACGTAGTCGAGAACAAGCATCTACAGACCCTACGCGGCCTCGAGAAACTGGAGAGCGTGCCCGGGACACCCGGCCAGTCGATTCGCATCTACGCCAACGAGGCCTTGACCGAGATCGGCGCGCTCAATTCCATCGTAAGCCTTCAACAGCCGCTGGAAATCAATGGCAATCGCAGCCTCACGCACTTCAATGGCCTGCACGGGCTGAAGTCGGCCGATTTCATTTACGTGACCATCAACCAAGCCATGTCGAAGCTCGACGGTCTCGATGCCCTCACGCATACCTCGAGAGATCTTCGAATCGTAGCCAACGGCCTCACCTCGCTCGACGACCTTCATTCGCTCACCGAAGTAGGGGGCTCGCTCATAATCTCCGAAGAGGCCCTTGCCAGCATGCGCGGCCTGGGGTCGCTCACGTCCATTGGCGGCGAGCTATCCATCTCGAGTTGCAAGACGCTTCCCACCTTGACTGGCCTGGGGTCGCTGCGCTCGATTGGCGGATTGCTCAGTATTGCCTACAACGACGCGCTGACGAGCATAGACGACCTCGGCCAGCTCACACAGCTCGGTGGGCCTTTCACCGTCTGGGACAACCGCGCCTTGCCGCCATGTCAACCGGAGAGCCTCGCCGCCAAGCTGCAGGCCCTTGGCTACACCGGGACGATCACCATCCAGAACAACGGCGGCACCGGCACCTGCGGCGTGGCTGGCTTACGCCCCAGATTACGGCCCCCTCCCCGACTCCAAGATGCTTTTTAGGTCACGCAATATTATTTGCAAGACCTCCTTGAGCGCATTCTCATACTCATCATCAGCCAACCAATCAACACTCGTTGCATTCATGATTTGCGCAGTAAAATCCGGCCGCCATGACGACATGGCTTCCTCGAGCTCCGACACGAGTGGCGCGAGCGACGGATTCTTTCGAAGATACCGACGTGCCAGATCGGTTGCGGCAACGTTTGCGGTAGCGAACAGCTCCGCCTTATTGTTCATATCGACTGAGTCCAGATTGAACCAGCTCGTAAGAACTGCGCAGAATGCCGGAGATAGCGATTTGGATGACACGAGGTCGGGATCCGGGTTGGCGTAGGATAATATCTCAAGGCGAGCCGTCGTGGAGAATGCCAGTCCGCGCGAGACGTTCCACGGACGGCGATGCAAAGCGAGCTTGCTTTTCTCTATGATGCGCGTGGGGGACAAAGCCTCCGTATCGCCTTACCGCGACTCCGCAACCGATACCCTAGAGGTGTCCGGGCGGACCGATGGCGCGCTAAGATCAACATGCCCCGTCACCCAAGTCTCTGTGTCAACAGCAGCTTTGCTTGTTCTCGCATCGAGCCGTTGGAGAAACTGCGATGAATCGTGGGAAACTTCCGTCATTCGTACAAATCGTTTTGGCGGCGCCATTGTCACGCTCGAAGCATCGCTGCTCTATCCAGATAACGTCGACCATTGCCGTTCAGCGAGCACTAATGTATCCAAGGCTTCCGAAATATGAACTCCTATTAGCTTCACGCAACCAAGGCCCGCGCCATAGATCTTCCCATCATCGCCGCACAACAAAATAACCTGTCGCCCAACCTCACCAATTGGAAATAACTTTACACAATAGTCCTGTTCCCACTGTTTGATTCGATCGACTTCACTGGACGCAGCATAGTACGGATCAAAATGGAATTCGGTTGGGTTAAAAAGATTCGTAGGCGACGTAGGTGGCGTGATTTTGAGTCCTCCAAGATTTTCCAATATCGTGCGTGCATCTGGCGACAGAAAGAAGCCCTTCTTGACGAAGTAGTCAGACCATTTGGAGATTGTAACAAACCGATCCGGCGACCAGCCTGCATGTTGAAGTACGAGTATAACCTTCGGCTGAACAGATAACATTGTTCTCACCCATTTCACGGCGCTTCCGTCCGCGCAGAATAAGACGGACGGCACTCAGATTTCTACTCGGAAAGATCTAGTCGCTGTATTAGTTTTAGCTTTATCTCGTCGCGAATGCTCTCGTTGGCAAAGCTTCCGTAAACGGAAGCAGACTGCCCCCAGGTTCTAGCCAGTAGCGCCGACCCAGCGTCGCTTTCCATACATGACTGAAAGTCGTCACTAAACCAATAAGGTCGAAAGCCCATCTCCATCGCAACGCGGCGAACTTCGGAGACGATTGTTCCGTCATTTTTCTGCAACAGCAACGCAGTACCGAGCTTAAGACGGCCGTTCGCAAAAGCTTTTCGATATATATAATTACGAAAGTCACGGGCGAGCGTGTAATCTACATCGCCCCACCAACTCACTACCACGCGAGCCTCATCAAGTCTCTTTTGACCCATCTGAATACAAAAATGCGCGCTCGCCAGAGCTCCCGTTGACGCCAAACACTACCCCGTTGTCGGGAACTTCCGACTCCTCGCTGTCGGCCTGCTCTAGATAGAACTCGACCAATGCGGAGGGCTTCGGGCTAGCGTCGTCCGCTGGCTTCAATACACCATCTCGCTCACCAAATTCGCGCAGAGATCCGAGATACATTTCTGGTAACGGAAACCCCACGAGCTGTACCAGCCGTTCGATATCCTTCGGGTCGGCGCCCATTCGATCGCTGGCGACATCTCGACCGACGATCTGCTCAAAGAACGCGATGAAGTCGCTAATATCGTCACTTCGCTCTGTTGCAATCATACAAACACCTCGAACGAGAAGAAGGAGTGCGGCGGTGAGGTACTTTCGCCCGCGGCTTTCGCTGCAGCCGGTTCAGAGCATTGACCTTTCTCGGACGCGCCGTCCTTTCACCAGGAGGCTTATGCTGCTTCTTCTGCTGATTGAGATGATATTCGACTTGCGTGGCTTGTTTCGTACGATCTGGATCTTTGCCGAGAAACCAAAAGATACCCTGCCCTGGGCGTGCTCAATTACGGTCACGTTTCGCTTTCGCTGTATTGCGGGTTGAACTTCGGCGATCGCTAGCATCGGCATCTTGTTGTCGGTCGCGGCCACGAAAACAATACGTATCACTTTGCCGGGAGAGCGCAGCTGGAACGATCGGTCAAGGTGGAGTATCCAAGTAATTGATGGCAAGCATAAGATTGGTTACTCCGTCAACCCAAGCCTCTGCATCAACAGCACCTTTGCTTGATCTCGTAGCGCGCCATCGGGAAAGCTGCCATATCTCCGGCGATAAAGCATATCAAGGCCACGGGAGATCATTCATCTACTGCGAGAGCCGCGGTCCGCTGGTGTAATTAGGCCGAGTTCGGCGCCAAACTTCGCAGCGATGGGCTCGAGTTCGTTCAGGTTGTTCCCATACAGACGAATCCCTATCGGGGCATCATCCGTTTGGAGTATTTGCACGGCGCCGACTTTATGCTCGCCGCAAAATGCAACTGAATCCGAAAAACGCTCGCGCTGAAAGCCGAGTCTTTCGGCAAGCTCGCTCGCGGATGCGAGTAGCCTTCTGCGTCCGAGGTCCTTCTCCGGCCCGATGTTCAACTCGTGAGAAAATTGCCGACCCCGAAATTTTTGGAACGCGGTACGGAACAACAGTTTCTCGAGAGAATCTGCCCACGGCTGATAGAGATGATCCTCCGTGAAGTACACCCGGGGCTCGTCGTCACCGACACAGTGCAAGCTGACGTCCATTACCTGAGAATAGGCGCCAATGACGATGCAGTTCGGCGGAATGGTTCGTTCTCCGGGAACGATATAATTTCGATAATAATCAATTATACCATCAACAGCCATGGTAGCGTCTTCGGCGGCGGAAAGGCCTACATCATCCTGCCCCATACGACTCAGAAATTCCTTGTAGTACGCAGGCAATGGCCGGCCAACCAAACGTTCGAGCTCCGCGAGCTGAAGTGGGGTAGCCCCCCGAATACTAGCAGCGAACACGGGATTGTAAGCGGATGCGTATGCGATAAATTCTTCGATCATCGGATTCTTCCGGCGGCTTTGGCAACTCGCGAACGGGAGATCTGTCCGTTCTGCTGCATTTCGTCGAGAAGGCTGGATGTCGCGTTCGGGCATGGTGCTGCCCAAGACAGGAAATCAACGGACACCCATGTTACCGAACAATTTCGTCGAAGTGCTTGCGAAACTTCGTTTCAAGCAATTCCAACTCGGCCCGATCTGTCCCATCGATGCGAATTCCAAGGCCGGGCTCCTGCTCATACTCCACCATACTGATGGCGGCGTTCGTCGTTTCGCCGCAGAACCTCACGGAATCCGAGAACCATTGGCGCTGAAATCCCATACGTTCGGCAAATTCGCCTGCGGGTTTCAGTAGCTTGGGAATGTCCTCTCCCATAGGAGCACCAAGTGAAACCGTGTGTGGGTACAATGGCATGCGGTATTTTCGAAAGGCGTACTGAAACAGCAGCTTTTCCAAGCTTTCTGCATACAGTTGATAGAGAGTATCCGCCTCCGTGTGATAGACGGTTGGTTCGCTCCCACCACCGCAGTAAAGACACACGTCGAACACGACTGGATTTGCAATAATGATGCAGTCGGGTGGCACTACAAGAGGGTCACTCGAGCTGGCGGAGTCCGTGTAATACCTGATCAGATTTTCAATCTTTATGGCCCCATCATCTACGGGTTTCAGGCCCGCATCGTCATGGCCCATGCGTATCAGATATCTCCGGTAGTATTCTGGCAAAGGACGGCCGACGAGAGTCTCCGCATGTTGAATCTCGGCAGGAGAAGCGCCCCTGATCGAATGCTCGAACGTAGGATTGTATGATGATGCGTACGCGATGAATTTTTCGATCATAACCAGACTCCTCACAATATTGGCTTATCTTGGCCCATAATTACCCGTCCGCGGTCGCCGCAGCTCTCACACGGGCACATCGCCTGCTGCGAGGGATCGCGCGAATCGGCGTACTCGGGCTTGAATTTCTTCTCGCCTGGTCGTGGAACAGAGACCGTACCCATCGATTCAGGGGGGGAATCAGGATGTCGCATTGCAGCGTCACCCGCCCGCGGCTCGGCGCAGCTAGGACGCGCGAGATCGCCGTTGTCGGCCCTCTTGCCAAGATCTGTTCGGAACTGCTCTTTTCCGATTCTCGCCCCCGTTATCGTCCCGTCTCGTTTCATATTTGCAAGCTCAGGCTCGATTGCGGCTCGAGCAGCTCGTTGGCCTGCTACGCTTCCGGACATTCCCACGCTGACGCTTCCATCCTTATGGCGTATGACGCAAACAGCACCGGGCGGGTGCGTTAGGTTGGCGTTTCGGAGCGCACCGGCGAGGCGGGACGCCATCGCGACCGTCGCGGGATCGTACGGTGGGTAGCCATCTAACTCTTGCCGCCTCGGACGCTTTGGCGCCTTTGCATCCGGAGCATTCTCCGTTTGGGAGCTCTCCTTAACGGGGGGCGTCTGCTGCTGATTTGGATCCTTTGGATCGGGACACGGATTGCTGCTTAGCCCCTGCACGTCGACGTGGCGGAGCGGGTTGCCCGATGCATAGGCGTGGAGGTTGAAGCCGCCGCGGATGCCCTGTGGGTCGGACTCGAGAAAGAGGCCGAGCTCGGGGCTGTAATAACGGAAACGGACGTAATGGAGCCCTGTAGGGGCGTCGAAGTAGTGGCCGGGCCAACGCAGGGGCTGGTGAAAGTCTTGGCCGATTTCGATGTGGGCGGTGCCGTAAGCTTCGTAGCGAGCGCGCCAGACGACGTTGCCGGTGTCGTCTTGGATGACCTCGGGGGTCCCCAGGTGATTGGCGAATATGAAGTAACGGGTGCCGCTCTTGGGGTCGGCGTCGACGCTTGCGTAGTCGACGAACATCATCGGGACCAAGGCCAGGTCGTCGATGTAGATGTAAATGCGTAGACGCTTGTCAGGCAGGATTTCGGCGGCGAGGCGGTCGGAGTCCCAATAGAAGCTCGTGGATTTGCCGTTGAATGTGCTCTCGATACGGCGACCGAGCATGTCGTATCGAGCGGACCATTGCCCAAAACCTGGTCCGGTCATGGAAACGAGCTGATCGCGCGCGTCGTGCGTCAGTCGAAATGTGCCGGAAGGAGTGTGACGGGCGCAAAGCGCGTCGCGATGATCGTATTCCAGGCGGCTGCCGTTGGCGTCGTAGAGCTTTTGGCCACTCACGGTGGCGCCGCGGAGGGTCGGCGATTCGAGGAGCGTGCCGCCGTGCGAGTACTTGAAAGCGTGCGTTTCGCCGCTTGGAAGGGTTTCACCGACGAGTCGATGCGCCGCATCGTATGAGAAACGATGGATGCCGCGGGCGCTATCGTGGATAGCGTGGACGTCCCCTTCGGAGGAGCGTTCGTAGAAGCGCGACCAGCGTTGCTCTTGCTGAGTATAAGCGATCTTGGCGAGACAGTAGCCATTGGGATGATACTGACTCACCTCCGTCATGCCGTTCGACATTCTGCGACGGAGGACACCACCGTGGCATGTTTGCACGGTATGCTGCGCGCCGGTGGGGTCGATGACCTGTACGGTGTTGCGCTGATTTCGTGAATAACGGGTTAGGAACTTTCCGAGTACCCGAATTTCTGCGAGCTGATCCGAGACGAAGCGTCGCTCGACGCCGACAGCGTTGCGGTGGTCGCGCGTGCGACGACCCCAAATGTCGTAGTCGAAACCGTAGGTATCTTTCTTCCCGTCCGGGCTCTCGGCAGTGCCCCGCGACAGACGGCGCGCGGTGTCGTAGACCAGCTCGTGCCGCTCGCCGGTCGCCGTCTGGAGCTTGACGAGCCGTCCCTCATCTTCACGTTGGAAGCGAAGGAGCCACTTTCCACGGCCGTCGACCTTCTCCACTAGTTCGTTGCTGGCGTCGTATGCGTAAGTTTCACGAACGACACCATTTCGACGGACACCCGTGAGCCGATTTTTCAGATCATACGCGTACTCGCTCGTCATGCCGCTCGGGTCGGCGACGCGGGAGATCAAGAGACGGGGTGAATGGGTCAACTCGGTCGTGATACCGAGTGGATTCGTTATCTGATGAATGCGATTCCAGGAGGTAAAAGTCCAACGCCATGACGAACCGTCGGCATCGGTGAATCGCGTTCGATTCGCGGACTCATCGTATGACCAAGAGCGACGTGTACCGTCGAGTCGTTCGGTCCTTAGTGGCAGTCCTTGCAAATCCTGGACGGGGGTTTCCTTCCATCGCTCTGCGAAGTCCACGGACATTTGTCCGGTTGGTGGGGGCGTCAACGCATTAACAACGTGCGCCGGAAGCCGATCGACTTCGAGGTAACGTCGAATTGGTAATCCGTGCTCCTCAGGCAGAAGGGCGCCATATTCCCACTCACGAGCATTGACCGCGATGTACGCGTCCGGCTCGCTGGGGGATTCTCCCATCGCCCAGATGTGCCCAACAGAATCGCGGCGGCCGACGCCCTTGCCGGTGTGATCGCGCACAATCTCGAAACGGCGGCCCGCTTCGTCGGTTTCGGCGCAAAGTTGGCCGGCGTCGTCGAGTTCGCGGCGGTGTTCGCCGCCGTAGGGGTCGATGATTCGGGAGAGATAGCCGTCGTGGTGCTCGTAGACCCATTCGCCGCCGTCGGCGAGGGTGACGATGGTGGCGCCTTCGAGGTATTCGAGTTTGACTTCTTCGACGCCGTCTTCGGCGGTGGAGTGGACGCAGCGGCCGCGGCTGTCGTAGGAATAATGGAAGGAGTAGCCGCGGCGGTCGACCAATTTGGTCATTCGCGAGTGTTGGTCGTAGGCGAATGAGAAGGTGTTTCGGTATCGGTCGGTGCCGCCTAGTAAATGGCCGTGGGCGTCGTAGTGGTAGGAGAGGAGGAATTCCTCGTTGGGGGTCGACGGCGACGGTAATAAGGTGAATTGGGCGATGTGCGGGCGGGGGCGGCCCGTTCGGGGGTCGGGGATGGAGACCCAGTCGATTCGGGTGGTGCGGCCTAGGGAATCGACGACCGAGGTGAGGAGGCCGGTGGTGCCGTCGTAGAAAAGGCGGGTGGTGCCCTTTTCGTGGGAGATGGCGGCGAGGCGGGCGGGCCAGTCGGGGCGCCATAGTTCGAATTCGAGGATGCCCTGGTCTTCGTCGGGAAGGTGGACTCGGTACCAGTTCGATTGGACGCGCTCGAGTTGGTAGCCGTAGCGCGCAACGCGGGTGCCGTCGCGCTCCAACATTGGGAAGGAGATGCGGCGGCCGTCGGCGGAGACGTAACCGACGGTGTTGTTGTACGTGAATCGGAGTTCGTGGTCGAAGTCGTGGCGGTGGCCCCAGCCGAGGCCGCGGTTTTCGTCGTGATTTGCGCTGCTGTAGTGGCGGACGAATTCGAATGCGAATGGCGCTTCGAGGCGGAAGTCGAATGTCGAGTCGGTGAGGGCTCCGGTGATGACGTCGACGGGGTCGCCGACGAAGCGCGCTGCGTCTTCACGCCGAGTACGATTCGCGCAGCCCATGTTTCGCCCCTCGCCTGCCGCGTAATGGTGTTACGTGCCCGCGCAGCCGTTGTGGCTGCGCGGGCGACGATTGCGCTATTGCGCCTGCAGGATCACCGCCGCTCGGGCGATGCCATCGGGGCCGTCGTTGCCGTCTTCGCCGGGTTTGCCGTTCGAGACGGCGTCGCCTTTCGTGCCCTTTACTCCGTGATTGTTGTTCGGGGCCGTGGTGGTCCAGCCGGGCTGGCTCGCGATTTCGGCCGTTACAGCCTTGCCGTCGATCTCGGGAGCAGCGCTTGGGTCGCCACCATACGCGAGTCCGATCGATGATCCACCGGCTCCGCCGTTGCCTCCGGCGCCGCCACCTCCGTGGCCACCAGGCCCACCGCCGCATCCGCCCCCGAGGGGACGACTGCCTCCACCACCCTCTTGCCCTTTTTGGCCTTTGCCTCCGTGACCGCCTTTTCCGGGCGCAGCTGCGGCCAATTTCGACTGAAACAAATGAACCTTCGTTTTGTAGACCAGCAACGCGATGGAGGAGCCGCCGGCCTGCGCCCCTGCTCCGCCTTGTCCACCGCACCCACCGGCGCCACCACCACCACCGCCCGACGTCCCGACCTGGCCGCCACCACCGCCGCCGCCTTGCGCGGTCTGACCGTCGCCGCCCTTGAGACCGTCCACCCCGTGGTAGCCGTCTTGCGCAACGGTGCCGAGAGGACCAGTGACGGGGGTCTTGGCCCCACCGACACCAAGCGATCCGTTGCGAGCGCCGGGAACGCTCGTGCAAACGTCGCCAGAGGCTAGACCTTGTCCCCCAACGCCATTGAAGTTGTCATTCGGATTCGGGGGTTGGATCTGTGGCAGACCAATCCCACCATCCCCACCGCGCGCAGCACCGGTCTCGCCTTTATCTCCACCAGGAGCACCGACACTCCGATTGTTCCCCGCCTTGAGCGCAGAACAATCATTCGGCTGCTCCCCGCCCGGCGCTCCGGCATCGGCGTCGATTCCGTCCTTTGCCGGCGCAGGATCCGTAATCTTCGGCTCATCCTTCGGATCGCCATCTTTGCCTGCGCCCGCGGTGAACGTGACCCGTTTGAATGTCACGTCCGAGGACTGTGTCACCCAGCCGGCGATGCTATTTCCGCCCGCGGCTGTCGCGTCTTTCGACGTGAACGACATATCCATCAGGGTGATCGCTTCCGATACGGCTTGTATGGTGAGTGCGGGGGTGCCCACGGCCGAGGGGGCGATGTTCGTTGCCAAGGGGGCGTTCTTGGGAACTGTCCAGTTGCCGCCGCTGCAATCGAATCCGCCGAAGATGCTCACGCGGTGGTTGATGGTGACGGCTTCTTCGTAATTGCCACCGCATACGTAGATGCGAGGACGGACACCCACTTTGTCCAAGGCGGCCCTGAGCGTGGAGATGGGGCTCGTTTTCGTGCCGGCGCCGCCTTCGCTGCCGCCTTTGTCTTTCGGGGCGACGAAGAGGGCTACGCTTTCGTCGACGCAGGGCAAGCTATCGCCCGGATCGGCCGCCGGAATGCAGCCGGCGGGCCACTGTTGAGGATTGCTGTCGAACCCCGCGTCCCGCCCGCCCCCGCAGCCATTCGCGCTGAAGGTGCAATCTTCCGAGGTGTCGCAGGCGATGAAGGAAGCAGCGGCGATGCCAGCGACTGCGATCAACGATGAAGCAACGTACCAAGCTCTCATGACTACCCTCTTGCAACGAAAAGCAAATTTGGAATTCCCGCTCGCGGTGGCCCCGCGTTCGCGCGTGGGGCCATTCCCATTAGAAGCGCCCGGTGAGGCCCATTCCCGCTGTGTTGGGAGAGATCAGCGGGGTGATGCGAGCCGATGGCTCTTTGTTCGACTTCGACGGCCAGACGAAGAAGAGAACGCCGGCTCCGACGAGCGACGCCGCACCAACGCCCAGCGAGATGCGCGATAGGGTGAGGCGGCTCGAATGGTCGTCCTTCAATGTCTGCAACCGGCCATTGCAATCGCCCAGGCCCGTGGTGCAGGAGCCGTTCGACCCGTGAAGGTCGTCGGCGTCTTTCTTCGCGCTGTCGGCGCTCGAATTGAAGATGACCGCGCCCACGCCGCCGGCGATGCCGATGGCAGCCAGTCCGATGGTGGTCGCGAGGCAGGCGCCCGATTTCGGGCAGGCAAGACCACCGGATTTTTCCGGGGGCGGCTCCGGCGGCGGCGGCGCGACAGGGGCGATGACCGGCGGGGGCGCTGCGACCGGTTCGGGGGCGCTTTCGGCGAAGGTGACGCGGGTGACCTCACCGACTTTGACGTTCACCGCGCGCTCTTTGCGCTGGGCGGCCGTCTCCATGGCCACGGTGTGGCCGCCTCCGTCCAATTCGACGACGTCGTCCACCGCATATGCGGTCGGGAACGGCTTGCCATCGATGAAAAGACGCGCACCTTGGGGCGCCTCGATTTTCACGGAGCCGAGCTTTTTGCGTGCATCTTCGAGCTTTTGCCGCGCCGCATCCTTCTTCTGCGCCGTCGCCGCAGGATCCGTGGAGACGAGGTAGACATGAATGTTGCGCGCAGCCTCGAGATTCCGGCCCAATTCCAACTCGGTCAGAATGAGATTCCAGAGGATCTTCGGGCTGGGATAAATGGCATATGCTTGCGTAAACGCGCTCAGGGCGCCGTTCATATCGCCGGCGTTGTAGCGCTTGATGCCCTCTTCCTGCCGGACCTGCGCATCGGCGCGCGGATCGGCGGCATGGGAGCTGGGAGCGTAACCAAGGAGTGCACAAGCCAGGGAGGCAGCGGTGAGCGAGTACCTGAATCGTTGCATGGGCGGCTAAGCGGCGAAGGGTGGCGTTGACGTTGGTTAGGTGGCGGGCACGAAGCCTGTCGTGTGGGCCGCAGACTAGCGCATTTCCGCCGCCTCGGGCGATGGGAAGAGGCGCCGCCCCGGAGCACCGCGAACCACGGAAACCCGCGGGAAAACCTGCGCAAGAGTGGCGTCCGGACATCCGGGTCCCGGGTGCCCCGCCTGCGCGAACGCCGCGACGCAGCCGATGTGCCGCATTGTGGCCACGGGCGGGCTCAAGCGCGGCGGGGGTTTGGGCGGGAGCCCGCCGGACGTCCTTTGCCGACGCATCGAAGAGACTCGGCACGCGGCGGATCCGAGAAGCCATACCGAGTCTCGGTCAGCTCTCATTATGTACCGTGAGCCCTCGCCGTAACAACGTCGCTCGCTGGCGCAATCAATTTACCTTCGGAAGACTTTCGTAGTGTTCGACTCTCCAACCGACATGACGATTTCGCCAGCAGGACCATGGATGCATTCCAAGGACGGCGTTCACCGCGTCAGAAGCAACAGTGCCTCGCGCAAGACGCCCTCGATCGAGGGTGGCCGCCCGTGTGGGCGTTTCTCGATGATGCCAAGTGCGTGGCGCACCTGGTGCACTTTGAATCCCATGCCGATCAGTGCGCGGAGCGCTATGTCGGATTCGTGAACGCGCTGGCGCGGGTGCTCAGCTTTTCTCTTGTCGATGAAGTTGCGACCGAAGTCGCGTTCGGCCGACCACCCGTTGTGACGTTTGCAACGAACTCGAATGTTGCTCGCCTCGTCGGAGCCGCCGCGGGCGCGGGGTTTTCGGTGGTCGAGCTCGAGGAATGTCCGCGATTCGCAACGTTGGCCGGTTTCGTCGACGAAGGTGCATTGCATGCCGTCGCGCTCGAATACCTTGCGGCGAACGGCTCTCCTTACGTAGCCTGGTCGCGTACTCTGACCAGGAGGTGCGGTAACGGGACGCTCCGTTTTACCGAGTCGTGACTTCTCGAGAGTGGCAATGAGCAAATCGAGCGCTCGTTCCACGAGGACCGAGAGTTCGCCGCTTGGGTTCGCGTGGCGCATCAGGTTCGTGGTATGTTCGATTTTCTCTTTCAGTTCGGCGGTGGCGGTGAATTGAACCTCGTACCGGTCCTGGGACAAAGGCCGGACCCGCGAAGGCGCGTCGGGCTTTGGAAAACGCGTGGCGAGGAGCTGCTGGACCTGGGCCTTGGTCTTCGTGGATATCGCATGCAAAAGCTCTTCGTGATTCTCGTCCGTCAGGTGCTCACGCAGAAGAAGAAGCGCGGTCAGGTGGACCTCGCCGCGTTCGAGCATGCCCAATATTCGCGGGAATCGTCGTACGAGACGTGAGGCGGTGACGCGGCGCCATGCTTCGTCTTCGCTCATGGCGAGTTTGCGAACGCAATAGTCGAATAGCGAGGAGTACGCTGCCTCTAGATCCAGGCGTCGCTCTTCGACCTCGCCGAGATAGGCCAGTAATCGCGCGAGCAGAACGCGTCCTTGACCGACCAATGCATGAAGACCCGATAGCACCTCGGCATTCGAGAGATCTGCGAGTTTCATGCTCCGTGTCTACCATGGCCATTTCGCTCTCTTTCGTAGCCGCGCTGCCGCGCGATCGTCTCCAGGAACACCTTCGCGGTCGTCCCGTCCGAGATCGCGCGTAGGCGCGGCGATGGCTGGCCCCGCCGGCCATTTCAAGTTGAAGACGGCCATCGGCTAGTTTTTGCTCACGAAATGACGTCAAGGCAAATCGACGCACGACTCGCGCGTATGCTATGGATACTTCCTCGCTTTGCCATGATGTACGCCGCCCGCAACACCGAGCAGATCCTGCAAACGCTGCGCTGTGGCGGCGAGGTCGAAGACGAGGACTTCGACGCCTATTTGCCGCCGGGGCCGCGCCTGGCGTCGCGGCAGTATTGGACGCCGGTGGCGGTGGCCAGCTTGGCGGCGCAGTGGCTCTCTCGAGCGGGCGCGCGGCACGTGCTCGATGTGGGGTCCGGCTGCGGGAAGCTTTGTGTCGTCGGGGCGATCGTGAGCGAGCTCGCGTTCGTGGGGCTCGAGCATCGGCTGAACTTGGTGCGCATTGCACGCAAGTTGGCGCATCGCTTTGGCGTCGATGACCGGGCGACGTTTCGGCATGGGGCGCTGGTGGATGTGCCCTTCGAAGAGTTCGACGCCCTTTATTTCTACAATCCATTTGGCGAGAACGTCTTTGCCGAGGCGGAGCATCTCGATACCAATGTGGCGCTGACGCCGGAGCGGTTTCAAGACGATATTCGGCTGATGGAAGCGGTGCTCGAAAGGATGCCCGTGGGTTCGCGCATCGTCAGCTACCACGGTTTTGGCGGGCGCATTCCCGATGCCTACGAGCTCACGTGCAGTGAGCGGGCTCGGACGGGAACGTTGCGGCTCTGGACCAAGATGCGGCGGCAGGCGCAAGGCTGCTATTGGGTCGAGCGAGAGAACACGGCCGCGTTCCGAGATGCGCAGGATCAAGAGGCGCTTTCGGCCGCGAGGCGACCAGTCGATGCCATCAAGGACAACGTCGGGGTGCTTGCGGAGAAGTACGTCTATCCATCGCAGTAACTCATAACTAGGCGCGGCTACTTTCCACCGTAATCGTCGACCGGTGTGGCCTTGTCTGCGTCGGCCAGCGGCTGGTGCCAAGTGGCATTGATGCGCGTGACCACGGGGTCCATTTCCCTTTTTCGCGTGGCGGGATAGTCGATTTGGACGATGTAGAGATTACCATCTTCGCCCATCTTTTCCTTGCGCCAGAAGATGCGGTCTTTGTCCCGGCCCGATTGCCAGCACCAGGTGTCGTATCGCTTGTAGACGGTGACGCCGCGGCCTTTGACGCACCAGCCTTTGTCAATCGGTTCGAAGTACGGATGGACGGCGACGAAAAGCTCGACGCCGGCGCCGCCGAAGAAGCGGAAGCCTCCTTCGTTCTGGTCTTCGTCGCTGCGTCGCAAGAACGTGGGGACGTCGAGGCCGAAGCCGCAGGTGTCGTCCTTTGGATCGTACCCCGCGGGGCCGCTTCCGCAACGCTTGCTCACGTAGGGCGCGAATGCGATGTTCTTCCAGTCGAAATCCGCGGGCGTCTCGTTCACCCAGGCGCGACGTCTCGTTTCGTAGGATTCGTTGGCGGCGATTCGTTCGGCGACGGGCGACGGCTCCTTCGCCTCACGCGGCACCGGCGCGGGTGCTCCCGCGTCCAACACTTCGGACGATGGCGAAGGAGAGCGCCGGCACGCGAGGAGTGTCGACAGCACGAGAACCGAGAGAATGACGGATTTGCCCATGTCCTTGTCTGCAGATCGGCCAGGGCGATGGCGAGGTTGCTCGAAACGTCACCACGCGGCTTCGAGGGCGCCGTTCGCTCCAGCTCGAAAAGGCACCCAGCCCAGAGCAATGCGCTCGACGGTGATATCGGCTTTGCGCGGGGTGATGCGAAGTTCCGCGGTGGCGCGGGCGGCCGCATCGACCTCGCGCTGGACCTTCTGAAACTCGCCCTCGGCCTCCGTTTGCAGGGCGGTGCGCTTTTCGTAGAGCACGCGCAATGCTTCCTCGACGCGGGCGACATCATCTTTCTCGCGTGAAGCACGCTGCGCTTGCCGGGCGACCGCCCCGGCGCGGTTCACGTTGGCAGCGGTCGCGACACCGCGACCTAGGAGCATGCCGAAAAAGCTCGAGCCGAGGGTGACGGCGGTGTTGGTTCTTTGGGCCGCCACGTCGGCCTGCTCCTTTTGCAGCTTGCCCTCGGCCGTGCGGATCTTCTCCTCCAACGCGGCCAGCTTGGGCCCGTACTTCTTCTCCAGCGCTGCCACGCGCTCGTCGCGCAGCTCGCGGATGCCGTGCGCCACGCGCGCGTGGAACTCGGCCGGGGCCTCGCCCGGACGCGAGAGAACGGACGCTTCGGCGCTCTCGAGAAGAACCAGAGGCCGCGCCTGATACGCATGCGCGACCAGTGACTTTTGCCAGGTCTTCGCTTTGGCCACCGTGATCGCCGGCGGCAGCTCGAAGCGCGCGTCTGCCGCGGGCTCGCGCCGGCACGTCGTGGCGAAGGTCGCGGTCATCGTCGTGGCATTCGGCCAATCGACATCGGCGCTCGCCGCCAAGAACGGCGCCATCAGCGCCAGCGATTCCCAATGATCGAGCTGCTTTTTCGCCTGCACGTAATGCAACTTCACCATGGCGAATACGCCGGGCCGGTAGACGATCCCCGGCCCCTCCACGCGGGCGGGAAAGAAGACCTCCTCGACATCCCCGTGCACCGCCGGCCTCGAATTCCCATTCGCATTCACGTTCCCATTCGAATTCGCGGTCGGTACCGGCTTTACCCCGGCACTCGGCTCGTCTTTGGACGGTTTCAACGCGGCAATCTGCTCACGTGTCAGCGGTCCCCGCAAATACGATAGCGTGTGCCGCGATTGAAACAACACCGGCCCGCCGGCGTGCACATTGTTGCACAAGAAAACCCGGTTTCCCAAACCCGATAACCACGTATCCATCGTGGCCCGATCGAATCCATGGCCCGCGGCGACATTGGCGCCCTCGAGGCCATCGAGCACGCGCATCTTGTCGCGCTCGGCCTGCAGCCGCCCGAGGAACCACGTACCGCAATTGGCCAATCCTTTGTAATCGAGATCGACCGGATTCTGCGTCGCCAGCACGATGCCCAATCCAAATGCGCGCGCTTGTTTCAACAATGTCAGCATGGGCCGCTTCGACGGCGGCGCAGCCGTGGGCGGGAAATACCCGAATATCTCGTCCATCATGAGCAGCGCCCGCAGACTCGACGTGCCCGATTGGCGCCGCATCCATGCGATGACGGCATCCAACAACCGCGTCGTGAAGAACATGCGCTGCGCATCGGACAAGTGCGCAATCGACAAAATGGCCACCCGCGGTTTGCCATTTGGCGCGCGCAGCAGCTTGGCCACATCGAGCGACTCGCCCCGCGCCCAGGCCGCGGCCGACGGCGATGCCAACAGCGCATTGACGGCCAAGGCCAGTGCCCCGCGATCCTTCGCCGGAAAGAACGTCTCCAGGTCGAGCGCGCCCACGCGATCGAATCCCGGCTTTTGAATGCTCTGCACCAAGGTCGCCAAGTCCAGGGCGCGCCCCTCACTCCACGCCGCAGCGAAAATCTGCGACAGAAGTACGTGCTCGCGCGAGCGCGGCTCCGCCTCGACACCGGCCAGTGCGAGCACGCCCGAAACGGCGCCCTCGATCATGCCGCCAAATGTCTCGGCGTCCTCGATCACGGTGCTGCCCGGCGCCTCGAAGGAACCTAGCAGCGAAAGCCCCACCCCCGCGCTGCTGCCCGGCGTGTACACCGTCACCTCGCAGGCATCGCGCAGCCGCTGAATGCGCGCACCATCTTGCCCCGACGCCGCAAGCCCATCGCGCCAGAACGTCGCGACGTCCGCGGCCAGGGCGTCCGGTGTTTTGCCCTTTTGCGCGGCCTCGTCGGCATCGATGAAGGGGCGAAATGCTTCGGGCGCCAGCGATGGAAAGGTGAGCAACAGGTTGGCCAGATCGCCCTTGGGATCGAGCACGATGGCCGGGATTCCATCGATGGCGGCCTCCTCGAGTAGGCCGATCAGAAGGCCCGTCTTGCCGCTGCCGGTCATGCCCACGCACAAGGCGTGGGTCAGCAGATGCTTCGACTCGTAGAGAAAGAGCGGCTCGGTGGGCGTGCGCGCTTCGAGGTCGTAACCGCGGCCGAGGTAGAAGATGCCGAGTTTCTCGAAATCGTCAGGGCGGGGAACGGGCAGGCTCATGCCCGACCATGTCTAAATCAAAGCTGCGCGCAAAGGTAGGCCGTGCGCACGCTCGTGCACGTTCATTCGATGAAGCCGAACTTGGCCAGCAGCTTGCGTAGGTACGTGCGATCCAGGCCGGAGATGCGGGCGGCTTCGCTCTGGTTGTTCTTCGCCGCGAGCATCAGGCGCTGCAGGTAGACGCGCGTGAAGCGCTCGAAAAGCGCGTCCTTCTGGTCCGCATAGGTCTGCGCGATGTCAGCGAACTCGGAGAGCGCCAGATCCAGTGCGTCGCCGCCCCAACGGGCGCGGTCGGGCGGAAGGCTGCCGAGCGCGGCGTAATATTGAATGGCATTGCGCAGCTCGCGCACGTTGCCCGGCCAGCTTCGCAACTGCAGCTGCGCAACCAGGCTATCGGGTACGCCGCCCAAGGCTGCGTCCGCCGCGAATTTTCGCGCGAGCAGCGGGATGTCCGGCAGGCGATCGCGCAAGGTGGGCACGAGCAGGCGCACCACCGCGAGGCGATAGAAGAGGTCCTCGCGGAAGCGGCCGGCCTTGATCTCGGAGAGCAAATCGCGGTTTGCGGCGGCGAGGATGCGCACGCGCACGCGCTTGGGTGCATCCGACGAGCCGACGGCGCGGATCTCCCCCGTTTCGAGGGCGCGCAGCAGGACGGGCTGCACGGCCATGGGCAGCTCCGACACGTCGTCGAGGAACAGCGTGCCGCCGTCGGCGGCTTCGAAGGCGCCGCGCTTCGATTCGCTCCCGTAGCCGAAAAGTTCGCTGGCCACGAGCTCGTGGACGATGGCTCCGCAATTGACGGTGACGAAGGGCCCCTTCGCCACGGCGGAATTGTCGTGCAGCGCACGGGCGATGAGCTCCTTGCCCACGCCCGATTCGCCTTCCACGAGCACGGGAACGAGCGAGCCCTCGAGCCGCGCAAGCATGGCGAAGAGCTGCTGCATGGGCAGGGTCTCGCCGAGAATGCCGGAGTAGCCTTCGCCGCCGTAGCTCAATCCTTGCCGCAGCGATTCGGTATCGGCCTCGATGGCCAAGGTGACGCGCCCCAAGGTGAGCTGGCCGCCGAGGCCCACGGTCATCTTTTCGACGCGCTGGCCGAGGTAGAAGGTGCCGTTGCGGCTTCCCAAATCGCGCACGCTGACGCCTTCGGCCGTCAAATCGAGCTCGACATGGTTGCGTGAGACGGTGGGGTCGTCGATGACGAGATCGCACGCGGACGACGAGCCGATGGAGCACGCTCCGATGGACAGCTTGTAGGCGGCGGGCGTGGCGCGCGCATTGAGGACGCGAAGCACGGCGCCGATGGGTTCGCGGCCACCCTCGGTTTGGCCGAGGTGGAGGGTCTCGGTTTTCACTTCGCGATCGCGGGGCACGCATGGAAGCGTAGCGCGAGATCCGCCGTTCAGTAAGGATTGCCGCGCGGACGGGGGACGTCGGAGCCCGCGGAAGGAGCCACGACCTTTCGCGGTTTCGGCTTCTCGGGCTTGACCGTGTTCGCGGCCGGCGCGGACGGCGCCGGCGCACTTTGCACCGGCGGCGGCGATGGTGGCAATCGTGCAGGCGGCGGCTCGGCAGATACCGCGGGCGGCTCCGAGGGAACCTCGGTCGGAGGCGGCGTCGAACTCGTTCGCGTGGCCACCAGCGCGATGGTGCCGAGCACCGCCACGACGAACGCCACGGCGGCCAGCGCAATGCGCGCAGCATGGCGCGACAACCGCGAGGAGACCACCGCCGATTCCTGACTTGCGGCAGGCTCGACGACCTGCACCACCTGCGTCGATGGCCCCGAGGCGGCCGACGATGACGAAGAGCGCAGCCCCTCTTTGATGCGCTGCTTTCGCTCGGCGAGGCGTTCGCCGACCTGCGCGCGAACGAAGCGACCGACCTCCTCGTGCGAGGCGCCAAAAGACGAATCGGCCAACACCGCATCCAGCGCCGCGCCGAGATCGCTCGCACGCGCGAACCGCTCCGCGGGATTGCGCGCCAGCGCGCGTGCAACCACCGCATCGAAGGCGTACCCCAACTCGGGCGCGAGCGCCGACACGGGAGGAATGGGCTCGTAGAGGACCTTGCGCACGATGTCGACCTGAGCGTCGCCGTCGAAGAGCCTCCGCTGCGCCAAAAGCTCCCAGAGCATCACGCCCACGGCGAAGATGTCCGCGCGCTGATCGAACCCGTCGCCCGACATGTACTCGGGCGCCATGTACGAGAATTTGCCCTTGAGCGTGCCCTCGCGCGTGGAAATGTCGTGCGCGTAGAGGCATTTGGCGATGCCGAAATCCGCAAGGCGCGCGACACCGTCCAAGCCCACCAAGACGTTCTGCGGCGAGACATCACGGTGCACGGCACCGAGTGGGCGGTCCTCGTCGTCGGTCAAATCGTGCACGGCTTGAAGGCCCGCGCAAAGGTCCCGAATCACGCGCAGCCCGGCGCGGATGGTCATCATGGGATTGCTCCCGCGCGCAGAACGCAGCAGCTCGTAGAAGGACGCGCCCTCCACGTAGTCCATCACGAGAAGAATGGAGTCGTCCTCGATCTCGACATCGCGAACGCCGACGGCGTTGGCGTGGCGAATGCGCGAGGCCAGGTGCGCCTCGGCCAGCAGCGAGCGGCGCAGATCGGGCTGTTGCATGAGGTGCGCGTGCGGGCGCTTGATGGCCACGAGCTGCTCGAAGCCCAACGCGCCGCGAAGGCGGCCCACGTAAACGGTGGCCATGCCGCCCGACGCGATCTTCACGAGTCGCTCGTAGCGCGACTCGCGCCGTTCGGAAGCGGCCGCGCCCCCTGCCATCAGAAGCTCCCGCTCACCACCGCGCGGGCACCGCCCGGCTCCACCGAGAACGAGGTCCGAACCGGAGCATCCGCGCGCGGCTTCCAATCGACCAAAAAGAGGCCGATGACCGCGGTGGCGACGGCGGACGCGGAGGCCACTCCGATGAGGACGTTCGTGCGCGTCACCGCGGCTTTGCCATCGTCGGCACGCGCCACACAGTCGTCGCTGCCGTGTTGCCCGCATTGGCGATCGACGAAGTCTTGGTGCGTCTTCGAAGCATCGACCCACGATAGAGCGGCGCCGCCGGCAACGAGCGCGGTGACGCCGGCGCCAACCCAGAACCACGTGGGGGCGAGGCCATGCCGTGAGGGCTCCTCCACGCGCGGTTGCGGCTCCGTCGTTTCGAGCTTCTTCTCGTTCTGGGCCGCGACGGGCGCGGGTGGTGGTGGCGCCTGGAAGGTCACCAGCGTGATCTCGGCGGGCACGACATTCACGCGGTGCTCGTCGCGGTAACCCGCATGCTCGGCTGTAGTCAAAACAAGGACGTGCGGGCCGGTTGCCAGCCATCCTTCGGCGGCGGGATCGAGCGCTTTTCCGTCGACCTCGGCATCGCACGCCGCCGGACAGCGAACATCGATACGCCCCGCACGCCCGCGGAATTTTTCTCTGGCCTTGTTCGCCGCGCGTTCCAGGACCGCGCTTCGTGGCCTTCGTGTGACACGCGCCACGAGCATGGATCCAAACGCCGCATCGTCGGCGGCCACGCTTTCATCGATGGCGTCGGCCAGCACCGAATCGCTGGGCACGAGTCGATCGGCCAAGGCGAATTGCCTGGCGGCGGCGGCGAATTCCTTGTGGTCGTGAAAGGCCACGCCTCGGTTGTACGCTTCTCGCGCAGCCGCTTGTTGGCTTTGCGCCAGGCCGGCCGACGTGAACGCCGCGGTGAACGCGACGACCGTTCCGAGAAGAAGACTTTGCCGCATGAGGCTCTTCGAGGGTAGCACAATGCCGCTCCAGAGATGAGTCGATGCCTCGAAGCATCGAGGTTTGACGTCTGCAGACAACAGCGATTCCATGGCCGAATTCGTGCTGGATCGAGCGTATGATACCGTTCGACATGAGGCCATTGCGATGCGCTGCCGCGGGTTACTTTGCAACGACCGCGCTCTGTTGCGCGCTGGCGTGCTCGCTCGATTATTCGGTGGGGCCGTTCGACGGTGGCGACTCGGGCAATCCCAGCCCCGACGGTGGTAAGCCCTCCGACGGCGGTGGCTCCGACGGCCCGGCGACGGCCGTACCTCCGAGCTGCGCAACGGCGCAAACGTGCACGGGCGGAAAGAGCTGTTGTGCATCCGACCTCGTCACCGGCGGCCCCTTCCATCGCGACAACGATGGAAATTACGCGGCGACCATCAGCGACTTCCAACTCGACGTGTTCGAGGTCACGGTGGGCCGCTTCCGCGCATTCGTGAACGCCGGCAAGGGCACGAGGAACAGCGCGCCGGCTGCAGGCGCAGGCGCACACCCGAAGGTGGCCAACAGCGGATGGGACCCGAGTTGGAATGGAAATCTCGCGGCCAGCACCGACGCATTGAAGACGGCCCTCGCGTGCGATCCGAGCATGGAGACGTGGACGGCTTCGCCGAGCGCGCAAGAGACGCGCCCTATCAACTGCGTCACCTGGTACGACGCCTTTGCATTCTGCATCTGGGACGGTGGACGGATCCCCACGACGTCGGAATGGAATTATGCCGCGGCCGGTGGCAGCAAGCAGCTCGCATATCCATGGGGAAACGCCTTCGAGTCCTCGCGCGTCACCTACGGGTGCGGCGGCTCGTGCAGCAAGGACAATTTGTTGCCCGTTGGATCGAAATCGCCGCAAGGCGACGGAACTTGGAATCAGGCCGACCTTGCGGGAAGCCTTTGGGAATGGACGCTCGACTCGTCACGCACCCTGCTGCCCCCGCCTTGCGCGGATTGCTCGAACTACTCGCCATCGGCCACGCCCCGGGTGCGGCGAGGCGGCAACGTCAGCAGCGAAAACACCGACGAACTGCGCACCGACTACTCGAGCGAGCGCCCCGGCACAGAGCGCCACTGGAGCAATGGCTTCCGCTGCGCTCGGCCGGCCAAGTAGCACAAGCATCAGCTATCACGCGATCACCAGACTAGGCGCGCCTCGCGTTTTCGGTAAGATCGGCGAATCCCGATTTGTACGAAACCTCATTACCGACGAGGTCCACCATGTACGGATATTGGATTAAGGCGGCGGTGGCATCCATACTCGCTTGCGTGGGCGTGTCATCGTTGGTGTTGAACGCCTGTTCGTCCGATGACGATACGCCCGCGCGCTACAAGGCGCACGCCGATATCCGCCCCACGAGCGAAGCGACGCAGCTGCAAGGAACGGCGACGTTCACCGAAGAAAATGGGGAGACCACGGTGGTGGTGAACATCGAACGCGCCCTTCCGCCCGGCAGCGCCGGCCCGCGTGGTTTGCATATCCATCAAAATGACAATTGCAATGCAAGCACGGGCGATGCGGGCGCCGTTCCTGCGGGTGGGGCCGGCGGCCATTGGAATCCCACGGATTCGGCGCACGGCTACCCGACGAGCACGGGCCACCACGTGGGGGATCTTGGCAACATCGAGATCAAGGCCGATGGCACGGGAACCCTGACCTACAAGAGCAAAGAGTTCCGCGTGAAAGAAGGCGGCATGTCCGTGGTGGGGCACGCCATCGTCTTTCATCAGCAGACGGACGACGGCGTCTCCCAACCCGTCGGAAACGCCGGCGCCCGCCCCGGCTGCGGTGTCATTGTAAAGGATTAGGCGCCGGCTGAAACCATAAGAAGGGAACCGCCAAAACGCCAAGGACGCCAAGATTGATTGAGGTGCCGAAGCACTGGCGAGGCCCCTTCTAACCCTTGGCGTTCTTGGCGCCTTGGCGGTTTTCCTCTCCCTTCCGCACTCCTGATCTACGGAATTTTGCCCTGCGTTACGCACGCGGTGGTGGCGTTCGGGGTGAGGGTGCCCGAAATGGTGGCCTTGCCCGATTTCGTATTGATGCGGATTCGTCCTGCCCCGCCCCCGCCGCCGGCCGCGACGGATTCGCCTTTGCCCACGCCGTCGGTGCCGTTGATCACGGCGGCGGCGCTGCCGTTGCCGCCGTTGTTGCCGGAGGAGGCTTTGCCGCCCGCCGCGACGTGCTCGTCGTGGGTGCCGTCGCCGCCGCTCTCCTGCGTGCTGCCGCTGCCACCGCCGCCACCGTTGGCCGCGAGTGTGCCGGAGATGGTCACCTCGGGGGACTCGATCAAAATGGAACCGCCGCTGCCGCCGCCGCTGCCGTTTTGGTGCGTGCCACCCGCGCCGCCGAAGCCGCCGCCGCCCCCGCCGACGTTCACGTAGCCACCGGATGCCACGGTGATCGACTTGGCGGCGACGAGCTGGATCGCACCACCTCCCGCGCCGTAGCCGCCGCCGGGGTATCCGGTGCCGCCCGACGAGCCGCCGATCAGCGGCACCAACGTGGGATTTCCATTCGCAGGGCCACCCGCGGCGCCGGCGCCCTTCTCGCCCTCGGCCGGGCCTTTTCCTCCGGGGCCGCAGTAGCCGCCTCCCCCGCCGCCATTGCTTTCGCTGCCCGCGCTACCACCGCCCGGGCCGACGCCCTTGGAGTTCGTCTCCTTTTGCACCAACCCGCCCGCACCGCCGGGCGTGGCCACGAGACCACCTTGGATGTCGATCTTGTCGAGCGCCACCAATGCAATGGGGTAATTGCCATGCACCGTGACCACGGCGTGCGGTCCGATGTGAATCGATTTGGCGACGTAGACGCCAATCTTCGAACCATCGCTCTGCGTCACCACGCCGTAGGCGGTATCGATCGAGCACGGGTTCTCGTCGGAGTCGCTCTTGATATTGCAGTTACGCTCCGCCTCGAGATCTCCCACTTTGTGAACGTCGATGCCCGCGAGCGAAATGTTCGACGGAGTGAATCCGAGGTTCGCGGCGACGGCTGCGCCACCAGAACCATTGCCACCGCCACCGCGTGATTCGCTTCCCGAGCCGCCAGAGCTGCTAGAGTTGCCGGATTCGGTCGTACTCGAGTTTTTCTTGCATCCCTGCGCCACGAGCGCGAGCGCAACGGAAGACACGAGCAGAACCGCACGAGACGATTTTTTCATGGCGCGAATGCTCACCCGACCGGGCGTGCAAACACAAGAGAGGATGTTCGGAGGCAGATATGCGGCGATTCGTGGGTACCCTTCTTCGTGGAGTGCGAGCGGGCGAGAAACATCTCGCCTACAACGATCCGGCCGCATCGAATGCGCCGCTCTCGCTTGTGCTCTCGAGCTCCTCGTTCGAATTCGGGGGGACGATTCCTCGCAAGCACGCCGGTCCCGGTGAGGGTGAAAATATATCGCCGGAGCTGTCTTGGTTGGGCGTGCCACCGGAGACGGCGGAGCTGGTGCTCATCGTCGAGGATCCGGACGCGCCCCTGCCCCGCCCCTTCGTCCACGCGATCGCCACCGGTATCCAGCCCACCGCGACGACCATTGCCGAAGGGCGCCTTTCCGACACGGCGGCGCCAGGCGATGGGCTCGCGATGGGGAAGAACACCTTCGGCAAGACGACGTATGGCGGGCCGCGGCCGGTGCCCGGTCATGGTCCGCACACGTACGTCTTTCAGCTTTTCGCGGTGGACAAACGCCTCACGTTCGAGGGCGTCCCGTCACGGGCGGACGTTCTGCGCCAGATGGAGGGCGCCGTGATTGCGCGCGGACGGATCGAGGGGACGTACGAGCGCTAAGCCTCGGTGTCGAGCAGGCGCTCGATCTCGCGAAGGGTCTCCACGTCGTCGCCGACCATCTCCTTCATCGATTGAAGGCGGCGCGCCACGATGCGGGCGATGCGATCCTCGATGGTGCCGTCGGCGTAGGCCCAGTAGACCTGGGCGAAGCGCCCATCGCGGTGGCAGCGGCCTTCGATTTGCGCCATTTGAATGCCGGACCATCGCAGATCGTGAATGACCTCCGAGCGCGCGATGTCGGCGTACTCGCCTTGATGAAGCGAGATGCCCTCCTCCACCGTGAAGAGAACCACCGGGGCCTTGCCGCGCTGAAAGCGCAGGCGCTCTTCCTCACGCTCGGCCGCGGGCATGCGGCCGTGGATGGCCGCGCACCCGATTTTCTCGGACTCGAGCGCCTCGCGGATGGACGTGAGGGTCTCCATGAAGGCCACCGAGATGGCCACTTGGTGGCCGTTGTCGAGCAGCTCGCGCACGAGTTCGACCGTGCCGGATGCGCGGATGAGCGAGCTCTTTTGGCGCAGGCGCAAGGTGGCCGCGAGGGCCGACTTGGGATCGCGACCGCGCGGGGCGAGATCCATCTCGCGGCGGAAGGCGCTCCAGGCTTGCGTGTACAGCTCGCGCGCTTGGCCATCGAGCTCGATGGGCGTGAGGATGCGGTTGATCTCCGGCCAGCCGGCGATGTCTTCCGGGCGGCGGCGGATGCCCGCCGAGGGCGAGCCTTTGCGAGCATCGAAGAGGAGCGCGCGAACTTTCGCGCAGTCCGAAACGTCCCCGCGCCATTCCCAGCGGCCGTACGCTCCGCGGGTGAGGCCGAGGCCTTGCTCCTGGCACCAGCCTTCGAAGTCTTTCAGATCGGCGGCGCGGCTTCCGGTGACGCTGGCGAGGAGCGGCGCGAGGTACGAGAGCTCGAGGGGATTCTGGCCCGCGGTGGCGGAGAGCCAGAGGCAGAAGCCCGCGCTGGCCACCAGCTTCGCGGCCAACTTGGAGCGGGCGGCTGCCGGGTTTTTGCAGCGATGGCTTTCGTCCCAGACGATGACGTCGAAGTCGATGGCGCTGCCCGAACGCGCGAGTCCTTTTTTGGAGCGGACCTTTTTGCGCGCCTCCGCGGAGAGCTCGAACAATTTGCCGAGGCGCTCGTAATTCAGGAGGACGATGTCCTTGCCGGCGTCGCCCATGGCCTCGATGGTGCGGCGCCAGTGCGCAATGACCGCGAGGGGGCACACGATGAGAACCGAGCGGGAGGCCTCCATGCGGCGGATGGCCTCCCAGGCGGTGATGGTCTTGCCGAGGCCGACGTCGTCGGCGAGGAGAAAGCCAGGGCGGCGTGCGGTGTGCGAGGCGAGGATCGCTCGCACGGCGTCGGTTTGATGCGGGCGCAGGGTGATGTCCGCGGTGGGCTTCGAGGGGCGGCGTGCGACGCCGTCGTCGGCGTCGAGTTCGCGTTGAACGCGGGCCTCCCAGGAATACGGCGCGGGAAGGAAGGGAGCGAGCGATGGCGGAAGGGACTCGCCGCGGTAGAGGAAGACGTTGCGCTCGGCGTCCCAGCGTGCGCCGCCGGCGGTGGCCACACCGCGCATGGCGAAGGGGACGTCGAGAACGTGGGCGCGCTCGACGGCTCCCGGTCGCTCGCCCTTCGCAAGCCCTCCCTTCGAAGATTTCCCTCCCTCCAACTTGGATGGAGAGAAAGGTTTCGAGATGGTGCGCTTCGCGCGCATCGTGGTCATGGCCGACGGATGTAGCATGGTAAGGTCCGCGCGATGCCTGAATCGCTCACGCTCGCCCCGACCTCCGATCCACGCGTTTTCGTCGCGCCCGATGGCACCCGATGCAGCCCGCCCGCAGGCTGGGCGTGCCTTCCGCCGGGCGATGCAGGCCTGACGCGAAGGGTGAAGCAAGCGGGCCCTTCGTGGGCGGTCATCGAGAAGCGTGGACGCAAGGCCTTCTCCAAAGGGCTGTGGGCACCGAGCGAGAACATCGAGGCCGCGCGCTCCGCGCTCGATGCCGAGCGATCCACCGAGGGGTACGCGAAAAAGCGCGCCGCCGCCACCGCCCGGCGCGAGCACGCGCAAGCGGTGTACGTCGTCTCGTTCGAGGAAGAGGTCCTCGGCTTTCTGCGGTTCGCCCCGCGATGGGAGGAGCTCGCACGCTCCGTGGCACGCAAGGTCACGGCGCACGCCACACCCGTGGGAAGCGGCACCGTCGCACGCACGCAGCGCATCTCCATCGACGAGCGCGCCGAGTCCGCGGTCATCGCGTGGATGCGCCACCAGACGACGGCCTACGACTCCATGGTGATCCCGCGCATCGCAGGAAAACGACGCGAGGTGCGACGCGAACTCGCCACGATCTCCCGCGCCGTGCTCGATTTGCACCGGCGGGACGCTCCCCACGCCCCGACATCCTGCCCGCTCTGCAAAGCGGTTTCGACGTGACGAAGGATTACGTCACCGATGTCCCCTACCAGCGGAGTTTCGTCGACCTCAGTCCGTCCCAACTGAGCTTGGTCGCGGCCCTCAATGGATTTCCGACGCCCATAACCGACGGAGACTTCGACTACTGCGAAATGGGCTCTGCCCAGGGCGACAGCATCGCCCCGCTCGCAGCAGCCAATCCAAATGGCAGGTTCGTGGGCGTGGACGTGAATCACGCGCACATCGAAGCAGCTCGGCGATTCGCAAGCGAAGGAAAGCTCGAAAACCTCCGCTTCGTCGAGCGGGACTTCGAGCACCTGGACGAGGACGCCACCCCGCCATTCGATTTCATGGCGGCCCATGGAGTTCTGAGTTGGGTCGGGCCGTCCAAACGCAAGGCCCTTCTCGACTTTGCGGCGGCCAAACTGAAGCCGGGCGGCCTCCTCCATGTCAGCTACAATGCGCTCCCGGGTTGGGCCGCCGTCGAGCCGCTGCGCCAATTGCTCCTCACCGGGGCGGCAGGTGCAAATCAAGACGATACGCGCGAGCGCGCGCGTTTGGGCTTTGCCTTGGCGAAACACATGCACGATGCCGGTGCACTGTACTTCGCGGGGAATTCGTCCGCAGGGGTGATGCTCCGGACGATGGAGGAGCTCGGGATCCCTTACATCGCCCACGAGTACCTCAATGCCCATTGGGTACCCATGTATTTTGCACAGGTTGCCCGCGAGATGGCCGAGCGAGATCTACATTTCGTCGGCCAGCTGCCGCTGTATATGAATTACCGCGATTTGGCATTACCTCCGAACATGTCGAAGCTTCTGGAAGGGGTCCACGATCGCGGCGCATTCGAGACGTTGAAAGACTTTGCCCTGAACGAGTTCTTTCGGCGTGACGTATTCATCAAAGGGAGTGTGGGGCGCGCGGCCGCGACCACGCAGGCCTATTTCGATGTTACGGCGTTCGGGTTGCAACGTACGCCGCCGATAACGGAGGTACGGCTTCCCCAGGGTACCGTGACCTTCGAGGGGCCTCTGTTCGAGGCGCTCTTCGATGCCTTGACGAAAGGTGCTGCCACGGGCACGGCCTTACTCGGGCGCCCCGAGCTCGCGACCTTTGGTGCGGAAAATATCCGTGCTGCGCTGTTGCGGGCCGTGGTCACCGGCTGCGTCCTTCCGGTGCAGCCAGCTCCACGTGCGTCCGCGCGGCGCGCTGGGAATGCGCCGCGCATTCCGTTGGAATACAATCGCATGGTGCTCCGGCATGCGTTGCGAAACGAGATGCCCTTGGCACTCGCCGCGCCGCGCATGGGGGCAGGAATGGCGATTTCAGCGCACGAGGCGTTGGTTCTCCGATTGCTGACGGAGGTCCCTAGTGCGAAATGGCAAACGCCCAAACAATGGACGCACGACCTCTTGGTCAAAGACTCGTACTCGCTCAAGGTGGCTGGCCGTCCCGTGAACGACGTGGAGGAAGCGACCCGTATTCTTCTCGCAGAAGTGGATAAATTTCGACAAAACCGCCTCCCTCGATTCCTCGAATGGGGCATCCTCGAATGAATGCTGCGCCCTAGCATCATGGGGTGATGCGCGAGATCATGGATGGATCTCATGCGCTCCGAACACGAGCATTCGCGCAGCCGCCGGACCGAGAAATGAACGCGTTTCCAGCGAGGCACGGCTCCTGCTCGATGCGCGGCCGACGGCTCGCCATGTCGGCGGCCCACTTCACGAAAAGAGAAGAGGCGCATCGATGAATACGATTCACGGAAAACTCATGGCACTCGCACTCGTGGCCCTTGCAGGAACGACCATCGACAGCATGGCGCTCGCGTCGGAGGAGTCCGCGCCCTCGGAACAATCGGACCAGAACGACGAGGGCGCGGAGGCATCCGATCAAGATGACGAGGGCATGGCCGTTCAAGCCGTGCGGGCCACCTGTCCGCGCACCGTCAACCTTTGCCGATCGGGCACGGTGAGCTTTCCCGGCGGTACGATGAGCATCGATGCGGACGTGAACGGAGGCGGAACGGGCTCCTGGATCATCTTCCACAATGGCGGCCCCACCAACTGCCGGGCCAATTTCCCCGCGGTCGATCCGCCGCGTTCATGGGTATGCCAGCTCCCGAAGGGCACGTATAGCCTCGGGGTTTACGCGGGCCAGAGCGGCCAATGGGCCCAAGGGGCCATTCGCTGGTAGCCGATTAGCCGATTAGGATGGCTTCGCCTCGAGCGAGACGGAGTCCTCTTTCAACGAGGTACCGGCGGCGTCGAGGATGCGAACGGAGATCGATTTCGCGCCCCCCACGGGGCGCGAACCCCACGTGCGCCAATGCGGGGCGTGCCCGACGTCGAGCGATTGGCGCTGCACCTCTTTGCCATCCACCGTCCACACGAGCGTGATCTGCGCGGGGTCGCCGGTGTTGGCGGCATCGATCCAATAGACGACCTTGCGCGCGCCGGCGACGGACTTGGCATCGCCCACGGGCTTTCCGCCCTCCACGCGATCGGTGAACTGCGAGCTCACGATGGAGACGCCTCCGTCCGCGTGGGCGGCGGCGGGAATCAAGGAAGGAACGAGGGCAGCGGCGGCAACGAGAACGACGTGCGAAAGCTTCATGGAAAGAACCTCGGGTTGTAAGTCGATCGCCTCTGCGGCGACCGTCGTACATCCCCGAGTGCAGCGCGTGTACCAATGTGGGACGCGGGCATTTCGCCCGCGTTTTTACCGTCGACGCGTTCAGGCAGACACAACGCCGTCGTTGCCGTCCCACACGGCGAACCCAGCTACGCAGCGATGCTCATTGCGGGGTGCCGCAGCGGATCCATTTGAGGATCGTGAGGCGCTCTTCCTTGGTGATCGGGACGCCCGCGTCCAGCGGTGGCATGGAGCAGCCGAGGATCTCGCCGCGGATGGTGTCGGACCAATCGACGACGTGTTCGTAGTCGCGCAGCGACCAGGGGCCACCCGGCATGCCGGAGTGGCAGGAAATGCATCGCCCTTCCAAGATGGGCTTCACCTCGGCATAGGTGGTCGCCGGGCTCGCGCACTCGGTGGGGGCTGCGAGCTCTTTGCACGACTCGGGAAGAGCTCCATCCGAGAGCGGATCGGATTTGCCGCCGGGGGAAGCCTCGTTGCTGCTGCAGGCAGCAGCCACGACCAGCGACGCCACGAACAACGCACCCGCCAAGGAACCCACGATCGTACGAAAAGCCATCGAACCACAACGCTACCACGTGAATTCCCATCGGCCGCGTGCTGCGACGAAATGCCGCATCGCTCGAGACCGCTCCCAGCGATACAGAGCATGCTCGGGAGAAAAACGAGGAACCCATGTCCAAAACGTCGAGCGCGGTCGTTGTCGGAGTGTTCACCCTTGTCACGCCGGCGCTGGCCGCCGCGCACATCTCGTTGGGGGCCGCACCAGCCTTCGCCGATACGACGCAGGAGATCACCTTCGGTGTCGGTCACGGTTGCGACAACCTGTGGGACACCTTCTCCGTGCAGGTGGACATTCCGGCATCCGTAACGACGGTGCGGGCCATCCCCAGCGACTTCGGCAAAGTGACCGTGATTCGCAATACCGCCAACATCATCACCGGCGTCAAGTGGGAGAAACTGAGCAACGCGGATCTCCAGGACGGAGATACGAATTACTACAAATTGGGATTGCGCATCAAAGTGCCCAATCAACCCTTTACGCGGCTGCTCTTCCCGACGCACCAAGTGTGCCGCTCCGCAGACGGCAAGGTCGAAAAGCCAGTCGACTGGGTGGCGGAGACCGATTCGCACGATGAGAACGGGCCGAAACCCGCCCCCTCGCTGAACATCCTTCCTCCGCGTGAGAAGGGCTGGAACAAGTACACGGTGCCGGTCGCCATCACGGATTTGAAGCAGTACTTCGGCGATGCGCTCATCGTGTGGAAGGGCAATGCCGCCTACAGCCCGGGCGCGAATACCGTGGGCCAAATCAAGTCCACGGCGGACGTGACCGAGCTCACCTCGCTCGCCGCCAACGACGTCGTTTGGGTGAAGTACTGATGCTGCGCACGACGCTCGCGATCGTCCTCGTCGCGTTGGGCCTCGTCGCCTGCAAGGACGACGACAGCGCAACACCGCTGAAACCATGCCTCGAGCGACCGACGGATCCTGCGAAGCCGCCGTCGAGCGCGCTACCGTGCGATCTTTTGCCGCCAGACTTCGGAAAGAAGTGATCGACTCGTGAGAGACTGGCCGTCATGTCGCATATCGAACTGACGGCCATCATCGTCGACGAGTACGATCCGGCCATTGCCTTTTTCGTCAATGTCTTGGGCTTCGAGTTGGTCGAAGACTCCCCGGCGGTAAGCTCGCACGATGGACACGCCAAGCGCTGGGTCGTCGTTCGCCCGCCGGGCGCGCAGACCGGCATCTTGCTGGCGCGTGCGGATGGAGAACGTCAACGCGCCGCGGTGGGCGATCAATTCGCCGGACGCGTGGGCATGTTCCTGCGGGTGGACGATTTCGAAGCCGCGTACGCCCGCCTCCGCGCGGCTGGGGTCACGTTCGTCCGCGAACCGCGCCACGAACCCTACGGAAGCGTCGTCGTCTTTCTGGATATCGCTGGCAACCGCTGGGATCTGCTGGGCCCGCGCCCGGCGTGACAAGGGTTACCGCAGCGATTTCATGGTGTTAGGCTCCTCCTGAAAAAAAGTGCTCATGGCATGTCGAGAACTCCTTTCGGGCTCCGACTCACCCATGAAAGGAGTCAACGACCATGAAATTCATTCTGATGATGCACGCACCGCGAGGCACTGGCGATTGGGGCGTTACGAACTGGAGCCAGGATGACCTGAAAGGGCACATCCAGTTCATGATGGACTTCAACGCCGAGCTTCGCAAAGCCGGGGAGCTCGTGGGCGCGGAAGGTCTGGCCCCGCCGGGACAGGCGCGCCTCGTGCGCGCGGGAAAAGCCGGAGCGCCCGAGGTAACGGACGGGCCGTTCGCCGAGTCGAAGGAATTCCTCGCAGGGTACTGGATCGTCGATGTGGAACGCCCCGAGCAGGCCTACGCGATCGCCGCCCGCGCCTCCGCCGCCCCCGGCCCCGGAGGCAAGCCCCTCAACATGGCCATCGAAGTGCGTGAGGTGATGTCCGCACCGCCCGTCGAAGTCTGAGCGAAAGGGAACGCACCATGAAATTCATTCTGATGATGCATGCACCGCGTGGCACCGGCGACTGGGACATCATGACGAAGTGGAGCCAGGGCGAGGTCGAAGCGCACATCCAATACTTGAACGACATCAATGCGGACCTTCGTAAAGCCGGCGAGCTGGTGAACATCGAAGGGCTGATGCCGCCGAAGCACGCCCGCATCGTCCGCGCGGGAAAGGGTGGCGCACCCGACGTGACGGATGGCCCCTTCGCGGAGTCGAAGGAGTTTCTCGCGGGATGGTGGATCGTCGACGTCGCGACGCCCGAGCGCGCGTACGCCATTGCGGGCCGCGCCTCGGCCGCTCCTGGCCCCGGCGGTAAGCCGCTCAACATGGCGATCGAGGTGCGCGAGGTGATGTCCGCACCGCCCGTCGAGGTCTGAAAGGGTACAACGTGGATTCGACCGGCACGCACCTGCTGCGCGATCTCGCGCCGCAGGTGCTCGGCGTGGTGGCGCGGCGCTTTGGCGACTTTGCGGCGGCGGAGGACGCCGTGCAAGAAGCGCTGGCCGCCGCCGCCATGCAATGGCCCGAGCGCGGTGTGCCGGACAATCCGCGCGCGTGGCTGGTGCAGGTCGCCATGCGCCGCATGACCGATCATCTGCGCTCCGAGCTGGCGCGGCGGCGGCGCGAGACCGTCCTCGTCGCAGAGGAGGCCGTCGAATACGAAGAGCCGCGCGAGCCGGGTGAGGCCGCGGAGCAAGAGCAGGACGATACGCTCCTCCTGCTCTTCATGTGCTGCCACCCCGCGCTGACGCGTCCCTCGGCGATCGCGCTCACGTTGCGGGCCGTCGGCGGCCTCACCACCGAGCAGATCGCCAACGCGTTCCTCGTGCCCGAGGCCACGATGGCGCAGCGAATCAGCCGGGCCAAGCAGAGCATCAAGAAGTCGGGCGTGCCGTTTCGCATGCCCACGGGTGAAGAACGCGAGGAGCGGCTCGACGCCGTGCTGCACGTGCTCTACCTCGTTTTCAACGAGGGCTACGCCACGAGCACGGGCTCCAGCCTGCAGCGGGCCGATCTTGCAACCGAGGCCATCCGCCTCGCGCGCGCGGTGCATCGGCTTTTGCCCGACGACGGTGAGGTCGCCGGGCTTCTCGCGCTGATGCTGCTCACCGATGCACGGCGCCTCGCGCGCACGGGCCCGAATGGCGAATTGATTCCGCTCGACGAGCAAGACCGCGCACGATGGGATCGCGAAGCCATCACCGAGGGCGTGGCGCTCATCAGCAAGACGCTGTCGCAAGGAGCGATTGGCGCCTACCAACTCCAGGCGGCCATCGCCGCGGTACACGATGAGGCGGCTCGCGCCGCGGACACGGATTGGCCGCAGATTCTCGCGTTGTATGGGCTCTTGAAGCGCATGACCGACAACCCGATGGTCACGTTGAATCACGCCATCGCGTCGGCCATGGTTCATGGCCCCGCCGCGGGGCTCGAGCTTTTGAAACCGCTCGATGCAGATCCGCGCATCGCGGGCCATTACCGACTCGATGCCGTGCGCGGGCACTTTTTCGAGATGGCCGGCGATGCCGAAATGGCACGTTCGCACTACCACGCGGCTGCCAATCGGACATCGAGCATCCCCGAGCGAAATTACCTATTAATCAAAGCTTCCCGGCTCCGAAACGCGGAATAGCCAAGGGTCGCGCACACATGGAGCACAGCTGCGTAGTATATTTCCTACATGCGCATACTTTTCTCTCTTGATTGCGCCAATTTTCCGACTTAAAGAGCGCCCCAGTCGCCCCGGCCCACATGTAGGCCGGAGGGAAATGGATTGCCCTGGCCTACGTCTAGGCCGGAGGGAAATTGGAGATTTTCAGAGATATGAAACTCATTGCGCTATCGCTTTCTGCTGCTCTTCTTGCCGTTCCCGCTTCGCTCATGCTGACTGGATGCGCCGCCGAGACGTCCGCCGACGAAAACGTTGGCGCCTCGCAG
Organism: Sorangiineae bacterium MSr12523; assembly: GCA_037157775.1. Taxonomy (NCBI): domain Bacteria; kingdom Pseudomonadati; phylum Myxococcota; class Myxococcia; order Myxococcales; family Pendulisporaceae; genus Pendulispora; species Pendulispora brunnea. Next base: position 8,298,541 of record CP089982.1, read on the forward strand.
GACGCGCTGTCGGGCATCGCCGCGCAGCTCGTGGGAACGTACGAGTGGAACGCCGAGCTCTCGGGGGACTTCACGGACTTTTACTCGCTGACCCTGAAGAAGGACGGCACGTACACGGCCCAAGTCGAGGCCACGTTGGTTGCTCCGGGTGTCCGCTGCTTCACCTTCCCCTGCACCTTGCCGGAGTCGGGCAAGTGGCTCTCACGCAAGGTCCCGGGGGGCATGGGCATCAAGTTCACGCCCAGCAAGGGCGACGTCCGCGACACCAAGGCCGAATTCGAGAACGGCGTGCTCACGCTCACGCGCGCCTCGAAAACGACGAGCCTGTTCACGGCCGCGGCGCTGCAGCAGCAGCAGCAGGACCAGCGCTCGGTTTGCGCCGCGGTCTTCTGCCAGCCGCAGACGAAATGCGTCGAGCTCGTGTCGGGCGAGGCTGCCTGCGTCAAGCAAACCACGTCGGCCTGTGCGGCCGTGCTGTGCGCCGTGGGCACGACGTGCGCCGAGCTCGCGTCGGGCGAAGCATCCTGCCTCACGCTGAAGCACTGAGGCACTCGAAGTATTTTTTTGACGATCCGTTTTCGCCGTAGGGTCGTACTGGATTCGGGAGGCGAGAAGTCCCGATGAAAGCGCAGACCTTCTTTCTTGGCGCAGTTGCAGCCATGGCAGCATTGGCGAGCGGATGCAGCGATGACGATACGAAGCCGAGCGGCTCTACCCCTTCTGCCTACGAACGGCTTGGCGGGCACGCGGGGCTTCTCGCGTTCGTCAAAAATGAAGTCGAAAATAAGGTTCTCAAAGATTCGGATTTGAAGACCTACTTTTTCAATCAGGTCGCAAATCCAATTCCAGCAGGCCACCCAAGCGCAGCTCAGATCGAAGAGTGTTTCACGCGCTTGGTGGCCTCGGTCGTTCAAGCCGAACAATACCCCGGCGCGCCGGTGCGCGATGCCGCCAATACGAATACGCCGGATTTCACCTGCCGCGATATGAAGTCGTCGCACGTGGGCTTGAACATCGGCGACAAGACGTTCGACAAGTTCGTGGGGGTTCTGGCCGGCGATCTGATGGGCCTCGTGGTCGCCGATGGGACGATGCTCACGGCGGGGCACATCAGCCAGAGCGAATACAATGTGCTGGCCAAAGCTCTGACGGACACCAAATCGAGTGTCACGACACCGGGTGCGCCGGCGGGGCCGGGACCGTTCGTTCCGCCCACGCCGTCGGCCTACGAGCGCCTCGGCCGTCACCAAGGGCTTCTTGCTTTGGTGAAAACCGAGGTGGAGCAGAAGATTCTCAAGGATACGAACCTCAAGACGTATTTCTTCAATCAAGTTGCCAATCCCATTCCCGCAGGGCACCCCAGTGCGGCCCAAATCGAGGAATGCTTCACGCGGCTGGTGGGCTTGGTGCTTCAGGCGGAAGCCTATCCGGGCACGGCGGTGAACGATCCGGCCAATACGAACACGCCGAATTTCACCTGCCGCGATATGGCTTCGGCGCACACGGGGCTGAAGATTGGGGACAAGACGTTCGATGCGTTCGTGACCATTCTTGCGACCGATTTGATGCCCTTGGTGGTCGCGGATGGGACGACGCCAAAGAACGGGCAGATCACGCAATCCGAGTTCAATGCGCTGGCCAAGGCGTTGACCGATACGAAGTCGGAGATCGTGGACCCCAACGCGGCACCTGGTCCGGCGCCGTTTCCAGGGTAGCCGCCATGTTGAAATGGCTGGCCGCGGTGGCCGCATTCGCAGCTTTTGCGGTGCTGGCGATTGGCGCGTTGCACATGCCCTTCGCGCGGCCTCTTTTGGCCAAGCTCGGCGTCGGTTGTCCAGTGACCAAGGGAACGCCGCGGGCGGTGGACGATGCCCGCGCAATTCCCGCGGCGATGTACATCGGAAAGCCGGGGGCTCCAGCGCGGCCTGCCGCGGGGTTCGAGCTCGAGAAGACGACGTTGGCGGATCTGGAAGCGTGGGCGAAGCGGCAGGGCATTTCGTGCGCGCCGCTGCGCGGAAACGAGACGCTGCGGGCGTGCCAAGACGTGGATGCGAGGGCCCTCGGCGAGCCGCCTACGTTTCCACCGGCCGAGGAGGTGACCTTCGAATTTCGCGCGAGCGGTACGCTGGCCGTGGTGACGGTGTTGCGCCGAAAGCTGCCGCTGGCAGAGGCCAACGCGATGGTGGCCGAGTCGTCGAAACGGCTGCGCGAGGTGCTGGGCGCCCCCGCCAAGAGCACCGGCGAAAATACGGCGGCCCATTTCGCCAAGGGGCCGCTCCAAGCTTTCCAGGAAGAGTACGAATTCGGCAACTACGCCGCCACGCTGACCGAAACGCGCATCGGCGACCTGGGGATGCTCGTGCGCGAGCAGTATTTCTCGCCGGTTCCGTAAACGAAAGCAACGCGCGAGCGGCACGAAGAGAAGAAGAAACCGCCAGGACGCCAAAAGAGAGGCGCCAGGATCGCCAGGTGAATCAACAATAAAATTTTTAGGGATTTATTGTTGGTTCCGTTAGCGATCCTGCCGTCCTGGCGGTTTCCTTCTTCCTGTTCGAGAATCGTGCTCGCCCGTTAAGCGGGGTAAGCTCGGGGGATGTTCGTCATCGAGCTCACGTACAAGGTGCCGCTGGAGAAGATCGATGCCGTGATGAAGGAGCACATGGCCTTCGTCCGGAAGCACTACGCCTCAGGGCATTTTCTCGTATCGGGGCGGCAGGTGCCGCGCACGGGAGGCATCATCCTCGCCGTGGCCGACGATCGGGCAGAGCTCGAGGCGATCATGCGGCAAGACCCGTTTTGCGTGCACGGGCTTGCCGAGTTTCGCATCATCGAGTTTCTGCCCAATCAGCGGGCGAAAAACATCGAGGAGCTGATTCGGTGATTACGGCTTGATGTTCCCAAGCTGGTGGCGAACTTGGTGGCGTGCGCGCCGGTTGGCGGTGAGATCGCTCACGAAGGGCATCACCGTGATGTAGCCGGCGCGGAAGTTGACCACTTCGCCGTTCTCGTCGCCCGTGACAGGCTCGAACGGAGCCTTGGCGGAGGAGAAGACGCCCGGCGAGGTCTCTTTGTACACGAGGTGGAAGAGGCCCGTCTTGCCCTGGTTGACCATCGTGACACCGGCGATCTTGTCGATCGGCAAGGCGGGGTAGCCGAGTTTGAGCCCCACGCCTTGGGGCAAGAGCGCGCCGTCCTTGCTCTTCGTCTCGAGCCGCTCGATGAGGCGCGCGGTGAACGCGGCCACGCGCTCGACGTGCGCGATGAACGCCGGATCGGTTTTGTCGCGCACGATGGGATCGGCCATCACCGCAATGGAGGGCACCCCGCGAATGAGGCCCGCCGTGGCGGCGCCCATCGTGCCCGAATATGGCGTCGACGGGCCGCCGTCGAATCCAAAGTTCGGACCGGAGACGATGAGATCCGGCTTCTCGCCGCGCGCCTCCAAAACCGCGATGCCAACGAGCACGGACGTCGCCGGCGATCCTTCGACGGCCATGTCGCCATCGGCCTGCGTGGTCGCATTCACGGGCGCGGGGCCGGTCACCGAGACGCTGCTGCCACTGCGATCTTGCGCCGGCGCCACCAGGGTCACCGCATGCCCCGCCGCACGCAACCCGCGCTTCATCGCCTGGATCCCAGGGTCGCTGTAGCCGTCGTCGTTCGACAAAAGGATCTTCAGAGGTCGCGGCGCCGCACTGGGCGTTGTCACGCGTACATCGATATCGAGACGAATGGGCGCGTCGTCATTCGTGTCGCCCAATGCCAAAGACTCCTCACCTTGTCGCACCTGCTCGGGCGCGGCCTTCTCTTCACCGGGCTCCTGACCGGAGCTGCAGCTCACGACGAACAATATTTGGGCGAAAAGTGAGGGCCACAACCAGCGTCGACGCGTCATCGAAGTTGCCTCCTGCGTTGGCGAAAGAGGGCGAGCATACGGGTCAGCTGCGATGAAGGCGAGCCTTCTCCCGTCATTCGTCCCAACTGGAAATATCTTCCCGAGCAACGAATGCCGCCCATTGGCCGACATAGAGTCGACATGAGCTGGCGCACAATCATCCTCGGCCTCCTCGCCGTCGCAGCAACCACGGGCTGCGGCGACAATGCCGCGCATATCGGGATCGGCCAGCCCGATGGTGGTCCCGACTGGGGCCCCGCACCCGAGGTCGCAGCCACTCCGTATTTCGATCCGCCAGAGGGCACGTTCACCACCGCCCCGCGCGTGACCATCCGGACGGACACACCTGGGGCCACGATTCACTATACGATGAACGGCAGCACGCCCGATTCCACGTCGCCGGTCTACACGCTGCCTCTCGCCATCGCCAGAACGACGACGCTCAAGGCCATCGCGCGCCGTCCGGGCTCGCGCGATTCCGATGTACGAACTGCGACGTTCGACATGGATATTCCCCAAGGCAACGCCGCGCCCGTCCAATTCGAACCCAATACGGGGCGCTATTCGAACGACGTGCACGTCACCCTTTCGAGCACCACCGCCGGCGCCACCATTTGCTACACCACCGATGGCACGAAGCCCGCGTGCGCCAAAGGCCCCGCCTGCACCGACGGCTCGATGGCTTACGACGGAGCGGTGCCCATCATCAAAACGCGCAGCGAGCTTCGCGCCGTTGCCTGCAAACATCGGACGTGGAACTCTCCGGAAACAAGTGCAGTCTACACACTTCAAGCGGCCGCGCCCACGACCGACCCGCCGGCGGCACGTTACGATCCACTGCATCCCGTCCCCATCACCGTCTCGTCGACGACGGAAGCGGGCATCATCCATTACACGCTCGACGAGACCACCCCAAGCTGCGACAGCCCCAACACGCTACCCAACGGGGGCACGTTCCCTTCGTTCACGGCCGACACGACCGTCAAGGCCGTCACCTGCAAAGATGGCTACCTAGCCAGCGAAGTATTCACGGCCAAGTACCTCGGTACGAAGTGCATCGGAGACTTCACCGTCAGCACCCAGGCGGAACTCGATGCGCTTGCGCGTTGCCAGGAAATCTCGTCGTCGCTCACCATCCAGGGCGAGATGATCACGGATTTGACTCCCCTGGCCCGCCTGCAGCGGGTGGGGCGCACGCTGACGTTCTCGGCGACTCGTATCGAGGAGTGGATCGGAGCCAGCGCGTTGACGAGTCTCGGAGAGCTCCAGATTACGAACGCTTCGAGCCTACGGCACCTAGGTGGCTTCTCGGGCCTCACCGAAGTCGGGAATGTCTTCGTGAGGTACAATCCAGTGCTCACGGCATTCGATGGCTTGCCGAGGGTGGCGACCATTCCTGGTTCGCTGGAATTCGTATCGAATGAAAAGCTGAGTCGCGTCGAATTACCAAATATGAAAGCGGTACTCCAACTTGTTTTGGGCAACGTACCGGCGTTGGCCTCCCTCGAGGGGCTGCGTGGGATCACCCGACTCGAGTTTCTGACCTTCTCAGGCTTACTCGGGTTCTCGAATGCAAAGGGTTTGGAGCACGTCACATCGCTGGACGAAGGCCTACGCGTCCGGAACACGAAAGGCCTCGTCTCATTCACCGGTTTGGACAATGTACTGACCATCGGCAACGTGGAAATCGGCCGCAATACGGATCTCGAAAGTCTGCGTGGACTCGACAAAGTCGCGACACTCATCGGCGCGGACCCACGGATTCTCATCGAGCAAAACGGCGGGTTGACGGAAATTGGCAGTTTGAATGCGCTGGAATCGGTGGGAACCTTGGTCATTCGGAAGAATCCCAAGCTCCAGCATCTAAACGGCTTCCGCGGTGTCAAGTCAGCCGACTACGTCGCCTTGCTCCAAAACGAAGCGCTGACCAAACTCGATGGTTTCGATGCGCTAGCGCACGTCACTCAGGACGTGGAAATTGGTCGCAACGCCCTCGCTTCCTTGGCCGACCTTCATGCGTTGACCCGGATCGATGGCAACCTCACGATTCTCGAGGAGCCGTCGCTGGCGAGTCTTTCGGGACTGGGCTCGCTCCAGGCCATTGGCCAACGGCTCCAGATCTCCAAGAATCCCGCCCTCGTGCACGTCGACGACTTCGCCCAATTGACGAAACTCGGACGGAGTTTGTACGTCACCGACAATCTCCAGCTTCCGGCGTGCCAGGCGGAGGGTCTCGCCAAGAAGCTGCGGGATCTGGGCTACGCGGGCGAGGTCATCCTTCGCGGAAACAACGGAACGGGTACCTGCAACTGAGAAAAGGTCCTACAAGGAAGTGCCGTGACGTCCCCCACCCTGCGACCCTATCAACGTGAGGCAATCGAAGCCGTGCTCACGGCAAGGCGGGGCGGCGTTCGTCGCATGGTGGTGAACCTTCCCACGGGTGCGGGCAAGACGGTGATTTTCTCGCACCTGGCGCGGCTGGCCAAGCGCCAGGTGCTCGTGCTTGCGCACCGCGAGGAGCTTCTAGGGCAGGCGCGCGACAAGATCGAACGCGCGATGGAAGGGCAAGGCGTGGTGTCCATCGAGCGCGGGGCGGAGAGGGCGTCGGAGGACGCGAAGGTGCTCGTGTGCTCGGTGCGCTCGCTGCACGAGGAGCGGCTCGCACGCGTCATCCGCGGACGCGACGTGGGGCTCGTCATTTACGACGAGTGCCACCACGCGGCGGCGGAGGACAACCTGCGCGTGCTTCGCCAGCTCGGTGTCTTCGATGCGATGTGGACCGGGACGCTGCTCGGATTCACGGCGACGACGGCGCGCGGGGATGGCAAAGGGCTCGAGGAGGTGTTCGAGCAAATCGTCTACTCGCGCACCTTGCCGCAGATGATCGAAGACGGATACTTGTCGCCTCTTCGCGGATTTCGCATCGCCACCACCGCCGACCTTCGCCAGCTGTCGCCCACCGGTCTCGATTTTCGCGAGGAGGAGCTCGCAGAGGCCGTCGATATCGAAGAACGCAATGCCATCGTCGCGCGCTCCATCCAAGAGCTGGCACGCGATCGTCGCACGATTGCCTTTTGCGTTACCGTGGGTCACGCCATGAACTTGGCGCGATCGCTCAATGTGCTCGGGGTGCGCGCCGGTATCGTCCATGGGGCCATGCAGAAAGACGATCGCGCCAGAGCCTTGGCGGACTTTCGCGAGGGCCGGACCCAAGTGCTCACCAACGTCGCCGTTCTGACGGAGGGATTCGACGATCCGGGTGTCTCGTGCATTGCCATGGCCCGTCCCACCCGGTCCGATGGACTTTACGCGCAATGCGTGGGGCGCGGTACGCGGTTGCACCCGGATAAGAAGGATTGCCTCATTCTGGATTTCGTCGATCTGTCGGACTTGAGCCTTACATCGCTGCCCTCACTCTTCGGTGTCCCGCGCGACTTGGATCTGCGCGGCGGCGACGTCAACGAGGCGCGGCGCATCTGGGCGGCGATTCAGTTCGACCGACCCGGTTTCGAACTGGAAGCCGGTGCAGTCACCCTCCCGGAAATTCAAGAGCGCGCGAAAATGTTCGACCCACTCTCGCTGCGCATTCATGAGGATGTACGAGCTATTTCCGCCAATGCGTGGTTCTCACTCGGTAGGCACGGGGTCGGGTTGCACTTCGAGAAGAAGCCGGGCGCCCCCAGCGAGGCGGTGATCCTCAAACGCGGAGAACGCGGCAAAAAGTGGGAAGTAAGCCTCGACGGCAAGGTCGTGGATCGATTTTCGCGTATGGAAGATGCCGTTCAAGCCGTCGATTACGAAGTCGAACGAAGGGGGCGCGCGGCGGCGGCATCGGCCCGCGAAGGCGCAACATGGCGCCGGGCGGCGGCGCCCATGGCAATGCGCGAGGCGCTCAAAGCAAAGAATCCTCCCAGCGAGTGGGCGGAGGTCCTGCAACTGGCTGTCTGGGAGCGTGTCGTCCGACGTTAGTTCGACGCGTAGTTGTCCTTCTCCGGATATGAGCGTAGGCTCGCCGAAGAATCGGATGTACATCGCAAGGTGGGACTGGCAGATCGGAATTGCGGTCTGGTGGTTCGAGGGGATCTCGACCGACGCGGAGTGGGAAGAGACCTTCGGCCATCGACGGGATCTGTGCGTGCATAGTCCATCCATGCCCTTCCGCCCCGCAGTGTTGCTCTATCTGGATTGCGATCGGCCCAATGCCCTGCGCCGCAAGCAACTCGCCGATTTGTCGGATCATCCGAACTACAACCCGTACATCGCCTGCGTGGCCAAAACGGAGGAACTGCGCGGTGCGCAGCTGGCCTTGCGCTGGGCGGGATCGCATCCGAATTACGACAAAGAAATATTCCGCGACGTGGAACCGGCGCTGGCGTGGTTGGAAATGAAGCGAGGCACGCACCTCGCCCCTCTGCGCCTCATGGTGCGCGACGTGCGGCGGCTTGCTCTGCGGGCGAATGTGCCGCGACCGACTCGCGACTAGGCGGATAGCCGAACATGCGTGAATACTCCCGGCTGAATTGCGACGGGCTCGCATATCCGACCTGATAGGCCGCCTCGGACGCGTTGGCTTCACTCGTCACGAGCAAATGGCGCGCACGCAAAAGCCGCAAGTGCTTTTGATACTGCAACGGTGACATCGTCGTCAGCGCTTTGAAATGGACATGAAACGAGGATTCGCTCATGCCGGCCACCGCCGCGAGTCGCTCGATGGGAATCGGCTGGCGAAGCTCCTCGCGGATGACCCGAATGGCCCTGGAGATACGCTCCGCATAGCCATTGCGCGACACCAACTGGCGAAACGGCGCACCGTGCGTGCTGGTGACCAGCCAGTAATACAGCTCGCGCGCCATCGACGGGTAGAGCACCGGGATGGCTTTCGGCGCGTCGAGCAGCCGCACCATCCGCGCGGCACATTCCGCAGCCTCGGGTGGGACGTCGCCCACGAAATAGCCCGCGCCGTCGGGCTCGGGCGGCGCCCCATCGTCGCCAATGGCCTCGATGACCTCGCGCATGATTACCGGATCGATGCCCAAGACCACGGCCAAGTAAGGCTCCTCCTGCGACGCTTCGGTCACGTCGACGGACACCGGCAAGTCGACACCGATGACCGCGAACTTCCCGGCGCGGTACCTGAGAACGTCGGCGCCGAGCACGACCTGCTTGGCGCCCTGCGCGATCAAGCACACCCCCGCCGATGTGTACAGGGTCCGATGCGATTGAGCCACCTCCGTATAACGGGCGAGGAGGAGCGACGGGATCGCAGTGGGGTAGCCCCCCTCGGGACTTTCAGTATGGGTAGCCGTATAGCGTGCGATGGCATCGCGGAGTGAGTCGAAGGGCATAGGCACCGAAGACTCTAATTTGGGCTACTTGGAGGATTAGGCAAGGAAGCTGGAGGATCCGTTATTTCCGAGGAAGGGCTGGGGCCTCTAGATGCTCGGGCATGAAGCTCGACATCAACGGTGCCGTTCGCGAGATCGAGGCACCGCCGGACATGCCGTTGCTCTGGGTGCTGCGCGATCTGGCGGGCCTGACCGGCACGAAGTTCGGCTGTGGCATGGCGCAGTGTGGAGCCTGCACGGTGCACCTGGATGGGCACCCCGTGCGGGCGTGCGTGACGCCGGTTTCGGCGGTCGGCACGCGAAAAATCAGGACCATCGAGGGGTTATCGAGCGATGGTTTGCACCCGGTGCAACGCGCATGGGCGGAGGCGGATGTGGTCCAGTGCGGCTACTGCCAATCGGGCCAGATCATGACCGCGGTGGCGCTGCTGGAGAAGAAGCCCCAGCCGACGGACGCGGACATCGACGCGGCCATGTCGGGCAACGTCTGCCGCTGCGGAACTTACGTGCGCGTGCGCGAGGCCATCCACCTGGCCTCGCGCCTGAATAGAGGTGCGCGGTGAACGTCTCGCGGCGAGGTTTGCTGCAAGCCGCGGGTTCCGTCGCCGCGGGGCTCGTGATTCCCTTTTACGCGGCGCCCGCGCGGATTGCGCGCGCTGCGGCGGCTGCAGCGTCAGGGCCTCCGCCGGTGAACGCGTTCTTGCGCATCGGCACCGACGATACGGTGAGCATCGTGCTTTCGCACGTCGAGATGGGGCAAGGCATCTGGACCGGGATGTCCATGCTCGTCGCCGAGGAGCTCGATTGCGATTGGTCGAAGGTGCGCCCGGAGCATTCCGGGGTGGCGCCCGTGTACAACCACACGCGCTTCGGGATGCAGATCACCGGCGGCTCGTCGAGTACCAACAGCGAATTCGAGCGGTACCGCACCGTCGGCGCCACCGCGAAGGACATGCTCGTGCGCGCCGCCGCCGCGCGCTGGAAGGTTTCGCCGTCGAGCTGCACGGTGTCGAAGGGCGTCATCGCGCACGGCGCGAAGACGCTCACCTTCGGGCAGGTGGCCGAGGACGCGATGAAGCTGAAACCGCCCGCGTCGGTGAGGCTCAAGCCGCCCGAGGAGTGGAAGCTTCTCGGCACCGTGGTGAAGCGGCTCGATACGCCGGAAAAGATCACCGGGAAAGCCGTCTTTGGAATGGATATCTCCTTTCCCGGATTGCGCACCGCCGTGCTGGCCCGCCCGCCGGCGTTCGGCTCGAAGCTGGTGCACTACGATGCCGCGGCGGCATTGGCGATTCCCGGCGTGGAGAAAGTCGTGTCCACGACCCACGGCGTGGCTGTCGTGGCGAAGCATTTTTGGGCGGCCAAGCTGGGGCGCGATGCCTTGTCGCTCACGTGGAGCAAGCCGGAAGGAGGAGGCGTCACCGATGCGACCTTGCTCGCCGACTTCGCCGCCCGAGCGCGAAAGCCGGGCGCCGTTGCGCTCGACACGGGAAAGGTGGAAGCGGCCATGGGCGCGGCGGCCACGCGCTACGACGTGCAGTACGATGTGCCGTACCTCGCCCACGCTCCGATGGAGCCGCTCAATTGCACCGTCAAAATCGAGGGCAATCGATGCGACGTCTGGTCGGGTACCCAAAGCCTGACGCTCGATCGCATGAGCGTGGCCCGCGCTCTGGGCATTCCGCCGGAGAACGTCGAGCTTCACGTGCCGTTCCTGGGCGGTGCATTCGGGCGGCGCGGAGTGCAAACGTCGGACTTCGTCACCGAGGCGGCCCTCGTGGCCAAGGCGGCGGGTGTGCCGGTCAAAGTCGTTTGGACGCGCGAGGACGATATCCGCGGAGGCTATTACCGGTCGGCATTTTTGCACCGCGTGCAGGTGGGCGTCGACAAGAGTGGCATGCCCGTGGCGTGGGACCACGTCGTGGTGGGCCAATCGATCCTGAGCCAAACGCCGATGTTCGAGAAGCTGGTGAAGAACGGCGTCGACGACTCGTCGGTCGAAGGGGTTCACGATTCGCCGTACCTCGAAATGGTGCCGGCCAAACGCGTGTCGTTGCACTCGCCCAAAACGGCGGTGCCCGTGTCCTGGCTGCGTGCCGTCGGACATACGCACACCGCGTTCGCGATGGAGAGCATGCTGGACGAGTTGGCGCATGCGGCGGGAAAGGATCCTCTGGCCTATCGTCTCGCGCTGCTCGAGAAGAGACCGCGGCACGCCGCGGCGCTGAAGCTGGCCGCGGAGAAGGGCGGCTGGGGAAAGCCACTGCCCGCGGGGCGTGCGCACGGGCTTGCCGTGCACGAGGCGTTCGGCAGCATCACGGCCCAATTGGCGGAGGTCTCCGTCGAGCGGGGGAAAATTCGCGTGCACCGCGTGACGTGCGCGGTGGATTGCGGGACCGCGGTCAATCCGCTCGCGCTCGAGGCGCAGATTCAGGGAGCCATCGCGTATGCGCTCACCTCGACGCTTTACGGCAAGCTGACCTTGATCGACGGTCAGGTCCAGGAGAGCAATTTCCACGACTACAAGCCGCTTCGCATGTTCGAGATGCCCGTCGTGGCGGTGCACGTCATTTCGAGCGGCGCACCGATGGGCGGCATCGGCGAACCGGCATGTGCCCCCGTCGCACCGGCGGTGGCCAATGCGGTCTTCGCGTTGACCAAACAGCGGCTGCGCACGCTGCCGCTTCGCCTCGCCTAAGGGAACGACATGATGAAGCGACTTTTTCTCGTGGTGGCCGGCTTGGCGCTCGCTGCGTGCGGCAACGGTTCGAGCCGCGCACCCGCGTCCGGTGGAGAACGCGACACGGGACTCGTGGCCTTCGAGACGGTGCGCTCGGTGCTGCAGCATCCGCGCTGCCAGAATTGTCACCCTGCGGGCGATGCGCCATTGCAAGGCGACGATAGCCATGTGCACCTGCAGAACGTGCAGCGCGGACCGGAGGGACGCGGTGTGGTCGGCGCGGAATGCACGACGTGCCACGGGCCGGCGAATCCGCCGAGCGCGTACGGCGCACACATTCCGCCGGGCAATGTGAAGGGCTGGCACATGCCATCGCCCGACATGAAGCTGGTGTTCGTGGGGGTGCCACCGCGCGCGTTGTGCGAGCAGATCAAGGATCCGGCGCGCAACGGCGGCAAGGACATGGCGGCATTGCGCACGCACCTGGACGATCCGCTGGTGGTGTGGGGCTGGGAGCCCGGCTTCGGCCGCGCGCCCGTTCCCGTGCCGCGCGAGCAATTTCTCAGCGCGTGGGAAACGTGGGCACGCGCTGGAGCACCCTGCCCGAGCGACGGTTAGCCGCCATGCGGGAGACCTATGCCATCGTGGCGGCGGCCGCGCGATTGCGCGAACGCCGCATTCCGTACCTCGTCGCGACCGTGGTGAGCGTACAGGGATCGTCGTACCGGCGACCCGGTGCGCGGTTGCTGATCACGGAAGAAGGACGCGTCGCCGGCAACGTCAGCGGCGGGTGCCTGGAGCGCGATTTGATCCGCACCGGATTTTGGCGCACGCGCTCGGGGCCCGTGGTGATTCGTTACGACTCCACCGACTCCGAGGGAACGCAGGCGGCGCTGGGGTGCGGCGGCATCGTCGAGATCTTGCTCGAAGCCTGGAACGGAGAGGACGACAGCGATCCGCTGGGGCTCGCCGCGGAGGCCGTCGCATCGGGTCGGCGCGCGCTCGTGGCCACCGTGTTTCGCAGCACCGATCCCAACGTGCCCGTGGGCGCCCGTTGGCCGTTGGCGCCCGCGGAAATCGTTCCGGAACACGCGGCATCGCGCGAGATGCATACCGCGGACGGCACCGTCGAGGTGCTGGTGGAGCCCATCGTACCGCCACCGCGGCTCTTCCTGCTCGGCTCGGGGTTCGACGCGGAGCCGGTGGCTGCCGCGGCACGGCAGCTCGGGTGGGGCATCACGGTGTGGGATCCATCGCCGTCGTTCACGAGCCGGGCGCGTTTCGATGACGTCGAGACGGACTTGGAAAAACTGCGCACCCGCATCGATGCGAGCGATCGCGCCCTGGTCGTCATCATGGGCCATCACGTGGAGAACGACCGCGCGGCATTGCGCATGGCTCTCGCTTCGCGTGCAGAATACATTGGCATTTTGGGGCCGCGGCATCGCTCCGAGAAGCTCGGGCCGCTCGAGGACCCGCGCATTCACGCGCCCGTGGGGCTCGATCTCGGCGCGGAGACGCCGGAGGAGATCGCGCTGGCCATTGCCGCGGAGATGCTGGCGAGCCTTCGGCGGCGGAATGCAGGATCGCTCGGGTCAGGTTTTGCGATTACCGGCCCGACGGCGCTACCTCCTCGGCCGGATACCCTACGGTGTGCTGAGCCCAGTCATTCCACTGGTCGAAGGCCTTCATCTGCTCCACCAATTTGGTTTGGACGAGGAGCTTTTCGACCTCGGCGCGATTCTGTTGCTTTGGCAACTTGTCGTTCGTATTGGCGAGCCACCAGATAATCGTGGCGGCGAGCGCGGCGTTGCGCTTGGCTTCCTTCGCGTTCACCCGCTCGACGACGTCGGATTGCGCGTGGTAATCGGGCAGATAGGGCGCAGGATCCTGCATCGCCACGAGGTTGGGCACGCCGCTGAGCAGGAACGCCCAATTGTCGGTCCCGTCGAGCGCGTCGGCGGGGTGCGCGTCGGCGGCGATCTCCGGGAAGATCGACAGCGCTTTGGTCACCGGAGCGCGCAGCTCCTCCCGCCCATTCAGGAAAAAGCCCGTCGTGTGGCCCGAGCCGATATCGAAGACGAGAGCGGCAGTGTGGTTCGGCATCTCGGTCCGGTGGCGTTCGACGTAGCCCGTCGAGCCCCTCATGCCTTGCTCTTCGCCCATGAACAGCGCGAATCGGACGGTGCGCCGGGGTTTGAGCCCGAGCTGATGGAAGGCGCGCGCGACGTCGAGCACCAGGGCGGAGTTGATGCCATTGTCCTCGGCGCCGGTGCCGAGCCCCCAACTATCGAGGTGCGCGCCGAGCAGCACGACTTCGTCGGGTTTCTCCGAACCGCGGATTTCCCCGATCACATTTTGCGATTCGTAGCTCGGGCCGACGCGGTTGATCACTTTGACGCGCAATCGAACGCGCGCACGGCTCGCCAGCCGTCCGAGCCGCTCCGCGTGCTCGCGCGCAATCATGACCGACGTCAGCGCGAGGGGCGTGCGGCCGATGCTCAACGGGTGCTCGTACAGAAGACCGCGCGGTCGCGTCGACTGAAGGACCAGGCCAGCGACGCGAGCCTTGGTGGCCTCGGCGACGATCCCGGGCGAGCGCATGTATTCGGCGAAGAGCGCTTCGAAGGTCTTCGTCTCGTCCGAGTGAATCAGCACGAACGCGCCCTTCGCGCTCGCGCCGAGCTTCGCGAAATCCTCCGCGGTCCCGTGCCCGCCGTCCAGCAGCGGGGCCTCCACCGCCGCCGGCATCGACGCCGTCCCCGGCGAGGCGACGGTCGGAATCGCGAACGACTCGGGCGCCGTCGCCGTGGCCTCCGCCCGATCGGGCAACCAGAGGTACGGCATGCGGAAGCTCTCCGTGCGCACCTCGTCGACACCGATGCTGCGAAACTTTTCGGCTGCCCATTTTACCGCGCGCGCGGCCGCCGGGCTTCCCGTGACACGCCCGCCGATGCCGTCGCATAGCTCGCTCAGATCCGCCATCATCGGCGTCTCTCTCTCGAAATGCCGCTTCAAGACGACACGGGGATCGTTCTCGTCGACGGGGGGAGCCGCGGGCTTCGCGTCCGCTTTGACGCTGGCCGCCAAGCTCTCGGTGGGCGCCGTCTTCGGCGGCGTGGTGGATGCGCAGGCGGCGAGCGCCAGGATGGAGATGATGGCAAGGGTTCGCATGAGACCTTCCGACGAGGGTTGAACGGACGCGCGCTCGGAGACGAAGCCCGACGCCGAATCCAGCCGTAGGATCTTCTGCACGCGACGATAGTTGTAGTGAATCTTCACTCGAAGAACACCGATCGCGTTGCTCGAATCGTCTCGAAATGCGCGTCGTCGCGCTCGGGCTCGCTGGAGGGTGTCCCCGACTCGTCGATAGAGCGTCTCGTTCTCGACCATGCTCGCCACGCTGCGGCGACTAGGTGTCGTCGCTTCCGTTCTCTTCGTCCAAGCGCTCGGCCAGGATCGGTGCGAGCCCCTCCGAGAGTAAGGCGCGCGGGGCGGGAGAGCCATCGACCGGCAACAGTGTTCGCGATTTGACCCACCACTGTCCGGCCCTCTTCACCAGGTGCCAGCGATTCACGACCACGCGATGAATGCGATAGCCCCGAGATGCTCCGTGATTGGGCAATGTTCGCAATTCCCCTTGGTCGTCCAGCTGGAGGATCTGAAGATAGGAGGTGACGAAAGCCTCTTCGGCGCGCAAATCGATCAGCGGTAGACCCGTAAAGTGGGCGAGGCCGCCGCGAATGGCCTCTTCATGCTCCGGTTTGAGCGTGAACGACGCAATCGCGTCCACGCCGCGGGCCCCCTCCAGCGAGGGCCCGCGATCGAAGACACCGTCCTCGGTGTAGACTGCACGCGTGTAATCGGCATATGCAGTATCGGCGCTCGGCGGGTGAGATGCGATGAGCGTGTAAATGGCCAGGCGGTCCTCGATTTCCGCAATACGCGCTTCGAGGTCGTGTTCGATGAATTTCATGATTGCTTTCTTTCTGTGGCTGGCCGGGAGCGTCACGACGAGAAGAAGAAACCGCCAGGATGCCATCGATTCAACGAATCATCATTGATTCTCGTCACGCTCAACCGGGCAAAGCCGCCGTATGCGGACGGACCTTCTTGAAGGTCAGCCAAAGCGCCGACACCAAGAAGTAGAAGGCGCCGAAGGCCGCGTAGGGTGCGATGGCCACAATCGAAGGCGGCGTTGCTGCTGCCGCCATCTTGAAGAACGACGCCCCCGCGAGGGCGGATTGGGCGCCGCTCAGAACCATGGGCCACTGCGCGCCGGCCGACTTCCGGCGGCGGATGCCCGTCGCCAGTTGGAACAGGCCTGAGAGGATCGCCCAGCCTCCGAACACGGTGATGACGGCGTTCATGCTGACGCCGAGCGCCACAGCGACGCAGATGGCGGTGATGACGCTGATCACGAGATTGAGCGTCTGACTAACGTTGGCCCTCAGTCCTCCAGATTTGTGAGCGTCGAGGAAATTGGCAATGGCATCCCAGGCCGGATAGGCCACGAGGAGAATGGCCGAAAGCGTCGGTACGTTCTTTCCGATTGCCAGAGCCGTAGCGATCCAGCCGATCGAAACAGCGGCGCGGATGAAATAGTACGTTTTGAGCCAAGGGCTCGAAGAGGAAGTGGAATCTCGGCGGACAGGAGCATTTTTCATCGCGTTCTCCGGGTAATTGCGCGCAGCGGTCAAGCGAGGTCGATCGAGACCGCGATGTTTCCGTTCGTGGCTTTCGAATAGGGGGAAGCAGCATGCGCTGCGTTGACCAGGGCGCGCGCGGTCTCCAGGTCGATGCCTGGCAACGTCACACGAAGCCGCGCTTGGACGACGAATCCACCCGTTGCGGCACAGAGGTCGACCTCGGCGTCAATGGCGGCGTCCTCGGGGAGCGCGAGATCGCGCAACTTGGCAAAGTGTCCAAGGGCTCCCAGAAAGCAGGCCGACCAACCCGCCCCCAACAGCTGCCAGGGGTTCGTGCCGATGCCGGGTACTTCCGGCGGGGACAGTTGCAGCAGCAGGCGGCCATCGTCGCTGCGTACGTTGCCGTCGGAGCCCCCCGTCGTATGCGTGCGTGCGGTGTAGATGACCTTGTCGATGGTGTTCATTGGCTTGTCCTCTCGGTTCGAGGACCAAGCTGGCCGCCGGCACGGCTCGAGGCACGTTATGCCTCGTTAGACGCTATGAGACGCTGCGAGCGATCTATGTAAGCATTTGATTTCATTCACGAATATCGACCGTCGCGGAGCCGTTCGCCAAGGTCAGCGAGATGATCGGATTCCCGTGCGACGTTCGTCGATTCCCAAGCCACGCGGTGCGTCGCGTTCCGAATCGCGAGCGCGCGGACCAGCTCCGTCATGCGACGGTCGTCCTCGTAGCGGCGCTGCCGCGAGAGGAGCGATTCGCGCACGAGCCAGATGACCAGCGGATACAGGACGAAGTCGACCCCGCGTCCAATGCCCACGAGGTGCGCGAGGCGTCGTGCAATCTCGGGGAACACGATGAGGGTGCCCCCCAGGGCGAAGACGGCGATTTCGACGACGAGAAGCCGCTTATTCTTCCCGCGCGCGGTCGCATCGTGCACGAGCAACGCGGCGAGAAGGAGAAGCAACGCGATGGCGGCGGGCGTCATTTCGGCTTTCATCGGGCCTCCCTCTGGTCTCCAAAGAAGAATGCACGAACGAGATCGGCGAGGATGGCGAGTGCCCCCGTGGCGCGCTGGCCTTTGGCGAGCGACGCTTCCGTGTAACGAATCGAGACGGGCACCTCGACGACGGTGAGCTTCGGCGCGGTGCCCCGGCTCGACAGATGCCGCGCGACCCAATGCGTGATTTCCGTCGCGTGGGCCATGCGATTTTGCCGCAAGCGCATCTGCTCCATGGCGCGCCGGCTGAAACCTCGAAGGCCATTGTGCGCATCGGAGAGGCGAAGTCCGGTGGTCCATCGCTCGAATGCGCGCGCAAGATGGAGCAATAGGCGGCGCGAGGCTGGCGTGTTCGAGGCTCCGCCGAACCGGTCGCCCAAGGCGATATCGGCACCTTGAAAGATGGAGTCCGCGAGCGCGAGCACGTCCGCGGGGGCGTGCTGGCCGTCGGCATCCATGGTGACGAAGGCGTCGAACGACGGGTCGAGCGAAAGGGCGAGCCGGCGGGCCGTTTCCAACGCCGCCCCCTGCCCCAAGTTGAGCACGTGGCGTGCGAACACGAGGTGGACGTCGTGCAACGTTTTCGCTGCAAGCGCGAAGTCGACCGGGGTATCACTCGCATCATCGACCAAGATGACGGTAATGCTGACGGAAATGCCGCATGATTTGGAGACGCCCGCGAGTTCGGCCAGCGTGCGCGTGAGCCGTTCGCCTTCGTCGAATGCGGGCATCAAGATCGCCAATCGCTTCACGGCGGGGCGAAGATAGCACGCCATGGCACTGAAGATCGCACTCGCGGTGCTGGCCATCGCACTTGCCATCGGGCTCGGCTTGGGAGCGGCGCTCGATGTGTCGCAAGCATGGGACGTCTGGGCGTATCACCTGCCCTTCGCGGCACGAATCGTGGGGATCGCCGACCCGACCGCGTATACCTTCAGCGCGGAAAACGCGGCGCGCTTCGCGGGATTTCCGCTGGCGGCGGAGGCGCTTCAAGGGCTGTTTTGGCGGCTGACCGGCCGGCCCGAGTCGTCGAACTTCGTGGCGCTGTTTTCGTTGTTTGCACTGCTGACGTACCTGTTTCGCATGCACCGGGTGCCCCTGGCGGTGGCGCTTTTGGCTTTTTTGGGCATTCCACTCGTGCAGACGCACGCGACGGGGTGTTACATCGACCTGCCGTCCAATGTTTGTGCGACGCTGCTGTTGCTAACGGTGTATCGGGGCGTGGTCCGGCGGGAACGGGTCGCGCTGCAGGCGGTGGTGCTGGCAGCGTTGGCGGCGAATATGAAGTTTCAATTGCTGCCCATCGTGGTGGTGGCATTGGGGGTGTTGTTCGTATTTACGCCGAAACGATGGCTGATTGTGCTGGCCATCCCGGTGGTATTGGCAACGCCGGTCAAGAATTTGGCCATGCATGGCAATCCGGTTTGGCCGGTGGAGGTGCATGCGCTCGGGATCCATTTTCCATTTGCGGAAACGGCATATGCCTCGAGCCCGGTGTACTTGGAAAAGGCGTCGCGGCCGCGGCGGTTCGTGTGGTCGGTGTTCGAGGTGGGGCTCGCGCCGATTGCGAGCCAGCGACGATGGTCGGTGGATCAATACACGCCGCCCAGTGAACCGGGGTATCGCATGGGAGGCTTCTTTGGCGCGTACGTCGCGGTGAATGGGATCGCGTTGATCGCCTATGCGTGGTGGAGACGATCGCGTGAATCATGGATGGCGCTCGCCTTCGTCGCCGGCGCCACGGCGGTTACCTGCATGCTGCCGCAGTCGCACGAGCTTCGTTATTATCTCTATTGGATGCTGCTCCTCGTCAGCATGAACCTCGTGCTATGGGCGCCCGCATTTCCACGCGCCACGGGCCTGGTGGCCGCCGGCGCGTGCGCGGTCGTTCTCTGGGGCACGGCCGCGCGCTACGTGTATCCATCGGGCGATTCGTTCGCCAAGCTGGTGCACGACAAAGTGGACCGCGCCATTCTGGATCGCGCCGGCCCTGAGCAGCGCCTCTGCGTCGCCCGCGAACCGTGGACCTTTCTGTACGCGCCGATGTTCCACCCCGAGCACCCGGGCTACACCGTGCAAGAGGCTACGACCGAGTCGGACTGCACGCGCTGATCATGCGTGGGCGCCGCTACTCGGTTTTGTCGCCGAGGGATTCGAGCATGGTGCGGAGGGTGTCGGCGAGGGCGGTGCGCTGGGACTTGGTGAGGCCCACGAGCAGCCGATTTTCGGTTTCGATGTGGTGGGGCAAGGTTTCGTCGATGAGCGCGCGCCCCTTTTCGGTCAGGGTCACGTAGACGCCGCGGCCGTCGGATTCGTTGGGGGTGCGCTTCACCAAGCGGCGCTCCTCGAGACGATCGAGGCGCTGGGTGACGGCCCCCGAGGTCACCATCGAGGCACGCATCAACTCGGCCGGCGTGAGTCGAAAGGGCGCTCCGCTGCGGCGCAACGTCGCCAGCACGTCGAACGAGGAACGGTCGAGCCCGTGCGCCTCGAAGGTGCGGCGCAGCTCGGTATCGACCCGCAACGCCAACCGCGTGAGGCGGCCGATGATGGCCATGGGGGACGCGTCGAGGTCCGGGCGCTCCTTTTTCCACTGCTTCAGAATGAAATCGACATGGTCGGCCATGCACCACCCCTAGCAAATGTCTTAGCGGTGAGATAGATTACCTTAGTGCTAAGCAATCGCCTCGGAACGGTGCTGGTCACCGCCCTCGCCCCGATGATCTGGGGCACCACGTATTTCGTCACCACGCAGCTTCTGCCGCCGGGCCGGCCGCTCTTGGCCGGGGTCCTTCGCGCCCTTCCTGCCGGCATCCTTCTCGTCGCGCTCACGCGCCGCCTGCCCCAGGGATCGTGGTGGTGGCGCGCCTTCGTTCTCGGCGCGCTGAACATTGGCGTCTTCTTCGCCCTCCTCTTCGTCGCGGCGTATCGCCTGCCCGGCGGCGTCGCAGCCACACTGGGTTCGCTGCAGCCGCTCGTGGTCATGGGGCTTTCGGCCGCGTGGCTCGGTGAGCGCATGTCGCTGCGCAAAGTCGGGGCGGCCGCCGCGGGTGTGGTCGGCGTGGCGTTGCTCGTCCTTCGCGCGAATGCGCAGCTCGATGCCATCGGCATCGCGGCCGCCCTCGGAGGCACCATCGTCATGGGCACCGGCGTCGTCTTGAGCAAGCGATGGACCTCGCCGGCCCCGTTGCTCGCCACCACCGGCTGGCAACTCATCGCGGGCGGTCTGCTGCTGCTGCCCGTGGCGCTCCTCGTCGAAGGGCTTCCGTCGAAGGCGCTGACTGCCTCCAACGTCGCGGGCTACGCGTACCTTTCCACCGTGGGCGCGGCCCTTGCGTATGCCCTTTGGTTCCGCGGCATCCGCGCCCTCTCGCCCACGCAGGTCACCTTCCTCGGGTTGCTCAGCCCGACGGTCGCCACCGCCGTGGGCTGGCTGGCCCTCGGCCAAAGCCTCACGGCGGCGCAAGTGCTGGGCGCTGTGATCGTCCTCGCCTCCCTCGTGGTCGCGCAGTTACGGCAGCGCGAACGCGACGAGGTAGTCGCCCGGCGGACGGTCGAGGAAGATGCTTCCCCCCGCCGCGATGAGCACGAATTGCTTTCCGCTCGGTGAGCGGTACGTCATGGGCGTGGCCTGTCCGCCCGCGGGAAGCGGTGCGCGCCATAGCTCGCGCCCCGTGCTGCTGTCGAACGCGCGCACGGCATCGTCCGACGACGCGCCCACGAACACCAGTCCGCCGTCCGTCACGATGGGACCGCCCATGGTGCGCGAGCCCCATCGCTCCGATCCCGGAATGGACTCCAAACCGGGCATTCGCCCGAGGGGTGACTCCCAGCGGATCCCCCCCGTCTTCAAGTCCACCGCCACCAATTTGCCCCACGGCGGCTTGGTGCAGGGCAGCCCCATATCGGGCCCGGTGAGCAGCCGCCGGCCCATGCGGTAGGGCGTACCCGGTTGCTCGCCGATTTCCTCACCCGGGAACGGTGTGTACGGCTCGTCGTGCGGCAGCAGGCGAACGACCTGCGGGAAGCGATTGATGGCCGTGACCAAGACGCCGCGGTTCTCGTCGACGGCAACGCCGCCCCAGTTGGTGCCGCCGAAGGCGCTCGGGAAGTGAATCGACCCTCGCTTGCTCGGCGGCGTGAAAACGCCTTCGGAGCGCAGTCCGGCAATTGCCTTGACGCAAAAGGCATAATCGCGCGGCGTAAGCCCCCAGGCATCCGCCACCGTCACCTGGGTGTCGCCGACCAAATTCGGCGTCGCCACCGGGAACGGCTGCGTGGGCCACGCCTCCTCGCCGGGAATGTCGCTGGGCGGCACCGGCCGCTCCTCGACGGGGAAAATCGGTTTCCCCGTCTCGCGATCCAAAAAGAAGACGTGCGCCTGTTTCGTGGCCACGGCCACCGCGTCCACCGACCTACCGTGACGACGAATTGTGGTCAGTGCTGGGGGTGCGGCAATGTCGTAATCCCAAATATCGTGATGGCTCGTCTGAAATGCCCAGACGAACTTACCGGTCGAAGCTCGCAATGCGACCATCGAATTGGCGTGCGGATTCGCACCCTTGCGCAGGCCCCCGTAATAATCCGGTGCGGGGGCGCTGGTGGGCAAAAACACCAAATCGCGTTCGGCGTCGACGGCAATGACGCTCCATACGTTGGCCGCTTGGGTGCGCGCGGCATCTTCGGGGGACCATGCGTCATAACCCGGATCGGATGCATTTCGCGGAATGGGGTCCCATGCCCAGCGGCGCTCACCGGTGCGTACGTCGTAGGCGCGGACCATGCCGCTCGGCACGTCGACCCGAGAATCGTCGGCCACGAGCGAGCCCACCACGACGACCCCATTCACGATCGACGGAAGCGAGGTGACGCCGTAATGGCCGGGTGTAATGTTGGAAATCCCCTCGGCAAGGTTCACCGTGCCGCCTTGTCCGAAATCCGTACATAGTGTCCCGTTTTCCGCATCAATCGATAGGAGCCGCGCGTCGAGCGTGGCGAGGAAGATGCGCTTTTGGCAGGGGCTGCCCTCCACCGCCTCGGGATCCGCCCATGCGGCCACGCCGCGGGACGTCAGACCGATGAAATACTTCGTATCGAGGTTCAATTTCGGATCGAAGGTCCATCTGACCTCACCGTTCTCCGGATTCAACGCGAACACGCGATTGTATCCGGTGCTCACGTAAATCGTATTGAAGACGTAGAGAGGCGTGGATTGAAACGTACTTTTGCTCGGATGCTGCGAGCCATCCGACAAATCACCGGTTCGCAATGTCCACGCTTGCTTGAGTCGTGAAACATTGCGCCGCGTAATCTGCGTCAGCGGCGAATGACGCGCGCCACCGGGATCGCGCCCGTACGCGGGCCATTCTCCGTCGGCTGCGCTGTCTATTCTGCTTTCGGCGAAGTCGTGCTCGTCGTCGTCATCACGAGACGAGCTATCGCAGTTCCATCCGCCGACCGATAGCCAAACCAATGTAAGCGCGTATGCGGTATTTCGTCGAACGTTCACGACTTCCCCTTTGGATTAGGAGCAGCCCTGCCGAATCTGCCGAGCCAGTCAAACCTGTCACACTTGTCAAAGCTGGCAGGTAAGCGGTGGCACCTGTCGCGATAAGAACTACACCTTCCGTCGGTCCACGTGCAGGTGCTTCAACGCGTTTCCAAGCATAGCACCTTTTTTTGATATGCACTTCCGAAATGAAGCTGCTCGATGTGCAATGGCCACCTACGACCGACTTCACTCGCGCAGAGTGAGTTTCCACTCGGTCACTCGCGAGCTTATCGACTATCTTAAGCATGTACGATGCAGCCGAAGGACGAACCGCGGTCGAGCGGAGGGGGTGAACGCCGAATTCTGGTGGTGGACGACAACGTCGCGATTCACGATGTCTTTCGCACGTTGCTTTGCCCAAAACCGACCAATCCGGAGCTCGACGAGCTCGAGGCCACACTTTTCAAGCGGAGCGATGCGGCGCCGGTGTCCACTCCATCACCGCGGGCGCGCTTCCAGGTCGATGCGGTGTCCCAAGGCCGTGATGGCTACGAGGCGGTCGTCCGTGCGCGGCGTCTCGGTAAGCCCTACGCGCTCGCATTCATCGATATGAGGATGCCACCTGGCTGGGACGGCGTCGAGACGGCGGCCCACATGTGGAAGGAGGATCCCGATCTCGAGATCGTGATCTGCAGTGCCTACTCCGATTATTCATGGCACGACGCGATCCGACGCCTACGCCGCCCCGAGTTGCGCCTTCTGATGAAGCCCTTCGAGAGCAAGGACGTGCTCGACCTCGCCTGGACCCTCACCGGCAAATGGCTCCGCCGCCGCTCCATGACTCCATAGCCCCCCAGAAGATTGAACAGGGAGGGGGGGAGGCGGGGAGGGATACGGCACAAATCCCACCGCGTGCCAAGGCTTTTTTTGGTTTTCAGTTGGCTTCGTGAGCCAACTGAAAACCCAAACCAGCCTCGGTGCGCGGTGGGATTTGTGCCGTATCCCTCCCCGCCTCCCCCCCTCCCTGTTCAATCTCTCTGGGAGGAAACGGGGGCGCAGGGGAGTTCGAGGGTGAAGGTGGCGCCCTTGCCCGGGCCGTCACTTTGGACGGAGAGGCTGCCGCCCATTTCTTGGGCGGCGATGGCGCTGCTGTGAAGGCCGAAGCCGTGGCCGCTGATGCGGGTGGTGAATCCGTATTGGAAGATACGGCCCATGTTGTCTTCGGAAATACCGACGCCGTTGTCGGCTACCACGATGCGTACTTTTTCGCTGTCGGGCTGGTCGAGACGAATGGTCACCAATTTGGGAAAGGCCGTCGATTCCGATAGTGCGTATTTGGCGTTGCTCACCAAATTGACCAGAATCTGCAACACCTTGTGGCGCTCCACGGTCACTTTGTGGACCTCGGTGAATTCGCGGACGAGGCGCACCTCGTGGCGCTCGAGCCCTGCGGAATTGATGCGCACCGCATCGTCGATCAATTCGACGAGCGAAACGGCTTCGGCGAGCTTCGTCCCGCGCGCGTAATTCTGCTGCATCGCAATGATGTGCCGAATATGGTCGATATTCTTGTCCAGGGTCGCAAGCCCGCTCTGAATCGAGCTTTGCTCGACGCCGAATTGCGCGGCGAGCTTCTCGATGTACGCGGGCACCAGTTTGCCCCGCTCGTCGTGCGTGAAGAAGGTCGCCAGGTCCCCGGAGTGCGATTGCAGAAGGTCCGATAGCTTCCTCAGCGCCGCAAGCCGCGATGTCTTCACCTGATCGCTCACCGTGGCCGCCGCCACGGTGACGCTGGTGAGCACATTGCCGACGTTGTGGAGCACACTGGTCGCGACCTCGGCCATGCCCGCCTTGTGGGCGGCGTCGATCAAGCGACGCTGGGCCTCGCGAAGCTCGGACGTTCGCTCCTCCACGCGCTCCTCGAGGGTCTCGACCAGCTCTTTGATGTGCGTGGCCATGGCATTGAACATCGTGCCCAATGCGCCGATTTCGTCGGTGGAGGTGACGCTCACCCGCTGATCGAAATGCCCGCCGACGATGCGCTCCGTGGCCAAGGTCATCTCGCGCAGCGGCTTCACCAGGCGATGCGTGAGCAATGCCCCCACGGTGAGGGCCACCGCCAAGAGAAGCGCCGTGGTCATCAAGGTGCGAAACAGCGCACGCCCCGAGGCTCCTTCCACCGCCGAGGCAAGCTGCCCCGACGCACCGGTCACCATGGAGACGCTGACCACACTGCCCATGCGCCAATCGATGCTATCCAGTGGATAGTACGCCAGGTATTTCCGATCGCCCTTCACCGACACGGACCGGACCGACGAACCTCCGAGGGCCATGTGCTGGAGTGCCGCATTGAGCTCGGGATCCCCCGTTTGCGTCAAGGAGATGACGCCGCGCGGCTTGTATTCCACCGGCGAGGCCAGGTCGACCCGCCCGTGCGGGGGCGCGGCCAGCAGATGCTGCTCGCCGTCCATCAAAAAGGAATAACTGCTCGGCACCGGCGGGTGCTGATTGAACTGCGCAATCAAATGCGTCAGCGACACGGACACACCGACGAAGCCCCACGGCTTGCCACCCTTGTAAATGGGCGACATCGCATCCACCGCCAAGTCGTACGTGCTCGACAGCGGACTTGCGTGCACCGGTCCCCAGACCGTCTCACCGGAGCGCTGGTCGAAGAGCGACACTGCGCCGAGCTGCTCACTCACCACGGCAACGGCGCGCATTTTGTCGATGCGCTCTTCGCGGTCGAGCCGAAACCAGATATCGCCGCTGTTGGAGATGACGTAAATCGAGATTCCGCGGCCCACGCCGCGTTGCAGGGTCAAAAGGAAACCCTCGATGAAGGGTGCCTCCATCGGGCCGCGATCGATGTGGTCGCTCAAGAAGGATCCCGCGTAACCCGCCGTCGATTTCACCTGCGACAGATGCTCGTCGAGGGTCTGCACGTTCTGCCGAACCACCGATTCGAGAAACTGCTCGGTGAGGCGCGAGAGGATGGTCTTGCCCTCGTCCTCGACTTGCGACGCCGTGCGATCGAGCGTGCGCCATGTGGTCAGCATGGTGCCGACGGTCAGCGCGATGATCGAGCCGGCCACCAGAATGAGGATTTTGTGCCGCAACAAGAGGCGTATTCTCATGGTGTGGCGTCCGGCGGTGGCGCGAGAGCCTGCGTCCATTGCGTCTGCACCGCATCCAGCGCTTGCCGGGCGGTCATGTGGTGCTCCATCGCTTTGACGAGCTTCTCGCTGAGGGCATCCATCATGGTGCGCGTCTGCGGAAGGCTGGGCCATGCGACCATCGGCTGCGTGAGCGAGATTTGCTCGATGGCGCTCACCTCGGGTGCGAACTTCTTGAACTCGGGCGAGCGCAATACGGAGAGGCGCGCGGGGTCGAGGCCGCCCTGCATCAAGTTCAGCGTGAGCAGCGTATCCGGCCGCGTGATGAACCGCACGAAGGCGCGCGCGATGTCCGGCTCCTTGCTCTTGCTGGATACGGCGACGCTGAAGCCACCGTTGAGGGCGGAGGCGCGGCGCGCTTTCGGACCGCGGCCCTTGGGCATGGGCACCACGCCCCAATCCCCCTGAATCGTGGATTGGCTCGCGTCCTCCGCCATGACGCCGATGTCGGTCCACTGCTCGACCATGGCCACGCGGCCCGAGAGAAACGCCGAGCGCGAAACGTCGAAGTCGGTCTCCAGCGGCGTGGGCAGCGCGTAACGCGCATGCTCCATCATCGCCTCCAAGGCGGCAATGGCCTCGGGGCTGTTCACGGTGGGATGACCATCGCGGTCGAGCAGCTCACCGCCGAAAGCGGCAAGGCGGTTCATGAAGCTCGAGACGATGAGAATGGGCGCCGGGTGGGCCATGATGGCCGCGCCGTAAATACCTTTGGAGCTTTCCCGCTCGGTGATGGTGCGCGCGACATTCAAATAGTCGTCCCACGTGTCCGGCGGATTGAGGCGGTACTTGGTCAGCAGCGATTTTCGATAGAAGAGGACGTGGGTATCGGCGTCGATGGGCAAGGCCCAGCGCCGACCTTTGTACGAGCCGTAAACGTCGTAGAGGCCGGGGATGAAATCCTCGGGCTTGATGATGGCCTTGTTCTGCTCGATGAAATCGGTCAGATCCATGGCCGCGCCCTGCGTCACCAGGGGCACGAGGTCATTGTAGAAGAGGGCGAAGACGTCGATCTGCGGGGCGTTCGACGCGTGGTCCTTTTGAATGGTCGCGCCGACCTCCTCGTAGTTGACGACTTTGACCTGGAAGACGTTGCCCGTTTCCTTTTCGAAGGCTTTGACCGCCGCCTCCGCGGAACGCGCATGCGGCGTGATGGTGAGGAACACGAGGCGCTTTCCAGTCCCCTCGGGCGCGGCACCGGCCCCGGAACGAGCCGCACCGCCCGGATCGCGGTCGGCCTTGTCCTGAGGCTCGCGGAACGCCATGACGACGCCGACGCAGAGCGCGGCAAACGCGACAGCAACGAGTGCTCGGATCCAAAACGACTTTTTTTGCGAATCGCTCACGGACGTCGTCCCTCTCCCTCAGGTCCTGCAAGGCTCTGCAGCCTCCCTGGTTAGGCCAGAGCCCGTGGCGTTTGCCAAGGAAATGCAGCGGGCAAACGCTTTCATGAGGACGGAAAATTGAAACGATTCGGTCCGCCGGCGCCAAGCCGACATCGAGGCGGTCCTTCGCACGCCCGCACATCAATCCATCTTGGCGTTCTTGGTGCGGTTCGATCATGCCGCGTGAATCGAAATGACGATAAGCGAACAAGCGAACCGGTCGTGCGATCGTCCAGATCGCTCGTGGGATCATCCATTGACTTCCGTGCAATAAAACGACAATGATGACGATCATCCGCGTAGTCCGCGTTTCGTCCAGACTTCCTGGGCCCCTGTAGGAGGACACATCGTCATGTCGAGCCAATGGAGATCATCGAAGCGGAGAGCAACGGGTGCCCTTCTGGCTGCGTCGGCTGCCGTATTGGCGGTGGCCTGTAGTGTCGATGAAGGAGCGCGGACAGCCGAAGGGGCGCTGACGGAACAGGCCGAGCAGGAGGCCAAGAAGCCGCCGCAAGTGAACATGACGCAGGCCATCAATGATTTGGCGAAAACGCCTTATCAGGGTTGGAATACGTACTTTGGTTTGAGCTCGCAATTCAACGAGCAAACCATCAAAGAGGCGGCGGATGCCATCGTACGGCGTGGGTTGAAGGACGTTGGATACGAGTACATCTGGATCGATGGCGGCTGGTGGAATGGCGATCGCGACACGGCGGGCAACATCGTCATCAATCCGACCCAATGGCCCAACGGGATGAAGGCGGTGGCGGACTACATCCATTCGCTCGGGCTCAAGGCCGGTATTTATACCGATGTCGGCATCAACGGCTGTGGGGGCAAAAATCAGGGTAGCTACGGACATTACCAGCAGGACTTCGACCAGTTTGCCGCGTGGGGATACGATGCGGTCAAGGTCGACTTCTGCGGCGGCAAGCTGATGGACCTGGATCCGCCGGTGGCGTTCGGACAAGTTCGTGATGCCATATTGAACAACAGCAGCCATCGGCCGATGCTTTTCAATATTTGCAATCCGTTCGTGCCGGAGACCGGTGCAACGCCGGGGCGGGCGGCGTACGACTCGTGGAAATTCGGGCCCACGACGGGCAACTCGTGGCGAACGGACACGGACATTGGCTTTCCGCGTGATGTGAAGTTCAGCGAGCTGCTGCGCAATTTCGATCACAATGCGGCGCATCCGGAGGCGGCCGGGCCGGGGCATTGGAACGATCCCGATTACCTCTGCCCCGAAATCGGGATGAATGCGGCCGAGTCGCAAGCCCAATTCTCCATGTGGGCCGTCGTCGCGGCGCCGCTCATCATCGGCAGCGACATTCGCAACATCTCGGATGCCTCGGTGGAGATGCTGAAAAACCGCGAGGTCATCGCCATCGACCAGGATCCGATGGGCGTGCAGGGCACGGCCATTTCCACGGTGGGCGATGCGCAAGTTTATACCAAGCCTCTGTCCAATGGCGACTACGCGGTGGCGTTGTTCAACCGCGGGCCGAAGGCGCAGGTCATCTCCACCACGGCGCGGCAGGTCGGTCTGCCCAATGCGCGAGGCTATGCGCTGCGCGATGTGTGGAAGCACGCATACACCGAGTCGGCTGGGAAAATCTCGGCCAACGTCCCGGGGCACAGCGCGGTTTTGTTCCGCGTGTCCAAGGCCAGTGGCGCGGAGAATCCCCCGTCGGTGGTGATGTCGCCGCTGGCCATCACGACGCCGTCGCAGGCCGTGCTGCCGTTGGTGGTGCCGGGAAGCACCTTCACGGTGTCGACGTCGTTCACGAACAACGGGCGCCACACGGTGAGCGATGCGAAACTCACCGTGAGCGTGCCCACGGGTTGGAAGGCTTCGCCCGTGGGCTCCACCAGCGCGCGCCGGCTGCGCACAGGCGACACGTTGAACGGCAAGTGGAACATCACCGTTCCCGCGGGCACGGTGCCCGGACCCAACGACGTGAAAACGGCGGCGGCGTACGCATGGGACGCGGACGACTGCGATGACGAGACCGTGACCATTACGGACACGAGCGTCGTGCAGGTTCCCCCCACGCCGCCGGCGAATACGACGGCACTGAGCCATCACCCCTGGCTCGATGGAACGAGCGCATACCTGGTGCCCCGCGTGGATCGCGAGGTGGCGGGAGGCGGGCCGCTGGTCATGCTCGGAACGAGGTACCCCGAGGGCATCGGCACCAATGGCCCGTCGGTGATCGACTTCTACGTCGGCGGCGCGTGCTCGAAGCTCACCGGTGTGGTGGGCATCGACGACTCCGTCAAATTCGATCCGCAGGGAGGCACGTCGATCTTCCAGGTCTTCGGCGATGGCACGAAGCTCTATGACAGCGGCTTGATCACGCGCACCACGCCCAAGCCCATGTCCGTCGATTTGGGCTCGGCCAAGGTTCTCTCCTTGG
This sequence comes from Sorangiineae bacterium MSr12523, assembly GCA_037157775.1. Taxonomy (NCBI): domain Bacteria; kingdom Pseudomonadati; phylum Myxococcota; class Myxococcia; order Myxococcales; family Pendulisporaceae; genus Pendulispora; species Pendulispora brunnea. The sequence continues at coordinate 8,328,582 of CP089982.1, forward strand.
TGGTGACCGACGGTGGCGACCATAGCTACAACGACCGCGCGAACTGGGCGAACCTGCAGATCACCTGCGCGGGGCCGCAGCCGACGGTGCCGGCCGGGCCCTGGCCGCACTACGTTTCCCTCGCCGATGCATCGGCGACGGCGACCAGCGCGAACGATGGCAATCCCGCCGGCGATGCCATCGACGGCAACGTCAATACGATTTGGCACTCGCGGTGGAGTCCTGCGCAAGATCCGTTGCCGATTTCGTTCACGCTCGATCTGAAGTCGCCTCGCACGATCAGCGGGCTGACGTACCTGCCGCGCGTGGATGGGACCATCAATGGCACCATCACGTCGTACCAGGTCGAGGTGAGCACGGATGGGTCGACGTTCGCGGCGGCAGCGCCCGCGGGGACGTGGGCGCAGGATGCGCTTCTCAAATCGGTACAGATTGCACCGATTTCCGGGCGGTACATTCGGCTCACCGCCAAGGCAGGAGCGTACGGCTTTGCCTCGGCGTCCGAAATCGGCGTGGCGACGATTCCGTAAAACCAGAGGAACTTCCGCGCGGGGGCGGTGTCAGTACGGGATAATGCTCTCGTACGATCGCCCCGCGCTCCCCCTCCCCGGCTCCTCCGAGGGTGCCCTGGTGCATCCGGTCCATCCGGTGCTCGTTCCGGATTTGCTTCACGCCTCGCCGCTCACGCGCATCGATGTCGAGCACACGAAGCTGGCCATCGCACTTGCGTTCGCCAGCGGTGTCTCGGGAGGGCTCTTCAGCGATGCGCTGGATCGAGCCACCATCACCCCCTCGAGTTGGGAGCCCGAGGTGTATGCGGGCGATCTCTTTTTGGAGCAGTTCGTTTCGCTCTGCTTCAAGATTCGCATCGGTGCGCAACAGCCCACGATGGCCACGCGCCACCTGGCCAACGTGCTCGCGCGGCCGCCGGACGACGTGAACACCATCCATTACCGCCGCGCCATCGTGGCCGAGCTCGCGGGCTCCCCGCCCCTGCGCCACGCACTCGAGCAATTGTATTTGGCATTGTGCCAATTTCGGACATTGCTCGAGGGTGCCACGACGGGGCGAAAGTGGGATTCGAACCGGCGCCAGCTCGATGTGCTGACCGCCATCAAGGCCATCTTCGATGCGATGGCCGACGGCTTCGTTTCGGCGCAATCCGGGCTCTCCCGGCTCCGCGCCTTCGGTCAGCGCGTGCGCGCCGGCGAGCCGTACAAGGCCCTTTCCGATTTGCTCGAATACGATGAAAAGCTCGCCTCGGTGAACCTCGAGGTGCGGGTGGGTGCCGACGGCAAGATTCGTGATTTCGAAATAAGATCCGTCCAGGAAAACCGCACCAATCCGTTCAGCAGCCCGGCCTGGCGCCGGTGGCTCGCGAAAATCGAATTGTTCCTGCGCGGGTATCACTTCGGCGAGGGCGAGGTGATGGCGCGGCTGATCGATGCGGTATTCGACGGCGTGCAGGACGAGGTCGTCCACTTCGTGCAGCTGCTCGGCGATATCGAGTTTTACCTGGGCGCACTCGGATTCCAGGATTTGGCGCGCTCCGCAAACCTCCCCGTGTGCCTCCCCACGTTCGTGAAGCCGGACCAGCCGCGCGCCCTCCACGGGCTATTCAATCCGTTGCTCCTCGCGCACGCGGTCACGCCGGTTCCGTGCGATGTGACGACGGACCGGCACACGACGACGGTGTTGGTGACCGGGCCCAACTCGGGCGGGAAAACGCGGCTCCTGCAGTCCGTCGGCCTGGTGCAGCTTTTGGCGCAGTCGGGGGTCTTCGTTCCCGCGCGCTCGGGCACCGTGGCACTGGCGCGCGGGCTCGTGGTGTCGCTCCTTCAGGAGACGCGGGCCGATCAATCCGAGGGACGGCTGGGCATGGAGCTCGTGCGCATCCGCGCGCTGTTCGAGCGGCTGCCCCCGGGTGCCATGGTCCTTTTGGACGAGCTTTGCTCGGGAACGAATCCGTCCGAGGGCGAGGAGATCTTCGAGCTGGTGGTCCGCATGCTGACCCGCCTCGGGCCCTACGCGTTCATCACGACGCACTTTTTGGCCTTCGCTGCCCGCCTGGAGAGGCAAAAGACCATTCCCGATTTGCGCTTCCTGCGCGTCGTGCTCGGGCCCGCGCACGAGCCGACGTACCAGTTCGCGGCCGGTGTGGCGGAAACGTCGCTGGCGGCGCATGCGGCCAAGCGGCTCGGTGTTACGGGCGAGCAATTGGCCGCGCTCATCGAGCAGAACATCCAACGCACGAGGAGCTGATATGGGCACATTCCTGGTGACCGCGAAAATGTCGCCCGAGCTGGCCGCGCGCATCGAGGCCAGTGTGACCGGCCGCGCGAGCACCCCGATGCGAAGGCGGCTCGCATCGATGGCACGTGCCGCGGTGGCGCTGGTGCTCGTATGGGCCATCACCTCGGTGGTGGCGAGCGAGCGGCGCACCAAGCGGGATTTCGAGAATGCGCGCAATGCCCTGCTGAATACCGTGCGCGCCGAAGCCGCCTCGATCACGGACGAGGATCGGCAGGCCCCCGTGCGCATGGAAACGTGGCTGGTGCGCCTCGCCGGGCCGTACGAAGGCGATTTCGTGGCCACCAACGTAACCCGTTCGATCCTCGAACGCCCCGCGGTGTACGTGCGCGGTGTTCGCGAGGCCTTCGGCTCGGGGGAACGCGCGGCCGCGGCGGCGCACGAGTCGGTGAAAGATTCGTTTCTCGTGTGCCTGCTCGATCCACCGAGCGCGCGCACGGAAAAGGAGCTGCTCGCCAAGGGACGCATCGCGCTCGGGGGCGGTGCGCGCGTGGAAGAAGCGACGCCCAACGCGCGCCGCACGGACGATGCGCGCGCCGCCCTGCCCTTTCTCGAGCCGGCGTTTGCCCAGAGCATCGAGACCGCCGTGGATGCCCCGCAGGTGGCTACCTTGCGCACACGCTTCGAAAAAGCGCCCGTGGCCCAGGCGAAGCAGGCCATGCGCGCCGAGTTGCTCATCGCGGTCCTGGACGAAGCGGATTCCAGCACGGGGCCGACGGAAATCGACGGCGAACGCGCCCACGACGTGCGCATCACCATCACGGATCTGCGCACATCGCAGGTGCTCGTTCGCATGAAGCGCCACGTGGATCCGGCGTGGATCTCGGCCGAGCACCGCACGCAATACTCCGCCGTGCTCGATTCGTGCGCCTTGGCCTTCGACGTGCGCGAAGCGCTACGGAAGTGAGAACTTCTGCCGATACCGACTCGGCGAGAGGTGGTGGTGCTTCTTGAAGAAGCGCGAAAAATAGAACGAGTCCTCGAAGCCGCACGCGGCCGCCACCTCCTCGATGCTCAAATTGGTGGTCTTCAAAAGCTCGCACGCGCGCGTCGTCTTCAGTCGCCCGAAAAACTCCATGGGGGCGATGTTCACCTGCCGCTTGAAGGCCATGCTGAAATGCGAAGGCGACCAACCCGTGCGCCGCGCACAATCCTCCAGGAGGAGCGGACGGCCCACGTTCTCGTGCATGTAGCGAATGGCGGCGAGCACGCGTTCCTCCGACTCCCGCCCGCGCGCACCGAGGACGCGCTGATGGTAGCGGCACAAGCCGAACAACCGCGCCAGCGACGTCGAGAGCCCCAGCAGATCGGCGTCGGTGTAGCCGCCGAGCACGTAGCTGTACACCTCCTCGAACGCGGCGGTGATGCGGGGCATGTCGCCGATCCAGAAGCGCGGCTGCTCCCGCGTCACGTTCAGCGCCCGGCAATGCTCGGCGGCACTGCGCCCGCTGAAGTGTATCCAGAGGATGGTCCAGGGATCGGCCTCGTCGGCCTGGTAGCGGTGGTGCACACCGGGGGGCAGCACGATGGCGTGCCCCTCCTCCAGCGTCCACGGGCGCTTTTGAATCCAACAGCGCCCCGCTCCGCCCAAGCACGCGATGAAGATGTAGTCGCGGGTGCCGTGGCTTCGCACGATGAAATGGTGCTTTGCCGCATCGAAGCGGCCAATGCGCGTCGCGTAGAGCGAGCGACACACCGGAAGGTCGGCCGCTTTCTGGACGATGCTCGGGGGCAGAACCACGAGGCGCTGGCCGGGAAATCCTTCTCGAACGCGGGGACCTTCGACCAGCATGCCCGAATCATAAGATAGTCCAGATCGTTCTGTCGATCCTCCATTCCGCGCCCCACGAGGCTCCGCTACCACTTCCAAGTGGAGGAGCATCCCGTGGTCCAAGCCGATATCACCGAAGCCTTTCTTCCTACGTATCCGGTGGGGGCGCCGGAGCGAAACCCGATGTTCTTCGAGCGTCGTGTGTACCAGGGGTCGTCGGGGAAGGTTTACCCCGTTCCCTTCATCGACAAGATTTCCGATCGGTCGCGGCTGCACGCGTTCAAGTACGCGCGCCTGGAGAACGAGTTCGTCCGCATGGAGTTTTTGCCGGAAATCGGCGGACGCATCCACGTAGCCCAGGACAAGACGAAGAACGATTACGATATTTTCTACCGGCAGGACACCATCAAGCCGGCGTTGGTCGGGCTCGCGGGGCCGTGGTGTTCGGGCGGGGTGGAGTTCAATTGGCCGCAGCACCACCGCCCGGGCACCTTCATGCCCACGGACACGTGGGTGGAGCGCGAGCCGTCGGGGGCCTGTACGATTTGGTTCTCGGAGCACGATCCGCTCAACCGGCTCAAGGGTATGCATGGCATTCGCCTGCGGCCGGGCTCGGCGTTGATCGAGCTGCGCGCGCGGGTGTTCAACCGCACGCCGCTCCGGCAGACGTTCCTCTGGTGGGCCAATGCGGCCGTCAAAGTGCACGACCAGTACCAGAGCTTTTTCCCGCCCGACGTGCGCTACGTCGCCGACCATGCGCGGCGTGCCATTTCCACCTTCCCGCTCGCGACCGACGTTTACTACGGCGTCGACTATGGCGCGCGGCCTGGGGCGAACGATCTCACGTGGTACCGGAACATCCCCGTGCCCACGAGCTACATGATCATCGGTAGCAAGTACGACTTTTACGGCGGATACGATCACGCACGCCAAGCGGGCTTCGTGCACGTGGCCGACCGGCGCATCGCCCCGGGCAAAAAGCAATGGACGTGGGGCAATCACGAATTCGGGCGCGCATGGGACCGCGAGCTGGCCGACGACGCGGCGCCGTACATCGAATTGATGACCGGGGTGTACACGGACAATCAACCCGACTTTTCGTATTTGGCACCGTACGAGACGCGAACGTTTTCGCACTATTGGTGGCCCATTCAGGACATTGGCCCGGTGCAAAATGCCAATGAGCGCGCCGCGCTGCGCATGGTCATCGCGGACAATGGCGGTGTGGATCTCGGCGTGGCCGCCCCCGAGGCCCTGGAGCACGCGCGCCTCGAACTGCACCGCGGGGAGACATTGCTCCTGCAGCGCATCCTGAGCGTGGCCCCAGGCCGGTCGTGGCGCGAGGAAGGCGCAGCGGTGCACAGGGGCGATCCCGCGGAGCTCGAGCTGCGTTTGCTCGATGCAAAGGGGCAACCGATCCTCGCGTACCGCCCGGAGTCCGCATCGGCGAAGGTGGAGGCCCCCACATCCGCCGTCGAGCCTCCCGCGCCGGGCGCGGCGGGGTCGGCGGACGAGCTGTTCATGGTGGGCGAGCACCTCGAGCAATATCGGCATCCGACACGCAGCCCCGAGGCCTATTGGCAGGAAGCCATCGCGCGCGATCCCTTCGATGCGCGCTCGCACCTTGCGCTGGCGCAGCGCTTCTTGGCGCGCGCCATGTTCGCGGAGGCGCGTGAACACGCCGAGGCGGCCACGCGGCGTTTGACCCAATGGCATCCCAATCCGTACACGGGCGAGGCGCACTATTGCCTTGGCCTCGCGCAACGCTTTCTGGACCAATTCGATACGGCGTACGATGCCTTTTACCGCGCCACGTGGGATTATGCGTGCCGCGCGGCTGCATTCTACGAGCTGGCACGGCTCGACTGCCGCGCGGGGCGTTGGAATGAAGCGCTGGGCCACCTGGATCGGGCCCTGGAGACGAACAGCGAAAACGGCCAGGCCGTGGTGCTGCGGGCCATGATCCTGCGCAAACTTGGCCGGCAAGACGATGCGCGCATTGCCCTGCAGGTATGGCTCGCACGCGATCCGCTGGATCATTGGGCGCGCCTCGAGCTCGGACGGTGCACCAACGACTATGAACGGTTCCTCGAGCTGTGCCGAAACGACGCGCAGACCATCCTGGACTTGGCCTTCGACTATGCCGACGCGGGCGCCTACGAGGATGCGCTCGTTCTTCTCGAGGTGCATCACCGCGCCCCGACGGCGCCCTGCGCGACACCGAATCCGCTGGCGCGCACCGCCATGACCCATTTCGTGGAGGCCTGGATCGCCCACCGCGGTGGACAGCGCTCGCGCTCACTTCTCGCACTCGCCTACGCCCGCGATGCGGCCCCGTCGTACCTTTTCCCTTCGCGCCCCCACGAGGCCATCGTACTCGGCTGGGCACTGGAACAAGTGGGCTCCGAGCGCAATGCCGCCTACGCCTTGGGGAACCTTTTTTACCATTGGGAGCGCCACGAAGAGGCCATTCGCTGCTGGGAACGCGCGCGGGACGCCGATGATTCGTTTGCCACGGCGTACCGCAACCTCGGAATCGCATATTGGAATACCTGGCGCGACGGCCGGCGTGCCCGCGAGATGTACGAGAAGGCCTTCGCCGCAGATGCGACCGACGCACGCATCCTCTTCGAGTGGGACCAGCTGCGCAAAAAACTGAACGACACGCCGGAAAACCGCCTCGAGCTGCTCCTTGCGCATCCGGACCTCTGCGTCCAGCGCGACGATCTGAACATCGAGCTTGCCGCGCTGTACAACGTCACCGGGCAGGCCGCCAAGGCGCTTTCATTGCTCGAGCAACGACGATTCCACCCTTGGGAGGGCGGTGAAGGTCAAGTCGTGCTGCAGTACAAGGCCGCCCGGCTCGCGCTGGGGATCGCCGCGCTGAAGGTTGGCCAGCCCGCGGAGGCGACGGCGCATTTCGAAAAGGCGCTCACGCCGCCGCAGAACCTGGGGGAGACGTACCATCCGCTCCAGGCCAAAGGCGATATCCACTATTGGCTCGGCCGCGCGCATCGAGCACGGGGTGACGCCGAGCTCGCGCGCCTTTGCTTCGAGCGAAGTGCCTCCGAGCGCGGCGACTTCCAGCAAATGGCGGTGACCGAACATTCGGAGCTCTCCTATTACCGAGGAGCATCGCTGCTCGAATTGGAGCGAGCCGACGAAGCCCGCGCCGTGTTTCTGGAATTGGACGAATTTGCCCGGAAAAAGAAAACGACGCGCGCACAAATCGACTACTTTGCCACGTCGCTGCCGCTCCTGTTGGTCTTCGACGATGATTTGCAATCGCGCAATACGTGGGAGGCGGATTATCTCTCGGCGCTGGCGCAGCTTGGATTGGGGAACCAAGAAGGTGGAGCGGCCCTGCTCGAAAGCGTAATCGGCGCACACCGCGCACATGCCGGGGCTCGTCAGTTCCTATCCGGCCTCGGCCGGTCGTCGTAGGAAAAATACAATCGCATAGCTTCGTGTTCGCGAGGCGAAGAAACGCGGTATCGTTGCCTCCGAGCGCGAGGCGGGGGACGTGACCAACGACACGGGCAAGCGGGTTTCCATACGAACCATCGTCACCATCGCGCTGGTGGCCCTCGTCGCGTTGATCGCGGGAACGCTTTTCGGCTCGCGCCATCCCGATGGAATCGTGGCCCCCGACTCCTCGGCCATGAGCGCGCGGGCTGGGTCCGGGCAGCGGCTCGTGCTTCTGACCCTGACCCCGCACGTGCGCGCGGCGGAGACCGCCGCCAAGCTGTTCGAAAAGGAAACGGGTGCGGTATTCCAGGTAAAGGTGGTCAACTACGAAGCCGTGGGGGACACCATCCTGAAGGACCACGCGTCCAACTCCCCGCAGATCGACGTCTTCGAGATGCACTATGCCGATCTCGCGATGCTCGTGGCCAAGGGCGCGGTGATGGATCTCACCCGCTTCATCGAAGAGAACGCGGACGCCATCCGCCCGGACGACTTCATCCCCGGGCTGTACGATCATTACACGCTGTACCAGGGGAAACGCTGGGCGCTGCCCAACGATGCGGATACGCACGTACTCTTTTATCGAAAATCGTTATTGGCCAAATACGGATTGCGGCCTCCGGAAACGTGGGACGACTACACGCACGTCGCCAAGATCATCACCGAGCGGGAACGCAGCAATGGCATTTACGGCAGCGCCATCATGGCGCGCGACGTTCCCATGATGATTGTGTCGAGCTTCATGAACCGCCTGGCCGCCTATGGCGGGGAGCTCATGGATGAGCAGCGCCACCCCGAGGTGAACAGCCCCGAGGCGGTGACGGCCCTGGAAGCGATGATCGAGCACGCGAAGTATGCGCTGCCCACGCCGCTGGAGACGGATTTCGACGTTTCGCGCTTGGCCTTTCTCTCCGGGCGGGTGGCCATGGTCGAACAATGGACGGACATCGGCGTGATGGCCGAAGACCCGACGCAGTCGACCATCCGCGGTGACTGGGGCGTGGTTCCCATGCCCAAAGGGAAAGGGCCCAAGGCGAAGCACGCGTCGTCGCTCAATGGCGGCTATGCGGTGGCCATCGCCTCGTCGACGAAGGAGCCGGAGATCGCGAAGGCGTACGTTCGCTTCGTGTCACGACGGGATACGATGTTGACCTTGAACCGCGTCAATGGCGGCTTCGATCCGGCGCGTCCGTCGATCCTTTCGTCCCCGGAGTTCGAGCGCTTCGCCCCGCAGGTGAGCGCCATCGAACGGATGGCGTTCTCCAATCCGATGATCGCCTGGCCCAAGGTTCCGCAAACGCCCGCGCTGATGAATGCCCTCACCGACCATCTGGTGCACGCCTTGGAGCATCAAGAGACACCGCGCCAAGCGCTGAACGCGGCCCAAGCCGAGTGGCAAAAGATCCTATCGCACGACGAGTAAGGGTTCCTCGCTCCAGCACATCAATCGATCATGAGGTTCTTGGCGCCTTAGCGGTTCGATCAGTCCGGTTGCCTCGGCCGGACAGCGTTTGTACGCTGAGGAAACGGGGATGGCTAGAGCACGTGTCATAGGATGTGAAGCTCTCGCGGCCAGTACCGTCTTCGCCGATCGCTTTCTGTTGGATGGGGTTGCCGGCAAAGGTGGAATGGGCGTCGTTTACCGCGCCCGCGATCGGAAGCGAGGCAATGCGAAGGTCGCGCTCAAAGTGCTCCACATGTTCGAAGGGCGCCGCTACTTCGAGGAGCGATTCGCACGCGAAGCGTACATGCTCTCGGAGCTCCGCCATCCGGGCATCGTCGCGTACATCGATCACGGAATCAGCGCGGAGGGACAGCCTTTCCTCGTCATGGAGTGGCTCGAGGGGGAGGACCTTGCCCATCACATCCGGCACCACAGCCTCACGCTGAGCGAAACCGTCACACTCTTTTGCGGGGTCGCGGACGCACTTTCGGCGGCGCATCGCCGTGGATTCGTTCATCGCGATCTCAAGCCGGAGAACATCTTCCTGCGTGACGGATGCCCCGAGTCGCCGACGTTGCTCGACTTCGGTGTCGCGCGGCTCGCGACATCCGAGCTGACCGGTGCAGGCATCACCGTCGGCACGCCTCTTTACATGGCGCCCGAGCAAGCCCGCGGCGAACTGAACGTCGGCCCGTGCGTCGACGTGTTCGCCCTCGGATGCGTCATGTACAAATGCTTGACCGGACGGACGCCCGTGGCCAATGGCCATCCCACGGTCGTCCTCGCCAGCATTCTGCTCAACGACTTTCCACGTCTTCGAACGGTCCGTCCAGCCGTGCCGGAAAAGCTGGCCAACTTGGTCGACCGCATGCTCTCCAAAGAGCCATCGCAGCGGCCCCAAAATGCGCAAGCCCTGCTCGAGGAATTGCTCGCACTGGGCTCGCTCTCCGACGAGCCGGCGCTGGGAGACGTGCTGCAGGAGCCGGAACGAATACCTCTTTCCGATGAACTGCAGCTCGTCAGCGTCATCTTGGTGGTCGAAGAACATGATGCGGACCCCGGGAGTGGCGAGGAGCCGTTTCCTTGGTTGGAAGCGGCCGGCCCCTACGCGCCACGGCAGGGCCTCGGAGACACCGTCCGAGGTCTATTCGGCGCCCGCGTCGAAATACTGGGCGATGGATCCATGGTCGTGACGCTCGCCCAGACCGAACACATGACCGCGACCGATCAAGCCGTCCAAGCGGCTCGCTGCGCGCTCTTTCTCCGCGAGCGCCTCGGCGCGTCCTCTTCCCGACTGAGCATCGTCATCACCACCGGCCGAAGCATGCTCGAGGGCGAGCAGGTGCCCAGCGGTGAATTGCTCGACGGCGCCAGCACGATGCTCAATCGGTCAGCGCTACGAACGACCTCGGGCGAGAGTTTTGCCGATATCCGACTCGACGAGATGACCGCGCGCCTCCTCGACGCGCGATTCGAAATGCGAAATACGGATTCCGGGTTTTTCGTTTTGAACTCGGAAGTCACCTCCGACGAGGCGCGCCCTCTGCTCGGCAAGCCGACTCCTTGCGTCGGTCGCGCGCGGGAGCTCGCCCAGCTCCAGATGCTTCTCGAGGAATGTTGCGAAGAGTCGGCGGCGTGCGCGGCCATCGTGATTGCACCGCCGGGCGTCGGCAAGTCGCGCCTTCGTCACGAGTTCATTCGGTGCGCGCGGCGGGACACCATCCAAGCCGACGGCATCTGGCTCGGAAGGACCGACCCAACGCGCGCGGGAACGCCGTACGGCCTGCTCGCCGATGCCCTGCGGCGCCTCATCGATGTGCGCGAAGGCGAAGAGCTGGCGGTGCAGCAAGACAAGCTGCGCGAGCGCGTTCGGCGCCACGTGCCCGCCGACGAAGCGCCATTCGTGACCGAGTTCATGGGCGAGCTTTGTGGCATTCTCTTCCCGTCGGACGACAGCCCGGCGCTCAAGCTCGCGCGAAGCGATCCACGCACCATGGTCGCGCAGGTGACGGCCGCGTTCATCGCCTTTCTCGAGGCGGAGAGCACCGACCATCCCGTGCTCATCGTCCTCGAAGACTTGCACTGGGGCGACGGTCTCACCGCGCGGGTCATCGATTCTGCCCTGCGCGACTGCCGCGACAAGCCCGTGATGGTTCTCGCGCTGGCGAGGCCGGAGGTCGAGGAGCGATATCCGAAATTGTGGGCCCAGCGCAAACGACACGGTCTCTACCTCGACGGGTTGAGCAAGCGAGCGAGCGTGGAGCTCATCACCCGAGTCCTGGGGGCCGACGTTTCACCGCAGCTGCTCGAACGCATCGTCGAACAGGCCGCGGGCAATGCCCTCTTTCTCGAGGAGCTGATTCGATTCGTCGCCGAAAATCGATCCGACGTCATGCCGGACACCGTGCTGGCGATGCTCCACGCTCGACTCCAACGTTTGACACCGGAATTGCGAAGGGTGCTCCGCGCCGCGAGCGTTTACGGTGCGACGTTTTGGCGCGGCGGCGTTCTTGCGCTGCTCGGCGATCCGGCGTCCACGGCCAAGGTCGACGCATGGCTGGAGGATCTGCTCCACCGCGAGCTCATCACCCAGAGCAACACGAGCCGCCTGTTGGGCGATACCGAATATGCCTTTCGCCACGCCTTGGTCCGCGAGGCGGCGCACGCCATGCTGACCAATGAGGACCGCGAGGCAGGACACCGCGGTGCGGCCGCATTTCTCGAATCGATGGGCGAACGCGAACCGCATGTTCTGGCCGAACACTACGCGCTCGCCCACGAGATGGATAAAGCCGCCGAGCTTTACGCAGCCGCCGCGAGGAAGGCCGTCGATTACGTGAATCTCCGGGATAGCATCCAGCTCGCCGAGCGCGGAATCGCGTGCAATCCCCAAGGTGAGCTTTTGGGCGTGCTCCTCGGAACCAAGGCGCGAGCGCTCATGTGGGAGTGCGACCGGATCAACGCCTATGCATGCGTCTCCGAAGCGCTCACCTTGCTCCGCTGCGGCAGCGCCCAATGGTGCTACGCCGTGGGAACCATGATTTCGGCGGCGGGAGCCCCGATCAATCGATACGACGAGATCCTCCGCTGGGGCGACGCATTGCGCGCGATGGCTCCCGAGCCCGACGCCATCGGACCTTATATGGAGTCGTTGCGGCTCGTGGCCTCCATCGTCACCTTGGTCGGGCAAACGGATCGGGCCCAGGCCTATTTGGCCCGAATGGACGAGGTCATCGCCAGCACCGACAACGTCGTCGCGCGAGGAATGCGCGGGTACTCGTGCCTTCTCTACCATTTGTACCTTTCGCGCGATCCCTGGGCGGGGGCCGTCGCAGCCGCGCGCGCCGAGGAATATCTCGAAATCGCGAATTCGCGGAACACGCTCATGCTCACGCAGATCTACCGAGGTACCTTGCTTGCGCATTTGGCGAGTCTGGATCCCCGAGAAGGCGAGTTCCGAGCGGCTCTCAAGAATGCCCAATTGGAAGACGATCGGTGGACGACCGCCATCGCCTCGACGGCATTGGCCATGTCCCTGGTGGACAAAGAAACCGCCGACGCGGCCGAAGAGGCCGAGCAAATGGTTCGAAAAATCGTGGACGACGAGCACCCGGGCGATCAAGACCTGAGGGGATTCGCGCACGCCACCCTTGCGCAAATACTCCTCGATCGCGGGGAGCTCGATGCGGCGGAGGAGCACGTTCTGAACGCGCTTCGCCTGATCACGTACCGCATCGTCATTCGTCCTTACGCCGAGGCCGTGCGGGTGAAGGTCTTGCTGGCCGCCGGCAAGGTGGCCGAGGCCTGCGAGTTTGCCGATGGGGCGCTCGCTCGGTTCGAGGAGCGCGGCGGCGGTGGCTTTCCCGAGGTGCGTCTTCGGTTCGCGGCCTTCGAGGCGCACGATGCCGCGGGCGATCCATCGGCGACGCAGCACCTGGAGCGCACCGTCGAGCAAATCTTGATCCGTGCCAGCGGCATTGCCGATCCCGACGCGCGAGCCCGCTTTCTCACGCGGAACGCGATCAATCGACGCGCCCTCGAGCAAGCGCGCAAACGCCTGCCCTGAATCAGCGAGCGCGATCCTCGAACAGCGTCACGACGAGAAGAAGAAACCGCCAGGACGCCAAAAGAGAGGCGCCAGGATCGCTAGGTGAACCAACAATAAACCCTTCTTTGGGTTTATTGCCGTTTCCGCTGGCGATCCTGGCGACTCTCTTTTGGCGTTCTTGGCGGTTTCCTTCTTCATGGTCGAGAATCGTGCTCGCCCATTAGAGCGGGGCGAAGCTGTTCATCGTGGACTAAGTACGACAGGGACTTCGGCGCCGTCGCGAAGGAAGACAGGAATGTGATCCAACGGGGCGTCCGCGTGAACCTCCGTGCCCCCGAGGTGACGCGCACCTGTCCAGGGATCCACCCATGTTGCGCCGGCCGGAAGGTACACGGAGCGGCTGCGCGCACCGGGGTGGAGGATGGGCGCGACGAGCACGTCGGGGCCGAGCAAAAACGCGTCGTCGACGTCCCATGCCCTCGCATCCGCGGGAAAGTCGATGAACAGGGGCCGCATCGGCGGGATCCCGCGCTCGTGGGCCATGCGCATTTGCTTTAGGATGTACGGGCGCAGACGCTCGCGCATGCGCAGCGAGGCCTCGATATGGACGAGCGCCTCCTCACCGAAGGACCACGCCTCGTTGGGGCCACCCGTCATTTCCGGACCGAAGGGCGCGCAGGGCTGTCGGAAGCCGTGCAGCCGAAACAAGGGGCAAAAGACGCCGTACTGGAACCACCGGACCATGAGCTCGCGGTACTCGGGCGATTCGGGATCGCCGCCGTGGAAACCGCCAATGTCCGTCGTCCACCAGGGTATGCCCGAGATGGCGATGTTCAGCCCCGCGCGCACTTGGGCCTGCAGCGACACCCACGTCGAGGCGATGTCGCCGGACCACACCGCCGCCCCGTAACGCTGGCTCCCGGCCCATGCCGAGCGGCACAGAAGCACCACCTCGCCGTCGCCGTCGGCGTCGGCGTTCATGCCCTCGTGAAACGCCTGCGCATGGGCGAGCGGGTACATGTTGAAGACTTCCGCGCCGGGCCCGGCGAAGAAGCGCAGGTTGTGCGGGTGCCCGGGTTGAATCTCCGGCTCGCACCCATCGAGCCAAAAGACGCGCGCCCCCATGTCGTAGTAATTTCGTTTGACCTTGGACCAAATGAAATGGCGCGCCCGCGGGTTGGTGGGATCGTAGAAGGCCACGGGCATCTCCACGTTGAATCCCTTGTCCCGCCAGGGCGCGTGGTGGGGTACGCCCTGTTCGGTGGCCACGAGCATGCCCTCATCGAGCATGGTTCGGTAATTCTCCGACATTGGATTGACCGATGGCCAAACGGAAATCATGAGCTTGACCCCCATGCGGTCGAGCTCGGCCATCATTCGCGCGGGATCGGGCCACTCCTTCGGATCGAAGCGCCAGTCGCCCAAGTGCGTCCAATGGAAGAAGTCGGTGACGATGACCGAAAGCGGTAGCCCGCGCCGCTGGTATTCACGGGCAACGGCGAGCAGCTCCTCTTGCGAGCGGTAGCGGAGCTTCGACTGCCAGAAGCCGCTGGCCCATTCCGGCAGCATCGGCGCATGGCCGGTCGCATCGGCGTAGTGCGCGAGAATTTCCGTCGGCGTGTCCGCAGCCGTGATCCAGTAGTCCATCTGCCGCGCGCTATCGGCCACCCAGCGCGTGCCGTTTTCTGCGAGCTCCACCCGGCCGACGGCGGGCATGTTCCAGAGGAAACCGTAGCCGCGGTTGGAGAGCAAAAATGGAATCGACACCTCTCCGTTGCGCTGCACCAGATCGAGGACGAGGCCCTTTTGATCGAGCCGGCCATGCGTATGCTGCCCCAGGCCATAGAGCCGCTCGCCGGCGTAGGCGGAAAAACGCTGCTCCAGCCGATAATGGCCATTTCCTTCGGACATGAAGAGGCGCGCGCCCGGCCACCAAAAATGGGCGCGCTGCTCGGCAAGCAGCTCTTTGCCGTCGCGCGTGCGCACGAAGCGCACGCGCACGTCGCCGCCCGTATCGGTGACACTTCGCTCGACGATGGCCGTCAGCGCACCATTGACGATGCTCCCTCCCTGCTCGCCCATGGCGAAGGTGGCGGTGCTCGCCTTCGCGGGCAGGAGCGCGCCGGGGATGCCGTCCACGATGGATTGCCGGCCCACGCGCACGCGAAAGCTGTCGGGCCCCCAAGGCTCGATCCGAAGAAACTCGTGGCGAACGATCGCCTCGAGGGCAAGGCCGTCAGAACGAATGGCAATCATGGAATGAACTCCGGAAGGTCGAGTCAATCTTTGATGGCGCCGCTGGTCATCCCAGCGACGACGTAACGTTGGGCGACGACCAACAAAATGGCCGCCGGAATCGACGCCAAAACGGCCGTGGCCATGATTCCGTTCCAATCGGCGGATTGATTGCCGAGAAACCGGTAAATGCCGACCGTGATCGGCTCGAAGGTCTGGCCCGTGGTGAGCGTGATGGCAAAAAGGAAATCCGCCCAGGCAAACAAGAAAGAGAACAACCCCGCGGTGACCATCGCGTTGCGGCTCACCGGTACGATGATGGAGATGAACGTGCGCCAATGGCTGGCGCCATCGACGAGGGCTGCCTCGGACAGCTCCTTGGGAATCGCCATCATGAAGGAATGAAGGAGAAGAATGGCAAACGGTATCGTGGCCGTCGAATCGGCCAGGATGAGGGCCAAGTAGCTGTCGATGAGCCCGAGATGTCCAAACACCGTGTACAGGGAATTGGCCATCACGATGCCGGGAATCATCTGCACGATGAGCATTGCGAAGAGAACCACGGGACCACCGCGCACCTCGAGCTGCGCCAGTGCATAACTCGCCGGCATGGCCACGGCGAGCGACACGGCCACCGTCCCCAACGACACGATGATGCTGGCAACCAGGTGCCCCTGCTGCGTACCAAGTGCCGCGCGGTAGCCGTCGAGCGTGCCCGCCACCGGAAAAAGATCGGGCGAGGGCTTGAGCAGCGCGCCGCTGGGCTGCAGCGACGCGTTGAACATCCAGTACAGTGGAAAGAGCAGCACGCCGACGATGACGAGGCCGAGCGCGGTGCGTCCATAGGCCCTCATGCGGCGTCCATGGATTGCCGCGCGAGCCGGGCGTAGAGCACGCCGAAGCCCGTGGCGGCGAGGATCAAGATATTGCCCACCGCGGCCCCCTGACCAAAGGCGAAGTCGCGAAACGACAGGCCGTAGGACCAGGTGGTCAAGGTTTGCGTGGCATTGGCCGGGCCACCGCCGGTGACGACCATGATCACGTCGAACACCTTGATGGTGTACACGAGGCCGAGCATCAGCACGATGCCGGTGACCGGTCGCAAAAGCGGCCATGTGACGTGCCGAAATCGCTGCCACGCATTGGCGCCGTCCAGCGCGGCCGCCTCGTACAGCGAATCCGGAATGGCGCGCAAACCACCGTGCAAAATGACGAGGTTGAACGGAATCCCGACCCAAATATTGGTGAGGATGACCGCGGGCATGGACCACGTGGTGCTGGTCAGCCACGGTACGGGCCCGCCTGACGGATGCAACAGGTGCGACAGATGCAGCGCACGAAGCGCGGCGTTCACGATGCCGTGATCTTGATCGAGCATCCACCGCCACACCGCGCCGCTCACCACCAGGGGCAAAAGCCAGGGCAGGAGCAAGAGAGAACGCAATGTGTCGCTGCCCGGGAATCGGTCATTGAAGAACAAGGCCAGCGCCAGGCCGATGGTGAACTGAAACGCGATGGATCCAACGGTGAACGAAACGGTATTCACCACGGCTCGGACGAACATCGGATTGTGGACGACCGCGGCATAATTCGCGAATCCGACGAAGGGCGCATCGCCCGTGTAAAACGACTTCACCGTGTAATCCTGGGCACTCATGACCAGGTTGTTGAACAGCGGGTACCCGAAGAAGACGACGATGTAGAGCAGCGCCGGAAACAGGAAGGCCAAGCCCGCCGCGCGCTGCGACGTCATGAGCCGCCGGCCTGCTGCGCGCGCTGGAGCGCCTGCTCGGCCGATTGCTGGCCCGTGAGCGCGGATTGCACGGCCGTCGCCATTTCCTTGGCGAGCTTCGGATACTTCGCCCCCAGCTCCGCGGAACGCGATTTGGCGCTGGCCACCTCTTCGATGAAGGCTTTCATCGCGGGAACCTGCTCACCGAGTTTGGCGGCGACGTCCGCCTTGGCCGGAACGTAGGCGTGCGACTTGCTCCACTCCAGCATGATGGGCTCGGACAAGATGCACGAAAGCACTTTTGCCGCGGCCTGCTGCGTTTCCTTGTTGCTCAACGGGATGGCACCGACCTCGCCGCCCAGAGCGACGACCGATTTCGCCCCCGTGCGGGGTGCGGGGATGGGGGCAACACCGTAGTGCAGCGCCTTCTCACCATCGAGCCGCGCCAGGTTCCACGAGCCATTGATCATCATGGCGGCATTTCCGGCCACGAACTGATCGGCCACGTCGTTTTGGCTCCAATTCAAAACGGATTTCGATGCGCCGCCGCCGTTCACCAACTCGGTGACGTATTTCAAAGCTTCGATGGCCTGTGGCGAGTCCACCTTGGCCAGATCGGCGCCGTTGCTCCAGAAAAACGGTAGGAATTGCCACGTCCCCTCCTCCGAGGGAATGGCCGAAAAGGCCAAGCCGTATTTTCCATCTTTGCTCAATTTCGCAGCGGCCGACTTCAGCTCGTCCCATGTCGAGGGGACGGGAATGCCGGCGCCGGAAAGGACGTCCTTGTTGTAAATCAAGGCAAGTCCATTGACGCCCGGCGCCAGCCCGTAGACCACGTTCTGGTACGTGCCCGCGCTGACGATGCTCGGGTAATAACCCTCGGTGGAAATTCCGTAGTCCGCGAGCGGCGCGAGTGCACCCGTGCTGGCGATTTGTTGAAGCGTCGGATTGTCCGTAAAGAGCAGATTCGGCAGGCTCTTCGAACTCGCGCCCTGCAGAATCTTGGGCAGCATTTGAGGCGGCGGGACGGTTTGCCGCTGGATGCGCACCCCTGTTTGCTGCGCGCACGTATCCAGGATTTTCTGCCACGCGGCACTGCCCTGCGCGTCGGTGTAATAATCGAGCTCGACGATCGCGCTGGAGCCGCCTCCATCCGAGGGGGTGCTGCGCGAACAGGCCGCGCTTGCTGCGAAGATCGCAAGGGCGACGATGGACGTGCGGGCGCAGTGCGTTTCGACCATGGCCATGGCCTCCTCCTTCTCGTTCAGGGCTTGCGCGGTGCCGTGCTGTGGCGTTGGGTCAACCGCGGGGACAAGAGCCGCGTTTCCGGCGCGGATGGCGTCTTCTGTTTGAGCTGCCGAATGGTCATTTCGACGGCCATTTCACCGAGCTCCGTCGCGGGAATGGCCACCGTCGTCAGGGATACGGGTTGATTGTCGGCCATGGCATCCGGGCACACCGCAATGAGCGAGATGTCCTCCGGCACGCGGCGCCCCCGGCGATGCAATTCCGCGAGAACGGCGGGAAGCACGGCCTCGTTGTGCACGATCAATCCGGTGATCTGCGGATCCTCGGCAAAGAGCTCGTCCAAGCAAGCGCGCGTGGCGTCGTACCCCGGCGCGCACGGGTGGGACGTGGCGCGCACGCCCCGGGCACCCGCGGCATCGGTGAAGCCGCGCAGAAAACGGCCCGCGAAGCTGGTGCCGCGCTTGTAGACCGCCGGTGAGGGGCCCACCAAGGCGATGGATCGATGCCCCAGATCGGCGAGGTGCCCGACGCAGCAAGCGCCCGCCGCGGTGAAGTCCAAATCGACGCAGGTGAGCCCCATCGGCGTGATCGAATCGGGCGCGCCGATGAGCACCACCGGTCGCTCCAAGGCACGCAGAACGGGCACCCTCGGATCCGCCGCCTCCACGTCCATGACGATGAGCGCATCGGCAATGGCCGACGAGGTGACGCGCCGCAGGCCTTGGGGCCCCTCGTCCTTGGTCAACAAGAGCAAGTCGTGATCGTGGGCACGCGCGGCCGTCACCACGGACGATACGAATTGCATCATGACGGCCATGTTGAGGTCTGCCCGGAGCGGCACGACCAAGGCAAGCACTTTGGTGCGGCTGCTGGCCAGGGCGCGGGCGCCGGCATGCGGGTGGTAGCCGAGCTTGCGGACGCTCTGCTCGACTTGCCTGCGCGTCTCCTCCGAGATCGATCTCTTGCCACTGAGCACGTACGAGACGGTGCTGGGCGCGACACCGGCCGCCCTGGCCACGTCCACGATCGTTACCGCCGGCGTATCTCGATTATCGAATCGCATCGACTGAAATGACGATACGGGACGGCCCACGGGAAGACAAGAACAGATCGCGCTGCAAACGTATCGCACCTAATTTCGTGCCGCATAGCGTCGTTAATCAACTTCTACTTGACCCTCCTGCGCGCGCCTCGCATGACTAGGGCCAAATTCATTAATCGAAACGATTCGACTGGAGGCAATCGATGTTTCGAAAGTTGGGCACGCGGTGTTCCGGTGTGATCCTGCTCGCGGCGGTCTTCCTGCCGGTCGCACAAGGCTGTTCCGATGAACCGTTCCGCGATCCGCGCGTTCCGATGGACGCGCGCGTCGAGGACCTGATCAGCCGGTTGACGTTGGACGAGAAGATTTCGCTGCTCCATCAATACCAACCGGCCATTCCACGGTTGGGCATTGCCCTCTTCAAGACGGGCACGGAGGCCCTGCACGGCGTCGCCTGGTCGAACGATTATGCGAACAAGGGTGCCGTCGTGTATGCGAAGGGCACGGTGTTTCCCCAGGCCATCGGCCTGGCAAGTACGTGGGATCTCGATTTGATGAAGCAAGTCGGCCATGCCGTCGGCCGCGAAGCGCGTGGATTCCATGCCATGAATCCGACCGTTTGGGGCCTGAACGTGTGGGCGCCCGTCGTCAACCTGCTACGCGATCCGCGTTGGGGCCGCAACGAAGAAGGGTACTCCGAAGATCCCTACCTCACGGGGCAAATGGCCATTGCGTACGGGCGAGGTATTCAGGGGGACGATCCCAATTATTTGCAGGCCGCCCCCACGCTGAAGCACTACCTTGCCTACAACAACGAGATCGACCGCACGACCAGCAATGCCTCGGTGCGGCCGAGGATCCTGCACGAGTACGATCAGCAGGCCTTCGAGATTCCGCTTCGAGCGGGCGCCGCGAACGCGGTCATGCCTGCCTACAACCTGGTCAATGGCAGGCCGAACACGGTCAGCCCCGAGCTGGAAAAGCTCGTTCGATCATGGTCCCAGCAGGAGATTGCCATCGTCAGCGACGCCGGTGCCCCCACGAACCTGGTGAGCTCCGAGGCGTATTACGCAACGCGGCCGGAGGCCTATGCCGCGGCCATCAAGGCGGGACTCGACAGCTTCACGGACAACGATACGGATGGCTCCATCGTCACCGGCGCGATCGCGTCGGCGCTCGAGCAAAAGCTGCTGAGCGAGGCGGATATCGACAAGGCCGTGCGGCATTTGCTTTCCCTGCGCTTTCGCCTCGGTGAGTTCGACTCGCGAAGCCCGTACGGGAACATCACGCCGGCGGTCATCGATTCGCCCGAACATCGGGCGCTGGCACGCAAAGCGGCGGACGAACAAGTGGTACTCCTGCGCAACGAGGGGAATGCGCTGCCCTTGAACGATGCGCAAAACCAGAAGATGGCCGTCGTTGGGCCGCTGGCCAATGTTCTGTACCAAGATTGGTACGGCGGCACGATGCCCTATGGGATCACGCCGCTCCAGGGCATCACCGAGCGGCTCGGATCCAAAGGCGCGGTGGTCTCGAGCGAGGGCGTCGACCGGATTGCGTTGAAGAACGTGGCCACGGGAAAATACCTCACCGCGGCCACGGATGCAGCCGGAGGAAAGCTGCGCGAGGGTGGCAGCGTCGCCGGTGCGAACGAAGGGCTGGACGTTTTCGATTGGGGTGCGGGCATCTGCACCCTGCGCACGGTGGCCAATGGTCAGTACCTGTCGCTCGGCGATGGGAAGACGCTGGTCAACAATGCGCGGCAGCCGAATGGCTGGTTCGTCCAGCAGCAATTCAAGTTGCAGGCGCAACCCGATGGCAATTACATCCTCGAGTACGCAGGCAACGATGCTCGGCAGTCGTGGTTCGGGCCCAACAAATATGCCGTCGTCGGCGCCGACGGTACGCTGAGCATCGCGTCGCCAACCCCCCAGGGGGCCACCAAGTTCGCGCGGGAGGTCGTTCGCAACGGTGTGGAGGAGGCCGTGGCCGCGGCCACCGGGGCCGACACGGCGGTCGTCGTGGTGGGGAGCATGCCATTCATCAATGGGCGCGAGGACAATGATCGCACCAGCACCGCCCTGGCGCCGGCACAGGCGGCGCTGATCGAGGCCGTGCATGCGGCCAACCCGCACACCATCGTCGTGGTGGAAAACAGCTACCCCACGACGGGATGGAATGCGCAGAAGGCACCAGGCATCGTGTGGACCACGCACGCGGGGCAGGAAACGGGGCACGCGCTTGCTGACGTGTTGTTCGGCGACACGGATCCGAGCGGGCGCCTGACGCAAACGTGGTACGCGTCCGACGCGGAGCTGCCGAGCATTCTCGATTACGACATTTCGAAAACGGGGATGACGTACCAGTATTACAAGGGCACACCGCTCTACGCCTTTGGCTACGGGCGCAGTTATACGAGCTTCGGCTATGGCCGGGCGCGGGTCGATCGCGATGGGGTCCTCGCGAACGACGAGGTGCACGTGACCATCGACGTCACCAACACCGGCGCACGGCCAGGCGTGGACATCGTCCAATTGTACTCGCGTCCGCGTGCATCACGTGTCGCCCAGCCGCAGCAGCGTTTGCGCACCTTCCAGCGCGTGCAGCTCGCACCCGGTGAGACGAAATCGGTGACGCTCTCGCTGTCCGTGCGCGATCTCGCCTTCTGGGACGTGAGCCGGAGCAAGGCCGTCGTCGAGTCGGGGGATTACGATCTGCTCGTGGGCGCGTCGGCCACGGATATCCGCTCCACCGTCTCGATCGCGGTCCAAGGCGAGTCCATCCCGCCCCGCAATTTGGGCGCGCCGACCCTGGCCGAAAACTTCGACGACGAGCGGGCCGTCACCCTGGTCGATTGGAGCAAGGCGAGCGGCACCTCCGTCTCCGCCTCCGCGGGAAGTTGGCTCGCCTACCATCGTGCGCGGCTTTCGCCGGTTGCACACAGCTTTACCGCTTCGGTGGCCAAGCCCACCGCCGGAGATGCGCACATCACGGTGCGGCTCGACGATCCGGTGAGCGGCCGGGTGCTGACCACCGTCACGGTGCCAAGCACTGGGGACAAATACCGCTACACGGACGTCTCGGCCGCGAGCACCAGTGGTGTCGACGGCACCCACGACGTGTACCTGGTCTTCGACGGCGCGGTCCTATTGCATTCGTTCCAATTGAATTGACCGTCGGTCAAAGAGGAGGGAAGCCATGAAAAAGCTGGTTCAATGTACGATCTTGTCGTTGGCCTTTGCGGCGGCGGTGGTGCCCACCGTCACCACCGCGCATGCCGCCAGTTGGTCTTCGTCGGACAAATGGGCAGCCTGGTCCAACGGTGGATACACCGTTCGAAATGACGTATGGGGCAGCGGCGCAGGGCCGCAGACCATATGGGCCAATTCGTACAGCAATTGGGGCGTATGGGCGGATCATCCCAACACGGGCGGGGTGAAGGCCTACCCGCACTCGGCCAAGAACATCGGCAAGAGGCTCAGCGCGATCGGCTCGCTGAGCAGCAGCTTCAACGTGACGGTGCCCGGCGGAGGAGCGTACGCGTCGACGTACGACATTTGGGCCAACAACAACGCATACGAGATCATGCTCTGGATGAATTGGAACGGCGCCGTCGGCCCCATCGGGTCCAAGCAAGCGACGGTGACGGTCGGCGGGCACACGTGGGACGTCTACCGGGGCTCGAACGGCTCCAACGAGGTTTTTTCATTCCTCCGGCACGGCGACGTCAACTCGGGAACGGTGGACGTCGATGCGGTGCTGAATTGGATTCGCAATAGAGGCTGGTTCGGGGACGTGACCGTCGGCGAGGTACAATTCGGTTTCGAAATTACCTCGTCGAGCGGCGGGATGGATTTCCGCTCGAACAGCTACTCCGTCACGTCGTCATGATGTGATGGCGTGCTTCAGCGGCGCGCCGGCGAGGAATCGTGCGACCTCCTCGCCGGCGATGCGGGCCGCCGTATGCGCCGTTTCGCGGCTCGCGCCGGCGATGTGCGGGGTCATGACCAAATTGGGGGCCGCGAGAAGTCGGTCGCCGGGGGCGATCGGCTCGGGGTCGAACACGTCCAATCCGGCGCCGAAGAGGTGGCCGCTTTCCAATGCATCGCAGAGCGCGCCTTGGTCCAGAAGGCTGCCACGCGCGCAATTGATGACGATGGCTCCGCGCGGCATGCGGGCGATGGCGCGCGCGTCGATGATATGGTGCGTTTCGGCGCTGGCACGCGCGTGCAGCGAGATGACGTTCGCGGTCGAGAGCAATTCGTCCAATCCGACCGGCGACACGTGTGCGGGAAGGGTCCGCGGGTCGACGTAGGGATCGAATACGCTGACCTTGGCGCCGAAGCCCGCGACGATGGAGGCGACGCGGCTTCCAATCTGCCCATATCCCACGAGGCCGACGTGGGCGGCGCCGAGCTCGCGGCCGCATTTTCCGAATTCGTAAAGGTCGCCCCGCCAGGTCGCCGTGTGCAATTCGGCATTGGCCTCGGGGATCCGGCGCATCACGGCCATCATCAATGCGACGGCGTGCTCCGCGGTCGCGGCGGCGTTGCGGCCGGGTGCATTGCTGATGACGACACCGGCTTTTCGCGCGGCCGCGAGGTTCGCGTTGGTGACACCACCGCGGGCGATCACGGCGAATTTGAGCGAGGAAGCGCGTATGACGCGCTCGGTGAGCGGGGCATGATTGGCCACCATGATGTCTGCGCCTTCGAGCGCGGCCATCAGCGCTTCCTCGGTTCCCGATCCTTCGGCCACCTCGGCCACGGGACCGAACGGAACCGCCGGCCACGGCGTCCGGTAATGACGAAAACGCAAACCATCGGCATTCGACACCGCCGCGCGAATGCCTTGTTCGAAAATCTCCGGAAGGATGAAATGATCGCCTGCGGCGAGGATCGTCGTCATGGTACCTCAGATGGCTTGATTGAGACTCAGGAGCGCCGTGTCGTTGCCGCGAATGTCGATTTCGCTGATCGCGGCGTTGCGCAGTGCCGGGAAGGTTCGGCGGTAATGGCGAAGGGGCAATCCGAGTAGCTCGCACAACGCCAGGCGAAGCGCCGTGTTGTGCGATACGACCAACGTGGGCCCGGCGGTCGCGGCGGCGATCTCGCGCAGCGCGGCGACCATGCGGTGTGCCACCGCGTGCGGCTCCTCGCCATCTGGCCACGGGCGCGCGGCGGGATCGCGCCGGAAGGCCTCGGCCGCCTCCGGTTGCTCGCGTTCCATTTCCGCCAAGGTCCGGCCCTCGGCGATGCCGAATTGGCATTCGACGAGGCGCGCATCCGTGACCGCGAGCACCCCCGTTGCCCGAGCAACGGAATCCGCGGTGGCCACCGCCCGCGCCAACGGCGAGCAGCGAAGGGCGGAAAGACCGGCCGCCCGCGCCCACGCCGCCAGTCGCTCCGCTTGGGCGCGGCCCGTCTCGTCGAGGGGAATGTCGCTGCTCCCGGCATACCGGTTTTCGGCGTGCCAAATCGTCTGCCCGTGCCGCGCGAGGTAAAGCCGGCTCATTCCGCCCTCCTCCGCGCATGCGCGATCAGTACGGGGCTCACCCAGCCGCGTCGCTCGATGGCGTCGAGGAAGGTGCCGTAGGTGCGGAGCAGCGCGCGATGCCGCTGGGACGCCGGGGAGTTGACCACGCCTTCGTCCACCGCCCGGGATGACGAGCCGGCGGCCAGCATGGCCATGCCGACCGCGGGCTCGGCGTGCCGGGGCCGGTGGACCGGACGGCCCAGGACGTCGGCGCGCAATTGTGTCCAGTAGTCGCTGCGCGCCCCGCCACCGGTGAAGCTGATACGGCCATCGGTGCGAGCCCCAAGCAAGGCGAGATGGTCGAAGCAAAGTCGCTCGACGAAGGCGAGGCCCAGCGCCATCGCCGCATAGGCCTCCACGTCGTCCGCCGGCTCGCCCGTCGAAAACGATTCCGCGTCCGGTGCGACGAACGGAAATCGTTCGCCCCTTCCGGCCAACGGATACGTGAAAAACGTCGGATCCGGCCGCATCGCCGCCGCATTCCCAAGCGCCGCCAAATCGGCATTGGGAAGCCGCGCCGACAAGATGCCCGCACCGCTGCTCGAGGCGCCGCCGGGCAGCCACAATCCATTTGGCCCGCGGTGCGAGTACATGGCACCACCCGGATCGCGAATCAGTGTCTCCGATACACCTTTGAGCGCGAGGGTCGTGCCGAGAACACAATTCCAACTTCCAGGGATCAGCGCGCCGGCTCCGATCTGCGCGGCGCAGCTATCCGTCATGCCGGCCACCACGCGCACGCCGGCGCGCAACCCGAGAAGTGTCGCCACGCGGGCGCCCAATCGTCCGAGCGGCTTTCCCGGTTCCACCAGCGGCGGGAGCATGCGGCTCGGCAGCTCCAAAGTCTCGAGGAGGGGCAGTGGCCATCGAACATTCACCAAGTCGCAACCGGTCTTCAGCGCGGTGCTGCAGTCGGTGGCCACGCGCCCTCCCACGAGGGCTTCGTTGATGAAGTCGGTCTGGTGGAGCAATCGCGCTTGGTCGAAGTCCGCGGCCGGGCCATGGTGTCGTAGCCAAAGCCATTTGGGCAGTGCCCAAGCCGGCTGCATGCGGCCATAGCCATTCGCGAGCCATGCCTCGGCGCCCGCGCGATTGACCACGTCCGCTTCGGCGGTCGCGCGAACGTCGTCGTACATCAGGGCCGGTGTCATGGGCGCGCCGTCGGCGTTGGCCAGTAGGATCGTCCCCGAGGTGCCATCGACGGCCACGGCTTCGATCCGAGAAGCATCGAGGTCTGCGCGCGCCGCATGGACGGCGGCCACCACGGCGGTCCACCATGCCTTGGGATCCTGCTCGTGACGGCCGTCGGTTCGCACACTTTCGAGCGGCGCCGTGCCCTCGCCCACGATGACGCCGTCGTCCGTCAGGACGATGGCCCGTACGCTCTGTGTGCCCAGATCGATTCCCAGAGTGCTCATGCTTCGATACCTGCTGCGCGGCGGAGCTCACGAAAGTGCCGCAGGACATCCGTGTAGAACGTCGTATTTCTCGTGTCGGGTGAAAATCGCATTTCGATGGTTCCCAATCGCGCAGCTTCTTCTCGGAGGCTCCGCCCGTGCAATACGACGTTGGCGGCGACCAGCGCTCCACGCGCGCCAATCTCGCGGGCTTCGGCGCGGAGCACGTCGACGCCGGTCACGTCGGCCACGATTTGGCACCAGGCGTCGCTGCGCGCGCCGCCGCCGCACACCCGTATTTCGTTTGGCATGGCGGGCGCCGCCTCGAAACAGTCGCGCACGACGAAGGCGAGCGCTTCGAGCGTCGCGCGCGCGAGATCGCGACGATCGTGCCGAAAACTCAGGCCGAACAGGCTCCCTCGGGCGCGGGGGTCGAAGAACGGCGCGCGCTCGCCGGCGGGTGACATGTACGGAAGGAACACGAGCCCGTTCGCACCGGGCGGCGCTTCCAGCGCGAGAATATCGAGCTCCGCGGCCGAGGGAATGCCCATGATGCCGCTCATCCAATCCATGACTTCACAGCCCACGAGCGAAGGAAACGCGCGCAGCGTTTTGCCAAAGACGTCGATGTTGATGCCGATCCCCTGCCGTGCCACGTCCGGCCGATCGAGCATGATCTGCGAGCACACCGTGGTGCCGAGGATCGCCGAAGCCTGCCCGTGCGCCACCGCACCTGTGCCCAGGGCCATGCACGCAATGTCGTACGGCGCGAGCACCACCGGCAGCCCGGGGCGAAGCGCGAGGTGCTCCGCGGCTTCGTCGCGCAGCGTTCCCGCGCGATCCGAATCGGCCAAGATGGGCGGCCGCAGGCGATGCGCCGATTCGATGCCGAACAGCGCGAACATGTTCTCGGCGACGGCGCCGGTTCGAATGTCGAGAAAGGGCAGCGAGGCGTCGGAGCGATCCATGCCGAGGCGGCCGGTCATGCGCAGAAAGGCGAAGCCCGTACAGGAAAGCGCGGCATGGGCGCGCTCGAGGCGCTCGGGCTCGTGGGCGGCGAGCCAGGCCAGGATGGCGTTCGGCGCGCCGGCGAAGGTGCGGCTGCCGTTGAGCGCGAAGCCCTCGGCAATGCGTCCCTCGCCCGTCCAGCGCTCGACGATGCTCGCGGCGCGCGCGTCGTTCCAGAGGATGGCATTTCCGACGGGGGTGCCCTGCGCATCGACGAGCCACACGCCGTCGCCCTGCCCGGTGAGCGTGATGGCATCGATGGAGTCCGCAATGCCTGCGCAGGCCTTTCGAACGGCAACGGCGATGGCCTCCCAGAGCGCGGCCATGTTCTGCTCCGAGTGGCCTGGCACGGGGCGCAGGACCGCGCTGGGCTCCCGCGATGTCGCGCGCTCGGTGCCGTCGTCGTCGAACACGACGGCCTTGATGACTGTGGTCCCGATGTCGATGCCGAGTATCGTCATGGTTCGGCCGTGCGCAAGGTCATCGTCAATGCGGCGCTGATGAGATGCAGCGCTGCGAAAACCCATATAACCACTTTGGCACCGAAAGGCCCCATGAACAGGGCCACCACGGCGGGGCCGAGCCAAACGCTGACACCGGCTCCCAAGTTGAGCAGGGACATGGCAGCGCCGCGCCGATCGGGCGCAAGCCACGGCGTGAGCGCGGTAAGAGGAACGTAGCCTGCGAGGGTGGCGCCGTAGAGCCCGGCCACGAGCATGACCGGCCCTGTCTGCGCGGGCCCGGCATGAACCGGCGCATAATACATCAGCAAGGTGGTGATGGCCGTGCCGACGCCGCCGAACCAGGCCACGGTGTTGCGCCAGCCAAAGCGGTCGCCGATGAGCCCGAAGGCGAGGTTGCAAAAGATGTTGCTCGTGAACATGACGGTGACGATGCGCAGCCAAACGGACAATTCGAAGTGCAGCGTTTCGGTGAAGAAGACCGGCATGAAGACGAGAAAGCCCCATTGCGACGCGGTGTTGATGGCGCGCACGATGGCCGCATTGACGACCTTGGGGTGCGAATACGCGAGCGTCAGGCTGGTGAGCAAGGTGGCAATCGGGCTTTCCTCGTGCACGTGCGGGCCCGGGCCTCCCTCCGGCGTACGCGCCAATCCTAGGAGCGCAATGATGCCGCCCAAGAGGACGATGGCGAGGGCAAGCCAGAGCGTGGGCAATTGGCCCATGGCGGGGATGGCGAAGCTCGCGACCATGGCGCCGAGGGTCGGCAAGCCGCCGGTGAAGGCGAACCAAAACCAGCCTGCGGCGCTGCTCAATCGCTCGCGCGGGGCCACGCGGGTGACCCAGACGAGAAAGCCATAGGCGAAGAGCGGATAGCCGAATCCGCGGATGCCGTAAAACAGCATCATGAAGGAGTAATTGTCAGGGTGGACGCCGAGCCCGAGAAATCCAATTTGCGCGAGCACCCAAATGGCCAGGCCATACATGATGACGCGCCGCGGCCCGATGAGATCGGACAGCGCACCGGAAAACCAGGCGGCCACGGAGGCGGTGAGGCCATAGACCGTGAAGAGGAAGGCCACGGATTCCATGCTTCGCCCGCGGCCGACGAGGTACGCGGAGAGGTATCCGGACTCGACACCGTCTCCAATCATGAAGAGCAGGAGTCCGATGTATCCGACGAAGAGCACCCGTGGGATGCCAATGCGATCGAGCCAGGAGGTGGCCTCTTGGCGATCCTCGCCATCCCGAAATGAAATCGGACCATTGTCGGCCTGGAACTGCGTCATGATCCTGCGTCCCTTTCAGGTGCGGCCGCAAGCGGCCTTGGGCTGCCCGGGTGGTCGCCCGAAAAGGCGACGGCGTGGGTACAGTTTGCAATTTTTTTTGTCGATCGAAAGAAATTTCATTCGGTCGATGAAAATAATTTCTTTCATCAAATGAAAATACTTACAGTACCCTGCATGGCGTGAGCAAAGACGATTTCGCCTTGGAAGCGCGCGCGGCGTGGCTCTACTACAAGGGTGGCCTGACGCAGGGGGAGGTCGCGGAGAAGCTGGGCGTGAGCTCCGTGAGGGTGCACCGACTCATTGCACGGGCCGCCACGGCGGGCATCGTGAAGATCACTGTGCAAGGCTCGATCACGGAGTGCGTGGCGCTGGAGGAGGAGATCAAACGCCTCTATGGCGTGCCCGATTGCCGCGTCGTGCCGGAACTTCCCGACGCGGCCGATCCCTTTCGCGCCATTGGCGCCGAGGCCGCGGAGATGCTCTCCACGGCCATCGAAAGCGGGGTGCATGCCATCATCGGGCTGGGGCATGGTCGTTCGATTGCGAGCGCCATCGATCAGCTTCCGCAGCTCACACCGGGCGGGCGTCTTTCCATCGTGTCGCTGCTGGGCGGGGTGCCGCATCAACGCCGCGCGTCCACGTTCGACGTGATTTATCGCCTTGCAGGCAAGACAGGCGCCGAAGCGTGGGTCATGCCCGTGCCACTCTTTGCCGACACGTCCTCGGCGGCCCACACCATCGCCGCGCAGCGCAGCATCGCCGAAACCTTGCGACTGGGCGCCGAGAGCAGCTTGTCACTGGTCGGCATCGGCGAGGTGACCGGCACGGCCTCGCTCATCGCCGCACACGCCATCGAGGAAGACGACGCCCGCACCCTGCGCTCGGCCGGCGCCGTCGGCGAAATCCTGGGCCACTACTACGACGCCGAAGGCCACCCCGTGGAGGGCCCCATCGCCAAACGCGTGATCGCGGTAGCTCCAAAATCGTTGAGCCGAGGCCTCGTCGCCATGGCCAGCGGCGCCCAAAAGGTCGCCGCCATCGCATCGATTCTAGCAACGGGTCATTTGAAGGGATTAATTACCGACGAACCGACGGCAACCGCGTTGGTGGCATTTGCCAATCGGGTAAAGCCGGCCAAACGAAAGAGTGCTTCGACCAGGGGATCGTGACATTCGAAAAAGCGCACCGTGTGCTTGGGGGAACGGAGTGCTCTGTATAATCACCGGTAAAAATCGCAGTGCATCTGAAAATGCCGAGCCGCGGCCTCGTCGCCATGGCACAAAAAGTCGCCGCGATCGCATCGATTCTAGGAGCGATTTTGCTTGACGCGATTCTTATCGCATCTCGGAGGGATACCGCACTTCGATCCTGAAATTCCTCGGCAGGACCGCCTGTGGGCGCACCCGTCCGCGTTCGAGCGCGGCGAGGTGTTCTCGGGGGCGGGCGTCCGTTGGTGCGATGAAGGGCCGATGCGAGAGGCGAAAATTCGGGTGGTAAGGTTGGCACCATGAAGCTCGCGGATTTATCGAATGATGACTTGCTCACGGGGATTCATGCACTCGTCGGACAAGAGTGCATTCTCGAGCATCTGACCGAGGACAATCACGAGGACCTGCTGCGGCAAGCATCGGGCAAGACCAAGTTCCAGGTACTCGAGCTTCTCGCGGCGCACTTTCCACGGAAGGATGCACCTTCGTCGATCCATGAGCTTCCGGAAACCAAGGTGCCACCGCCCTCGACGGACACCATGCCGTCGAAGCCAGCCCCTGTCGAACCACTCGCGCCAGCGCGGTACAAGGTGCAGTTCACCGCCTCCGCGGAGTTGTTCGAGAAGATCGAACTGGTTACGAACTTGATGCGGCATGCGAATCCGAGCGGCGATCTCTCGATCATCGTGGAGCGCGCCATCGACTTGCTCCTTGCCCAACTCGAAAAGCGTAAGCTCGGCAGAACGCCACGGCCGATCGTCCCGCGAAAAATCACGCGTCCGGGATACGTGACGAGGGCCGTGCGCCGCGAAGTGTTCCAGCGCGACGGTTTGCAATGCACATTCATCGACGAAACCGGCAGACGATGCGAAACACGGACGTTTCTCGAGCTGGACCATGGCACGCCACGGGCCCACGGAGGCTCCGATGACGCGAGCAATCTTAGGACCCGATGCCGAAGCCATAACGGGCTCTCGGCGGAGCGCGCCCCAACGCGCCGCGCCCTCGCCACATTGGCGGATCGATGGGGCCCGGCACCGCCCCCGCTGGAAAGTGTGCTTCGCGAGGCGCTCTCGATTTTGACCTAATCGTCGACGAATCTCTCTTCCGAAAACATCGCACGCCAGCCACTAGTTCCGTGCGCTCGAGCATTCGGTGCGGCAGCACATCAATCCACCTTCGCGTCCTTGGTGTCTTGGCGGTTTCCCTCTTCTGTTCGAGGATCGAGCTCGCTGGTTTACGAGTCGGAGAATCAAATCCCCATGGGGCCGGGCTCGTGCTTCAAGGTGACCTCTTCGCCCACGGGTGGCAGTGACAATGGGCGGAGGGCGCCTTCGTGCCAGATGATGAAGGCGAGGGACGGATCGTCCAAGGGGCGATCGAAGGTGACGGAAAAGCGCGTGGGGCGGCCGTCGGTGTCCTCGAGGATAAGCACGGCCCATGGGCCGAGTGGCAGCCTATCGCCTGCGAGCAGGGGATGATCCGGTGGGCGCACCACGAACTCCAAAGCGTTGTCGAGCAAGGTGCCGCCCAAGATGGAGATCTCGAGTGTTCGTGCGTCGATGCGCTTTAGGCGATGATCGCGCGGGGACATGGTCAATAGATGGGTAGTGCGCGGCAGCGGCTTTGGGCGCGCGATGACCAGGTTGGGCAAGAGGTACATGCCCACCAGGGGATCGGCTAGGCCGATGCCCACGACGCTCACGCCCTCGCGTGCCGGGAGCTCGGCGCCCACGGCCGCGGTTCGCGCGGCGTGCGATGAAGTGGCAAGTTGCTGCGCGCCGAACGCGAAGAGCACCGGTGCGAGGACGACGTGCAACAGCCCGAACACCGCCACGCCCGCCCGCGCCGGCAGCCCCGCCCCCGCACGAAGCAGCACGACGGAAAGCACCGAGACGATTCCCAGGTTCGGCAAGAACAAGATGCGATCGCCCGGTATTCCCGCGGCACCAGGAAGCACCGCGAGAACGGCGCCCGTGAGCAGCCAGGCCAGCGTGCGGCGCACCTCGGGCTCGAGGGCTCGCACCGCGCGACGAAGCAAGAGCGCGAGCGCCATCGCGGCAACCGCGCCAAGGAGTGCCAGCACGGGCGTGGCCTGCGGTGCGAGGCCGCTGATCTCCGAAGGGACGCCCACGAGCGCGGCCTCGGCAAATACGGCCAGCCTCGTCGGGAGATGCGTCAGGTATTCCCAGGGGTGCCCTGCTGGATCGAAGTACGCGCCGGAGCCCTTCGCGCCAAAGCCCAAACCTTTGTACAAAGCCACATAGCCCGCGAGGAGCGCGCCCCACGGCGCCAGCGCACGCATCCGGTCCCCAAAGGTCACGCGCCGGCCCATGAACTCGTATGCCGCTACGTACGCAAATGCCCCCAGCGCCGTCTCGCCCGCGGCAAGCCCGAGCGCCGCGCACGCAATCGCAGCCAACGTGCGCCCGCGGAGGTGCAGTGCCACCGCGGCCATGGCCAACACGCCGGAAATCGCCACGTGACGCGCCGATGGCCATGCGGCCAGCATCCAGTGGGCCGGGGCCATCGCAAAAAGGATGGCCGCCAACGCAGCCTCTCGTTCAGGCAGGAGCCGGCGCAGCAGCGTGCCGGCAGCCAACACCGCGACCACGTACCAGGCCATCGAGTGAAGGTGATACGAAAGTGGGTTTCGTCCTGCGATCGCATGATCGAGCGCAAACAGCGCGCTGCTGAGCGGCCGAAAGAACGAAAGCCGCAATCCGTCGAAGGTCCACCAAGGCAGCCCCGCATTTTCGACCAGCAGATGCCGCTGCCCGGCCTCGCCCGTTGCAAACGTGTACAGGTAAAACGGGCCCGGCACGGGCGCCGGGGCGGTGCCGTCGAGGCGCAACACCATGACCTGGTCGTCGCAATAGAAGTCGGCAAAGAGCGCAGGCAACGACAGAACGATCGCCAAGAATGCGGCTATCCAAAGTGCACGCGGAAAGCGAAGCATGCATGACAGATAGAGCCAAATTACCTCACGGGAAAGCGCCTTTTGAACGCAATCTCAGTCCGCCGGCGGCCGATGCCCCTGACGGCGAATCAGCGAAACCCTAGAAACGAATCAATCGCACGTGCCGCGGATCCATCGCCGTGGACGGATTGACACCGAAGAAGTCGGTGAAGGCATGATCGAGATGGGCCAAGTCGTAATAACCGACTTCGTGCGCCACCTCGGTGAGGGAGCGGCCCTGCGTCCACAATGCAACACCACGCCACAAGGCCACCCAGCGCATGAAGTAGCTCAACGTGCTGCCCGTTTGCTCCTTGAACAAATGCCCCAAGCGCGACGTCGACAAATGCAGCCGGCGCGCGACGCTGGCCGGGGTAGCCTCTTCGCGCGGAAGGTCGTTGATCAATTGCATCGCCTTTTCGACGCGCGGATCCAATCCCTGCTCCTCCGGGGCCTTTCCGGAAATGGCCATGACCAGCTCGCGGATGAGCGCCTTTACTTCGGCGCCGCCCAAGTTCCCGGCAAAGCCGCGCGCAAGCGTAGGAACCAGCGGCGCGAACCGCCCGAAGTCGAGCGCCACCACGTCCTCGCCGCCCAGCGCGGGCTGCACGGCGGCGTATTCGCCCGAATGAATGGGGAAGTCGATGGCCACGAGGCCCTCGGCCGCCAGCCGTTTGCGCGCCACCTTCGGTGCAATCAACGCGGCCTGCGTGGAAAGGGCGACCCCTTCCCCCACTTCGAGAAGCATTGGCGCCTTGTAGGCCAGAAGCAACGTGGCGGCCGGACGCCGGTACGGCGCGTGGCTGCGATCCAGAACGAGGCTCTCGGCCAGCAGCACGAAGCGCTGCGCTCCCACATAGACGATGAAACGCAGCGGCGGACTCGGGTCGTACGCTTTCATGGAAGAACAGCGGTCTCGTACAATCGCTTCGCGCAGGAAAAACCTAGATTCAATCGCGGCCACCCAAGCACGATGGAGGGAAATGCCGTGAAGACGACCCAACTCTGTACTGCGCTCATGACCATGCTGCTCGCCTCTCTCACGTCTCTCGCGATGACCGAGCGGCACGCCGCCGCAGCCACGCCCCCCAGCCAAGATGCATTCTACACCGCGCCCGCCGCGATGCCGTCGGTACCGTCAGGGACCATCCTCGCATCGCGGCCGGTCACCCTGGCGCTGCCGCTGGCCGTCAAAGCGTGGCAGTTGAAATATGCCACCACCGATGAACATGACCGTCCAGTCGTCGCCATCGCGACATTGGTCGTCCCCATTTTGCCGTACCTCGGCACGCGCCCGCTCTTGTCGTACAACGTGGCCATCGATTCGCTGTCGATCGATTGCAATCCCTCCTATGTGATGCAGGGCGGCGTCGTCACGCCGTCCACCTCGGCCAATTTCGGCACCGCGTTGGAAATGGCCAATGTGGTCCTGGCGCTGAAAACCGGCTGGGCCGTCGTGGTGCCCGATCACGAGGGCCTGGCCATGAACTTCACCGTCGGTCCCATGAGCGGCCACGCGGTGCTCGATGGCATTCGCGCCGCCCGAAGCTACACGGAGGCCCATCTCCATGACGCGCCTCTGACGATGTGGGGCTATTCGGGCGGTGCGCAAGCCACCATGTGGGCCGCCGAGCTGGCGCCCTCCTATGCGCCCGAGCTGCGCTTCAAAGGCATCGCCGCCGGCGGGGTTCCCGTCGATTTGGTGAGCATTCTCCGTTATGTCGGGGGCACGTACATGTCGGGCATTGCCGCGGGCGGCGTCATGGGCCAGGCCGATGCCTACCCCGAGTACAATGCGCACCGCTTCCTCAATGCTGCGGGCCGGAAGCTGCGCGCCGACGTGCGCAAGCAGTGCATCGGCGATCTGCTTACGAATTACGCGTTCAAGAACCTATCGGACTATTCGATCGTGCCCGATCTGGCCGGCGAGCCCGATGTTCAGGCGATTGCGGCCAACAGCCGCTTGGGCGGGCGAAAGCCTGCGGGGCCGCTCTACATTTACCACGGCTATTGGGACCAAGCGATTCCGTACCGCGACGTGGAGGGACTCGTCGATGGGTATTGCCAGCGAGGTGTACCCGTCACCTTCAACGTCGATCAATTGAATCACGTGACGGATCATTTTGCGTACGCCGCCCTCGGCATTCCCGGTGCGTTCGCCTACCTGCAGGCCGCAGTCGCAGGCTTCGTGGCGCCAAGCACCTGCCGCTAAATACGCCGGAGCCACTCGGCCAGGGTCCTTCCAATCAGGTGGGGATTGTCCTCCTGCAGGTAGTGAATGCCCTGGCCCACGGGCACCACCTCCAAGTTGGGCAGGTTGTCTTTGCACCAAGCCACGAGCGGCGGCTGCATGAGGGCGCCCGGCTCCGCGGTGAAAAGCAGCTTCGGCAGCTTGGACCGACGAAGCGCATCGCGCGAACGGCTCACGATGTCCACGATTTCGGGCGGCTCGCCCGCGATGGGGATCTGGCGCGGCCAGGCCAGGGTGGGCTTGCGCGATGCGCGGTCGGGAAATGGCGCGCGGTAATGATCCATTTCCACCGCGGTGAGTTTTCGCACGATGGCGCCGGGAAGGAGGTGCTCGATGAAGAAATTCTCGTCGAGCACCATGGCCTCGCCCACGCCGGGGGTGCGCATCTTCTGGAAGATATCGCGCACGGCCTCGGGGAATTGCTCCCAGCTCGGAACAGGGGCCAAAATCGGCTCCATGAAGGCAATGCCACGCACGCGCGACTCGTGGCGCATGGCCCAATCGAAGCCAAGCGCCGAACCCCAGTCGTGGATCACCAGGGTGATGCGCTCCAGACCGAGCTTCTCGATGAAGCCCTCCAGGTAGCGCGCATGATCGGCAAATTGGTAGCCGATGTCCGGCTTGTCCGAGCGGCCCATGCCGATGAGATCCGGCGCGATGGCCCGCCCCAGACCGCGGACATGCGGAATGATGTTGCGCCAGAGATACGACGAGGCGGGGTTGCCGTGCAGAAAGAGCACGGGATCCCCCTGCCCTTCATCGACATAGGCCATACGCGAGCCGTGCACGTCGATGTAACGATGTTGAAAGGGGAAGTCGGAAGAAATCGATTCATGGGTCATGAGGGTGGCTCCTTGTATTGGTGAATCATCGTTCGAAGCGTCACGACGAAGTCGCGTTTGCTCATCGGATCGGGATCGCTCCGGTAATAGGCAGTGAGTCGATGCATTTCGGAGAGGGTCGAAAGGTGCGCCTGCAAGCCGGGTAGGTTCCTCCCCTCCTCTGGACGAACCTCGAGGTCGTCGCGCTTGACGCGGCCGAGGGTGATGGCCCGGTCGAGCCGGCGGTGGCACGCGCACGGGGCCTTGGCGTCGAAAACGCCGCACGTCCGCGAGAGAAACTCGACGAGCGCGGTGCGCGCCCGACTGAGTCGCTTGCGAAACGCCGCCGCCTCGATTTCGAGCACCTCGGCGGCCTCGTCCGAGGAAAAACCCAGGATTTCGCCCAGGATGAAGGCGATCCGATGGTCGCCATCGAGGCATTGCAGCATCGCGCGGCTGCACACCACCTTGAGCTGCCGGTGCAGGAGCTCGTCCTCGGGCCGCGGCACGGCCTCATCATCGCGGCCTTGGGCCAGATCGTTGGCGAACGCATCGAAGGTGCGCTGCGCGGCCGCGGTGCGCTCTTCGCGGAAGTCGAGAATGCGCCGCACGGCGATGCGCCACGCCCACGTCGAAAATTTCGCCTCACCGCGGTATTGCGCGAGGCGCGTGATGATACGGATGAGGGCCTCCTGGGTGGCATCCTCCGCGTCCACCCGATCGAGGAGCATCCGCACGGCCACGCCGTAAATGGGCTTTTGCAGCGTGCGAACGATCTTCTCGACCGCGCGCCGATCGCCATCGACGGCGAGGGCGATGAGCTCGCTCGTAATCTCGGAAAACGTGTCGCTCGTGGTCATCGTCGTATTGGACCGCCCCCGACGAGAAGCTGTGACCGAAAATCGTATCCCGCGGATCGACCGAACGGTTTGCGCCAGATCCCCACCGGGTTTGGGCTGGTCTCCAATGGGTGCCTGTGATGCGTCGGATCTCACCGTGAGAATCATTCGATCATGCAGTGCGTGACGTAATTCGCATTACGAAATCTCGATTTTTCCCATTGCCCGAGACGATATTTGGACTATCTCACGGGCATCCAATTCGCGATTCGAACTCGAAAATGATTTCGAGATTTCGCGGAAGGAAAATCGAAGAAGTTCGTACCAGGGGATGCCTGCTCGATGCAGCGAGACCCTCGGTCATCACAAATAAGAATACGGAGCTTGACTCTCTATGAAACTGTCGTTGAAGCACCCGTTGTGCGGTGGAATCATCCTGTCGATCGTGGGCGTATTGGCTGCGGGTTGCGCGGCCGAAGGCGTGAACGGCGAGGAGAACGTGGCGGAGGCTTCCAGCGAGCTTCGCCCCGAGTGGAGCACGACCCCGGTGACGGTTCGACATGACATCGATGCGCCCGACTTCAAGACGTTGAAGGTTGCGAAGCAGTCGGGATTCGATCGCAGCACGTTTCAATTCGACACCGGCATTCCTGGTTACGACGTGCGCTACGTGACCAATCCCGCTCAGTGCGCCAGCGGTGATCCCATCCGGGTCGCAGGTGCGGCCTACATTCAAGTACAGATTCAGCCGGCAAACGCCTACGACCTCGAGACGGAGAAGCCGACGTACTCGCCCGCGTCGATCGTGGACGTGAAGCCGAACCTCGCCTCGGTGAAGCAGCTCAAAATGTCCTGCCCGGGCATCGAGGCCGAGACGTCGTACATCATCGGCGTGGGCGCGAAGAAGAACTTCCGCGTCACCGAGTTGAAGAATCCGCCGCGCATCGTGGTGGACGTGCAGCAGTAAATCGAAGCTGTCTCCTCAGTTGATATTGCAAATACGAGATATGGGGTTCGAATCCATGAAACTGTCTTTGAAGCATCAGTTGTTCGGCGCAGTCGTCCTGTCGGTCGTTGGCGTGTTGGCCGCGGGTTGCGCCGCCGGTGACGTGAACGGCAGCGAGGAAAACGTGTCGGAGACCTCCAGCGAGCTGCGTCCCGAGTGGGCCACCTCGGCGGTGACGGTCCGTCATGACATCGGATCGACGGATTTCAAGACGCTCAAGGTCGCGAAGAACGACGGTTTCGATCGCAGCGTATTCCAGTTCAGCAATGACGGCGTTCCCGGTTACGACGTTCGTTACGTCCCGAACCCGCAGATCTGCGCGGGCGAGGGCGAGGTCGAAGTCCAGGGCACGGCCTTCATTCAAGTGCAGATGATCCCGGCGAACTCCTACGACCCCGAGACGCAGAAGCCGACGTACTCGCCGGCGACGATCGTCGACGTGAAGCCGAACCTCGCCTCGGTGAAGGAGCTCAAGATGACCTGCCCGGGCTTCGAGGCCGAGACGACGTACACCATCGGTCTTTCCAAGAAGAAGAACTTCCGCGTTCTCGAATTGAAGAATCCGCCGCGCCTCGTGGTCGACGTTCAGCAGTAATCGCGAGCCAGAAGTAAACGAGCCGCCAAGACGCCAAGGCCGCCAAGGATTTGGGTTGTTCCAACCCACGGATCTTGGCGTTCTCGGCGTCTTGGCGGTTCATCTTTTCGCCGCGCCTTGACCAGAGTCAAACGATC
Source organism: Sorangiineae bacterium MSr12523 (assembly GCA_037157775.1). NCBI lineage: Bacteria > Pseudomonadati > Myxococcota > Myxococcia > Myxococcales > Pendulisporaceae > Pendulispora > Pendulispora brunnea. The sequence goes on from CP089982.1 coordinate 8,367,386, forward strand.
GTTTAAATCTTACGATTGAAACGATCGACTAACTTCTGCGAGAGGACGCGTCATGGAGACTCATCGATACGTCATCGGGATAGCTTTGTCCTTTTTGGCGGCTGCCGCGGGTTGCTCGTCATCCTCGGATTCCAATTCCAGTGGGGAGCCACTCACGTATTGGCAGAATGTCGCGCCGCTCGTGAATGCCAAGTGCGTTGGGTGCCATCAAACAGGGGGCATTGCACCCTTTGCATTGGACACGTACGACGCGGTGAAAACGCGTGCGGCCAGCATCGATGCGGCCACGCAGGGCGGGCACATGCCGCCCTTTTTGATGACCCACGACGGGAGCTGCGGTGACATCGAGCGCGATGAAGCGCTCACCCCGAGCGAGCTCGAGACGCTCCATCGCTGGGCGACGGGCGACAAGAGCGAGGGCACCCTCGTCGAAATTCCGCGCAATCCCCCGCCCTCGCTCGACCATGCCACGGAATACCGCACACCGAGTTTCGTTCCGCGGGCCGATCCGTCCAATCCCCTGGCCAGCCACGATGAATACCGCTGCTTCGGTTTCCGCGCCGGTGGCGCAGCCACGCGTTATATCACCGGCTACCACGCCATTCCGGGCAACGCGACCATCGTGCACCACGCGGCGCTCTACGTCGTCGACCCGAACGGAGCTTCGTACGTCCCGGGAAAAACGAACGGCCAAGTCGTTCGAGCGCTCGACGATGCCGCCACCGATCGCGATGGATGGCCCTGTTTCGGTGCAGCAGGCGAAGGCGTTCGCTTCGAGTCCAGCCCCGCGGTCTGGGTGCCCGGCCAAGGTGTGGTCGACTACCCGGCAGGGTTTGGCGCCCCGGTTCGACCGGACGATCTTCTCGTGCTTCAAATCCATTACAACCTGCCCACGAGCGGACAATCGCCCCCGCCCGATTCGACCAATCTCCGTTTGCGCTACCAGGACACGGTCGATCGCGAGGTGCTCTTTCGGTCGCCGGATCCCTTGTTGGACACGCTCTTCCGACCGCAAGGGGGGCCCGACACCCTGCCGCCAGGCAAGCGCGAGGTCCCTTACTCGAGCGACATCACGCGCTCGGAGCTGGATTTCACCGACGATCAGCCGCCGGTGGAGATTCTCGGCATCATGCCGCACATGCACGAATTGGGTCGCAAGTTCGAATTGCGGCTGCAACGAGGGGGCAGCGACGAGTGCATTGCCCGCATCGACCAGTGGAATTTCCACTGGCAGCGATTCTACTGGTACAAGACGCGGCCGAAGATCACGGCCGACACCATTGCGAAGCTAACGTGTACCTTCGACACGTCCGGCAAACGCGAGCCCGTATCACCCGGTTGGGGAACCGACAATGAGATGTGCCTGGGCATGCTGATGATCGCCAAACCGTAGCGACGGCGATGAAGTCGTTCTAAACAGCATGGGATGCTCCACCATGCGCTGCCGTTCGGCTTGCTTTTGGTCTCCATGGGCCTTCTCGCGTGCTCCTCCACCGCGAAGCCGGCGGTGGTGTACGCCAGCTCGGGAAAGGTTTTGCGTGTGTACGACCTGGATGCCGCACGCGGGGAGCTCACCCTGAAGCAAACATTGCCCGAGTTGGAGAACGACGTTCACTACGTCGCCGTGCATCCGAGCAGGAAGTACCTTTATGTATCGTGCAGCGAAATCCCGCCGCCGAAGGATCGGCCCTTCGTCAATGCGATTCATGCCTTCGCCATCGACGGAAAGACGGGGACGCTGGCCTCGCTGGGTCCGACGTATGCGTCGCCCCTGTCGCGGGCGATCCACGTGTCCGTCGATCGAAGCGGGCACTATTTGCTCATGGCGCACAATTTCGCGGAGAGCGCCTCGGTGCTGCGGCTGAACGACGACGGCAGCTTGGGCAGCCCGGTGCAGCAGCCGGAGGAGCGGCAACATCTGGGGTTCTTGGCACACCAGATTCGAGTCGACCCGTCGAATCGATGGGCCTTCGTCCCGGTGCGCGGGAACGAGACGAGCCTTGGTCATATGGCCATTTTCGATTTTCGCGACGGTGTGCTGCAAAAGCGCACGCTGCTCGATTATCCGAGCGGGCTGGGCCCGCGGCATTTGGATTTTCACCCGACCAAGCCGTGGGTGTACGTGGCCATGGAAAATGGGAACCGGTTGATCACGTACGAGCACCACGAGGGCGTTCTCACACAGCGCTTCGATACGACGACCCTCGCGAACCCGGATGCCGCATCTCCGGGGCAAGGCGCAGCCGCCATCCATGTGCATCCCAGCGGCCAATGGGTTTACGTGTCGAATCGCGATACGACACCGGCCGACCCCGGTGAAAACAGTGTGGCGGTTTTCGCCATCGACGCGGCGACGGGAGAGCCCAAACTCGTTCAGAGCATCGATTCGCACGGCATCTCGCCGCGGACCATGACCCTCGATCCGAGCGGGCACGTTCTCATCGTGGCCAATCAGTCCAAAGGCCCGGGCGGTATCGAACCGAACTTGTCCGTCTTTCGCATTGGCGCCGACGGAAAACTGACGTACGTCCGCACATACCCACAATCCAGCGGCGACACCTGGTGGATCGGCGCCGTATCCCTCCCCTAAACGGAAGGAAACCGCCAGGACGCTAGGGGCGCCAGGGGCGCCAACTGAACCAACAATAATTCCTCAAAAATGAGAGTTTATTGTTGGTTCACCTGGCGATCCTGGCGCCTCTCTTTTGGCGTCCTGGCGGTTCCTTCTTCTCTTCGTGACGCTGCTCGGTGCCTAGCGGCGGATCAGCGCGCGCAGGTTGCGGAGATCGTGAACTTGCGGCTTCCGCCGTCTTCCGTGCCACTCAACTTGAAGGCGCGATTGTCGCCGGACGAGTCCTCGACCCAGCCACCGAAGTTCACCGACGGACCCTCGATGGCGACGAAATCGCTCGGCCCGCTGACGGTGAGCTTGGTGCCGTCGCGGAGGGTGGCCTTGAGCTGCGGGCCACGGCCGGTGAAGTCGCACACGCTCGCCGTGAAATCGTACTGCTTGGTGCCCACGGTGACGTGGGCTTTGCCGGCGGCCGCGGCGTCGATTTCCTCGACCTCTTGTGCCGAAGCGCTCGCACCGATCACGGTGGAGAGCGAAAGCATGGCGAGGGCGGGAATTGCGTATTTGATTTTCATGATGGTCAATTTCCTATTCGTTGTAAAAATCCAAGCAAGACACTTGGCAATTCGACGTGATTCGTATTCGTCGTCATCGAAACACGCCCGGATCACGAGCTCGCCGAAGCGGCATTTCGTGAATGGCCATCAATTGCCATCTTCGACTTCCAATTTCAACGCGAAATACGATTTAAAATCGTTCGACGCGATTCACGTCATTCTGACGCAAACGTCGTACGGGGGATCGCCGTCGGGTCTTCCCTCTTCGAGGGAGATCGCTTCGCCGAGATCGCTTGATGCGGACGCTACTTCGTTGGCGTCGCGGGCGGGAACCCTGGGAAGGAACGCAGCACAGCTTGCGCGATCTGCGCACGCGTGACCGAGCCCTGTACCTGGAAGGGCACGTCGACGGAGAGCTTCTCGCCACCGACGGCGGCAGTGCCCGTGACCGTGAAGGGAATCGTTTCGGCGCCCGTGACGAGGGCGGTCATCGAGCCGGCGTTCTGCCATTTCATGGCCAGCGGCACGGTGGCCGGGGTGCGCACGCCGGCGGGCAGGCTCACGGGCGTGGTTACGGTGACTTGACCGAGATCGTACTTGCCCTCGAGCTTCACGTTCCCGGTAACGCTCTGAAGGGTCATGGGGAACTTGTTCGGGTTGTACAGCTCCGCGTTGACGGCCACCGTGAGGCCGCCCACGTTCACCTCGGTCACCCGGGCATCCTTCACCGTGATTTCGGGAGGCTGAGGCTTACTGCACGCCAGAGACTGCAGGGCAACGGCAGCGACGACCACGGCGGCGAAGGGACGCATCGCCTTGGCAGCGTAGCCCTTTTCCTCGCGGACGCGAGCAAGTACTGTCCAAGCATGCCCGATGCCGAAATCGATGCCGTAGCGCTCTTCCGTCCGAAGTCGATCGAGAAGCTGAGGCCGTTCCTCGATCTCGACGGCGAGGATGAGGACGAGGAAAGCGAGGGGCTCTACGCCGAGGCCCTCGACGATGGCTCCTTTTTGGTCTTCACCTTCCAGCCGTACGAGGCCTTCGCATCGAACGAAGATGCGGCGCTCGAATGGCTGGAACAATTCGGCATCGAGCTGCCCGAGGTGCACGCGGACAGCCGCGGGCTGCTCTTCTTCCCCGATAGCCTCGAGCCCGAGGGGCGCACGTACGAGGCCGTCGTCGCCGAGGTGGAAGGTCAGGGCATCTGGGTGCCGGTCCTCGCGCCGGCCATGCCCACGTCGTTCGAGATCGGGCAGATGTTCGAGGGCATGCAGCGCGATCTTCTGGATACCATCGCCGCGTACATGGATGACGACGGGAAAAAGCCTACGAAATGACGATGTCCGCCCTCGAAGCTTTCGACCTCATCGTTCACTCGGAACAACTCGAGCAGCGGTTGGCCGCCACCGCGGTCAAGCTGGCGAAGCGCGCGGAGCTGAAAGACGAGACCGCATGGCTCGAGCATGCGCGCCGCCGCATTGGAGCGGCGCGGGGCGACTTGGGCGATCTTCTCACGCGCGTGCTGCGCCTGCCCGAGCTGGAGGCGGTGCGGGGTGAACGCGGGCGCGCCCTGCAGGACGACGCGCTCGATGCCGTCGATCGGCTGGACGCGGCCATTCGCAAGGCGGCGGGTGCGCGTTCGCCGGTGTTGGATGTACTTTACATGAACTTGAAGCTGCTGCCATTGCGCAAGGCGCCGCGCGATGCCTTCGAGGCATTCGTGGTGGAGTTCGAGCGGCGCCTGGCGTCGAGCTATCTGACGCGCATGTTCGCGGACGAGACGTATCTGCCGGCGGGGCCTGCGTTGGCCGAGCTGCACCGCGCATTCGGTACGTGGCGCACCGTTTTTGCGTCCCCCGCCCTTTCCGACGAGGAGACGCAATCGCTCACCGGCGAGCTCACCACCATTGCGCAGCGGCTCGAGCTGCCGTGCCGGCAGGCCTTGCTGCTCGCGGATGCCGCCCTTCTTCCTGCGGAGGATCTGCGGGAGCCGTCCGGGATCTTCGAGAAACCGCGCAAACGCCGCACCTAGCTCACGGCGCGCACACGATGCGCATGCCGGCCCAATCGGCATGATCGGCGAAATTGCCGTCGCCGGCGCTATGGTTGATCAGCTTCAGCTCCTGCACACCACGCAAGTCGATGTCCGCGCTCGAAGGTGCACCGCCCGCGGTGCGCACGCCGCTGTCATGGACGGCGCGCCCGTCGGCGTAAATCCAGAAGCGCGCGGTGCCGACGTGATTGTGCGGGCGCGGCCAGGTGATGCCGAGCACCTCGTCGTCCACCCCCATGATCACATGAAACGAGCGACACTTTCCGCCGAGGTAATAGCTCACTTGGCTCGAGGCATAGGTGCCCAATCCAGTGTCGAACGACTTTCCGGCCAAGGTGAGGGTCCCCCCTTGGCAATTGCCGCAGAAGTCGTCCGGGCCAAAAGAATGATTCTCCTTCATGGGCAAATACCAACCATTGTCCGTTTCCAATCGCGGATGGTTCGATAGCGCGATACGTCCTGCAGGCGCCGCCGGTGGGACCAATACGGTCTGCACCGCATGGCTCTCGCCGGAATCGTCGCGCGCGGACAAGGAGAGCCGAGCGGTACCCGGCGCAGCATTCGCAGGCGCCGTCACCAGGAAACGCGCACTCGCAGGCCAGCCGGGAAGGCTCACGGGAATGGCGGGTCCGAGCGGCCGCACCACCCAGCCCGGCGGAGCATTCACCTCGATGCGAACGCGGTGCAGAAGCCGCTGCTCGGTGCGCAAGGTGGCGATGACCTGTGTCGTCTCACCCGGCGCGAAAAACCGTGCATCGGAGGCCAAGGTCACGAGCGGCGGGGCCGACGTTTCAGCGGCGGAGACGCGATACAACGCGACGCCGTGCGGCTCGACCAGCGCGGAAATACCGCCATTGCTGCGAAAATCGCGTTTGCCCCATACGTCGCGTACCTGGTAGCCCGTGCCCGCGGGGAGCCCGATTTCCTGCGCGTCGGTGCGGATTTCCGTCGCCACCACGCCGCGATTGAAGAGCGCGACGGCAACGTCCCCGCCGGCCAGGTGCCGCGTCCACACCTCCCGATCGCCATCCGTGCGAAGACGATCGCCCGGCCTGCCGAGCGGGTCTTGATCGATGGCGATGACCTCGCGCTCGCCGACGATGCGCAAGGTCTCCGCGTCGATGGCGCGAATGTCATTTCCCAGAAGGAGCGGCGCAGCCAATATGGACCATAGGCTGAAATGCGCGCGGTACTCCGCGGGGCTCATGGCTCCATTGCCCACTTGAAGCATGTCCGGATCGTTCCAACCGATGCCGGCGCCCGCACGTTGGGAGAGGCCAGCCTCCTCTTCGGCATTGCGCAGCATGCTATGCCATTGATCGTCGATGTCCGCCGAAGTGCGCCACAGATCGGCCGGGTGTTCGGCCCAGAGCCACGGAGAACCGTGCCGGGAGACACCGAGGACGATGGCTCGCCCCGTCGCATCCAACGCCGCGCGAAACTGCTTGGTCAATTCGAGAGGAATGCCCTTTGCTCCGCACCAATCCAATTTGACGTAATCCACGTCCCACGCGGCGAAGGTTGCCGCGTCCTCGGCATAGTGGCCGCCACTGCCCGGGCGGCCTTCGCAGGTCTTGTCGCCCGCGGCGGTGTAAATTCCGAATTTCAATCCGCGCGCATGCACATAATCCGCCAAAGCGGCGATGCCGCTGGGGAAGGTATGCGCATTGGCCTGCAGATGCCCATGGGCATCGCGTACCGGTTCCTCCCAGCAATCATCCACATTGACGTAGCGATATCCTGCATCGCGGAGTCCGGTGTGGACGATGGCGTCGGCAATGCCTTTGATGATGCCCTCGTCGATACCACACCGAAAGTGATTCCAATGATTCCACCCCATCGGGGGCGCGCTGGGTTTGGCGGCATGCGCCCTTGGAATGGGTGAGAGCGCGGCCGCTGCGAGGCCAAGAAAGGCAGCAATCGTCGTTCGCGTCGACACGCGAGGAAGCTTACGCCATCAAGGCGGGGGCGTCCGCTCGAAGACGACCATTGGCGCGCCGCGGTACGGGACGCGATGCAGTTCACGATAGCCGCATTTTTCGGCAATGCGCATCGATACCGTGTTGGCCGGGCGGATCATGCAGACTGTGCGCCTCGGGCCGAATTCCCCATCGAACCACCGATGGATGGCCGCCGTTGCTTCCTTCGCGAAACCTTGGCCGTGCGACCACGGTGCGAGACCCCAGCCGGCTTCCGGGGCCTCGCCGAATGGCGGAGCGATGTCGCGTTCGAGGCGGGAGAAGCCGACCTCGCCGGCGAATCGGCCAGTGGCCTTTTCCTCGAGGGCCCAAACGCCAAAGCCGAATACCGCCCAATGGCCGATATGGCGCAAAATGCGAGCCCATACGTCCTCGCGTGGGATGGCCTGGCTTGCCACGTGGCGGATGAATTGGGGATCGGAGAGCATGGCCGAGTAAGCCTCGAGGTCGTCGGGGCGAAAACCGCGCAGGTGCAAGCGCTCCGTGTCGAGGGTGGGGACGATGACGTTGGTGGGCATGGATTGCTCATCCTATCCGTATGACGGCCGCGGTGCCTATGCCACGAAGCTCCACGTCGCCGGGTGCGAGCTGGACGGCATCCCACGGAGCCAGCAGCTGCCCCACGACGGAGAGCGAATCGCGCAAGGCGATGACGAGCGTAACACCACCGCGATGACGCAGGATTGCACCGGGACCGAGGACTTCCACGGCCCCTGCGGGGGAACCCCGGCGCGTCATGACGTTGAGCGCCGTGACGGGGCCGTCGTGAAGCTGGCAGACGAATGCGGTCTCCCCCGGAAAGCCAATGGGCGCGTCGGGCATCGCTTGCAGCGTCTGGCCCGACGTCGCCGTCAACGTCATCCCGCGACCTTCGACCACCGTCAAAATGCGCTCCGCTCCCGGAAAGAGCGAGAACGGTACGTCGCCGTGAATCCCCGCGAGGCTGACCCGCCAATCGAAATCCGCCAGCGACGCCCCCGGTGGGCCACTCGCCACCTCGACGGTGCTCCCCATCCCATTCTTCCACGGCACCGGCATGCGATCTCGAGCGCTCAGGAGCAACATGAATCCTCTGTCTTCGTTCGTGCCATGACGGGCGCATCGGTCCAAGCGCGCACGAATGCCACGACGTACCATCGTGCCGCGCGTGGGGCGGTGCACGGGCCCTCGACCGCGTTTTTACGCCGCATCTCGGACGTGGCCCGCCCGTTGCGAGGGGGATATGCGGAGGTCGGAATCATGAAATATGGCATTGCATGGTTACTCGGAGTTCCCCCCGTGCTCATCGGTCTTTGGTTCTTGCTGAATCATTGTTGATCACCACCGCGGGTGCGCCGGGTCCATGAAGGCAATGGGTGCCGCCAGGCACGCGTCGGGGATTGCGAAGGCATCGACCAGCCCGACGGCGCCCTGTCGAAGTTCGCCGAGCAACGCGGTCGTTTCCTTGCGCAAAGCGCGTTCTTTTTGTGCATCGAAATAGCCTTCCGATAGGAAAAATGCGGCCTCCTCGCGCAAACGCGTCAGCGCGTGCAAGGCCCCGAGTCGATCCAGCCAAGGGACCAACTGGGGGTCGGGGCAGACCGCAACGGCTTCGTCGAACCACTGCAGCGCAAGGCGATCGGCGTGCGCGCGCGCCAGGGCGACCAAGTGCTCCTGAACTTCGAGCATGGCCGCGTGCGCATCGCGCTTGGCCTCGAGCCGCTTGCGCAGTCTGCCGGCGGCGGTCTCCAAGAGCCGCTCCTCGCGGTACTTCAAGGCTGCCAAATGAAAGGCGCGATCGCGCAGATGCTCCGGATCGGTTCGACGCACGGCGAGGAGATTCTTCTCCGCCACCGCAATGCGCGCCTTGCCGAGAAGATGCCGCGCGATGCCGGCCACCCCCGTGCTTTCGAAGCGCTTCTTGAATCCCGTCAAAAGGCTTTTGGCCACGAGCTGCAGCAACACCGTGTTGTCGCCTTCGAAGGTGGTGAACACCTCGACGTCGGCGCACAAATCCGGAAGCCGATTCACCAGAAGGTATCCCTGGCCACCGCAAGCCTGGCGGCACTCACGCAATGTCTCCACGGCATGCCAACTGGCCAATGCTTTCAGCGCCGCCGCGGAAGCCTCCAATTCGCGCGTATCGCCTGCGTCTTCCTCGCGCATGCGTTGCCCAAAACCGCTGCGCAGGCGCGCGACCGCCAAAGAGAGCACGTACGTCGTGGCCAGGCGCGGAAGCAGTCGGCGCTGGTGTGTCGGATAATCGAGAAGCGGCATTTCGACACCGTCTTCCGGCCCGAATTGCCGCCGTGCCGAGGCATAGCGAATGGCAATGGCCAATCCCACTTTGGCGGCGGTCACCGATGCGGTGGCCACGGAAATGCGCCCGCCCACCAAGGTCCCGAGCATCGTGAAGAATCGCTTCTTTGGATTGGCAATGGCGCTCTCGTAATGGCCGTCGGCGTTCATCCAGGCAAATCGCCCGAGCATGGCATGCTCCGGAACGCGCACGTGGTCGAACCAGAGACGCCCATTGTCGACGCCGTTGAGGCCCATTTTGTGCCCCGAATCACCGGCGCGCACGCCCTCGAGCAGGTTTCCCTCGGTATCCCGGATGGGCACGAGAAACGCGTGAATCCCGTGCCCCTCGCCGTCCACCTCCAACTGCGCGAAGACCGTGGCCATGCGGGCATGCTGCGCGGCACCGCCAACCCAGTCTTTGCGCGCCGATTCCGCCGGGGTGTGCAGCACGAAGGTGCGCGAGGCCACGTCCCAGGTGGCCCGCGTTTCGAGGCTCTGCACGTCGGAACCGTGGCCCACCTCGCTCATGGCGAAACAGCCGGGAAGCTCCAGATTGACGACCTGAGGCAGCCATTTGCGCCGCTGCGCTTCGGTGCCGAGAAAAAAGATGCTTCCGCCGAAAAGACCGAATTGCACGCCAAAGCGAACCACCAGCGACAGATCGCCCATCGCCAGCGTCTCGAAGGTCGCGATGAACGCATTCAGATCTTTCTCGTCGGTGGTGATTCCCGGGTACGCACGCTGGCCAAAGCCGCGCGCGGCGAGATCCGCGAGCCAGCTGGCCACTTTGGCGCGGTAGTCCGGCATCGAAAGACCGTACGCGCGGTGCTCGGGATCGGCCAAAAACGCGCGCGCCCGATCCCGAACCGGCTTCACATCGCCATCGAGCCATGCCCCGAGGGCACCCACGTCGAAGGGTGGCGCTTGCTCCTGCGGCTCCGCCTTTTCGGGTCTTTCGCGAGCCGCCTCGGCATGGACGAAAAGCTCCGAGGCCGCGCCGCCACCCAGCGCATCCTCCAACTCCGTGAGGGCGCGGAGGGTGCCTTCATCGGCCAACTCGGCCCCCAACCCGGCCAAGTCGCGCCGGCGCTCGGGCGACAATGTGGCCGACACCTTGTGGATCGTATCGAGCAGCGTGCGCATCTCGCGCTGCGACGGCGGCGCATCGGGCGCGAGCCATGTCTCCAGCGCATGGCGCGCCGCGGGACGAAGCCAAGGCATCGCCTCGACGCGCGATCGAAGCGCCGCCAGATCGTCCTCTTCGAGATCGCCATCGGACCAGGCAACCCAGAGCAGCGGCAAGAACGGACGCAACTCCGGATCATCGAGCAGCTTGGTGCGTTGTGTGGTCATCGTGGACGACATCGTGACAGGTAGGTCGTGCGGCGGCTCGAGAAAAAAAAGTGACGAGCTCTGTCGAATCGACCCGCGCGAGGAGACGGTGGCCTTTCCTCAAGTTGCCATACCAAGCTGTCTATCGATGACTTCGCGAATGGCTGACGTCACATAAAATGATGTGCGACATCATTAATCGGTTCCCCTATCGATGCCCTGGACTTTATACGTGGTTTGGGCCGTGCGCTCGGACGCGGGCGCCCAAAAAAGGGGAATGCTTATGCTCAGTGGCGAACGACTGATTCGATGGACCTGTGTGTGCGCTATCGTGTCTGCGGCGGGTTGCTCGACGGGCCCGGACGCGGTGGAGTCGAACTCCGGCACGGAAAGCGCTGCCCAAACCAATGCGGTTCGGGACGTACTCCTCGTCGGAAACAGCGTGGCCGGCACGGTGAGTTTTCTCGACGGCACCACGTTTCAGAACCTCGGCTCCTTCAGTGTGATTCCAGATCTGCAGCAGCGCCTCGATGCCATGACGCCGGTGGAGAAGATTGCCTACGAAATCGTGCGCGGGCAAACCGGCGGAGATCGCTTCGTGGACGATATTTTCGTGTCGCCAGACGGACGGAAACTTTACGTCTCGCGCGGAAATCTCTGCGATGCAGTCGCCTACGACATTGCGACCAAACAGCAGCTATGGCGTTTCAAGGTGGACGGATTCAAAGCCGACCACGCGGCGCTTTCGCCCGATGGTAAGTACTTCATCGTCTCGGCGACCACCGCCGATGTCGCCCAAGTGCTCGACACGCAGACCGGGAAGCTCGTGAAGAACGTCCCGACGGGGACGTATCCCCATTCGAACGATTATTCACCGAATGGCCAACGCATTTACAATTCGAGCATCGGGAATATCAGTTTGCCGTACGGGATGGACGGGCTGAAAGGCAAAAAGCAGCTCACCGTGTTCGATGCGACGACCTGGCAGGTCATTCGCACGTACACCTTCCCCAAGGGCGTGCGCCCGTCGGTCATTACGGCCGACGAGACGAAGTTGTATGCCCAATTGTCGTACCTCAATGGGTTCATCGAATACGATTTGGTGAACGGCGCGACCACGCGCACCGTCGAAATGCCGTTCAGCGCCCACGGCGCAAGCTTGGCAAAAGACGATTACCCGCGCAATTCGGCCCACCACGGGATGGCCATGAATGGCAGCGGCACCAAGCTTTGCATGGCGGGCACCATCGACGATTACGTGGCCATCGTGAGCCTCCCCGGTCTGACCACCGACGGATTCGTGCACTATGCAACCGACGCGCTTCCCTATTGGGCAACCACCAGCGTGGACGGCAATTTCTGCTTCATCCCCCTGAGCCACGCCAACAGCGTCTCCGTCGTCGATTATCGCACCGCCAAGGAAGTGGCCCGCATCCCCGTAGGCCTCTATCCGCAACGCGAGCGCCTCGGCAAGGTCCCCGAAGACATCCTGGGCACCCTCTCTCCAACGGGCGGTTGACGGAGTCGGAGAACAAGATGGATTGAACCGCCAAGACGCCAAGAGCGCCAATAAAGAAAGACCCAATATATTTTTCTTGGCGTCTTGGCGGTTTTCTTCTTAGGCAATCCTCAATTTTTCGATTCCATCGGACGCGCGCGAAGCGTCCAATACCAAATTGGACGTTTCGCGCCAAAACGAACTACGTCTTTGAGAGACGGCATTCCAAGTGCTACTCACTTTGGAATGAAATCCTTTTCGTATCGTTTCACATTTCCACGCTATGTGGCATTCGCAGCGCTCGTGGGCAGTTTGGGTGCGTGCAGCACATCGACGACGCCCGAGCGGAATGAGCCAGGTTCGAGAAACGATGCGTCATCGAATCCCCCGCCGGCCGACAAACCGGGCCCCGGCAACGAGAACGCGCAGGCAAGCGCGAACTCGCTGGGGCAGCTTTACTTCGATTGGGACGAGGTTTCGCTCATCACGCAACACACCGGTGCGTATGGGTGGGAGGTCATTCAAAGTTACATGCGCGACCACGTGGACATCGCGCAACTGAAGTCGAACAATCCCGATTTGCGCCTGTTCATGTATTGGGAGACGGCAGGCGCTTACGCGGAAACGACGGATGCGAAATGGCCATCCGGGATGCCGTACCAGTGGGTTCGGGCCAATCACCCCGACTGGATCGTCAAGGATGGTTCCGGCCGCGATGTCACCTTTTGGGACGGCGCACTGCATTTGTACGACGTGGGCAATCGCGACTACCAGGACGAGTGGGCGCGGCGGGCCATCGACTACGCACGAAGCGGCGGTTTTTACGGCATTTTTGGCGACGACGTCAACGTGGGCGAAAGCTTTCGCTCCTCGTGGTCGGCGGTGCCGGCGAAGTACTCGACCGATGCCAAGTGGACCCAGGCGGTGGAATCGTTTCTCCAGAACGTTTCACCCAAGTTGAAGGATGCGGGTCTCGCCTTCGTTCCCAATGTGGCCTCGGCGTGGAACTCCGACCGAGCCACGCAGGTGCGCTGGGCCAAGCTCGCCGGCGGATACGGGCGCGAGCATTATCAATCATGGCAGGGCGATGACCAGCTCCTGGGCGGAGCCGATTGGGCGTGGATGTCCGCACTTCATCGCGACGTCGAAGCCGCGGGAATCCCCTTCTTCGCGTACCCGCACGGCGGGGGCTCGCAGGCCACGGACAAGATGCGCTACACACGCGCATCGTTCCTCCTCTGGCACGATCCCGCGCTGGGCGGAAGCTTCGCATATTCGACGGGCGGCGGCCCCGAGACCGGCAAAGATCCGTACAACGCGGCATGGACCTTCGATCTCGGGGCGCCGTCCGGCCCTGCGGTGGAGCAGCCATCGGGGGTGTGGACGCGCACCTTCGCCAAGGGAAAAATCGTGGTGAACTCCAACACGAAGACCGCCACCGTGCAGCAATAAGCCGTCAGGTCGCGCGCGTCGCCTCGATTTCGATACCAATCTCGACTTTTTCGCCCAGGCCCAAGCCTCCGGTGTCGAGCACTTGATTGAAGCTCACGCCGAACTCTTTTCGATTGATGGTCGTCTTGCCCGAAAATCCGATGCGTTCGCCCATCTGCGGGTGTGTGACGCGGCCTCCGAGCTCCACGTCGAGGGTCACCGGACGCGTGACGCCTCGAAGCGTGAGATCACCCGCAACCTTGTACTGACCATTCGAGGCCGGCTCGACGTGCGTGCTCTTGAAGAGAATGCGCGGGTGTTTCTCCACCTCGAAGAAATCTCCCGAGCGCAGGTGGGCATCGCGTTGGGGCTGGCGTGTGTCGACGCTCGCCGCATCGATGCTCACTTCGACTTGGGATTGCGCGGGATTCTGCTCGTCGAATTCGAACGAGCCGGTCCACTGGGTGAACACCCCGTGGACCTTGCTGACCATCAGATGCCGTACCGAAAAGCCGACCGTCGAATGCACGACGTCGATGTTCCATTTCTCGAGTGCCATGCGGGCAACGGTGGGGCCGGTGCCCATTTTGGAACAAGGCAGTTGCCAACGAACCAAACGTTCGCAAATTTGCAACGAATGGATCTGAATCGCGTGGCCATGTTCGTCAAAATCGTCGAGTCCGGCGGGGTGACGGCGGCGGCCGCCAAGCTGAAATTGCCGAAATCCTCGGTGAGCCGGAGCCTCACGCAACTCGAGCAGGAGCTCGGTATGGAGCTGCTCGTGCGCGGGCACCGGCAATTGAATCTGTCGGACGCGGGGCGCTCGTTCTTCGAGGCGGCCTCCAAAGGCCTCGCGGCGGTGGAGGAAGCGAAGGATGGCATTTTGGATCAACACCGCACACCGAGCGGGATGCTTCGCGTGGCGATCCCCAACTATGGGGCGCACCTCTTTGGCGGCATGATCGCGTCGTTCGTCGGCCAATACCCGGCCGTGGAGGTGGAGGTGACCACCACGACGCACCAGGCCGATCCCATTCGCGAGGGCTTCGATTTGGCCATCGTCATGGGAAAGCTCTCCGATTCTTCGCTCATCGTGCGGCCACTGGGGCGGGGCGATTTGGGCATTTTTGCAAGTGCGAAATACCTGAAGAGGCGCGGCGTTCCGCACTCCCCGGCGGACCTCGCGCAGCACGACTGCGTGCTCTATCGAACGACCTCGCGAAAGACCAAATGGGCTCTCGTGCGCGGCAAGGAGACGCAGACGGTGAACGTCTCGGGCTCCCTCCGCGTCGACACGCTCACGCTGCTCGTGGCCATGATGCTCGAAGATGCGGGCCTCGGGCTCTTGCCGGTGCACCTGTCGCGGGATCCGTCGATGCAAGGTTTGACGCGCGTGCTTCCCGATTGCGTGGTGGCGGGCGACCCATTGCAATTGGTGTATCCGGCCTCGCGCCACACGCCCCAGCGTGTGAGGCTCTTCTGCGAGCACATCGTGACGGCGTCGTCGAGCTGCCCGAACGACAAAGCTTAGCGGGCGAACAACGTCGGGCTGCGGGCCACGAGGTGCTCGACCAAGGCGCGAACGCCTGCGGGTAGAACGCGGCTCGAGGGATGAACGAGCCAGACGGGCACGCGGCCGGCATCGATGTTCGGGAGCACGCGAACGAGCTTCCGGCGCGACGCTCCTTCGCCGGCAACGAAGCTCGTAGGCAATTGCACGATGCCGTGGCCGTCGAGCGCGGCGAGGTAGGCCAAGCTCAATTCGCTCACGCTGACCCGTCCACGCACGGAGATGCGCACGGTTTTCTTGCCCTCGGTCAACGACCAGGTCACGCGCTCGTTGCCGCGCTTGGGCACGATGATGCACGCGTGCTCGGCGAGATCCTGCGCGCGGCGCGGCGTGCCCCGGCGCGCGAGGTAGGTGCGGCTTGCGAAGAGGCCGTAGGCGCCCTCGTAGAGTTTGCGCGCGACGAGGGACGAGTCGACCAGAGGACCGGTGCGTATCGCCAGATCGAAGCCGCCCTCGACCAAGTCGACCATGCGATCGTTGGCCTCGACGTCGACGGCCATGTCCGGATAGGTCGCCAGGAACTCCGCCAAGGCTGGCCACACCCGCCGCACGATGCCCAGCGGTGCGGTGATGCGCACGCGGCCCTTGGGGCTGCTGCCCAGATCGTGAACGAGGCGCTGCGCGGTTTCGAGTTCGTCGATCGCGCGGGCTGCGTGCTCGTGGTACATGCGCCCCGCGTCGGTAAGCGAAACGCGGCGCGTGGTGCGGGCAAGCAGCACGACACCGAGGCGCCCTTCGAGCCGGGCGACGTGCCGGCTGACGGTCGACACGGGGAGATTGGCGGCGCGCGCCACGGCGGAGAAGCTTCCGCGCCGGACCACCTCGGTGAAGAAGTGCGCGTCGTTCAGGTCCAAATCCGCAAAGGTCGACTTTTGCATGACGAGCAAAAGTAATTAGCTATCGCGGTGACTAATGCAATCCGAGAATGTGCCCCATCCTTCGCGCATGTCCAACGCGAAACTGATTGCAGTCATCGGAGCAACGGGCGGCCAAGGTGGGGGGCTCGCACGTGCGATTCTCGACGATCCCGAGCAGCGCTTCCGCCTGCGCGCCATCACACGCAATCCCGATTCGGAGGCGGCCCGGGAACTCGCTCGGCGCGGCGCGGAGGTCGTGGCGGCCAACACCGACGATCGCGCAAGCTTGGAACGGGCATTTTCCGGCGCACACGGCGCGTTCTGCGTGACGAACTTCTGGGAGCACGTCTCGCCGGAACGGGAAACGGCGCAGGGTGCCAACATGGCGTTCGCGGCACGCTCTGCGGGCGTCGCGCATGCGATCTGGTCGACCTTGGAGGACGTGCGACGCTGGGTTCCGCTAAGCGATGAGCGCCTGCCTACATTGATGAAGAAGTACAAGGTGCCGCACACCGACGCGAAGGGCGAGGCCGACGCAGCCTTTCGCGAGGCCGGTGTGCCGACGACGTTTCTTTTGACGTCGTTCTATTGGGAGAATTTCCTGCAGCCGGGTCGAGCGCTGCGCCGCGATGCGCGCGGGCTGTCCGTGCAGCTTCCGCTCGGCGAGCAGGTGCTGCCGGGGATCGCGCTCGAAGACATCGGCCGCTCGGCACTCGGTGTGTTCGCCCGGGGCGACGCCCTCGTCGGTAAGACGGTGGGCGTGGCGGGCGAACATACGTCGGGGCACGCCATGGCTGCAGCGCTCACGCGGAGCCTGGGCGAACCTGTTCGCTACGATGCCGTGCCGGATGCCGTGTACCGTCGAGAGACGCGGCCCTTCTGGGCGGACCTCGAGGCAAAAACCGGTTTTCCGGGTGGCGAGGATCTCGCGAGTTCGTTCGCGTTCAGCGCGATGTTCAACGACGAGTTCCGACGCGCACGCGACGTGGAGGTCACACGAGGGCTCAATCCTGCCCTTCAAAGCCTCGACCTATGGCTCGCGCGCCACCGAGACGCGTTTCGCGCGAAGGGGATCAGTGCAGGTGCTTGAAGCCGGCGCCCTGGGCGCGGCGCCCGCGGCCGATGGGCCCGAGCGACATGTACAGGTCCGGCGGGTAGTTCCGGGTTCCGAGCTGGGCGAGCTTGGCGCGAAGCGAGCGCAAGAGCTGAGAAAGGGTGCCCGGATGAGCGTGGAAGGCTTCGGTTAAGCCTGGTTCGATAGCGATTCGGTTCATAACGCGCGTCATCATGCATCGTGACGCGGAAAGTGCAAGCCCGTTTGTTCCGAAACATGCAATAACGCGCATACGCATGGGTCGTGACACGATGCGTCGATATGCGCGTCCGCAAGACCGCGGCCCGTGGATGGGCGGACGCACCACTGCAGCGGAAACGGCGGAATTTCCGCAGGTTTGGGTGCGGCATGTGCGGTGCTCTGCGACTTCGCATGCGCCAGACATTCGCGATGGTTTCTCTCTCCCTGATGGGACTTCTGGGCTGCTCCTCGACGACGGAGAGCTCGTCGGAGCCCTCATCGTTTCCACGCGCCGAGGATGCCAGGGCTTCCGCAAAGCCGTCGCCCGCGGAGCCTCCGAACGCCGCGTTGGAAAGCGACGCCGAGGTCGACCCCATCGATGCACCGTCCCGCGCGGGGCTCGCGCGCGCGACGTACCTCGTTTGGGGTCGCGGCCGCGGAAGTGCCCCGAGGACGTACGCGATCACGACGGACGGCTCGGTGGTGGCGGACGTCCCTGCGACCGTGGTTGCAGCCAATGGGCATTTGCATCGCTGGGCGGTTCGTCGGGTGGAGGTTGCGCGGCGTGCGTGCCGGGTGAAATTCGATGATGCCGATGGCGTCCCCGCCGAGCAGGTGAAGGCTTCGCAAGAAGCCTGGCAGGCGGAGCAAGAGGACATTGCGCGGAATCCGACGCGCACGGTGGATCAAGCGGAGCTCGTGGATTTGTCCTCGGGCACGCGAAAAGTGGTATCGCAATTGCGCCTGGACGACGCCGCCGAGGGCGATCTCGTGGCGGGCGCGAACGATTTCAGCTTCGAGGTGACCCTCACGGGTTCCGTGGATTCGTACCTCTTCGTGCGTGAAAGCACGTGGGTCGATAGCTGCGGTGCCCACGGGCATGCCTTCAGCGCGGCCGGTGTTCTCGATATTGCCAATGATGCCAAGCCGATGGACCTTGGAAGCGTTCCCGTGGCGGCATTACGCAAGGCCCGCGCACGCGCCGAAAAGCAATTCGACGAGCTTCGTAAAGAATGGAACGGCGAGGCCGAGGACGATACCGAGCTCGTGGAGCTTCTGCCGCAATACGACGCCCGCGGCACATTGTCCTTCGCCGGCCGATTTGCGACGTTCGCCCCTTATGCTTTTTCGCGCGGCGACTGGGCCTCGTACACGCTGGCCACCACCACCCCACTCCGCGCCTTCCCCAATCGCCTCCCCCGCCCCGCCGCGCCCCCATCGGCCATCCGCGTGTTCCTCCAATCGAAACCGGATTTCACCATGGGCGGGTTTTCCAAGGTGGAGAGGACTTAACCCACGCTGCAATGTTGGCAACCGCCTCGTCGATGGGCGTCGGCTCGAAGCGAAACGTCGAACGAAAGCGCGAGTCGTCGATTTCGAAGGGGACCTCCCATTGGTAGGTCATCTCGACGAGCTCGCGCACGAACGGGTTCCACGTTCCCATCGCGCGCAGCGCCATTCTTGGAATACCGACCATGTCGGCGTCGAGGCCGAGTGCGCGGCCCATGCGGCGTGTGAGCAGACGCGAGCTTTCCGCAGGATTCGTGGGGATGTGCCAAACCTGGCCCATGGCTTCGTCGTGTTCGCCGAGCAGGACCAGCGCCCGCGCTACGTCGTTCGCATAGGTGTACGAGTGCGGCATCTCGGGATCGCCCATGCACTCGCCCGGGGTGCCGGCCAAGATCCTGTCGAAGAATCGCTCGTTGAATGTCGAATAGGGCAGATTTTCCCCGAAGAAGTCGCTCGCGCGTGCGATGGCCACCCTCACGTCGCCGCGTCCGTGCGCTCCGAGCCGCAGCTCGGACAGCTCGACGCGCAGCGTGCCTTTCTTGCTGCACGGCGCGTAGGGGGAGAGCTCGCTCATGGGCCCCGACGGACGCCCGTACATGTAGAGGCAATCGAGCGCGACCAGCTTCGCACCGGCCTTCGCTGCGCCATGAAGTGCGCCACGCCCCATCGCAACCAGGTGCTCCGGCCACTGGTGATACGGCGGATTCATGCAGTCGTACACGACGGCGGCGCCTCGGGTAGCCCTTTCGGCGAAGTCGAGATCGGCCATATCACCCTCGAGCCATTCGTGGTTCGCCGTCACCGGGGCAGCGTCTCCGCGTCCCCCCTTCCGAACCGTGCGCACACGATGACCACGGGCCAGCAGCAGCCGCGGTAATCGCGACCCAATCTGCCCCGCCCCCAAAACGACATGTAGAGAAGGTCGCTCGTGTTCCATGGCAGGAATCTACATTTTGCTCCGACGCAACGAAGATTGAATTTTCGCAAATCCTGACGGCAAAAAAGCAATACCTCTCGTCTGGGGATGCGCGTATTCGCATAACACCGACTGCGCTCAACGCGCCAAGCGGGAGGCGCGTGACATCCGGTGAACGCTAGGTCGGCGATCCAAGCTGCGCGGCGAGGCGGCCGTGTTACGATGGCATTTTTCGGGCGAGCAGCAGGATGCTTTTGGGCAATCGGACGGCGGCCTTGCGTGCTGGCGATGTGTTCGCCGGGCGATATGCGATTGAGCTCGAGGCAGGGCAAGGTGCGGCGGGGATCGTCTATCGTGCGATCGATCGCAAAGGGGGTCGCTTGGTGGCCCTCAAGGTTTTGCGTGGGGTCGATGCCGATCCGGATGCCGTCCGAAGATTCGTCGCGGAAGCGGGTGCGTTGGAACGGCTCGATCATCCGGCCATCGTGCGCTACGTGGGGCACGGATTTTCCGAGCGGGGCGAGCCCTTCCTGGCCATGGAGTGGATCGAGGGGGAGAGTCTGGGTGCGCGCCTCGTTGGCAATCCACCGGGAATGGATATCCGGGAGGTCGTCGTTCTTGGACATCGTCTCGCCGGTGCACTGACCGCCGTTCACGCCAGCGGCATCGTCCATCGCGATGTGAAGCCAAGCAATATTTTGCTCGCCTTCGGTCGTGCCGGCGAAGCCAAACTCACCGATTTCGGGGTCGCACGCGACGAACGCGCGACCCACTCGACGACGTCGGGAACCATCCTCGGCACGATTGGATATCTCTCGCCGGAGCAGGCAAGCGGAGACCGCAAACTCGATGGTCGTGCGGATCTTTTTTCACTCGGCTGCGTTCTCTTTCGGTGCCTTACGAATCGAGAGCCCTTCGAAGGCGATGACGCGCTGACCGTCATCGCCAAGGTCCTCCTGGGTCGGGCCCCGCGCGTTTCTGAGTTGCGCGCGGACGTGCCGAAGGCGCTCGATGCACTGATTGCGCGCATGCTGGCCAAAGATCCCGACGCGCGCCCCGCATCGGCGCACGAGGTCCAACGCGAACTCGCGCGAATCGGTGCACGCATCGGTCTAGGGCTTTCGACGGGGACGGCGCCGGCCCGATGGCGTCGACCGTTCGCCATCGGGATTGCGCTCGCGGCGGGGCTTGCGATCATCGCTCCCTTTCAGCTTGCCGCGAAACCGCCACGACCACCACCCTCCTCTTTGGAAGCGCCCAATCCTGCATGCACGCTGGAAGCCGCCGAGCTGTACGAACAGGGCGTGCAAGAGGTCCACGATAGCCGTGAGGGGCACGGGCGCCGCCTCTTCGAGCGAGCCACCGAACTGGATCCATCGTGCGCGCCCGCGCACCTTCAACTGGTCGTCACGGGCGAGACGAGCGCCTCTCCGGTGCATCCGCGCGAGCGCCTCCGGCGTACGCTCGCCCTTCGCGACCGCCTCGGCGAGCGCGATCGGCTCGTCCTCGATGCATGGACCGCACTCGTGGGGCCGAGCGCGCCCAATCACGAGGAGGCGCTTCGGATCCTCGACGACGCCGTACGCGGTTATCCGCACGATGCGGAGCTACTCATGCGCGCGGGGCTTCGAAAAAGCTACGCGGCCACGGATCGCGCGGCCTACGAGGCTGCGCTCGAATTGGAGCGCCGCGCGACATTCATCGACCCGACGTTCGCCGCAGCATGGCAGGTCCAAGGGATCATTCTTGGTTATATGGGGCGGACGGAAGAGAAACTTCGTGCGCTCGACCGATGCCTCGAAGCTTCTCCCCAATCCACGGATTGCATCGACGGCCGCATGCTCGTGCTCAAGCGGCTGGGACGATGCGAGGAGTCGGTGGCCGAATCGCGCCGCGAGCTCGGCTTGGGCGTGCAAGAATCGAATCTATATTGGCACTTTGCCACCAATCTCGCCTCCGTCGGGGCAAGTCGCCCGGAGATCGAAGAGGCATTGACCCAGCGATGGAATCGACTCCCCGCCGAGAAGCGCGAATGGATGATCCTATCCGAACGGGTCAGGGTCGCGGCATGGATGGGCGAATTCGAAACCGCGCTGCATGCGGTCGATCAGCTCGCGCATATTGCCGCGACAACCTCCGACATCGATGCCCATTTGCGGCTGGCCGTCGTATCGTCGGGCCTCCTCCTCGAGCTCGGTCGCAGCACCGACGCATCCCTTGCTGCGCGGCGCTTTCTTCAGCGCCGGAATGTATGGGTCAAGGGATTGGGAAGGGTCGTCGGGACGAGCTATTACGACCCATTGCTGATTGCCACGCAGCTCGAGGACGGCTCGCTCACGCCCTCGGGTTGGCACAAAACGATGGACGAATGGGAAGAGGCCAATCGGACCCGATTGAATGATTTCCAACGTTGGGTCATGCGATGGGGCACCGCCATCGGGCCGCGAATCGGAGCCACGGAGGCCATCGCTCGCGAACCCCACGGCGACCCGGCGGTCCGCTCCTCGTCCGAGTTCGCAAGGTTGATTGGCGTGATGGATGGCTATGAAGGGCGTATCCGTCTCCTCGCCGGCGACGCCAGGGCTGCCGCACCACTTCTCGAGTCTTCCGCGCGCTCCTGCAATAGCCTCGATTTTCCATTTCTCAATGTGCAAGCACACCTGTGGCTGGGCATGGCCCGAGAGCAGCTCGGCGAGATCTCCGCCGCATGCGAGGCCTATCGTTTCGTGATCGATCGCTGGGGCAACGGCAAACTTCGCTCCAAGAGCGCGGAGGAAGCCAAACAGCGCCGGCACCGGCTTGGATGCTGATTCTCGGATGGCGATTAAGTCATCTCGACGACGACCTTGCCGACGGCGCGCCCGGATTCGACGTAGGCGAGTGCCTCCTTCGTTTGCGCGAATGGGAAGGTCCGGTCCACGACGGGGCGGATGACACCATCGTCGAGCAAGGCGGCAATCCGCGCGAGCTGTTCGGCGTCGGGGCGCATGAAGAGGTACTCGAACGTAGCCCGCCTCTCTCGGGCGAGACGCGTCACCTTTCGCATCAGGAATCCGAGTGCGAGCACGATCACGGGATTCAGGCCCCACGCCTTCGCGAACTTCGCGTCGGGCTTACCGCCGACGGTGACGACGGCACCGCCTTCTTTCACGATGCGGAAGCTCCGCTCGAGCGTCTCACCGCCTTGCGTGTCGAAGACGACATCGCATGGGGCCACGACCTCCTCGAACCGTTGCGTCTTGTAGTCGACGACCTCGGAAGCGCCGAGCCCCTCGACGAGGGCACGGTTTCTCGAGCTCGCCGTCGTCGCGACGGTGGCCCCGAGATGGCGCGCGAGCTGGATGGCGAACGTGCCGACGCCGCCGGAGCCGGCATGAATCAGCACCCGTTGGCCCTTCTCGAGCTTGGCGATCTCGATGAGCGCTTGATACGCCGTCAGGCCGACCAGCGGGATCGACGCGGCCTCCGCGTGTGTGAGCTTCGCGGGCTTCCTCACCGCGAACGCCTCGTCGACGAGCACGCGCTCGGCGAAGCCGCCAATGCGATCTTTGCGAAGCCGGGCGAAGACTTCGTCGCCAGGCGCAAAGCGCGTAACCCCCGGGCCGACGCGCATTACAACGCCACTCACGTCACTGCCGAGGACGAGAGGAAAGCGATCCTTGACGAGCACTTTGACGCCGCCGCTGCGGATCTTGAAGTCGACCGGGTTCACGCTCGCCGCTCGGATCTCGACGAGGAGGTCCCCCGGGCCGGGCTCCGGCTCCGGCAGATCGCGCAAGGAGAGCATCTCTGGACCGCCGTATCGATCGATCGCGAACGCCTTCATGGCGATCCATCCTACGTGCAGAACACACCGGCCTCAATGCGGCTTCACGTCGTCCGCAGGTAGGTCGAAGAACGCCTTCGTCGTGGCCACCGTAGCGCGCTCGAACTCCGTTTCCGATTCGTTTCGTGCTTTCGCCACGGCCTCGAGAACCCAGCGCAGGAAGCACGGCTCATTTCTCCCCGTGCGCGGTCTTTCCGCACGTGGCATCGAGCGCGGAAGGATGTAGGGTGCATCCGTTTCGATCATGATGCGATCCCGCGGAATGCGGCGGACGAGATCGACCAAGTGGGTGCCGCGTCGCTCGTCGCAGATCCAGCCTGTGATTCCAATGTGCAAATCGAGATCGAGGTATCGCGCCAGCGTCTCGGCCGATCCCGTGAAACAATGAACGACGGCCCGGGTCAAGCGTGGACGAAAGCGCGCAAGGACGGCGCTGAAGTCGTCCTCCGCGGCGCGTTCGTGCAGAAACACCGGCATGCCGAGATCCGCAGCCAACTCGAGTTGGGCCTCGAAGCAACGAAGCTGCGCATCGCGCGGTGAGAAATTGCGATCGAAATCGAGTCCGCATTCACCGATGGCGCGCACCTCGGGGCTGCCTGCCAAGGTGCGCAGCGTATCCAGCGAGCCTCGCGAGAAATCCTTCGCGTGGTGCGGATGTATCCCCGCCGTCGCGAAGACCCGCGGTCCGTCTGCCGACGCCCCATTGTCTCGAGCGATCTCCAACGCAGCACGACTGACAGATTCGCTCGTCCCGGTCGCCACGATCGTCGTGACACCGGCCAGCCGTGCACGACGGAGGACGGCCTCGAGGTCACCGCGAAAAGCTTTGTTGGCGAGATTCGCACCGATGTCGATCATGGGGCCTGCTCAGCCTACATGAATTGGCATCAGCGAGCGCGATCCTCGAACAGCGTCACGAAGAGAAGAAGAAACCGCCAGGACGCCAAAAGAGAGGCGCCAGGATCGCCAGGTGAACCAACAATAGACTCTTATTTGGGGATTTATCGTTGGTTCAGTTGGCGATCCTGGCGTCCTGGCGGTTTCCTTCTTTCTGTGAGGGCCCCCCCTCCCCGCGCGGCGCGTGCTCAGTATTTCAAACCGAAGCCATACGGGAACAGCGGATCGTAGCCGGCGTCGCCGCGGTGGCTCGGCAATTGGCTAGCGGATTTGGGCCATGAGATGGGCAATTTGCCCGAGAAGTTCGCGCGCCCGAAGAGGACGTCGGTGACGCCTTGGCCCTCGGTGCCGGGGAGCCAGGCGGCGACCAAGGCCGCCATTTTCGGGAGGCGATCGGTGACGATCAGCGGGCGGCCGGAAACGACGACGACGACGCACTTCGTGGCGGCGCAGACCGTGTCGACGGCGCTTTGATCCGCGGCGCTCAATGGCAGATCGCGGCGGTCGCCGACGCCCTCGGCGTAGGGGGTCTCGCCGACGACGACGATGCCGACGTCGTAGCCGGCATTGGCCTGTTCGGCCGTGGGAACGGCGGCGTAGTCGACGGTGCTATCGGCATCCACGCTCGCGCGTACGCCCTCGAGGATGGTCGTCCCGATGGTCTTGCGGCCGCTGCCCCCTTGCCAGGTCAGCGTCCATCCACCGGTTTGATTGCCGAGATCGTCGGCGTTGCTGCCCGCCACGAGAATCTTCGTTACCCGGCGCCGCAGCGGCAGTACGCGCTGGTCGTTCTTCAAGAGCACCAGCGACTCACGCACCGCCTTGCGGGCCAGCGCGCGGTGCGCTTTGCCGCCGAAGCTGCGCTCGAAGCGGGTGTCGGAGAAGGGATGCTCGAAAAGCCCGAAACGGAGCTTTTCGCGCAGAACGCGCGACACGGCGTCGTCGATGCGCGATTCCGGAACATTGCCGGCAGTGACTTCGGCCTCCAATGTCGAGATGAATCGTTTGTAATCGAATGGGACCATGACCATGTCCACGCCGGCATTGATGGACGTGCGAACCGCCGTCGGATAGTCCGGCGAGATTTGGTCGATGCCTGCATAATCGGAAATGACGAATCCCTTGAAGCCGAGCTCCTTCTTCAAAACGTCCGTCACCAAGTATTTGTGGCCGTGCAGCTTCACGCCATTCCAGCTCGAAAACGACGTCATCACCGTGGAGACACCGCGCGCGATGGCCGCCTTGAATGGCTCCAAATGAACGGCGCGCAATTCGGCCTCGCTCGAGCGCGTGTCGCCTTGATCCAAGAGATATGTTCCATGGGTGCTGCTGCCGAATGCCGTACCGCCGTCGCCCACGTAATGCTTTGCCGTGGCGAGAATGCTGCCGGGCCATCCGGGGATCGTTTGGTATCCGTCGATGATGCTCGAAAGGGACGTGGCGATCTCCGGCTCCTCGCCAAAGCTTTCGTACGTGCGGCCCCAGCGCTCGTCGCGTGCCACGCAGAGACACGGGCTGAAGGTCCAATGCACGCCGGTGGCGGCCACTTCTTCGGCGGTCGCGCGCCCGATCAGGCGGGCCAACAGCGGATTGCGCGTGGCGCCGAGACCGATGTTGTGCGGAAAGACGGTTGCACCATACAACTTGTTGTGGCCATGCACGGCGTCGATGCCGAAGACCATGGGAATGCCCAAACGCGTGCTCGTGGCGAGCTTCTGGAAGTCGTCGATCATCGTTCGCCAGCCGAGCGGCGTGTTGCTGGCAGGTGTGCTCGAGCCGCCGGCGAAGATGCTGCCCAATCCGTAATCGCGAATATCGGTCACTGCCCCGCCGCGCGATGGCTCGAAGGCCAATCGTTCGGCCTGGGTCATTTGGCCGATTTTTTCCTTTAGCGTCATACGCGCCAAAAGGTCGCGCACGCGCGCGTCCACGTTGCCGACATGAACGCCAATCGAGAGCTTGGCGACCTGATCCTCCAGCGCACTCTCGTCGCCCGAGTCCTCCGCGAGGAGCGCGTCCTCGTTCACGCCAAGGTCGGACGAATCCGATTGGGACGGCGATTCCGAATCACACGATACGAGCGATGCCAGCGTGGCCGCGGCCACGATGATGCTGCGGGTGACATTGCGCATGGGACAATCCTCCGGAGGACGGTTGGGCGATCCCCATTGAATGACACCGGTTACCGTTCCGTGTCAAACGGAATGGATTTGGTAGGGTACCCCCATGCTCCGATCCCTAAGGCCGCTCGCTGCCGCCGCGCTCCTCCTCCCCGCCACATTCGCAACCAATGCCGCCGCGGAATCCGCACAAGCCGATGCCGACGACGAGGCTGCAGGAAGTGCCGCAGCGCAGTGCGAATTCACACCGACACCGGAAAACCCGGCGGCAAAGCCCGTTTCGGTGCCCTCGGCGTCAGCCCGCGCGAAGGGCACCGTCGATATCGGCTTTTGGACCAATTATGGCTGGTTCGTGGTCCGAATGGATCGCTCCAATGCGCCGTGTGGCGTGCACAACTTCGTGCACCTCACGCGCAGCTGGTTCTACAACGACACGCAGTGCTTTCGGCTCACCAACTCGCCGCGGCTCGGGGTGCTGCAGTGCGGGGATATTTATCGACAGGAAGAAGGCGGCCCTGGGTACAAATTTCCCGACGAGGTGACCGGCAAAGAGACTTATCCGCGCGGCACCGTCGCGATGGGCAACCAAGGGCCGGGCACGAATGGGAGTGAATTCTTCATCGTGCATTCCCACGCCAACATCGCGCCAAATTACACCGTGCTCGGTCAAGTCATCATCGGCATGGATACGCTCGACCGGATCGTCGCTGCGGGGATCCAGGATCCGGATTTGGATGGGCCGCCGAAGTACCCCGTGCGCATTCATTTCGTCGCCACGCTCGGACAGCATCCCTAGAGCTGGTTCCCGCCCATTTCCGCATCGGACCGTCGGATAGCCGCTGCCGCGGAAGCCCGGTTCGATGATCCATGGATCAGGGCAATGAACGCGGCGGAAAGCGGTTTCAATAAGCGCGGGATCGGCGCAGAGCACATACACGGCGCCACACGTGAGCCCTTGAAGCGATGGCGTGGGACTGGCTCGATCGCTGCATTGAAGCGTTTGCGTGAGTCCGACAGCGATCCCTGAAGACCCTCTCGAGGTCACCCAGACAACCGCACCCGCCTTTCTCGAGTTGGGCGGAAAGGCGGTTCCCATCGCGAGACCACCCCGGCCGCGGCAGGCTCCGAACTCGGTGCCCGCCGCCGCGCCGACGACGCCGGATTCGCAGGACGGCCGCGGCGATCCCACGTCGTCGGGCAAGATGCTCGTGCAAGGCAAAGGCGTTCCGCCGCTGCCGGCCCGCAAAGGGCTCATGCCCCTTCCGCGTGTTTCGGCGCCGCCAGCCCCACGCACGCCGTCCCCCCTGCCGCCCTCGATTGTCATCGACGATTCGAGCGAGGACCTGCTCGACCCCGGCGACGACGAAAACGCGACCATTCCGCTGCCGATGGAGGCGGTGCGGCAGCAGCTCGGCGAGCGGCCCTCGTGGCCGCCGCTTCCGCCGCTGCCTGCGCTGACGTCGCCGGACATGGCTCGAAACGCCATTCCGCTTCCGCCACCGGCCCCCGGAAGCCCTAGGCCGCCGTCGTTCGGAGGAAGCATCACCTTGGTGGGCCCGCCGCGGCCCGCGCGACGTCCGCCGCCCGCGCAAGCGGGTTATACGACCCCGCTCCCGCACCCGTATCTGCCGCCGCCACCGCCGTCGTCACTGCCCGCGCCTCCGATGGGGCCCGCTTTGCCTCCCCATCCCATGGCGGCGCAGATGCCCATGCCCCCGCCGTTGGTGCATCCCATCGACCTCGAGTCGATGACGGCGCCGGCGCGCTACCGCATGCAAATGCCCACCGTGCGGCGCGAGCCGGGGCCCCTTGGCGCGCGCGCCGGTGCGCCGACGTTGGGGCGCATTTGGCGAGGCATCACCGACGCGCTGTCGCATCCGGTGCTGCGCTCGCGCGGGGCGTGCGCGGCGCTCGGTGTGCTCGCGGGTATTTCGATTGCGGTGCTCTACAGCGAAATGACCCAGCCCGATCTCACGAACCTGCGCCCCGAAGCGCTCCAAGGGTACGTGCAGGCCGCAGCATCACCGCCCCCCGTTCCCAAGGCGGCGCCCAAGCCCGCTCCCATTCCGAAGGTACCGCAACACATCGGCGTGGTGATGCCCGAAGAAGAGGCGCCCGCGGCATCGGCTTCCGGGGCGCCGCGCAACGCTCAATGAATGATGACTTCGCCCTTGGTGGCGCATCCGAATTGAACATCGATGTGTGCGCCCGCGGTGCTCTTCAGTGCGCCGCACGTGGACGGGCATAATTCGATGATCTTGGGATTCGACGTATTGTCGTAGTGCCACCCCTCCCCGCCGTTGCACGTATCGTTGTACGTGAGTGTCTGCGCCCCTGCGTTCGACGTGATGACGACGTTGACGGCCTTCAGGTCGAACGTCTTTCCCGGCGGCGGAGGCGGAATTGCGACGCTGCAGGAGATGCTCTGTCCACGGATTTTCGCGAGAGCCGCTCCGAACGAGCGTTTCGTATTCTCGGGGTTGTCGACGTCGACCATGATGGCCTTTCCAGTACCGCCGCTGTTGGCGATTTGGTTGAGGCTATCCAGGCTGGGAGTGTCGGTGCTTTGCACCCCGATGACGTAGGTCTTGATGCCGGCACGTCGGGCCTCTTGCGCCACGGCCGCGGTATTCTCGACGGTGCTCTGCGGGGTACAGGCATCGGAAGGGATCCCGTCGGTCACCAGCACGATGAGCGTGGTTTCGTTCGCATGCCCCGAATCCGACGCAATAGCTTTGGCTTGCTCGATGGCTCCCAAAAGGGCCGCGTGCGTTGGTGTCGACCCGTCAGGGCTCGTGGCATCGAGTGCGCCCGCAAAATCGGTGGCGTTGGGCAGCTTGCGCAAGGAGACCGCCGGGGTCGAATACGTCTCGGTCGCGCAGCATTCCTCTGCGGAGGCGATAACCTCACCGGTCTGAGGATCCCATATGGTGCCGCAAAGACCGCGGTCGCCGCTTTTTTCGGAAAAGAACGCGAGCGACGCGTTCATGCCGCTCGAGGCCGCGTCACCGAAGAACGATCGGGTGGCGGCGACGACTGGACGCCATTTGATGTCACGAATGTCTCTCTGGGGCTCGGTTTGCGTCCATCCCATGCTTGCGGACCGGTCGAACATGAAAACGAGATTGACGCCGGTGAGCTTGCCCTCGGCGCCGGCGGCGGCGCAGTGAGGATCGGGCTGCCCGCCGCCGCCACCACCGCCACCGTCGCCCGACGTGGGTCCGCCGTGACCGAAGCCGCCACCACTGCTTCCATGTTCCTCGGTACCGCCACCACCACCTCCGTTGCCACCGTTACCACCATTACCGCTACCGTCGCCAAAGCCCGAATCATTGCTGCCGCCACAGCCAGCTGCGATGAGGGCGATGAGGGATGCCGCGGCGCCAAAAGACGCGAGTCGACGTTGGTTCATCCCCGTTCATGTCCGCAGCCTGGCACCTTCGTGGGTCAAACGACCCTGTGGCCGCAGTTTGTATTTTCGTCAGTTAGCGCTGATGAAGTTCTGAATCCAAGGGCTCACCTTGGAGACGACCCCGCTCGTCGACGTGTTGTTGCAGTCGTAGGTGTCCACCGTGGAGTGCACGCCATAGACGTACGTCTTGCCGCCGACGGTAACGAGATCCGGTCCTCCGCTGTCGCCCTCGCACGTACCACCCTGCCTCGAGTCGAAATCCGTCTCGAGGCCGCTCGTTCCAATGCCCTTTACCTTGTAGGTCACGTGGAGACGTTTCAGTGCCAAGTTCGACGAACCGTGCGGTTCGTTTTCGGTGCGGCCGTAGCCGACGGCGTCGAGTGTGTCGCCCACTTTGACGTTGTTCAACTCCGGCGGGAGCGCAGGAATCACCTGCATGTTCCCATCGCCATCGTTGAACGAGACCATGCAAAAGTCGTAAGAACTGCCCGGATTTCCGGTGTATGACGCGTGCGCGAGGTAGCTCTTGACCGTGTAAGCTTTGGCCGCACGGAAATCGGCGCCGATGCGTACTTGCTTTGGCGGAGAGTCCGATTCACAACAATGCGCCGCGGTGAGAACATAACCGGTGGTGCCCTTGGTGGAGACGATTGTCCCGGTGCACAAAGAGCTGCCGGTGTACGTTCCCACGATGGCATCGTGCCCATCGGGCGATCCATTGATGATCGGCGATTGCACATTTTCCGTGGGACCTTCTTCGGGAGCCGTGAGATCCGTCCCACTGCAGCCAAGGGCCAAAAGGCCCATGACACCGATGGACATGGCGCGAACGACCTGACGATATGCGATCATGAGTACCTCGCTTCCGAGCGGGTGATTGAGGAGGAGAAAACCGCCAATCCGCAAGGACGCTCGCAGCTCACTCACATGGTGGCCGCAACCATCGCTCATCCGGATGCGATTCAATTGCCAATAGCACGGCGTGGAAATGCGCTCACGAAGAAAACATATCAATGACACATCTACATTGGCTTTATGGCCCGTAACGTATCGTCGATTGATGAATCGTCGTGTCCGAGCGTTGGCCACGGCCCCACGGCCGGTCGGACCGCGTACATGGCATGACGCATTGGGCAAACGCCTCGCCCAGCAATGTCACCCATTCGTTTCCGAACGCTCGTACAGTCGTCATCGAGTTTCTGCACCGTCCGCGGCCCGGAGGCTCTTCGATGATGCCAATCTTTCGAACGACGGTCGGTCTGTTGACCGGTTCGTTTCTCGTGCTTGCATTTGGGTGCTCGGGCGATGACGGTGCCAATGGTGCATCGGGTGGGAATGGAAACAATGGAAAGGACGGAGCCAATGGCAATGACGCGCCCCAGGCTCCGCCCGCGAACGCGGCGCGTTGGCTTTCTTTCGGCGACGTGGGTTTTCCGCGCACGAACCTCGAGAAAAATCAGGTGCGAGCGTCGGGCAAGGCCAATGTCGATGGGAAGGAAGTCCCGATTGGCTATCAGCCCATTCTGCGTTCGGGCCAAGATCCGTCGCGCCCCGACAAGAAGTGCGACCTCGTAGCGAGCCCTTCGACATGCGCCGGCGCGCAACTCGCCAAGGACGGCACGCTCCTGAAGGACGATGGCGGCGAGCCGATGATCAGCAATCAAAACGACTTTTCTTCGCTTCTGGACGTCGGGGGCAACAAGTTCCTGGTGCACTCCTTCGAGTCCTACCCCGCCGCGCTGTACGTCACCAAGTTGACGCAGGCCGACACGGGCGCCCTGAGTGCGACGGCGACCAAAGCCATCGATCTGTCGTCGATCGATGGGCTCTATCGCTCGTGCGCCGGCTCCATCACGCCGTGGGGCACGCATCTTTCGGGCGAGGAAGCCCAGGTCGATGCGCGGCCGGTGGATGCGGCCGCCACGTGGGAGGCGCTGGGAAAGACCGGGCGCTGGGGCGAAATCAAGCTGATGGGCCGTTACCTGGGCCTCGACTTCACGGACGCCAATGGCGATGGCGCCCCCGATGCGAACGTGAGCGCCTTTCAATCGGCATATTCGGCGTACTTCCACGGATACGCGGTCGAAGTGGCCCTCGATGCGAACGGCACGCCGGCCGTGAAAAAGCATTATGCGATGGGCCGGCTCGGGATGGAGCTTGCCTACGTGATGCCGGACAAGAAAACGGTGTTTCTCACCGACGACGTCACCAATGGCACGTTGCTGATGTTCGTCGCCGACGCGGCGGGCGATCTGGGTGCGGGAAATCTGTATGCGATGCGCGTGTACCAGACGGCGCCGGCCGGCGGCACTTTCCAGGCGGACATCGAATGGGTTCCTTTGGGGCATGCGACGGATGCGGAGATCAGCGCGTTGATTCACCCGGCGGGCGGGCCGCGTATCAAGTTTCAAGATATCTTCGACGCGGCCGACGTCCAAACGGGCAACACGTGCGCCGATGGCTATACGCTGGTACGCGCCAATGGGGACAACGAGAACCTGGAGTGCTTGAAGCTCAAACCCGGTAAAGAGCTGGCGGCTTCACGGCTCGAAACGCGGCGTTACGCCGTGATCAAGGGTGCGACCGCGGAGCTCACCAAGGAAGAAGGGCTCACGTACGATCCGGATACGAATCGCCTCTACATTGGATTGAGCGACATCACGGCATCGATGGGCACGCAGTCGGGCGGTGACAATCATATCAACGTGGCAGCGAACCGCTGCGGCGGGGTGTTCGCCCTCGACGTGGGGCCTTGGGTCGATTCCAACGGAGCCAAGGTAACCGATTATGCGGCGCTGAATTGGTATCCGCTGATTGCGGGCTCGGAAACGGCGTATCCTGCGAGCAGCGCCTACGCGGGCAATACGTGCGCGGTGAGCGGGCTTGCCAGCCCGGACAATGTGACGTACCTGCCCGGCTACAAGGTGCTGATGATTGGCGAGGACACGGGGCGCCATCAGAACGACGCACTCTGGGCCTACCACGTGCCTTCGGGGAAGCTGACCCGCGTGCTCACCACACCGTACGGCTCCGAGGTAACCTCGCCGTATTGGGTGCCGAAACTTGGCAATCACGGATACCT
The DNA here is from genome assembly GCA_037157775.1 of Sorangiineae bacterium MSr12523. NCBI lineage: Bacteria > Pseudomonadati > Myxococcota > Myxococcia > Myxococcales > Pendulisporaceae > Pendulispora > Pendulispora brunnea. Next base: position 8,400,352 of record CP089982.1, read on the forward strand.
GATTACGTCGGTTCAGCACCCCTATGGTGAAAGCGACTCGTCCCACGCCAAGGACACCGAGGCGACGGGAACGGCAAGCTGGATCGGCGTCGTCGGCCCCTTCCCGGTGCTGCAGTAATCATGGTTCGCACGGCTTGCGCGCTGAGTTTCGCCGTCGTCGTGGGTGCGATCGCGGGTTGCCGCGAGTCGCCACGCGCGCAAGCCGTCGCGGAAACGGCTCCGAATGGTACGCCGTACGTGCCGCCGCAGTGCTACACGAAAACCAAAGACGAAAGCGGGCGCGTTCACAATCCGTGTTTCACCTGCCATGCGGATTCGGCGCCCCCGAATTACGTGGCCGATGGGTCGTTGCAGCTCGCTTACGAGTTCGGCCCCGCGTCGCGGGCGAATCCGTGGACGAATCTCTTCGTCGATCGCACGGCGGCCGTTGCTGCGATATCCGACGAATCGATCACGGATTACGTGCGCGAGAACAACTACCGCAACAAGGTGTACGACCTTGCGTTCCATTTCGACGACGAAGGGTTCGATCGCGCGGCCGACGGTCGATACACGGGTTGGCGCGCCTATGCGTATTACCCATTACCGGGTAGCTTTTGGCCCACGAATGGCTCCTTTGGCGATGCCTTGATCCGGTTGCCCGAGGCATTTCGCCAGAATCGCGAAGGGCGCTTCGATCGAGGAATTTATGCGCTCAATCTCGCGATCTTGGAGGCTTTGATCGCGCGGCGTGACGTGCCTATTTCGCCAGCGGACGAGCGTGTCCTCGAGCGCGATTTGGACGGAGATGGCGTCCTCGGCGAGGCGCGGGTAGTGCGTTATCGCTGGAGGCCGGGTGGCGGAGGAATGAGCTGGGTTGGGCGCGCGGCGGTGTTGCAGGTCGAAGGCAAGGCGCGCCTCGCGGCCGGCTTGTTCCCCGAGGGGACGGAGATAGCGCATTCGCTGCGCTACCTCGATGTCGACAATGGCCGCGTGCGCATGGCTCCGCGCATGAAAGAGCTGCGCTACATGGTGAAACGCCGCTGGGTGACCTACGGCGAATTCGAGCAGCAAGCCGCCGCCGAGGCGGCGGAAAAGACGCAATCACCGAACAAGACGCGCGCGATGGTGGCGGATGGCGAGCACGGAATCGGCAACGGCGCCGGGTGGCGCATGCAAGGCTTCATCGAAGATGCCAGCGGTGCGCTTCGCCCGCAGACCCTCGAGGAACACGCCTTCTGCATCGGCTGCCATTCGGGGCTCGGTGTGACCGACGACAGCGTCATCTCGTTCGGACGCAAACTCCCCGCGTCGAGCTTTCAGGGCGGTTGGTTCCACCCCACGCAGCGCGGACTCGATGGGCTGCCCGAGCCCACGCGCGCCGATGGCCGCGGCGAATACACCACGTACCTGGAGTGGAATGGCGCCGGCGACGAGCTTCGCGCCAACGATGAAGTGCTCTCACGCTTTTTCGACGCCAAGGGCCAGCTCGAACCGACCATGGCCGCGCGGGCGAGCGCCGACGTGAGCGTGCTCCTTCTCCCGAGCCCCGAGCGCGCGCTGCGCCTCGACAAGGCCTACCGCATCATCGTGCGCGAACAGAGCTTCGCCCGCGGACGCGACGCCACCGTCACCCCCGCGATCCACGTGCACCGCGAGCTGCCCGAGGGCGATCCGCCCACGGGCATCGTCGAAGCGCGCCTCGACCGGCGCCGCACCGCCAAGTAATCATCCTCCTCAGACTCGGGTTTCGAGCTTTAGGCATTCTGATTCCGAATCCGAATCTGATTCCGATTCCGATTCCGATTCCGATTCCGATTCCGATTCCGAATCAGAATCCGATTCCGAATCTGATCTCAGATTAAGGGTCCCTCTCCAAAAGCGGAGGTTCCCCACTTCAAAATAGTCACTGCGCAGGAGAAGCTTCCGCCAGGCGCTCCAGGCGGGTGCCCATCGATTCGTACGCGGGGTTCGTTTTTGGCGCCTCGAAGAGCCCCGAGGCCAGCGGCAAGTCCATCCGGATCGGGTCGCACATCATCACGCGGATCTCGCGGCGGCCGCGCCCGGGCATGCCCGCGTGCAACAATTGCAAATTGTCGAAGATGAGGACATCGTCCTTCTTCCACGTAAAAACCGAGGTGTGCCGCCAAATCGCGGCGGCAAGCGTCTCGACGTCCTCCGGCGTGAGGCGCTCGGCAATGCGCCCCGACGAAGGGGCGAGACCGTTCGCGGTCGCTCGCTTGCCGAACATGCGCGAGGCCACCGCGGCCACACCGCCCACGAGCACCTGGAGCGCCAAGCGCCACGAATCGAGCGCCGGCAACAGCGCGGCCACCGCAGGGTAACGCCAGCCGAGCCGAGGCAGCGCCCATTGAAGTCCGCGGTAGCTCGGTGCAATCAACCGGCGAAGCGCCGCGTCGAGGCCTTTGATCTCCGAGGAAAAATTGATCTGCAGGGCCAGCCGCCCGGTGTGCGAATGCTTGTAGACCGCAGGCTTGTGAACGAGCACCGAGTCGCCCGTCATCTCCAGGCCGGCCTCGAGGCAAAACGCTTTCACGGTGTCCACGGGCAATTGATAGCGGCCCGCAATGATCGACAGCGGCAGGGTTCCCGCAAGGACCCTCTCCCCTTCCAGTTTCCTTTTCAGCGCGTCCGGCAGCTCAGCATACATATGTGTACTCTGCACGAGGGCCGTTTCCCCGCCGAGGGAGGGCGGCTCTTTGCACCAAAAGCTCTGAACGGCAGGAACATCGGTCGAATAGAAATTCTCACTATGGAACCCACCGAGGTGGAGCCCGCCCCCGGTCTTGTAAAATGAATTCGTATTGAAGACCGCGCGGGTGCCCGCAATCTTGTCGCGGCCTGCCTCGCTCATGAAGTATCCGCACATCGGCTGTGCGGCATCGAAGCTCGTCACGATGCCCTCGAAATCCTCGTCGCGTTGCACATCGAATCCGCGCAGGAGGATCGCGCCGTGCTCGTACATCGTTTCCTTGAGCGCGCGCGAATGGGTCACGAGGAATTCGCGCAAGGTTCGGACATCCCGAAAGCGCTTGGCCTCGATGACCACCGGCAAGAAAGTCTCGCCGCTGGGGTACGGCCTCTCCCCTGCCTCCACCGCGCGTGTCGTCACGCCTTGCCATTCGGACAAGGTGGAAGAACCTGCATTCATCGTAAGGTCACCTCTTTCGGCCGCAATGCCGATTCGTGCCGGGTCCGGTATTCGAACAATTGCCCGCCATCCGCCTTGAGAACACGATCGGCCAAGTGGAAATAGTGCTCGTCGTGGGTAATGGCAAATACGGTTTTACCCGCAGCTTTGAAGACCGGTAGCAACTCCGTGTAGAAGATGCGCCGGAAAACAGGGTCCTGATCGGCCGCCCACTCGTCCAACACGAGAATGGGGCGATCTTCCATGACGGCCAGCAGCAGCGCGAGGCGTTTGCGCTGCCCGAAGGAAAAGCGCGTATCGGACAGGGCGCCGCGTTCGAGGCTCACTTTGTGGGTCATGTCCAAAGTATCGAGCCACTCGAGAATTTCCGATTCGTCCGCGTTCGCACCGCCCGGCCCGAGCACCTGGCGAAATAGATGAAAGTCGGAAAAGACGCTGGCGAAGAGCCCGCGGAACGAAGGCATTTCGGTATCGCGGATGACCTTCCCGTCGATGCGAATTCGCCCGCTGCGCGGCCGGTACAAGCCGGTGAGAAGGCGCGCGATGGTCGACTTGCCGCTGCCGTTCCCGCCCACGAGAAACACGACTTCGCCCCGCCGCAAGGTCAAGTCGATGGGGCCCACGTGGAAGCCTTCGCCGGCACCCGGGTAGCGGAAGGTGAGCGCCTCCAAAGACAGCGCGGTCCAATCCCGTGGGAGCGCCACACCGGCGGGCTCGAACGCCGGTTGGTACTCGGCGAGCTCCAGGGCATTCACCTTGTCGAGCGAGACGCCGGCATTCACCAGGACGGGAATCGTATGGGCGACATCCGTGAGGGGGCCGCGCAAAAACAGAATGGTGAGCGCATACGTGGCCGCGACACCGGTGCTCGCCCAGGCAAAACCGTGTGCCAAGAAGAACGATAGGCCAATGGCGCCGAGAACCATGGCATTGATCCACGCGTCGTTGAAGCCATTGAGGATGCTCGCGCGCGTGGTTTGCTCGCGGTTGCGCAGGGCATTCGGCTCGAACTCGTGCTCGTAAACGAAGCGGGCGCGCTCCCGGTTCAGGGCGAGCTCCTTGCGGCCCTCGATGACCGCTTGGTAATCGGCATAGAGCCCGTCCTCCGATTCGCGCATGGCCCGCGCGTGCCGGTAGGTGCGGGTCAGGACGGCGACGCTCACCGCCGCCACCAACGCGATCCATGCGGCGGTGGCGAGAAACAGCCGCGGCGAGAGCCAAGCCAAATAGCCGAAACCGCAAATGCTGAGCGTTGCGCCGTACGCGGCCGCGGGAAATGCAATCAGGGCGGTGGTGATATGCCCCGTGTCGCTGCTCAAACTGGCCAATATGCGCGCCGAACCCAGGGCTTCCAGGCGCTCGATGTCGGTGTCGAGCACGCGTTTCACCAGCGTGCGTCGCAGTTCGTACATGGATCGCTGGGCGAGGCGCACCATGGTGGCGTGGGCCGCCACGGTGAAGGCGAACAACGCGAGCAGCAGCCCCGCATAGTGCAAGAGCGCGGGCCCGAGGGAGGGCGGCGTCCTCAGAAGCCGCTCGTTGATGAAAGCGATGGTCAGAACGCTGAGCCCGGAGCTCGCGATGCTGAACGCCAGAACCAACACGATGGTACGGCGGCTTTGGCGAAACATCGAACGGAGCAGGTTCACGGAAGGTCTCCTGGGTGAGTTCAGCGCGGACGAAGGCGCAAATGGCCGATGCTCCCCGCGTCGGCCGACGCGCGCCCCGTGCTCAGCGGCACGTAATCGCCGCGCGACCAGAGGGCGTTGAGATCGCGATAGTGGGATGACAGCGGGTGGCCCGACTGCCCCGTGCTGAGCACGAATACGGATTTCTCGAGGTCGGCCAGATCGTAGACGGCACGGAAGCCCGGCCCGACCCCGCTCGAGAACGGCTGCTCGGTGGCATCCACGGCATAGCCACCGACGTTCACCGTTTCATTGTCCCCCACCCCGGGCACGTCGACGTTGAACCACCGGCCGAGCAGCGGAACCTGCCCGAGCACGATATGGGCGGAGTGCGAAGGATGCGCGGCGCCCCACGTCCAATGCTCGTAGCCTGCACCGAATTCCGTCTTCAAGTAGGCAATGGCCTTGCGATAGGCGGTTTCGACGGCATCCTGGCACGACTCCGGAGAAGGGGTGCGAACGTCGTCGCACCATCGCCCCTGACCGTCGGCATTGGTAAGTACGTGGTCGAGAAAATCGATACGCTCCGCCCAGACCATGGGAAAAAGATCGCCCACCTCGTCCTCGTAGATCGCGCGATCGAGCTCTCGAACCCACGCGGCAAAGACCAAAGGTTCGAACGAGTGGCCGACCATGTCACCGTTCCAGCCGCGCAGGCGCTCGAAAATGGCTTTTTCATCGCCATCGCGTCCCGCCGTGCGTCCGAGCTCGAGCAGGTGCGGGAGCAACGCCACCGCCGCACCGCTGTGAAGATCGAGCTGAATCTTTTCGAAGCTCGCCGGCGCGTGCTTCGGCGTGGCGTCCAGCAATGCGGAAATGCGCTCCGAGCGATACGGCCGGATCCAATCCGTGGAAACGGAATACGGATATCCCGGGGGCGTGATCTTTTGATTGGCCGTGACAATCTTTCCCGATTCGGGATTTCGAACTTGGGGCAATTCCTCCCAAGGAATGAAACCGTTCCAATCGTAGCGGTCCACCCAACCGGGCACGGGAATGCGACCCTTGACGTCGTCCTCGAGGCCACGCCGGGGAACGCGCCCGGCGGCGATGAATGCAATGGCACCGTCGGTGTCGGCGTAGACGATGTTCTGTTGGGGCGAATGAAAGCTTTTCGTGGCCGCGAGGAATTCGTCGGCGTTCTTCGCGTGGGCAGCCCGAAGCGGAAACTCGAGGCTGCGATCGTCGTGCTCCAGGATCACGGAGCGAAGTGCCATCAGGTAGCCCTGCGGCATATCGGGAACGGGCCGCGTCATTCCCTTGAGTTCGGACACGATGGGCCCGTGGCGGGTGGAGCGGACGTGCAGCGTTTCGTCCGGTGCATCCTTGATGCGAATCACCTCGTCGCGAACTTCGAATTGCGCCCGGCCGGAGGGCGTCAGGTACGATCCGGGGTCGTCGGGCGCGGGCTTCTCCACGAAGAAGTCCTGGGTGTCCGAGATGGTGTTGGTGAAGGCCCACGCCACGCGATCGTTTCGCCCCAGAATGACCCCGGGAACGCCCGGAAATGTGGCGCCAATCACGTTCAGGCCGGGCGCGCTCAAATGGGCAAAGTACCAAACGGCGGGCGCCGTCAGCTGGAGGTGCGGGTCGTTGGCCAGCAGCGGTTTGCCCGTCTCGGTTCGGCGTCCGTCCACGACCCAGTTGTTCGACCCCACGGATCCCGCGGCCTTGCGCGGCATTTTGGCCAATACGTCGCGCGCCTGCGTGTCGATTTGGCCGTAAAGCGCGCGCGAGTCGGGCAAGGGCGGCAGGGCATCGTCCGGGGACGGGGCGAAGAGTTCGGTGATCTGTTTCGGTGACAATTTCGCGCGCAATGCGAGGCGCTGCATCTCTTGATCGAGATTGCCAGCGAGGGTCGTGGCCATCACACGGAGCCAGACGAGCGAATCCACCGCCGTCCACGGGCTTGGCTCGGCGCGCAGAAGGAGGAACTCGGGGGGCAGCGGCCGCTTTTCCTCGAGGAGGGCATTCACCCCCGCGACGTAGCCGTCCAGAAGCCCCCGCGCGTCGGCGTCGAGCACACGCAGGTTCTCCTCGGCCACGTGCCGCAGGCCCATGGTCCGAACGGCGCGGTCTTGCTCGACGGCCGCGGCCCCGAGGATCTCGGACAGCGTTCCCGAACCGAGGCGGCGACCGAGCTCCATTTGCCAGAGTCGGTCCTGGGCGTGCGCGTACCCGAGTCCGAAATAGGCGTCGCGCTCGGTGGCGGCGTAAATGTGCGGGACGGCGCTCGCATCGCGCACGATCTCGACGGGCGCCGAAATGCCCGCGAGGGTCACCTCGCCGTCGATGCGCGGGAGCGAGCGCGCCACGTACCAGGTGCCACCCGAGACCGAGAGAACGCCGACGGTCGCAATCCCGGCGAGCGCCTTCAGCCACCACTTCATGGGCGGCCTCCCGCGAGGATCTTCCGCAGTCGCTCGGCCAGCGCGGCAACTTGCGGCTCCTGCACCATGCCCAGGTGATCTCCGGGCATGAGCGCGATGTCGAGCCCACCGCCCGCGACCTCGTGCCAGCCCAGCGAAGCGTCGCCCCCATCGTCCACCTCCGCGTGCGGCACGCGGACGAGGGAGAGAAGCCCTGCATAAGGGCGCATCACGTAGTCGTCCTGGATGGCCAGATGGGCCGAGGCGACCCGCACCAGCCGCCGCACGTACGACTCCGCCACGGCGGCGGGCATGGCCCCCGACGCCACGACGCGATCGACGACGAGCGCGATGCGTTCGTCGGGGGAGAGCCCCACCAGCTCTTCGACGGGGAATGGCAGGTCGTGCTCGAAGACGAAGAGAACGTCGGTGGGATCCTTCTGCGGCGGTCCGCTCGCGTGAGCGGCAGCAAACGACGGGGTCGTCGCATCGAGCAGGCACACGGCCCCCACCTCGTCACCGGCGGCGCGAAGCTGCTGCGCCATCTCGAAGGCCACGAGCCCGCCGAAGGACCAGCCCGCGAGATGGTACGGACCCTTGGGCACCACCGCACGAATGGCCTCGACGTAACGGCGGGCCAGCGCTTCGAGGCTCTCGGCCGGTGCCTCGTCGGAGTCGACCGCGGGCGCGTGCAACCCGTAAACCGGCTGATCGTCGCCGAGGTGCTCGGCCAGGGCACGGTACACGAGCGCGGAGCCACCCAGCGGGTGCACGCAAAAGAGCGGCGGCTTCGAGCCGTAGGTGCGGAACGGAAGAAGCGGTGATGCCCCCGTTGCGCGAGCCCCTGCATCGGCGGCGGCGGTGAGCTTGGCGATGGTCGGATGCTCGAAGAGGAGCTTCAACGTGAGGGCAACCCCGGCCTGGTGGGCACGCGACACCGCCTGAATGGCGAGAATGGAGTCGCCACCCAGCTCGAAAAAGTCGTCGTGAATCCCCACGCGCGGTGCGCGCAGAACCCGCTGCCAGCTTTCCGCGAGAAGATGCTCGGTGGCCGTGCGCGGGGCCTCGTAGGGCGCCTGCTGGTAGGCATGCGCGACGTCCGGCGCGGGCAAGGCCTTGCGGTCCACTTTGCCGTTCGAGGTCAACGGCAACGCGGGAAGTTCGACGAAGGCCGAGGGAACCATGTACGCCGGCAACTTGGTGTGCAGGTGCTCGCGAAGGTCGGCCACGGAAAGCTCGGCACCGTCTTCGCCGACGACGTAGGCCACGAGCCGCTTGTCGTGCGAGGCGGTGACCACGACGTCGCGAACCGCCTCGTGCTGCTCCAGCACCGTCTCGATTTCGCCGAGCTCGATGCGAAAGCCGCGAACCTTCACCTGATGGTCCACGCGTCCGAGGAACTCGAGCTCGCCCGTCGGCCTCCACCGCGCCACGTCGCCGGTTCGGTACAGACGCGTGGGGCCGTTCTCGGTGAACGGATCCGGAAGGAAGGTCTCCGCCGTACGCGTGGCGTCGTTCAGATAGCCTCGCCCGACGCCGACGCCACCCACGTACAACTCGCCGCTCACGCCCACGGGTGCGGGCTGGTGGTTCGCGTCGAGCACGTACAGGCGCGTATTCTGGATGGGGCGCCCGATGGGCGTGTGAACGACCTCCACACCGAAGGGCTCGTCGATCGGGTGATGCGTTACGTCGTCCGAGCACTCCGTGGGGCCGTAGGCATTCATCAGCGGGATGTCGGGGTAGAGCGCCAACCATTTGCGGCATAGTTCGGGCGAGAGCGCTTCGCCCGTCACCAAGAGCCACCGCAAGCTCCCGAGCTTCGGCGCGTCCCCGCGCGCCTCCATGTCGTCCAAGGCCGCCCGCAGGAGCGAGGGAACGATCTCCAGGATGGTGATGCCAGCAGCCGAGACCTCGTCGAAAAGGCGCCGCGGATCCTGGGCGATCTCGTTGGAGAAGACCTGGACGCGCCCGCCGACGACCAGTGCCGACAAGTACTGCCACACGGAGATGTCGAAGCACTGCGATGCGGTCTGGGCGATGACGTCGCCGGGCGTGAGCCGCAGGTCGGCCACCTTGGCGTCCAAGTGATTCAGCATCCCGCGGTGCTCGACCATGGCGCCCTTGGGCACGCCGGTCGAACCCGAGGTGTAGATGACATAGGCCATGTGCCGGGCGCTGGTCGGCCGCACCGCGGGAACGGGCACGGTCACCCCGAGCGCGTCCTCGATGGCCAGGACCTGCACGCGCGCCGACAGCGGCCCCCGCAACAGCGCATCGGCGATCTTCGGTGCCTGGGCGCGCGAGGTCACCACCCAGCGTGCGCCGCTGCGTTCCAGGATTTCCGCCTGACGCTCCCAAGGGTGCTCGGGATCGAGCGGGAGGTACGCGCCGCCCGCCTTCCATGCCGCGAGCATGCCGATGAGGAACTCCACGCCGCGGTCCATCGAGAGCGCCACGACGCCTTCGGCCAGCGAGCTTCGCGCGGCGAGTGCGTGCGCGAGCTCGTCGGCGCGTTCACCCAGTTGCCGGTACGTGAGCTGCTGCTCTCCGCAGACCACCGCCGTCGCATCCGGTGTGCGCGCAACCTGTGCGTCGAACAAGCCGGGGAACGTCTCCTCGGGTCGCTCGTCCGCGTGCGTCGCGTTCCACTCTTCGACGACCTGGCGACGTTCCGCCTCCGACAGCAGCGAAAGCTCGCCGATGCGCCGCCCCGGTGCATGCGCGATCGCCTCGAGCAAGGTCGCCCAATGGCGGGCCAAGCCTTCGGCCGCGCCCCGTTCGAAGCGCGTGGTGTCGTACACGAGCCGCAGACCCAGCTCGTGCCCAGGCGACACGAAGGCGGTGATTCCGTAGTTCGTTTGCTCGACGCCCTGCACATCGCGGATGCTCAGCGCGCTCGCCGGGGCCACGGCTGCATCGATGGGGTAATTTTCGAAGACGACCACCGTATCGAACAGCGATTGCCCGCGCGCATCGCTCGCGGCCTGCACGTCGACCAGCCGCGTGTACTCGTACTGCCTCATCTCGAGAAGCTTCGCCTGCACGTCCTCCAGCCAGGGAAAAATCGAGCTCTCGGCGTCGACGAAAAGGCGCAAGGGCAGCGTGTTGATGAACAGGCCGACCATCGATTCGACGCCCGCGAGCTCGGCGGGCCTTCCCGAGGTGAGCACGCCGAAAACGACGTCGCGCTCACCGCTGTAGCGACTCAGAAGGATGGCCCAGGCGCCCTGCACCAGCGTGTTCAAGGTCAGGCGATGCTTCTTCGCGAGGGTCTCCAGCACGCGCATCGCAGGTGCGGGCAGCTGCGCATGGACTTCGTGCACCTCGTCGTCGCGCTCGACGCGCCGAGGCTCGGGAAGGCGCAGCGAGGTCGGCTCCGAGAAGCCGCGAAGGCGCTCGGACCAGAACGCCCGCGCCTTGGCGACGTCCTGACGGCCCAGCCACGCGATGTAATCGCGGTACGGGTGGCTCGGCCGTCGGGCGACCTCCTGGCCCGAGCGGAGGCCTTGGTACACGGTGAACACGTCCCCGAAGAGCAGCGGCAGGCTCCAGCCATCCATGAGCACGTGGTGGGAGCTGATCACGAACTCGTGCGCCGTGTCGGTTCGCCGCACCAGGAGAAGGCTCATGAGCGGCGCGCGGGTCAGGTCGAATCCGCGGGCGCGCTCGTTGGCGAGGTACGACAGGATCCAGGTGCGCTGCTCCGGCTCGGAGAGGGCACGGAGGTCCTCGTGCACGAAAGGAACGTCGACGCGGCGGCGCACGATCTGCACCGGCTCCTCGAGTCCCTCCCAATGCAGCGACGCGCGCAAGGCCGGATGCCACTCCACGGCGCGGCGCCAGGCGCGCTCGAACGCCGCGATGTCCAGCTCACCGTCGAGCACGCAGCGCACTTGCTCGAGGTAGACGCCGGAGTGCGGATCGCGCAGCGTGTGAAAGAGCATGCCCTGCTGCATCGGCGACAAGCGGTAGACGTCCTCCACATCGCGGCCATCGCCCACGAGTCGGTCGAGCGCCGCTTGCTCGAGGTTGGCCAGGGGGAAGTCGGACGGCGTGTAGCCACCGGCATCGGGCAAGAGGCAATGGGCGATGAGGGCGCGCAGCCTGGTCATGAAGGCCGCGGCCACGGCCTCGATCGTGCTGCGATCGTGGACGGCCGTGCCGTAGATCCAATCGAGGCGCAGGCGCCCCTCGGTGACCATGCCGACCACGTCGACGAGGTAAACGCGGCGTCCCTTTGGATCCAGTTCTGGGCCGCGACCCTCGGGCGCGACACGGAAGGCCGGCGAGTCGGCGAGGGATCCGTCCATCTGTCCGAGGTAATTGAAGCTCACCTCCGCCGCGGGGAGCGCCTCGAGCGACGTGCGCGCATCGCCCAGATAGCGCAGGATGCCGTAGCCGATTCCGCGGTTCGGGATGCGGCGCAGCTGCTCCTTCACCGACTTGAGCGCCTCACCGGGCGCGCGATGCCGGGACGTCTCCAGCACGACGGGGAAGAGCGAGGTGAACCAACCCACGGTGCGCGAGGGGTCGATGCGCTCGTTCTCGTCGTCGAACAGCTCCTCGCGGCCGTGGCCTTCGAGGTCCACGAGGACGGCGTCCCCGCCGGTCCATGCGCCGAGCGCCTCGGACAAAGCCGTGAGCAGCACGTCGTTGATCTGCGTGCGGTACACCTGCGGAACGCGCTTCAACAGCGCCTCGGTCTCGTCGGCGCGCAACGCCACGTGCACCGTGCCGGCTGCGGCATGGGTGTTGTCGCCCGCGAGATCGCGCGGAAGCCCGCGCACGCGGTTCCAGGGTCGGTCTGTCCAATAGGGGAGCTCGGTCGCGAGCGCGGAGGAATCCGCATGCGCGCGAAGGCGCTCGGCCCATCGCTTGAACGACGTGGTCTTCGGCGGAAGGCGAACCTCCTGCCCGGCCGCGATCTGGGTAACCGCTCGATGGATGTCCTCGAGCAGAATCCGCCACGAGACACCGTCGATCACCAGGTGATGCGCGACCAGCAGAAGCCGTCCGGAGCGCCCCGCTCCAAGCTCGAACCACGTGGCGCGAAAAAGGGGCCCTTGCGCCAGATCGAGGCTCGCCTGCACCTGGGCTGCGTGCGCTTCGAGGGTGCGAGGGATCGCCGCATCGGGGACATTCGTGAGATCGACGCGTTCCAAGGAGGCAGGGCCGGCGGCTTCGTGGTGCTGGGACACACCATGTGCATCCTGCACGTAACGAAGGCGCAGGGCATCGTGATGCCGCACGACGGCATCGAGGGCGCGCTGGGCAACGCCTGCGTCGAGCGCCACCTCGAACATCAGCGACTGATTGTAGTGGTGCGGCGACGGCAACCCCGGCGCGTACCGCTCGAAGAACCACCGCTGAATGGGCGTGAGCGGCAGATCGCCGGTGACGTCGCCCTGCTCGGCGGAGGCTGCGAGTCCAGGCTGCGCGACGGCGGCAAGCTCCGCGATGGTGGGATGCTGGAACAGGAGCTTCGGCGATAGCCGCAGTCCCAATTGGTTGGCGCGGGCCACGACCTGGATCGACAGGATCGAGTCGCCGCCGATTTCGAAGAAGTTCTCGTGCACCCCCACGCGTGGCATTCGCAGCACGTCGCTCCAGATGGCCGCAAGCTCGGTCTCGACGGCCGTTCGCGGTGCTTCGTAGGCCGTGCCGCTCTCCATGTGCACCGCTTCGGGCGCGGGCAGCGCCTTTCGGTCCACCTTTCCGTTGGTGCTGAGTGGCAGAGCCTCGAGCTGCACGAATGCCCCCGGCACCATGTACTCGGGCAATTTTGCCCGCAGGTGCTCCCGCAGGGAGGCCAGCGAGAAGGCGGGCGCCGCGACCAGGTAGGCCACGAGCCGCGCGTCGCGTGCGATCACGACGGATGCGCGCACCTCGGGGTGTTCGGCGAGTGCAGCCTCGATTTCGCCGAGCTCGATGCGGTATCCGTGGATCTTCACCTGGTGATCCGCGCGGCCGAGGTACTCGAGCTCCTCCGACGGCAGCCAGCGAACGCGGTCGCCCGTGCGGTACAAGCGTTGGCCCGGCGTCGCGCCAAAGGGATCGGGGATGAATTTCTCCGCCGTGCGTGCCGGCTGCTTCGCGTAGCCCCTCGCGAGCCCCGCGCCGCCGATGCACAGCTCACCGATGGCACCCCGAGGCACGAGCTCCCCGCCCGCGTCCACGACGTAGAGGCGCGTGTTCGCGATCGGCTTACCGATGGGCACCGCCCCGGGCGCCACCGGGCCGGGAGGCACCTCGTAGACGCAGCACCCCACGGTGGTCTCGGTGGGACCGTACTCGTTCACCAGGCGCGTGTCCGGAGCATGCTCGCGGAAGAACGCGATCTGCTCGCCCGAGAGGGCCTCGCCACCGATGACGAAGAGGCGCGTTTGGCCAGCGACCTCGTTCGGCGGGAGCTGCCCGGCGAGAACCTCGAGGTGCGCGGGCGTGAGCTTCACCAGGCTGAAATCCGCACCGCCGCGCAGCGATCTCCCGAGCTCTTCGACGTCTTGCTCGTCGGGCAAAAGGTGCACGGCGCGACCTGCCACCAGCGGGACGAGGAGGCTGCTAATGGTCAGATCGAAACCGAGCGGCGACTGCACGGGCGCACCGCGTCCCTCGGCGGGCCGGTACGCGCGCACCGCCCAATCGAGGTAATTCATCAGCGCATCGTGCGGGATCATGACGCCCTTGGGGGCGCCGGTCGAGCCCGAGGTGTAGATCACGTAGGCCAAGTGCCCCGGCCCAACGCCACTGACGGGGTTGTCGTCGCGGGCATTCGCGCCGAGGTCGAGCGGCGTGTCGAGCAACACGACGCCCGCGGTCGACGCAGGCAAACGGTCGACGAGGCGCGATTGCGTGAGCACCACCGGCGCCCCCACTTCTTCGAGGATGGGCGCAATGCGCGCTGCCGGATGCCTTGGGTCGAGGGGCACGTAGGCGCCGCCCGCTTTGGAGATGGCCAGGATGCCCACGAGCATTTCGAGCGAGCGCTCGACGCAGATGCACACGGCGACGCCGGGCCCCACGCCACGTGAGCGCAGGTGGTGAGCCAGGCGATTGGCGCGTTGGTTCAAGGCGCCAAAGGTGAGTTGCTGATCACCGAAATGCGCCGCCACCGCGTCGGGAGCGTGCTTCGCGTGTGCCTCGATGAGCTGGTGCACGCACGTATCGCGCGGGAAGGCAGCGGCCGTGTCGTTCCAGGCGACGGCGACCGTCTGCTGCTCCGACTCGGTCAGCAGGGGGAGAGCATCGATGCGCTGCTCGGGGGCGTCCACGATGCCGTGCAACAGCACACCGAAGTTCGCGATCATCCGCCCGATGGTCGCGTCGTCGAAGAGGTCCCGGTTGTACTCCACCCCACCGCGCAACTCGCCGTCTTCTTCCGTGAGCGAGAGGGTGATGTCGAACTTGGCGATGTCCACCTCGACGTCGAGCGGCTCGAGCTGCACGCCGCGCAGCGAGAGCCCGCGGGCACCGGTGCTCGAGTGCGCGTTCTGCAGGACGAACATCGCTTGAAAGAGCGGCGTTCGGCTGAGATCGCGCGGGACGTCCAGGGCCTCCACCACTTTTTCGAACGGTGTATCCTGGTGCGCGTAGGCCTCCAGCGCGCGCTCCCGAACGGCGCGGAGCAGGTCCAAGAAACGCGGCTGCCCGGATAGGTCACCGCGGAGGACCAGGGTGTTGACGAAAAAGCCGATGAGCGGCTCGACCTCGTGCCGATTGCGATTCGCCACCGGCGTGCCCACGCTGATGTCGGTCTGGCCGCTGTAGCGCGAAAGGAGCACTTGAAACGCCGCCAGGAGCGTCATGAAGAGCGTCGCGCCCTGCTGGCGGCTCAAATGGCGGAGGGCCTCGGTCAACGGCGCAGGCAGGAGCACGGGTTGGGTGCGCCCGCGGAAGGTCTGCACGGCGGGCCGGGGGCGATCCGTAGGCAATTCCAACGCAGATGCATTCGCAAGCTGCAAGCGCCAGTAATCGAGATGCTTTTGCATCACGGAGCCCGAAAGCCATTGGCGCTGCCACGTTGCGAAGTCGGCGTATTGGATCGTCAGATCGGGCAAAGGAGATGGGGCGCCCTCGAGAAAGGCGGCGTAAAGAGCGGCAATCTCCTGGACGAGCACCCCGGTGGACCATCCATCGGAGGCGATGTGGTGCATCGTCAGGAGCAAGACATGCTCCTCGGGCGCGAGGCGCAGCAGCGTGGTGCGCAGGAGCGGCCCCGTGGCCAGATCGAACGGACGCATGGCCTCGTTCTGGGCACGGCGGCGCACCTCGGCCTCGGCATCGGGCAGGCCGGTGAGATCCCCGACGGGGAGATCCCATGCGTCGGGGGCCGGGTGGACCACCTGCGTGGCCGATCCGGAGTTGGATGCGAAGGTCGTGCGAAGGGCTTCGTGCCTTCGGACCACCTCGCCGAAGACGCGGGCCAAGACCGCCGCGTCGAGATCGCCGCGCAGGCGGAAGGCCGCGGGAACGTTGTACGAGGCGCCGCCCGGCTCCAATTGGTCCAGGAACCAGAGTCGCTGCTGCGCGAAGGACAGCGGGAGCTCCGCCGTCCGCGGCACCGCGCGCAGTGGGATGTCGGCCGGGCCATCCCCGGCGCGAAGCGCGGCCTCGATCCGACCGGCGAGGGCGGCCACCGTGGAGGCCTCGAAAATGTCGCGAAGGGGAAGCTCCACGCGGCATAGCGCGCGAAGCCGCGCGATGACGCGGGTGGCGGTGAGCGAGTGGCCGCCCAGTGCAAAGAAGTCGTCGTGCAGACCGGCCCGCTCCAGCCCGAGCACTTCGGCGACGACCCCCGCCACCAGCGTCTCTACGTCGGTGCGTGGCGCTTCGTAAGCCGCTCCCGCCGCGCGCTCGGGAGCCGGCAGGGCCTTGCGATCGACCTTGCCGTTCGCGTTGAGCGGCCATGCATCGAGCTGCACGAATGCAGCTGGAACCATGTACCCGGGCAATTTTGCACGCAGGTATTCCTGCAGCGCCGCCACCGACAGGGCTTCGTCGGATACCACGTAGGCCACGAGGCGCTTTTCCCCGCTGTCTTCGCGCGCAACCACGACGCTCGAGCGCACCGACCCGTGCGCCTCCAGCACCGTCTCGATCTCCGTCAGCTCGATCCGGAATCCGCGGATCTTCACCTGGTGGTCGACCCGCCCCAGGAACTCGATCCGACCGTCCTCCAGGTGCCGGGCCAAGTCCCCTACCCGATACAGACGGCCCTCGCTATACGGATTCGCGATGAACCGCTCGGCCGTCAGCTCCGGCCGGCCCAGGTAACCACGGGCGAGACCATCACCCGCCGCGTACACTTCGCCTGCGACGCCCGCCGGTACCGGCTCCAGATCTGCGTCCAGCAGGTACACGCGCGTGTTGTCGATCGGGCGGCCGATGGGAACCGAAGCTCCCAGGACCTCTTCGTCGATGGGCCAGCAGCACGTGAACGTCGTATTCTCGGTCGGGCCGTACCCGTTGATGATCTGGCAGCCCGGCAAGGCCGCACGCGCTCGACGCACATGCGCGACCGACAGCGCGTCTCCGCCAGCCAACAGCGCACGCACCCCGCGCAGCCGTTCCACGCCGTCGTCCACCATTTGATGAAACAGCGGCGCCGTCAGCCACATCACCGTCACGCCATGGCGCGACACCGTCGCACCAAGCTCGTCGAGCGACAGCGCACCGGGCGGCGCCATCGCCACCCGTGCACCTTGCAGCAGCGCGCTCCACACCTCGAACGTCGACGCGTCGAACGACACGGGCGCGTACTGCAAGAGCACGTCGCCGGACACAATCTGCACGTAATTGCGCGCCATCGCCAAGCGAGCCACGGCGCGGTGCGGAATCGTCACCCCTTTGGGACGCCCCGTCGAACCCGACGTGAACATCACGTACGCCGCGTTCTCGGCCCCCACCGAGGCCGGCAGATTCGTCTCTGGCTGCCCGGTGAGATCCGCCTTGGGATCCACCATCGCCCCCAGCGGCGCCTCCTCCAGCATCAACCGAATCCGCTCCGCCGGATACTCCGGGTCCAGCGGCACGTACGCGCCACCAGCCTTCAGGATGCCCAGCAACCCGACGATCATCTCCGGCGAGCGCTCCACCGACAGGCCCACCAGAGTCTCCGGCCCCACGCCCTGAGCTCGAAGGTGGTGCGCCAGCCGATTTGCCCGTCGATTCAATTCTCCGAACGTGATCTGCGCATCGTCGAACACGACCGCCACCGCGTCCGGCGTCCGTGCGGCCTGCGCCTCGAACAACCCGTGCACCGTCGCGAGACGCGCATACTCGGTCGTCGTGGCGTTCCACGTCTCGAGCACCTGGCGGCGCTCGGCGACGCGCATCGTGGGAAGCTCTCCGATGCGCACGTCCGGTGTGGCGGCCATGCCCTCGAGCAAGGTGCTCCAGTGCTGGAGCACACGTTCGATGGCGCGGCGCTCGAAGCGCTGACCGTCGTACGAAAGCTTCAACCCGAGCTCGTTCGGCCCCGGCGCAACGACCGCGGTCACACCGTAGTTCGTGCGCTCGAGTCCCTCCACCTCGCGAACACGCAATGCGCTGTCCGTGCCGGTGGCCGCGTCGATGGGGTAGTTCTCGAACACCACCAAGGTGTCGAACAGCGCTTGCCCACGCACCTCGCTCGCAGCCTGCACCTCGATGAGCGGCGTGTGCTCGTACTGCCGCATCTCCGCTTGCAGGGTCTGCAACTCCTCCAGCCACGGCAGGAGCGCGCGATCGGCCTCCACGCGAACGCGCACGGGCAGCGTGTTGATGAACAGGCCCACCATGGATTCGACACCATCGAGATCCGCCGGCCGCCCGGCCACCGTCGCGCCGAAAACCACGTCGGTGCTACCGCTGTATCGGCTGAGAAGAATGGCCCACGCGCCCTGCACCAGCGTGTTCAACGTCACGCGCCGTTGACGCGCCACGGTGTGGAGCGCCCGGGCCGTCTCCTCCGGCAGCCGCACCTCGACCTCGTACGGAGCCCCTGCAACCTCGGTGGGGGAGCTCCCCAAACGCAACGACGTCGGCTCGGAAAAGCCGCGCAGGCGCTCGGCCCAGAACGCGCGCGCCTCGCGCGGATCCTGCCGCTCGAGCCATGCGATGTAGTCGCGGTACGGGCGACCTGGCGCGCGCGGTGAGCCCTGGTAGCTCTCGAAGACGTCCCCGAAGAGCAACGGCAGGCTCCATCCATCCAAGAGCGCGTGGTGCGAGCTGACGACGAGCTCGTACGAGTTATCGCCCGTTCGCGCCAAGAGCACGCGCATCAGCGGCGCCTGGGTCAGCTCGAAGCCGCGCATGCGATCGCGCTCGAGGTATTCGCGCAGCCACGTGCGGCGCTCCGAGTCGGACAGCAGACGAAGGTCCTCGTGCACGAACGGCAGCGCGGCGTGCGCGTGCACGATCTGCACGGGCTCCTCGAGATTTTCCCAATGGAACGAGGTACGCAACACCGGGTTCCGCTCGACCGTCCGCTGCCACGCTCGCTCGAAGGCGGCCGTGTCGAGCGTCCCCTCGAGGGTGCATCGGAGTTGCTCGAAGTACACACCGGATGCCGGCTCACGCAGGGTATGAAAGATCATCCCCTGCTGCATCGGCGAAAGGCGGTACACGTCCTCGATGCCGCGCCCGCTCCCGATCAACCGATCGAGGCCGGCCTGCTCGATCCGCGCGAGGGGGAAATCCGACGGCGTGTAGCCACCCGCCTCGGGTGACAGGCAATGGGCCATCAGCGTGCGCAGATGCCCGACGAACCGCTCCGCCAAATGGGCAACGGTCTTCCGCGCATGGAGGCCCGTGCAGAATGTCCACTCCGCATGAAGGCGCCCGCCATCCACGATGACGCTCACCTCCAGTGCGTGCGTTCGCGCCTGCTCGGGCGCCTGCTCGGGGCCACGCCCCTCGCGCGCGGGCCGAAAGGACGATAGCGCTTCGACGGCCTCGTCGACCTGCCCGAAATAATTGAAGCTCACCTCGGCGGAGGGCATGGCGCGAAGCTTCGCCTGCACCTCGTCGTCGCCGAGGTAGCGCAGCAGCCCGTAGCCGATGCCATGGTTCGGGATCTGGCGCAGTTGCTCTTTGATGGACTTGAGTGCCTCCCCCGGCCCCGTGCCCGCAGGCATGGCGAGGCTGACGGGAAAGAGCGTCGTGAACCAGCCCACCGTGCGCGAGAGGTCGATGCCGTTCCACAGCTCCTCGCGCCCGTGGCCTTCGAGGTCGACCCGAACCGCATCGCCGCCCATCCACTCGAGCAAGGTGTGCGAAAGCGCGGTGAGCAGCACATCGTTGATCTGCGTGCGGTACGCGGAGGGAACGCGCTTCAGGAGCGACTCGGTTTCCTCGGCGCTCAACGAGGCTTGCACGCTGTCCGTGTGGGCGCGCGTGTTTTCGCCACCCGCGAAGTCTCGCGGCAGCGGACGCACGTCGGCAGCGGCCTCCGTCCAATAGCTGGACTCTCGGCCGAGCTCGGGGCTCCGAGCATACTCCGCGAGCCGCCCCGCCCATCGCTTGAACGAGGTGCTCTTCGGCCCCAGGCGAGGCTCCTGCCCCGCCGCGATTGCGTCCACGGCGAGCTGCAGATCGTGAAGGAGGATGCGCCACGAAACGCCGTCGATCACCAAGTGATGGGCCACGAGCAGGAGGCGGCCGGGGCGCCCGTCGCCGAGCTCGAACCACACCGCTCGAAGCAAAGGTCCACGCGAAAGGTCGATGCGCGACTGCTCCTCGACAGAGCGCGATTCGATGGCCGCCGCCTGCTCGTGCTCCGGCACACGGGCGAGATCCACCACCGAGAGGGCGATCTCGGCGTCGCCGTGATGCTGACGGACGGCGCCCGGTGCGAGCTCGTACCGAAAACGCAAGGCATCGTGGTGCACCGTCAAGGCGTGGAGCGCGCGCTCGAGAAGCTCCTTCGGCGAGCCGCCCAAGGGCGTCTTCACCTCGAACATCACGGATTGATTGAAATGGTGTTGCGATTGCAACCCTAATTCGAAAAACCAGCGCTGGATGGGCGTGAGCGGCGCCTCGCCCTCGATCGGCCCCTCCTCTTCCACCGCGGGCTGCGCCCCGGAGGCGATGGCACCGGCCAATTCGGCCACGGTGGGGTGCTGGAACAACAGCCGCGGCGTCACCTGCAAGCCCGCGCGGGTGGCGCGGGCCACGACTTGGATCGTCAGGATCGAATCGCCCCCGGCCTCGAAGAAGTTGTCATGGATGCCCACCCGCGCTTGGCGCAGCACCTTGGCCCAAATATCGGCGAGCGTGGCCTCCGTGGGGTTCCGCGGCGGCTCGTACGCGGCACCCGAGGCAAGGCGCGACGTCTCGTCGGGGGCCGGCAGGGCCTTGCGATCGACCTTGCCCGCCGGGTTGAGCGGCAGCGCGGGAAGCTGCACGAAGATGGCCGGCACCATGTACGCAGGCAGCTTCGCCTGCAGGTACTCGCGAAGCTCGGCCACCGAGAGCTGCTCCTCGGATGCGAGGTACGCCACCAGGCTCCGCTCGCCCGGTCCGTCTTGCCGGGCGAGGACCACGCACGCGGTCACGTTCGGGTACGCGGACAAGGCGGCTTCGATTTCTCCGAGCTCGATGCGGAAACCGCGAATCTTCACCTGGTGGTCCGCACGCCCCAAGAACTCGAGCGTGCCGTCGCCACGCCAGCGCGCGACATCGCCCGTGCGATAGAGGCGCGCGCCGGAGCGCCCGCCGAATGGGTCGGCGAGGAAACGCTCCGCGGTCAACTCGGGGCGGCCGACGTAGCCGCGACCCACCGTGATGCCGCCGATGTACAGCTCCCCGGGCACGCCCACCGGCACCGGCTCCAGCTCGGGACCGAGCACGTAGGTGCGCGTGTTGAGGATCGGCCGCCCAATGGAGGGCGCGCCCACGTTGCTCGTGCGGCACCGGTGCGCCGATGCCCAGATGGTCGTCTCCGTCGGGCCGTACGCGTTGACCAGCGATCGCCCCGCGGCCCACGTGCGAACGATGGACTCCGTGCATCGATCGCCCGCGGTGACGATCAGCCGGAGCGCGGGCAGATGCGCATCGAGCACGGCCAGCATCGAGGGCGGCAAGGTGACCAGGGTGATGGCCTGCTCGCGGAGCGAGGCCGCGAGATCCACGGGCGAGCCCACGGTCGCCGCGTCGGCGAGCACCAAGGTCGCGCCCTGGAGAAGGGCCATGCATATCTCGAAAACGGACGCGTCGAAGCTCATCGACGCGAACTGCAGAACGCGATCGTGCGGCACGACACCGAACGCCGCGGCTTGCGCGCGGTACAAGTTGCTCAACCCACGGTGCGGCAACGCCGTGCCTTTGGGCCGCCCGGTGGAGCCCGAGGTGTAAATCACGTAGGCGACGTTGTCCGGGTGCGCGGGCCTGGTCGGCACGTTCGCCGGGGCTCCGTCGTCCTGGTCCATCGACAAGGTCGGTACGCGATGCTGGGGAAGCCGCACGGCGATTCGCTCACGGGTCAGCAGAACCCGCAACCCGGCGTCCTCCAACATGTACGCAAGGCGCTCCTCGGGGTACGTCGGATCGAGCGGGACGTACGCCGCACCGGCCTTGAGGATGCCCAAAAGCCCCACGACCATCTCGGGCGATCGATCCATGCAGAGGCCGACGAAATCGTCGGGACCCACGCCGAGTGCGGCCAAACGACGAGCAAGTCGATCGGCGCGCTCGTTCAGCGCGCGGTAGGAGAGCTGCGCGTCGCCGAAGACCAAGGCCACCGCGTCCGGAGCCTCCGCCACGCGCGCCTCGAAGAGGTGATGCGCGCACGCATCGTGCGGGTAATCGGCGTCGGTCGCATTCCATGCGCGCACGACCTGGTGGCGCTCTCCCTCCGCAAGCAGCGGAAGCTCGGCAACCCGGGTGGCCGGTGCGGCGGCGATACCTCGGAGCAGCACGCCGAAGTGCTCGATCATCGCGGCGATGCTCTCTGCCTCGAAGAGGTCGCGGTCGTACTCCAATGTTCCGCGCAGCTCACCGTCCTTCGATTCGGCCAAGAGCAAGGTCAGATCGAATTTTGCAACGGGCGCGTCGGCGGCGACGGGAGAGAGCTCCACGCCGGGCAGCGAAAGGGTGCCAACGGGGGCGTTTTGCAGCGCGAACATCGTCTGAAACAGCGGCGTGCGGCTCGCATCCCGCTCCACGTCCAGCGCGTCGACCAGCTTCTCGAAGGGAACATCTTGGTGCGCGTAGGCCCCGAGCGCCGCCTCGCGCACCTGCGCGAGAAGATCCACGAAACGCGGATTCGCGGAGAGATCGCTCCGCATCACCAGGGTGTTCACGAAGAAGCCGATGAGCGGCTCGATCTCCGCGCGATTCCGGTTGGCCAGCGGCGTGCCCACCGCAATGTCGGAGGCGCCGCTGTAGCGCGCAAGGAGCACTTGGAACGCCGCGAGAAGCGTCATGAACAGCGTGGCCCCGTGCTGGCGACCGATACTGCGCAAGGACACGGTGACCGCCTCGGGCACCACGATGTCCAAGCTCGCACCGCGATGGCTACGCAGGGCGGGGCGCGGCCGATCCGTCGGGAGCTCGAGGGGGCGCACGCCGGCGAGCCGCTCCTTCCAGTACGCGAGCTCGGCGGCGAGCACGTCGCCCGAGAGCCGTTGACGCTGCCACGCGGCAAAGTCGGCATATTGAATCCCGAGCTCGGGCAGCGGCGACGGTCTTCCTTCGACGAAGGCGGGGTAGAGCGTCCCCACCTCTCGAACGAGCACGCCCATCGACCAGCCGTCCGAGACGATGTGGTGCATGGTCACGAGCAGCACGTGCTCCTCGGCCCCGAGCCGCAGCAGCGAGGCTCGAAGGAGGGGGCCGCGGGCGAGATCGAACGGGAGGCTCCCCTCGTCCGCCACGTGGCGCTCCATCTCGATGGCGCGCTGGTGCTCGGGCAGCGGCGAAAGATCGATCACCGGGATGGTGTAGCCCTCGGGTGCCGGGTGAATCGTCCGCGCGGCATGGCCATCGCGCGCGGTGAACACGGTTCGCAGCACCTCGTGCCGGCGCACCACCTCGCCGAAGACCTGCGCCAGCGCGGGCACGTCCAGGCGCCCGCGCACACGAAGCGCGATGGGGACGTTGTAGACGGCGCTGCGGCCATCGAGCTGGTCCAAGAACCAAAGGCGCTGCTCGGCGAACGAGAGCGGCAGCTCGCCGTCGCGCGGCACCGGCACGATGGGCGTCTCCTTCCCTGCGTCGTCGGCGCCTTCCGCATTCTGCCGGAGAAAGCGGAGGATCTCTTCCTTGCGTGCCCGCAGCTCGTCGCGAAGCTCGGGACCGAGCGCCCCGCGCGCGGCGCGGTAGCGCAAGGTGTCCCCATCGAGCCACAAGGCCACACCGGCCGCCTCGAGGCGGCGCATCAAATCGAGATCCATTAGAGATCGCCCTCCTCGACATCGTCGATGTCGGCCAGCTCTGCGTATCGAATGCGGGTCCGCGCGGCGAGGAGCCCTTCGATGGCCTCGGCGCACCCGGCGACGGTCGGCCTCTCGAAGAGACTTCGCAACGGCACGTCGACGCCGAAGGTCTCGCGCACCCGCGAGATGACCTGCGTCGCAAGAAGTGAATGCCCGCCGAGGGCGAAGAAGTCGTCGTGCAACCCGACGCGTGACACCTTCAGCACCTCGCCCATCATCGCGGCAACGAGCCGCTCCGTTTCCGTTCGCGGAGGCTCGTACGAGCCTCCGTTCGACGCGTGCGCCTCGAGCGCCGGCAGCGCCGCGCGATCCACCTTGCCGTTCGGGCTCAGGGGCAATGCTTCGAGCTGGACGAACGCGGCTGGCACCATGTAGCCGGGCAGCTTGCCCGCGAGGTGCTCGCGCAGTTCGCTCACCTCCGCCGTCGAGACGACGTACGCCACGAGGCGCTTGTTGCCTCCCTCGTCGCGCACCACCACGACGGCCTGCGACACCGACGCGTGCTCGCCGAGCACGGCCTCGATCTCCGCGAGCTCGATGCGGAAGCCGCGCAGCTTCACCTGCCGGTCGACGCGCCCGAGGAATTCGATGCGGCCATCGGCGAGGTACCGCCCGAGATCGCCGACGCGATAGAGCCGCGCTCCCGGTTCGCCGTGGGGGTCGGCGATGAAGCGCTCCGCCGTCAGATCTGCACGCCCCAGATAACCCCGCGCGAGACCATCACCACCCGTGTAGACCTCGCCGGCGGCGCCCACCGGCACCGGCTCGAGGTTCGCGTCCAGCAGGTACACGCGCGTGTTGTCGATCGGCCGCCCGATCGGAACCGGCGTGCGGTCCTCATCGACGGGCCCGCAGCACGTGAACGTGGTGTTCTCCGTGGGGCCATACCCGTTGATGATCTGGCACCCCGGCAACGCCGCGCGCGCACGGCGCACGTGGTCCGGCGACAGGGCATCACCACCGGCGAGCAGCGCACGCACGCCGCGCAGCCGCTGCACGTCGTCGTCGACCATTTGGTGAAACAGCGGCGCCGTCAGCCAGGCGACCGTCACGCCGTGATGCGCCAAGGTCGCACCGAGCTCCTCGAGCGACAGCGCCCCCGGCGGTGCCACGGCCACCCGAGCCCCTTGCAGCAGCGCACTCCACACCTCGAAGGTCGATGCGTCGAACGACACCGGCGCGTACTGCAGGAGCACGTCCTCCGGCGCGATGCGAACGTAGTTGCGTGCGAGCGCCAGACGAACCACCGCGCGGTGCGGAATGGTCACGCCCTTGGGCCGGCCCGTCGAACCCGACGTGAACATGACGTACGCCGCGTTCTCCGCCCGCACGGTGACGGGCAGATTCGTTTCCGGCAGCCCCGTGAGATCCGCCTTCGGGTCCACCATCGCCCCGAGAGGAGCTTCGTCCAGCATGAGCCGGATGCGCTCGGCCGGGTACTCCGGATCCAGCGGCACGTAGGCACCGCCCGCCTTCAGGATGCCCAAGAGCCCGATGATTGTCCCCGGCGAGCGCTCCACCGAGAGGCCGACCCGCGTCTCCGGCCCCACCCCCTTCGACCGGAGGTGGTGCGCCAGCCGATTCGCGCGCCGATTCAGCTCGCCGTACGTCAGCTGCGCATCGTCGAAGACAACCGCCACCGCGTCCGGCGTTCGCTCAGCCTGCGCTTCGAAGAGCTCGTGCACCGTCGCGTGCCGCGCGTAGTCCGTCGCCGTCGCGTTCCACGTTGCGAGCACGTTTTGGCGCTCGGCCTCCACCATCAGGGGGAGCTGCTCGATGCGCTGCTGCGGCGTTGCGGCGATGCCATCCAGCAGCACGCCGAAGTTCGCCACCATCCGGGCGATGGTTCGAGCATCGAAGAGATCCGCATTGTACTCCAGGGCGCCGCGCACTTCGCCGTTCGCCTCCTCGAGCGACAAGGTCAGGTCGAACTTCGCGACGTCCGCCTCCGGGTCCATCGGGGTGAGCTCGAGCCCGGGCAGCGCCAGGGGCTCGATGGGCGCATTTTGAAGCACGAACATCGCTTGGAAGAGCGGTGTGCGGCTTGGATCGCGTTCCGAGACGAGCGCCTCCACGAGCTTCTCGAAGGGCACGTCCTGGTGGGCATAGGCGCCCAGCGCGTTCTCGCGCACCTGCTTCAAGGCGTCCACGAAGCGCGGATTGCCCGAGAGATCGCTGCGCATCACCAGCGTGTTCACGAAGAAGCCGATGAGCGGCTCCATTTCCACGTGGCTCCGATTGGCCACCGGCGTGCCCACGCTGATGTCGCCCGCGCCGCTGTAGCGCGCCAAGAGCACCTCGAAGGCGAGGAGCAGGGTCATGAACAAGGTCGCGCCATGCTCACGCCCGAGCCGCTGCAACCCTTGCGTGAGCTCCGCGGAGAGCACGACGTCGTGCCGCGCACCGCGGTAGGTTTGAACCGCGGGGCGTGGGCGATCCGTGGGCAACTGCAGCGGCTGCGCGCTGGCGAGCCGCGTCCGCCAATAGGCGAGCTGGGTCGCGAGCACGTCGTCCGCGAGCCAATTGCGCTGCCACGCGGCGATATCGGCATATTGCACCGCGAGCTCCGGAAGCGGCGACACGGCACCCGAGGCGAAGGCGGCATAGAGCGCGGCCACCTCGCGAACGAGCACGCCCATCGACCAGCCGTCCGACACGATGTGGTGCATCGTCACGAGCAGCACGTGGTCATCCGGCCCGAGCCGCAAAAGGGTCGTACGCAGCAGCGGCCCCCGGGCCAAGTCGAAGGGAATGCTCGCCTCGATCTGCGCCCGGCGCTGGCACTCGCCCTCGCGGTCCGCGTGCGAGGAGAGATCGACCCGTGGAATGATCCAGTTCGCAGGCGCAGGGTGAATCGTTCGCGAGGGTGCGCCCTGCTTCGACGGGAACGTGGTGCGCAGCGTTTCGTGCCGTCGTACGAGCTCCGCGAAGGCACGCTCGAGTGCGCCCGTGTCGAGCGCACCGTGCAGCCGCAGCCCCGCCGGCACGTTGTACGAGCTCTCGCCGGGCGCCAATTGATCCAGGAACCAGAGTCGCTGCTCGGCAAACGACAAGGGCATCCCGGGCTCTCGCGCCACCGGCAAAATCGGCGGCGCCGCCGTCCCCGCACGGGATGTCGCGATGCGCTCGGCCAGTGCAGCGACCGTCGGTTCCTCGAAGAGAGCACCCAGCGGCAGCTCCACGTGAAACGCCGCACGAAGGCGCGAGACCACCTGCGTCGCGAGCAATGAATGCCCGCCCAGGGCGAAGAAGTCGTCGCGGATGCCAACGCGGCTGCGTCCGAGCACGCCAGCGACGATGCCCGCGGCGATTTCCTCGATGGCGTTGCGAGGCGCTTCGTAGCTCCCATCGGGGCTCGCGGGAAGCGCGCTCGCGTCGGGCGCCGGCAAGGCCTTGCGATCGACCTTGCCGTTGGTGTTCAGGGGCAACGCATCCAGCTCGACGAAGGCCGACGGCACCATGTACGCGGGCAGCTTCGACTCCAGGTGCGCACGAAGCACCGTCCACGGTGTCGCCCCGGGACGAAGCACCACGTAGGCGACGAGGCGCTTCTGCCCGGGCACGTCCTCCCGCGCGATCACCGTGCATGCGCGCACGGCAGCATGCTCCGCGAGGGCGGCTTCGATCTCGCCGAGCTCGATGCGGAAGCCGCGGATTTTCACCTGGTGGTCTGCGCGATCGAGGAACTCGAGCTTGCCCTGCCCGAGCCATCGCACGACGTCACCCGTTCGATAGAGCCGCGCACCGGGGCCGCCGAACGGATCGGGCACGAACTTCTCCGCAGCGAGCTCCGGCCGCCCTGCGTAGCCTCGCACCACGCCCGCACCGCCGATGAAGAGCTCCCCGGCGACGCCGATGGGCGCGGGCCCGTTCTCCGAGTCCAGCACGTACAGAGTCGTGTTGTCGATGCCGCGCCCGATGGGGACGAGCCCGGAGACGGCTTCGATGTGCTCCACGGCCGACCAAATCGTGGTCTCCGTGGGGCCGTACATGTTCCACAGCGATGCACTGCGCCCGATCAGATCGCCGGCAAGCGCCGCGGGCAGTGCCTCACCCCCGCAGAGAACCTTGAGGCCGGGCGATCCCGTCCACCCCCCATCGCGCAGCATGCGCCAGGTCGCGGGTGTCGCTTGCATGACGGTGGGTGCGGTCTCGCGCATGCGCGTCTCGAGAAGCTCGCCATCGACGACGACCTCGCGCCCGAGAACCTCGACGCACGCCCCCGTGACCAAGGGCAACCAAAGCTCGAGGCCGGCGATGTCGAAGGAGAGCGTGGTCACGGCCAGGAGGCGATCCTGCGCACCGAGGCCGGGACGTTTGGCCATGGCGCCCAGGAAATTCGTGAGCGCGCGGTGCGGAACCTCGACGCCCTTCGGCCGGCCCGTCGAGCCGGACGTGTAGAGCACATAGGCGAGATCTTCGCCCGAGGTTCGCACCCGCGGCGACGAGCCGGGCATGCGCGCGAGCTCCGTGTCCGCATCGAGGCACAACACCGTCTCCGGCGCGTACGACAGGTTCGCCAGCAGCCTTTGCTCGGCCACGAGCACGGACAAGGATGCATCGCGAAGCATGAATTCGGTGCGCGCCGCCGGGTGGCTCGGATCCAAGGGCAGATAGGCCGCGCCCGACTTGGCGATGCCCAAGAGGCCCACCACCATGTCGATCGAGCGCTCCACGAGCAGCCCGACGAGCGAGCCCGGTCCCACTCCGAGCCCGCGAAGGCGATGGGCCATTTGGTTGGACCGACGGTCCAACTCGGAATACGTGAGCTGGGAGTCTTCGAAGATCAGCGCGATGCGGTCCGGCGTTCGCGCGGCCTGGGCCTCGAACAGCTCGTGGACGCGCGCATCGGGGTACGCCACCGCGGTGTCGTTCCACTCGGCCAGCACGCGCGTGCGCTCCGCCTCGGTGAGCAGCGGCAGCTCGGAGATGCGCCGCTCGGGCGTTGCGGCAATGCCCTCGAGCAGCGCGCGGAAGTTCGCGGCCATCCGCGACACGGTCTCGCGGTCGAAGAGATCGCGGTTGTACTCCAGGTCACCGCGGATCTCGCCGTCGGCTTCGTCGAGCCAGAGCGTCAGATCGAACTTGGCAACCTCCGACGGCGTGGGCAGCGGCGAGAGCTCCACCCCCGGCAGGGAGAGCGAC
Organism: Sorangiineae bacterium MSr12523; assembly: GCA_037157775.1. NCBI lineage: Bacteria > Pseudomonadati > Myxococcota > Myxococcia > Myxococcales > Pendulisporaceae > Pendulispora > Pendulispora brunnea. Next base: position 8,429,123 of record CP089982.1, read on the forward strand.
GACACCGGCGCATTCTGCAGCGCGATCATCACTTGGAAGAGCGGTGAACGGCTGGCGTCGCGCTCCACGCCGAGGACCTCCACCAGCTTTTCGAAGGGCACGTCCTGGTGCGCGTACGCGCCCAGTGCGTTCTCGCGAACCTGCTTCAACAGGTCGGCGAAGCGCGGGTTCTGCGACAGATCGCTGCGCATGACCAGCGTGTTCACGAAGAAGCCGATGAGCGGCTCGAGCTCGGCGCGACCGCGGTTGGCCACCGGCGTGCCGACGCCGACGTCGGTGGAGCCGCTGTAGCGTCCCAGAAGCACCTGGAAGGCCGCCATCAAGGTCATGAACAAGGTCGCACCGTGGGCGCGACTCACCCGGTGAAGCGCGGTCGTGAGCTCCCTCGGGAGCAGCACCTGCTCCGTTGCCCCGCGGTAGGTCTGAACCGGCGGGCGCGGGTGATCCGTCGGAAGATCGAGCACCGGAAGCCCGGCGAGCCGCTCGCGCCAGTACGCGAGCTGGGCGTCGAGCACGTCGCCGGAAAGCCATTGGCGTTGCCACGATGCGAAGTCGGCGTATTGGACGCCCAGCTCGGGCAACGGGGTCGCGGCATACAGCGCCGCGACCTCTTTGACCAGCACGCCCATCGACCAGCCGTCCGACACGATGTGGTGCATCGTGACGAGCAGCACGTGCTCTTGCGCGCCAAGGCGCAGCAAGGTGGTGCGCAGGAGCGGACCGTTCGCGAGATCGAACGGCTCGTTGGCCTCCTCGCGTGCGCGTTCTTGGACCTCGTCGGGCGCGGCCCCGATCAGGTCGATCACCGGGATCCACCACGGCGCCGGTGGCGCGATGTTCCGTCGCGGCCGCCCATCCTCCGACACGAAGGTCGTGCGCAGCGTTTCGTGCCGCCGGACCACGTCGCCGAAGGCGCGCGCCAGTGCCTTCTCGTCGAGCGCCCCCACGAGCCGCAGCGCCGCGGCAATGTTGTACGCGCTTCCACCCGGCTCGAGTTGGTCCAAGAACCAGAGGCGCTGCTCGGCGAACGAGAGGGCGAGCTCTTGATCGCGCGCCACGGCCTCGATCGGCGGCACGGTCAGGGCCATACCGGCACGCTGCGCCGCCTCGATCCGAGCGGCCATCCCCGCCACGGTGGGAGCCTCGAAGAGCGCGCGAAGCGGGACCTCCACCGCGAAGGTCGCGGCCAGCCGCGCCACGACCTGCGTCGCCAGGAGCGAGTGCCCGCCCAGTGCGAAGAAGTCATCGTGCACGCCAACCTGGGCGACACCCAGCACGTCCGCGACGATGCCGGCCACGAGCGCCTCGATGTCGTTGCGCGGGGCATCGCCCGCGTCGGATGCAGGGGCGGCGTCGGGCTCGGGGAGCGCTTTGCGATCGACTTTGCCGTTCGCCGTGAGCGGCAGCGCCGGTAGCTCCACGAAGGCCGACGGGACCATGTACGGCGGAAGCTTCGCTTGGAGGTACGCGCGGAGATCTGCAGGCTCGCCCTGCAGGACGACGTAGGCCACGAGCCGCTGCTGCCGCGCCACCACGACCACGTCGCGGACGGACTCGTGCTGCTCCAGCGCCGTCTCGATCTCACCGAGCTCGATGCGGTAGCCGCGCACCTTCACTTGGTGGTCGATGCGTCCGAGGAACTCCAGCTCGCCGCTGGGAAGCCAGCGCGCGAGATCGCCCGTCTTGTAGAGACGTGCCCCACCGAAGGGATCGGGGACGAAGCTCTCTGCGGTGCGCGTCGTGTCGTTCAAGTACCCGCGCCCGACGCCGGAGCCTCCCACGTAGAGCTCTCCCATCACCCCCGCCGGCGCAGGCCGATGGTGCGCATCGAGCACGTACAGTTGCGTGTTTCGAATCGGACGGCCGATGGGCGTGTTCACGATGTCCGTGTCCAGCGGCGTCGCGATCACGCGGTGCGTGACGTCGTCCGAGCATTCCGTCGGACCGTACGCGTTCATCAGCGGGATCTCCGGATAGACGCGCAGCCACTTGCGGCACAATTCGGGCGACAGTGCCTCGCCCGTCACCAAGAGCCACCGCAACGCGGCAAGGTTCGGAGCCTCGCCGCGCGCCTCGATGCCGTCCAGCGCCGCGCGGAGCAACGATGGGACCACCTCCAGGATGGTCACCCCGGACGACGCCACCTCGTCGAACAGCCTTCGCGGATCGTGCGCCACTTCGTTGGGGAGCACGTGCACGCTCCCGCCGACCAGCAGCGCCGACAGGTACTGCCATACCGAGATGTCGAAGCATTGCGACGCGGTTTGTGCCACCACGTCGGACGCGGTGAGCGCGAGGTCCTCGACCTTGGCATCGAGGTGGTTCAGCATGCCCCGCTGTTCGACCATGGCGCCCTTCGGCACGCCCGTCGAGCCCGAGGTGTAGATGACGTACGCCATCTGACGATTCCCGGCCACGCTGGAAGAAGGCCGTGCATCACCGGCCGCGAGCTCGATGTTCAGGCCCGCCGTGACCACGCAGCGCGCACCACTTCGGGCGACGACGTCCGCGCGACGCTCGGAAGGATGCTCGGGATCCAGCGGCAGGTACGCCGCGCCGGCCTTCCATGTGCCCAGCATGGCCGTTAGGAATTCCACGTTGCGGTCCATCGAGAGGGCCACCACCGACTCCGGACCAACCCCCGCGGCTCGCAGGTGCTGCGCGAATACGCCGGCGCGACGATTCAGTTCGGCGTAGGTGACTTGCTCGGCCTCGAAGACCACCGCCACGGCGTTCGGCGTCCTCGAAGCCTGCTCGTCGAACGACTCCGCAAAGCTCGCGTGCGGGCGCTCCGTTGCCGCGGTTGTGTTCCAGCCGCGCAGCAGCATTTGCTCCTCGGGAAGCGTCAAGAGCGACAGCTCGCCGATGCACGCCTCGGGGGCCGCAGCCATCTGCTCCAGCAATGTGGACCAGTGGCGGGCGAGGCCCTCCACGGCGCTCTTTTCATAGCGCGCGGTATCGTAAGCGATGCGCAGCGCGAGCTCCTGCTCGGGCACGGCCACCGCCGTCAGACCGAAGTTCGTCTGCTCCAATCCCCGAACGTCGCGAACACGCAACTCGCTTGCAGAAACGCTGGCGCCGTCGATGGGGTAGTTCTCGAACACGACGATGGTGTCGAACATCGGCTGCCCGCGCGGTACGTCGCTCCAGCCGTGCACCTCGACCAGCGGGCTGTATTCGAACTGACGCATCTCGACCAGCCGCTCTTGGAGCTGCTCCAACCACGCCGCCAGCGGTGCGTCGTCGGGCACGGTCACCCGCAGGGGCAGCGTGTTGATGAACAAGCCCACCATCGAGGCGATGCCGTCGATTTCGGCCGGGCGCCCCGATACCGTGGTGCCGAACACCACCTCGCGCTCGCCGCTGTAGCGGCTCACCAAGATGGCCCACGCGCCCTGCACCAAGGTGTTCAAGGTGGTGCGCCGCGCACGGGCCAGGGCGTTGAGCGCGCGCGTCGTCTCCTTCGAGAGGCGCATCGCGATCTCGCGCCCCGGCTCCGCGGCGCGTTCGGCGGGCGGGCTCTCGAGACGCAGCGACGTGGGCTCGGAGAAGCCGCGCAAGTGCTCTCGCCAAAAGGCCTGCGCCTTGCTCAGGTCCTGTCGCTCGAGCCATGCGATGTACTCGCGGTACGGACGACCCGGCTCGCGGTTTGGCTCACGGCCCGAACGCAGTGCCTCGTACGTCTCGAACACGTCCCCGACGAGCAGCGGCAGGCTCCATCCGTCGGCCAAAAGGTGGTGAAAGCTGACGACCACTTCGTACGACGGCTCCGACGTCAGGTGCGCGAGTCGAACGCGAAGCAGCGGTGGCCGCGTCAATTCGAAGCCGCGCGCGCGGTCCTCCTCGAGGTAACGCTCGCAGCGTTCCCGCCGCTCGGCCTCCGGCATGTCGCGCAGATCCTCGCTCGCCACGTCCACGGTCACCTGGCGATGCACCACCTGCACCGGCTCGCCGAGCTCCCAGTGGAACGAGGAACGCAGAATGGCGTGCCGCGCCACGACGTGCTGCCACGCTCTTTCGAAGGCGGCTGCGTCCAGGTGGCCGTCCAGCACGAAGCGGTGCTGCTCGACGTAGACGCCCGAGTGCGGCTCCCGCACCGTGTGGAACAGCATGCCATGCTGCACGGGCGAGAGTCGGTAGACGTCTTCGACGTGGTGGCCGTTGCCCAAGAGCGCATCGAGCTCCGGCTGCGTAAGCTTCGTCAGCGGGAAATCCGAGGGGGTGAAACCGCCCACGTCCGGCTGCGCACAATGGGCGATCAGCGCGCGCACGTGCTCCAAGAAGCGCCCCGCCAGCCGGGCGATGGTCTCGCGCAGGTGCACGTTGGTGCTGAAGGACCAATCGAGGTGCAGCCGCCCTTCGGTGACGATGCCGTTGATCTCGACGAGGTGCGCGCGTTCGTCGCGCGGGTCGCGATCGTGGCCGCGCGATTCGAAGGCCGGGCGGAACGCGGAAGGTGCCCCCACCTGCCCCAGGTAATTGAAGATCACCTCCGCCGCCGGAAGACGCGCCAACGCCGCGGCGGTTTCGCCTCCGCGCACGTAGCGCAGCAGGCCGTAGCCCACACCCCGCTGCGGAATCGCGCGAAGCTGCTCCTTCACCGCTTTGAGCACGCCGCCCGGAGTGCCCCCGCGCCCGATCTCGAGCACCACCGGGTAGAGGGCGGTAAACCAGCCTACGGTGCGCGAGAGGTCGAGGCCCTCGATCAGCTCCTCGCGGCCGTGGCCTTCCAGATCGACGAGCGCGGCCTGGGCGCCGGTCCATTCGGTCAAGGTTCGAGACAACGCGGTCAGCAGCGCATCGTTGATTTGCGTCCGATAGACCTGCGGCACGCGCTTGAGAAGCGCGTTCGTCTCGTCCTCGGTCAAGGCCACGCTCACCGTCTCGACCGAGCCGGCGACATTCTCGCCCCGCGCATGGTCCCGCGGAATGGGGCGGACATCCTGCCACGGGCGCGAGGTCCAGTACGCGAGCTCGGGCTCTTGGGACCGAGCGTACTCGGCGAGCCGCTCGGACCATTGTTTGAACGACGTCGTCTTCGGTGGAAGCGGCGCCCCGCTCGTCAGGTCCTCGAGCAGGATGCGCCAGGAGACGCCGTCGATGACGAGGTGGTGGGCCACGAGCAGGAGGCGCCCCGCATCAGGACCGGCATCGAACCACACCGCGCGCAGAAGCGGACCGTGTGCAAGGTCCATCGCCGCCTGCTCCTCGGCCGCGCGGGTCTCGATGGCGTGCCGGCGCTCTTGGTCCGAAAGGCCCGCGAGATCGACACGCGCCCATGCGACGAGTTCGCCCGACTCGGCGTGACGCTGCGTCCAGACTTCGCCCTCGCGCACGAACCGCAAACGAAGCGCATCGTGATGCTGGGCCACGCGCTTCAGGATCGTCTCGAAGCCCGCGCCGTCGAAACCTGCGGGCACCTCGAGGAGCACCGATTGGTTCCAATGCTGGGGCGCCGCAAGGCGTTGCTCGAAGAACCATTGCTGGATCGCGGTCAGCGGCGCCTCGCCCGTGACCACGCCCTGCTCCGCCACCGTCCGCGCATCGCGAAGGGTCGAAGCCACCCCTGCGAGCTGCGCGATGGTCGGATGCTGGAACAGCAGACGCGGGGAGAGGGAAATGCCCATTTGCTGGGCCCGCGAGACGACTTGAATCGTCAGAATGGAGTCGCCACCAATTTCGAAGAAGTTCTCGTGAATGCCCACCCGCGGCAGGCGGAGTACCTGGCTCCAGATCTCCGCGAGCCCTTCCTCCAGCGTCGTTCGCGGTGCCTCGTAGATGGCATTCGCCTCGCCATACGCAGCATCCGGTTCCGGCAAGGCCTTGCGATCCACCTTTCCATTCGCGGTGAGCGGCAACGCGTCCAACGGGACGAAAACCGACGGAACCATGTACGCCGGCAAGGTCGTGCCCACGTGCTCCCGCAGCGCGCTCGCAGAAAGGGTTACGCCTTCCTCCAGGACGATGTAGGCCACGATGCGCTGCTCGTGGCCCAAGGCCAGGCTGGCGCGCCCCGGGTTTCCTCGGGCAACGACGACGCATGCCCGCACGTCGGCGTGTTCGCGAAGCGCCGCCTCGATTTCACCCAGCTCGATGCGGAAACCGCGGATCTTCACCTGATGGTCGATGCGCCCGAGGAAGTCCAAGTGCCCGTTCGAGAGCCATCGCGCCACGTCGCCGGTGCGGTACAAGCGCGAACCTGCCTCGAAGGGCACGAAGCGCTCCGCGGTGAGCGACGGTCGCGCGAGGTAGCCGCGCGAAAGCCCCACGCCGCCGATGTACAACTCGCCCGGCACACCCATGGGGGCCGCCGTGCCTTCTGCGTCGAGCACGTAGACCTGCGTATTGCCGACCGGCCCGCCGATGCTCGGCTTTCCTTGCGGCGCCACGGCCGCGTAGGTGGAGTACGTCGTGCTCTCGCTCGGACCGTACAGGTTCAAGAGTCGCTCGACGTGGGGCCTCGCCAGAACGCGCGCTGCCAGATCTTCCGAGAGCGGCTCGCCGGCGAGGTTGACGGTCATCACCGACTCGGGCACGCCGCCCATCTCGAGCAGGGCGGCCATCGCCGAGGGCACGGTGTTGATCAAGGTGACCTGCGTCGCATGCGAAAGCTGCGGGAGATGCAGCGCATCGTTCGCCAGGATGACCCGCCCGCCCCAGCACAAGGGAACCACCAGCTCGAACACGGACAAGTCGAAGCAGATGGACGTCGCGCCCAAAACGCCGCGGAGCTCCTCGGGGCCGAAAACCTGTTTCGACCACGTTGCAAACGCAACGGCGCTGCGATGGCTGATCATCACGCCCTTGGGGCGGCCCGTCGATCCCGAGGTGTAGATCACGTAGGCAACGTGATCGGGGCTCGCGCCGGGCTCGAGTCGCCCGGCATCGCCCGCATCCAGGCAGACGAGATTCGCGCCGTGCCCGGACAAGCGCTGCACGAGCGCTGGTTCGGTGACCACCACGGGTGCGCCGGTGTCCTCGAGCATGAACGCGATACGCTCGCTCGGGTACGCCGGGTCGAGCGGCACGTACGCGCCGCCCGCTTTCAAGATGCCGAACAGGCCAATCACGAGCTCGAGCGAGCGTGACATGCACAACCCGACCAAGGTCTCCGGACCGACCCCGAGCTCGCGCAGGCGATGGGCCAGCCGATTGGCGCGGCGATCGAGTTCCCGATACGTGAGCGTTCGGTCTTCGTAGACCACCGCGACTGTGTCGGGGGTGCGCGTCGCTTGCGCCTCGAACATCGCGCCGATGGTGGCATCGGGGTAGCGCACCTCGGTGTCGTTCCACGAGGCCAGCAAGGTGGTTCGCTCCGCGTCCGTCAGGAGCGGCAGCTGGCCGATGCGCTGCTGGGGCGCCTTCGCGATGCCCTCGAGCAGCACGCCGAAGTTGGCGACCATGCGATCGATGGTCTCCGCATCGAACAGATCGCGGTTGTATTCGAGGCCTCCGCGAAGCTCCCCGTTCGACTCACCCAACGACAGGGTCATATCGAACTTCGCAACGTCCGTTTCGATCGCCATCGGCGAGATCCGGAGCGCGATGGGGCGATGGCGCCGATCCTTCCGGAGTGGGTCGTTCGCGGATTCGGGCGGACGGGACACGGGTAGCGCCGCGACCGTGGCCCAAGCCAGCTCACGCGCATCTTTTCCACGCCCGCGCACGAACGTCATGTCGAGCTGGCCGTTGCCTCCATGCCGCGCCACGCTCATGGCCACCGAATACCCCGCCGCCTCGGCCAGGGCCGCCACCGAGTCCGGCTCCAGCGCGCCGGCACTCGCAGACAGGTCGCGCAGAAGAGCGCGCAGTGTCTCCACCGGCTCCCGTGGGTCGGATTCCGCCGACCACGCGAGCGCCGCCTGCGCGCCGACCAAGCGCCGGTTTCGAACCGCCTCGAGCGTCCACGTCTCCGGCCGCTCTCGTTCCAACCTTGCGCGGATCGCCGCCTCGTCGAGCTCCTTGCGCCAGGTCTCGACCGCGCACGGCGAAGCCTTTTTCTGCACGCCATCACCGATCCGCAGCCACACTTGGTAGCGGAATGCGGTCATCTCGTTGCCCGCGTGCCCGATTCGCGGTGCCACGTCCACGCGTGCAATGCTCGGCACCTTTTCCGCGAGCTCGTGGAAGAACGCCGGGTCGAGAACGAGCTCGGACTCCGCGGCCATCACGTCGCGAATCTTGCCTGCGAAGTCGCAGCGCAACGATCCGGGAGACGTCTGATGATAGGCCATCGCCGTCGCGTGGAGTGGAAGCAAAGCAAGGCTTCGCACGTCCCCCACGAACACGGTGCCGCCCGGCCGCGTGAGGGCCGCGGCCCGCTCGATCACTTGCGCGAGGTACTCCGCGCTCGGGAAATACTGGACGACGGAGTTCAGGATGACGGTATCGAACGACCCGGACGGGAGGTCGTCCAACTCGTGCGCCGCGCGCTCCAACAAGCTGACGTGGTCGAGCCCTCTGCCTTCGAGCCGGCCGCGCACACGCTCGAGGGCGGCGTTCGAAAAGTCGGAGGCAACGTACGTCTCGCAGTGCGGCGCGACCTGAAAGAGCACGAGGCCCGCGCCACAACCGATCTCGAGGACACGCCGCGGCTCGTCTCGGAGAATGTCCGCTGCCGTGCCCTCCACCCACTCGCGCATGTCTTCGGGCGGAACGGGCGCGCCGGTGAGGCTCGACTTCCACCCTGCAAGGTCGAAGTCGGATTCCGCAGGGGCGGGCGCCGAGCGGTACGTCTCGTCCCACACGTCGTGCCATTGCGAGCCGCGCCGGGAGCTCAGGGCTGCTTGCTCCTCCTCGTGCGGCTCGAGTGCCTGCACCGGCGTGTTCTGCAATGCGAACATCACTTGGAAGAGCGGCGTTCGGCTGGCATCGCGCGGTACACCCAGCGCCTCCACCAGCTTCTCGAATGGCACGTCCTGGTGCGCGTACGCGCCCAGCGCGCGTTCCCGCACTTGCTTCAGCACGTCGACGAAGCGCGGATTGTCGGACAGATCGCTGCGCATCACCAACGTGTTCACGAAGAAGCCGATGAGCGGTTCGATCTCCGCTCGGTTGCGATTGGCCACGGGCGTTCCCACGCTGACGTCGCGCGTGCCAGCGTAGCGGGAGAGCAGCACCTGGAAGGCTGCCAGCAGCGTCATGAACAACGTGGCCCCGTGCTCGTGACCGAGGCGGCGAATGGCAGCGGTCAGCTCCGCGGGGACGACGACGTCGTGGTGGGCACCGCGGTACGTTTGCACGGCAGGACGCGGACGGTCCGTCGGCAGCGCGAGGGCCGGCGCGCCGGCGAGCCGCTCGCGCCAGTACGCGAGCTGCGCTTCGAGGACGTCCCCCGACAGCCACTCCCGTTGCCACGCCGCGAAATCGGCATATTGAACCGAAAGGTTCGGCAGGGGCGAAGGCGCGCCCTCGGCGAACGCGGTGTACAGCGCCGTGACTTCTTGGACCAGCACGCCCATGGACCAGCCGTCGGAGATCACATGGTGCATCGTCGCGAGGAGCACGTGATGGTCCGCCCCGAGACGGAGCAACGCCGTGCGAAACAGTGGCCCGTGGGCCAAGTCGAAGGGCCGCCCCGCTTCCTCTTGCGCCAGGCGCTGAACTTCGGCATCGCGCGTCGCATCCGGGAGTGACGACACGTCCGTGAGCGGGATGCTCCAGTCCACCGGCGGCGCATGAACGACGCGCCGTGCTGCGCCCTCTTTCGATGCGAACGTGGTGCGCAAGGCCTCGTGCCGGCGCACGATCTCGCCGAACGCACGGGCGAGCGCATCGATATCCAGCGCACCGCGCAGACGGAGGGCGGCAGGCAAATTGTACGAACTGCTCCCTGGCTCGAGGTGGTCCAAGAACCACAGTCGCTGCTCGGCAAACGAAAGGGGCAGCTCGGCATCGCGCGGCACCGGCCGGATCGGAGGCGCCGACACACCGGCCCCCGCGCGCTGCGCCGCCTCGATGCGCACGGCCATCCCGGCCACCGTCGGATCCGCGAACAGCGCGTGCAGCGGCAGCTCCACACCAAAGGTCGCACGAAGACGGGACACCAACTGCGTCGCCAGGAGCGAGTGTCCACCCATGGCGAAGAAGTTGTCGCGTACACCGATGCCTGTTCGCTGCAGCACGTCGCCAACGATGTCGGCCAGCAGGACTTCGACGTCGCTCCGCGGTGCCTCGTACGCGGACCCCGTTGCCAAGGCTCCGGCATCCGGATCGGGCAAGGCTTTGCGGTCCACCTTGCCGTTGGCATTCAGCGGCAAAGCATCGAGCTGCACGAATGCAGCTGGAATCATGTACGCGGGCAATTTTGCATGCAGGTGTTCCCGCAGGTCCCGGACCGAGAGAACCATTTCGCTTTCGGCGACCACGTAGGCGACGAGGCGCTCGTCGCGCGCCACGATGACGCTCGTTCGGACCGCCGGATGCTCTCCGAGCGAAGCTTCGATTTCACCGAGCTCGATGCGGAATCCGCGGATCTTCACCTGGTGGTCCACGCGTCCCAGAAACTCGAGCTTCCCGTCCGCCCGCCAGCGGACCACGTCGCCCGTTCGATACAACCGCCCGCGGCCGAACGGATGGGGGACGAACTTTTCCGCCGCCAGCTCGGGACGGCCGAGGTAACCGCGCGCCAGACCCGCACCGCCGATCAAGAGTTCACCGGCCACGCCAATGGCAGCGGCCTCGTGGTCCGCGTCGAGCACGTACAGCGTCGTGTCATCGATGGGGCGCCCGATCGAAATGGGGGCAAGCACCTCGTCGATTCGCGTGGTGGCCGACCAGATCGTCGTCTCCGTCGGGCCATACATGTTCCACAAGGCTCCGCAACGCGGCACGAGCTCCGTGGCGAGCGCAGGCGGCAAGGCTTCACCACCGCAGAGGATCACGAGCTCTTTCGTGCCCGCCCACCCCGCCTCGAGCAGCATTCGCCAGGTTGCCGGCGTGGCCTGCATGATGGTCGGTGCGCTCTGCTCGATTCGGGCGCGCAGGGCGGCGCCATCGGCCGACACTTCGCGGTCCACGATTTCCACGCACGCGCCGTTCACCAGCGGCAACCAGATCTCGAGCCCCGCGATGTCGAACGACAGCGTCGTCACGGCGAGCAGCCGATCGCGCGCGCTGATTCCGGGCCTCTTCCCCATGGATGCGAGGAAGTTCGTCAGCGCGCGGTGGGGAACGCCGACGCCTTTGGGCCGGCCCGTCGATCCCGACGTGTAAATCACGTACGCGAGATCTTCCCCCAAGGTGCGGCGCGGGTGACCGTCCGCGCTTCGGCCCTCGTGCCAATCCGTGTCGAGGCATACGATCGTGCGGGGTGGGTTCGGAAGCGCTGCGGCAAGCGCTCGCTCCGTCACCAGCACCGACAACGCCGAGTCCGTGAGCATCCATTCCAGCCGCGAGGGCGGCTGGGTCGGATCCAAGGGCACGTACGCCGCCCCGGTCTTCAAGATGCCAAGCAGTCCGACCACCATTTCGGCCGACCGCTCCACCATGAGGCCGACGAGCATCCGAGGGCCGACATCCAGCGATGCGAGATGGTGGGCCAATCGGTTCGCGCGCTCGTTCAGCTCGCGGTAGGTGAGCTGCCGCTCCCCGAAGATGACGGCCACGGTATCCGGGGTCCGCTCGGCCTGCGCCTCGACCCATTCGTGCACGGGCATCCCGGGTTGCGTGACGGTCTCGTGGTCGGGCGGGAGAGCCCACACACCGAGGACCTTCTGCCGCTCGGCGCCGGTGAGGAGCGGAAGCTCGGCGACACGCGCCTCCGGCGACGCGGCAATCCCTTCCAGCAGCACACCGAAGTTCGCCATCATGCGATCCACGGTTTCGGGGTCGAACAGGTCGCTGTTGTACTCCAGCGCGCCGCTCAGATGCCCGTCCACCTCCTCCAGCGCCAACGTGAGGTCGAACTTGGCGATCTCCGACGCCACGGGCATGGGAGAAAGCTCCACGCCCGGCAGCGACAGCGCTCGAACCTGTGCATTTTGCAAGGTGAACATCACCTGGAAGAGCGGCGTGCGGCTCGCATCCCGATCCACGACCAGGGTCTCCACCAGCTTTTCGAACGGCACGTCCTGGTGCGCGTAAGCGCCCAGCGCATGGTCGCGCACCTGCTTCAATGCGTCGGCGAACCGCGGATTTTCGGAGAAGTCGGTCCGCATCACCAGCGTGTTCACGAAGAAGCCAATCAGCGGCTCGGTCTCGCCGCGATTCCGGTTTGCCACCGGCGTGCCGACGCTGATGTCGGTCGAGCCGCTGTAACGCGACAGAAGCACCTGGAACGCCGTCATCAACGTCATGAACAAGGTGGCACTCTGCTCGCGGCTCACCCGGCGCAGTGCGCTGGTGAGCCACTCCGAGAGCTCGATCTCCTTGGTCGCGCCGCGGTAGGTCTGAACGGGCGGGCGCGGACGGTCCGTCGGCAAGTCGAGCACCGTCGAACCCGAGAGCCGCTCGCGCCAGTATCCGAGCTGCGCGTCCAGAACGTCGCCCGAGAGCCACCTTCGCTGCCAGGCCGCGAAGTCGGCGTATTGAATGGCGAGCTCCGGCAGCGGCGATGGCTTTCCCTCGACGAACGCCGCATAGAGCGCGGCAATCTCCTGGACCACCACCCCCATCGACCAGCCGTCCGACACGATGTGGTGCATCGTGACCAGCAGCACGTGTTCGCCTTCTCCCTGCCGTAGAAGCTTCGCCCGCAGCAGCGGACCGGTGGCGAGGTCGAAAGGTCGGCGCGCTTCCTCGTGCGCGCGGCTCGAAACCTCGTCGGCTCGAACCTCCTCGATCGAGAGCCTCCAGGTGGGCAGTGCTTCGGCGATCACGCGCTTGGCACGTCCCTCGTCCGCAGTGAACGTCGTGCGCAGCGACTCGTGTCGCCGCAGCACCTCGAGGAACGCCCGCTCGAGCGCATCGACGTCGAGCGCGCCGCGCAAGTGCAGCGCCACGGGCATGTTGTAGGAATGGCTGCCCGGCTCCAATTGGTCCAAGAACCAAAGCCGCTGCTCTGCGAACGACAGCGAGAGCTCCCCGCGCGCACCCGCCACGATGGGCGGCGCCGCAACGAGTGCATCGCCTGCACGCTGGGCGGCAGCGATACGGGCCGCCATTCCCGACACGGTCGGCGCCTCGAACAAGCTGCGCAGTGGAATGTCCACGCCGAACGCGGCCCGCAGTCGTGAGACGGCCTGCGTCGCCAGGAGGGAATGGCCGCCCATCGCGAAGAAGTCGTCGTGCAGCCCCACGCGCGGTTGCTCCAGGACGCGGGCCACGATCCCGGCCACGAGCTCCTCCACGTCGGTCCGAGGCGCCGCATAGTCGTCGACCTCGGGCTGGAGATCGACCGCGGGCAGCGCTTTGCGGTCGACCTTCCCGTTCGGCGTGAGCGGCAGCGCGGGGAGCGGCACGAAGGCCCACGGCACCATGTATGCGGGAAGCTTCGACTTCAGGTGCTCGCGAAGCTCCGGCACCGAGAGCTCGATCCCCTCCTCCGGCACCACGTACGCCACGAGGCGCTTGTCGCCGTGTCCGTTGGTGCCCTCGTGCCGAGCCGTCACCACCACGTCGCGAACGGCATCGTGCTGCTCGAGGGCCGCCTCGATCTCGCCCAGCTCGATGCGGAAGCCGCGCACCTTCACCTGGTGGTCGACGCGCCCCAGGAATTCCAGGTCGCCGCTCACCAGCCAGCGCGCGACGTCGCCGGTCTTGTACAGACGTGCACCGCCCTGCGCGAAGGGATCGGGCACGAAGCTTTCGGCCGTGCGCCGTGCATCGTTCAAGTACCCGCGGCCGACGCCGGCGCCGCCGACGTAGAGCTCACCGTTGATGCCGATGGGGGCAGGCTGATGATGCCCATCGAGGACGTAGAGGCCCGTGTTCTGAATCGGCCGCCCGATTGGCGTATGCACCACCGCGGTATCCAGCGGCGCCTCGATCGTGTAGTGCGTGACGTCGTCCGAGCACTCCGTGGGCCCGTACGCGTTCATCAAGGGGATCTCGGGATAGACGCGCAGCCACTTGCGGCACAACTCCGGTGACAACGCCTCGCCGGTCACCAGGAGCCATCGAAGCGACGGCAGCGCAGGCACGTCGCCACGCGCTTCGATGTCGTCGAGGGCCGCACGCAACAGCGACGGCACCACCTCCAGAATGGTCACCCCGCAGGCGGAAACCTCTTCGAACAGCTTGCGCGGATCGTGCGCGATCTCGTCCGGCACGACGTGCACGCGGCCGCCCACCACGAGGGCCGACAGGTACTGCCACACGGAAATGTCGAAGCATTGGGAGGCCGTCTGCGCCACCACGTCACCCGGCGTGAGCCGCAGATCGGCCACCTTCGCGTCGAGGTGGTTCAGCATGCCGCGCTGCTCGACCATGGCACCCTTCGGGACACCGGTGGAGCCCGAGGTGTAGATCACGTAGGCCATCTGGCCGGGACCACGCGGACGGATCGCGTGCGCCGGGCCCATCGCCGAGCCGGCCCGCTGCAGCGCCTCGAGGGCAACGACCTTCACCTCGGGCGGGAGCTTCTCCGCGGGAACCGAGTGATCGATGCCCGCGGTTACGATCCACCGGGCTCCGCTTCGTGCCACGACGTCGGCGATGCGCTCGGCGGGGTGCTCGGGATCCAGCGGAAGGTACGCACCGCCCGCCTTCCACACGGCGAGCACCGCGGTCAGAAACTCCGGACCGCGGGCCATGGAAAGGGCCACCACCGATTCGGCGTCGACCCCATCGGCCTGGAGCGCACGCGCCACTTCACTGGCGCGGCCATGGAGCTCGCGGTACGTGAGCTGCTGCTCTCCGAGCACCACGGCCAGGGTGTCCGGCGTCCGGGCGACCTGCTCTTCGAAGGTCTCCACGAAGCTCGCGTGAGGCCGCGGCTCGATGTCCGTTTCGTTCCACTCCCGCACGACCCGTTGGTGTTCCCAATCGGGCATGAGGGAAAGCTCACCGATGGATCGCGCCGGCTGGGCAACGACGGCCTGCAAAAGCACGTCGAAGTGCCCGACCATGCGCGCGACCGTTGCCGAGTCGAATAGGTCGGCGTTGTATTCGAGAATGCCGTGAAGGCCAGCAGGGCCCTCGTTCAAGGCCAGGGTCAAATCGAACTTCGCCACCTCCGACTCCGTCGGCACCGGGGTGAGCTCGAGGCCGGGCAGTTCGAGGGCGCGAACCGGTGTGTTCTGCAACACGAACATCACTTGGAACAGCGGCGTGCGGCTCAGATCGCGCTCCGAGCCCACGGCCTCCACCACGCGCTCGAATGGCACGTCTTGGTGGGCATAGGCCTCGAGCGCGCCATCACGGACCCGCGCGAGCAGCGCCTCGAAGGTCGGATCCCCGGAGAGATCGCCCCGCATCACCAAGGTGTTGACGAAGAATCCAATGAGCGGCTCCACCTCGGCGCGCGTGCGGTTCGCCACCGGCGTTCCGACGCTGATGTCGTTTTGGCCGCTGTAGCGCGCGAGCAGCACCTGGAAGGCCGCCAACAACGTCATGAACAAGGTGGCGCCGTTGTGCCGGCTCAGACGCTCGAGCGATGCGGTCAGCTCCGCAGGAATATTCACCGGGAGCGCGCCGCCTCGGTACGTCTGCTCCGCCGGGCGCGGGCGATCGGTAGGCAATTCCAATGTCGATGCATTCGACATGCGATTGCGCCAGTACTCGAGCTGCATTTCCAACACGCTGCCCGAAAGCCATTGGCGCTGCCAAACGGCGAAGTCGGCGTATTGGAGCTCGAGCTCGGCCAGCGGTGAGGGCTTGCCTTGGATGAACGCTGCGTAGAGCGCGGCAACCTCGTTGACGAGAACGCCCATCGACCAGCCGTCGGAGACGATGTGATGCATCGTCACCAGGAGCACGTGGTCCTCGGCGGAAAGGCGAAGTAGCTTGGCCCGCAGAAGCGGGCCCGCGCCCAGATCGAAGGGGCGACGGGCTTCGTCTCGAACCGCGCTCTCCCAATCCGGCCCGGCGGCGCTCACGTCGATCGGGAAGGTGGGTGCGGCCGGGTGAATTCGCCGCACGGCGTTGCCGTCTTCCGTCTCGAACGTGGTGCGCAACGTTTCGTGGCGTCGCACCAGCTCGGAGAAGACGCGCTCGAGCACCGCGGGATCCAGCTCCCCGCGCAGGCGCAGGGCCGAGGGCAGGTTGTAAGATGCGTTGCCCGGCTCCAGTTGGTCCAAGAACCAAAGGCGCTGCTCGGCGAACGACAGCGGAAGCCGTTCGTCGCGCGAGACGGTGCCCATGGGCGGGGCACTGCTCGTGCCCCGAGCGGCGGCAACGCATTTGGCGAGGGCCGAGACGGTGGGCCCCTCGAACAACGTGCGCAGAGCAACATCGACGCCGAATGCGGCGCGCAGGCGCGTGATCACTTGCGTGGCGAGCAACGAGTGCCCGCCCAGCGCGAAAAAGTCGTCGTGGACACCGACGCGCGGAAGGCGCAGCACCTCGGCCAGGATCCCGGCCACCAGCTCCTCCACATCGGTTCGCGGAGCCTCGTACGCGCTCTGCGATACCGTGTGCTCCGCCTCGGGCGCGGGCAATGCTTTGCGATCGACCTTGCCGTTCGAGTTCAGCGGCAAGGCATCGAGCCGCACGAAGGCCGCGGGCACCATGTACACGGGCAATCGAGACTGCGCGTGCTCGCGCAAGGCGGACGCCGAGAATTCCGCGTCCGCGACCACGTACGCAATGAGCCGTTTGTGGCCCAAGGCCAGGCTACCGCGCTCGCCTGCGTCGTCGCGAACGACGACGACGCTTGTCTGCACGGAGGGGTGCTCGCCGAGCACCGCTTCGATCTCGCCCAGCTCGATCCGGAAGCCGCGAATCTTTACCTGCTGGTCGATGCGACCCAGGTAATCCAGACCGCCGCCTGGCAGCCTGCGTACGAGATCGCCCGTCTTGTACAGACGCGCCCCCGGCCGCGCCCCCGCGCCGAACGGATCGGGGACGAAGCGCTCCACGGTCAGCTCGGGCCGGTGCAAGTAACCGCGCGCGAGGCCGGCGCCGCCGACGTAAAGCTCGCCGGGTACGCCTGCCGGAACGAGCTGCCCATCGCTGGCGAGCACGTACGCTTGCAGGTCGGGAATGGGAATGCCAATCGCGCTCGAGCCCTGCCCGTCCAGATCCGCCCGCGACAACGGCCGATAGGTGACGTGCACCGTGGTCTCGGTGATGCCGTACATGTTGACCAGCTGCGGTTGCTCGTCGCCGTGCCGCTCGAACCAGGGCCGCAAGCCCGGAATGTCCAGGGCTTCCCCGCCGAAAATGACCGAGCGAAGCGCGAAGGTTCCCTCCGTCGCCGCTGTGTCGGCGGCCATGAGCTGCTGAAACGCGGACGGCGTCTGATTGAGCACCGTCACGCGCTCACGGCAGAGGAGGCGGTGGAACGCCTCCGGCGATCGGCTCACGTCGAATGGCACGATCACCAGGCGTCCGCCATAGAGCAGCGCACCCCAGATTTCCCAAACGGAGAAGTCGAACGCGTACGAGTGGAACATGGTCCAAACGTCGCGCGCGTCGAAGTGGAACCACGCATCCGTGGCGCCGAACAAGCGGGTGACGTTGCCATGCGTGACCGGGGAGCCCTTTGGCGTGCCGGTCGAACCCGACGTGTAGATCACGTACGTCAGGCTCTCCGGCGTGGTCCCGCTGGCCGGGTTGACGTCGCTCTCGCCCGCGATGGAAGACCAATCTGCATCGATTCGAAGGATCTGCGCCGTGCCCTCGGGGAGTGAACCACGGTCGGCCTCCCGTGTGACGATCACCGGTGGGCGCGCGTCGCTGGCCATGCGCTCGAGGCGCTCCTTCGGGTACGACGGGTCGAGCGGCACGTAGGCTCCGCCCGCCTTGGAGATGCCCAACAGGCCGACCACCAGCTCCAGCGATCGCTCGATGCTCAAGCCAACGAGGACGTCGGGCCCCACGCCCATCGCGCGAAGGCGGTGTGCGAGCCGGTTGGCGCGTCGATTCAGTTCGCCGTACGTGATTTGCTCGTCGTCGAAGACGGCGGCCACGGCATCGGGGTTCGCGCGAACCTGCGCTTCGAACAGCTCGTGCAGGGACTCGGGTCGGGCATGATCCTCGACCTGGTCCCTCCCCTTCGACAGCGCGTGTCGCTCCGCGGCGGTGAGCATCGACACCTCGCCCACGAGACGCCGCGGCTCGGCGGCGATGCCATCGAGCAAGGTGCTCAGATGATGCAGAAGCCGCTCGATGGCGTCGTGCTCGAACCGCGCTGTGTCGAAGGCGATCTTCAACGAGAGGCAACGCCCGGGGGCGACGACCACGGTCAGCGGATAATTGGTCCGATCGGCACCGCGAACGTCGGTGATGCGCAGGTCCGCGTCGGTGCGGAACGTCTCGTCGAGCGGATAATTTTCGAACACGACGATGGTGTCGAACAGCGACTGCCCGCGCGGCACCTCGCTCCAGCCCTGCACGTCGACGAGCGAGCTGTATTCGTACTGCGACGTCTCGATCTGTGCATCTTGCAATGATCGCAAGAAGTCGAGTAGCGGCGCGCGCTCGGATACCTGGGCTCGCACCGGGAGCGTGTTGATGAAGAGGCCCACCATGGTGGGTGCCCCTTCGAGCTCCGTCGGGCGGCCGGAAAGCGTGGCGCCGAACACGATGTCCTTTTCGCCGCTGTAGCGGCTCACGAGGATGGCCCACGCGCCCTGCACCAGCGTGTTCAACGTGAGTCCGTGCTCGCGTGCGCGGTCGGCGAGGAGCCGGGTCTGCTCCGCGGACACGTTCAGCACGAGCTCGTGGCTCCCGCGCTCGCGCGAGGCCGCCGGTCGCTCGATGCGCAGCGCCGTGGGCGCCGAGAAGCCGCGAAGTCGTTCGCGCCAAAATGCCTCCGCGCGCCGCGCATCCTGACGCGCGAGCCACGCCACGTAGTCCCGATACGGGACGAGGCGCTCCCCGGAGGGCTGCTCGCCCGCGCGGAGACGCGCATAGGCGTCGAAGACGTCCTTGAACACGAGCGGCAGGCTCCAGCCGTCGGCAAGGATGTGATGCAACGTGACGGTGAGCTCGTGACGTGTGTCGGCCGTTTGCACCAAGCGAATACGCAACGCGGGCGCGGCGGTCAGGTCGAAGCCTCGCGACGTTTCGTCCTGTTCGAACGGGATTCGAACCTCGCGATGGACGATCTGCACTGGCTCTTCGAGGCCGTCCCAATGGAACGACGACCGCAGGATGGTATGCTTCTCCACCGCGTGCTGCCAGGCGCGCTCGAAAGCCATGCGATCCAGGCTGCCCTCGATGGTGCAACGGAGTTGCACGAGGTACACGCCGGAATCCGGCTCCCGCAGCGTATGGAAGAGCATTCCTTGCTGCACGGGCGTGAGTCGGTAAATGTCCTCCACGGAGCGCCATCCGCCGGATTGCGCGAGCAGCCGCTCCAGCGCCGCGGGCTCGAGCCGGGCGAGTGGGAAATCCGATGGCGTGAAGCCGCCCGCCTCGGGCGAAAGGCAATGCGCGATGACCGCGCGCAGTCTCTCCGCGAACGCAGCAGCCCGCGCCGCCACGGTTTTACGCGCGTGGGCGCCGGGGCTGAAGGTCCAATCGAAACCGAGCCGCCCCTCCGACACGATGCCGGTGATGTCCAGCAGGTGCGCGCGACGGCCGTTCGGAGCGTGCGCGGGCGCGGCATCGGGCACGAGTCGGAACGATGCGCCTTGGCCACCGTCGACCTGTCCCAGGTAATTGAAGCTCACCTCGGCGGCCGCCAGCCCCGCGAGACGTGCCTCACCGCGCAGATACCGGAGCAAGCCGTACGCAACGCCGCGCTTCGGGATGGCTCGAAGCTGCTCTTTGATGGCCGTGAGGGCCATGCCCGGGTCCAACTTCAAGACCACCGGATAGAGTGCGGTGAACCATCCCACCGTGCGGGAAAGGTCCACGTTCTCGAGCAAATCCTCGCGGCCGTGGCCCTCGAGATCGACCAGCACCGCGGGCGCGGAGGTCCACTCGCCCAGCGTCTGCGCGAGCGCCGTGAGAAGCACATCGTTGATCTGGGTGCGGTAGGCCTGCGGCACGCGCTTGAGCAGCGCCTCGGTCTCCTCGGCGGTCAGCCCCACGTGCACGGTCTCCGCGTGGGCCACCGTGTTCTCGATGCCCGAGCCATCGCGTAGCAAAGGCCGAACCTTTTCCCAGGGTTGGGCGAGCCAATACGCGAGATCGCCTTCCAGCGGGGCGGATTGCGCATAGGCCGAGAGCTGCTCGGCCCAATGCTTGAACGACGTCGTCTTGGGCGGCAAGGTCACGGCCTGGCTGGCAAGGAGCTGCCGCACGGCGGTCTGCAAATCCTCGAGCAGGATGCGCCACGAGACGCCGTCGACCACCAGATGATGCACCACCAGGAGCAACCGCGCGGGCTGCCCATCGAACCACGCGGCCCGCAGCAACGGCCCGTGCTCCAAATCGAGGCTCGCGTGCGCCGAGCGCGGGTCGAGCCGTTCGAGGCTCACCGCGTGCTCCGACTCGGCATGACGCTGCCGCCACTGCCCTTCCTCCCGCGTGAACCGCAGTCGCAAGGCGTCGTGGTGCTGCACGACCGCGCGCAACGCACCCTCCACGGTCACGGGATCGAGGGAGGGGTCGACCTCGAGCATCACCGATTGATTGAAGTGATGCGGCGACGGCAACTCCTGCTCGAAGAACCACCGCTGGATGGGGGTGAGCGGCGCCTCGCCCATGATCCGCCCCTGCTCCGCGCGCACCGAGGTGGTATCGCTGGAGGCCACGGCCGCGAGCCCGGCGATGGTCGGATTTTGGAACAGGAGCTTCGGCGAAAGGTGCAACCCCGCCTGCTTCGCCTTGGCGACGATCTGGATGGTGAGGATCGAGTCGCCGCCCACCTCGAAGAAGTCGTCGTGGATGCCGAGTTTCGATACGCCGAGCACCTGCGCCCAAATCTCGGCGAGGACGGTTTCGGCCTTGGTCCGCGGCGCTTCGAAGACCGCGCCGCTGGTCATCCGTGCCGCATCCGGCACCGGCAACGCCTTGCGGGCGACCTTGCCGTTGGGACTGAGGGGCAATGCCTCGAGCTCGACGAAGACCGCCGGCACCATGTACGACGGCAACCGTGCTTCCAGGTGTTCGCGAAGCGCGCCCACCGAAAGCGATAGCCCCGGCTGCGCGACGACGTAGGCGACGAGCTGCTTTCGCCCCGGGCTATCCTCGCGCGCGATCACCACGCTGGCCTGCAGCGACGGATGCTCGCCGAGCACCGCTTCGATCTCGCCCAACTCGATCCGGAAGCCACGGATCTTCACCTGATGGTCGACGCGCCCGAGGAACTCGATGCGCCCATCGGCCAAGTACCGCGCGAGATCGCCCACGCGGTACAAGCGCGTTCCACCCTTCTCGGTGTGCGGATCGGGCACGAAACGCTCCGCGGTGAGCTCGGGTCGATTCAGGTACCCTCGCGCCAAGCCATCGCCCCCCGCATGGACCTCACCGGCCGCACGGATCGGCACCGGCTCGAGGTTTTCGTCGAGCAGGTACGTCTGCGTATCGTCGATGGGCCGCCCAATCGGCACACGCGGACGTTCCGTGTCGGCGTGGTCCAGATCCGTCGACGTCGTGAACGTCGTGTTTTCCGTCGGGCCGTAGACGTGGAGCAAGCGCACCGAGGGGAGCTTCTCCTTGACCGTCCGCATGGCCCCCGGCGATGCGCTTTCACCGCCGGTGAGCAGCTTGGTGAGCCCGCCCAGATCGGCCGGACGCTGCTCCACGAGCTGATTGAACAGCGCCGTGGTGAGGAACGTCGTCGTCACGCCGTAGCGGCGGAAGACGTCCCCGAGCTCGTCGATCGACAGGAGGCCGGGCGGGGCCACGACGACGCGTGCACCCTGCAAGAGCGCGCTCCAGATCTCGAAGGTCGAGGCGTCGAACGCCAGGGGCGCCGCGTGGAGCAGCACATCCTCGGGCTCGATGCGGACGTAGTTCTGCGCCATCGCCAAGCGCACGATCGCGCGGTGCGGAATGCACACGCCCTTCGGCCGGCCCGTCGAACCCGACGTGAACATGACGTAGGCCGCGTTGTCCGCAACGACGTCGATGGGCAGATTGGTATCGGGCTGCCCCTCGAGATCCGCCTTCGGATCCAGCATGGCCCCGAGCGGCGCTTCCTCGAGCATCAAGCGGATTCGCTCGGCCGGGTACTCGGGATCCAGCGGAACGTACACGCCGCCCGCCTTCAAGATGGCGAGCACGCCGACGACCATGTCGAGCGAGCGCTCCACGGAAAGACCGACCAACGTTTCCGGCCCCACGCCCTGCGCGCGAAGATGGTGCGCCAGGCGATTGGCGCGTCGATTCAGGTCTGCATAACTCAGTTGCGCATCGCCAAACACGACCGCGGTGGCGTCCGGCGTTCGCGCGGCCTGCGCCTCGAACAATTGGTGCACGATGGCATCGCGCGGGTACGCGGTTGCCGTTGCGTTCCAGGTATCGAGCACCGTGGTGCGCTCGGCCGCGGTGAGAAGTGCGAGCTCGGAAACGGGGCGCTCGGGCGAGCGCGCGACGCTTTCCAAGAGCGTGCCGAGGTTGGCCACCATGCGCGCGATGGTTTCGGCATCGAACAGATCGCGGTTGTATTCCAGGCCGCCGCGAAGCTCGCCGCCTTCTTCCGCGAGCATCAAGGTGAGGTCGAACTTGGCCATGTCCGATTCCACGGCCATCGGTGAAAGCTCGAGGCCGGGCAGCGGGAGCTCGCGCATGGGCGCGTTCTGCAGGGCGAACATCACTTGGAAGAGCGGCGTGCGGCTGGGATCGCGCTCCACGCCAAGGGCCTCCACCAGCTTCTCGAAGGGCACGTCCTGGTGGGCATAGGCGGCGAGCGCGGTATCTCGCACGCGCTTCAAAGCGTCGACGAAACGCGGGTCGTCGGAGAGATCGCTCCGCATCACCAGCGTGTTCACGAAGAAGCCGATCAGCGGCTCGATTTCCGAGCGATTCCGATTCGCCACCGGCGTGCCCACGCAAACGTCGCCCGACCCGGCATAGCGCGACAGGAGCACCTGGAAGGCGGCCATCAACGTCATGAACAAGGTCGCACCTTGCTCGCGCGCGACGCGGCGAAGGGATGCGGTCAGCTCCGCGGAGAGCACAATGCGCTGGGTGGCGCCGCGGTATGTCTGCACCGGAGGACGCGGGCGGTCCGTCGGGAGCTCGAGCGGGGTTGCACCGGCGAGCTGGGTGCGCCAGTAGCCGAGCTGCCCTTCGAGGGTGTCGCCCGAGAGCCAGGCCCGTTGCCACGCCGCGAAGTCGGCGTATTGGATCGGGGGCTCCGGGAGCGGCGACGGCCGGCCGTGCGCGAAGGCCGTGTAGAGTGCACCGACTTCGTCGACGAGCACGCCCATCGACCAGCCGTCCGATACGATGTGGTGCATCGTCACGAGGAGGACGTGCTCGCGCGCGCCTTGCTGCAGCAATGTCATGCGCAAGAGCGGACCGGTGGCGAGGTCGAACGGACGGCGTGCCTCGTCGCGAGCCTGTTGCTCCACGTCGTGCGCGGGGATCACCGGGATGGGCCACCGCTCCGCCGGCGGATGCACGGCGCGCGAAGCCTTCCCTTCGAGGGTGACGAAGGTGGTGCGCAAGGTCTCGTGGCGGCGTGCGACCTCGGCCAGGGCGCGCTCCAGCGCGATGTGATCGAGCTCGCCGACGAGGCGCAGCGCCGCTGCGATGTTGTACGCGCTTCCGCCCGGCTCCAGGCTGTCGAGGAACCAGAGTCGCTGCTCGGCAAACGAGAGCGCTCGGCTTTCGGAGCGCGGGACGATTGGCTCCGCGTGCGCGTGTTGCGCGAATGCGATGCGGGCCGCGAGCCCGAGAACGGTCGGCTCCTCGAAGAGGCTTCGAATGGGTAGCTCGACACGGAAGGTCGTGCGAAGCCGCGAAATGATCTGCGTGGCCAAAAGGGAGTGCGCCCCCAAGGCGAAGAAATCGTCGCGCAACCCGACGCGGGGAACCTTGAGCACATCGGCCACGATGGCGGCCACCAGCACCTCGACGTCCGTCCGCGGAGCCTCGTAAGCGGTGGTGATGGCGGGTGCCTCCGGAGCCGGCAGGGCCTTGCGATCGACTTTGCCGTTCGCGTTGAGCGGCCACGCATCGAGCTGCACGAATGCAGCTGGAACCATGTACCCGGGCAATTTTGCACGCAGGTATTCCTGCAGCGCCGCCACCGACAGGGCTTCGTCGGATACCACGTAGGCCACGAGGCGCTTTTCCCCACCGTCTTCGCGCGCAACCACGACGCTCGAGCGCACCGACCCGTGCGCCTCCAGCACCGTCTCGATCTCCGTCAGCTCGATCCGGAATCCGCGGATCTTCACCTGGTGGTCGACTCGCCCCAGGAACTCGATCCGCCCGTCCTCCAGGTGCCGCGCCAGGTCCCCCACCCGATACAGACGGCCCTCGCCGTACGGGTTCGCGATGAACCGCTCCGCCGTCAGCTCCGGCCGGCCCAGGTAACCGCGGGCAAGACCATCGCCCGCCGCGTACACTTCACCTGCGACGCCCGCCGGTACCGGCTCCAAGTTTGCATCGAGCAGGTACACGCGCGTGTTGTCGATGGGCCGCCCGATGGGGACCGAGGCTCCCAGGACGTCTTCGTCGATGGGCCAGCAGCAGGTGAACGTCGTGTTCTCCGTCGGGCCGTACCCGTTGACGATCTGGCAGTCCGGCAGCGCCGCACGCGCTCGGCGCACATGCGCGACCGAAAGCGCGTCTCCGCCAGCCAACAGCGCACGCACCCCGCGCAGCCGTTCCACCCCGTCGTCCACCATTTGATGAAACAGCGGCGCCGTCAGCCACATCACCGTCACGCCGTGGCGCGACACCGTCGCACCAAGCTCGTCGAGCGACAGCGCCCCCGGCGGCGCCATCGCCACCCGTGCACCTTGCAGCAACGCGCTCCACACCTCGAATGTCGACGCGTCGAACGACACCGGCGCGTACTGCAAGAGCACGTCGCCGGACGCAATCTGCACGTAATTGCGCGCCATCGCCAAGCGAGCCACGGCACGGTGCGGAATCGTCACACCTTTGGGACGCCCCGTCGAACCCGACGTAAACATCACGTACGCCGCATTCTCGGCCCCCACCATGGCCGGCGGGTTCGTCTCGGGCTGCCCGGTGAGATCCGCCTTGGGATCCACCATCGCCCCCAGCGGCGCCTCCTCCAACATCAACCGAATCCGCTCCGCCGGATACTCGGGATCCAGCGGCACGTACGCGCCCCCCGCCTTCAGGATACCCAGCAGCCCGACGACCATCTCCGGCGAGCGCTCCACCGAGAGGCCCACCAGAGTCTCCGGGCCCACGCCCTGAGCTCGAAGATGGTGCGCCAGTCGATTCGCCCGTCGATTCAGTTCTCCGAACGTGATCTGCGTGTCCTCGAACACGATCGCCACCGCGTCGGGCGTCCGCGCGGCTTGCGCCTCGAACAGCCCGTGCACCGTCGCGTGACGCGCATACTCGGTCGTCGTGGCGTTCCACGTCTGGAGCACCCGATGCCGCTCCGCATCGTCCAGCAGCGAAAGCTCACCGATGGCCGCGTCGGGCTTCGAGGCCATCTGCTCGAGCAAGTTGCACCAATGGCGTGCGAGCGCTTCGGCGGCGCGACGCTCGTAGCGACCTGCGTCGTAAGCAATGCGCAAGGCCAGGTGCTGGCCAGGGAGGACCACGGCGGTCAGCCCGTAGTTGGTTTGCTCGTATCCGCGGATGTCGCGAATGCGCCGCGGGCTACCGGCGAGCGCTTCCTCGATGGGGTAATTCTCGAACACGAGCAACGTGTCGAACAGCGACTGCCCACGCGGCACGTCGCTCACACGTTGAATCTCCGCCAACGACGCGTACGCGTAGTGCTGCGCCTCCGCCTGACGCGTTTGCAGCTCCTCGAGCCATCCCACGAGCGGGCGCTCGTCGTCGACCCGCAGCCGCGCGGGCAGCGTGTTGATGAAGAGGCCTACCATGGCCGCGGCGTCGTCCAGATCCGCAGGCCGCCCCGCCACGGTGGTCCCGAAGACCACGTCGCCTTCGCCACTGTAATGCCGCAGCAGGATCGCCCACGCGCCCTGCACCAGCGTATTCAGTGTGAGCCGGTGCTTGCGCGCCATCGCATCGAGCGCGACCTTCGTCGCACGCGGCAGCGCAAGCTCGATTTCCGCCGTACCGCGCGCCGCCGTGGCTTGCGCGATGCGGAGCGACGTCGGCTCCGTGAAGCCGTGCAACGCCTCGCGCCAGAACGAGCTCGCGGCTTCCGCATCCTGCCGCGCGAGCCAGTCGATGTAATCGCGGTAAGGACGGCTTGGCTCGCGGTGCGTTTCCCGCCCCTCGCGCAGGGCTTCGTATTCTTCGAAGACATGCTGAACGAGAATGGGCATGCTCCACCCATCCGCCAAAAGGTGGTGGAAGCTCAGCACCACCTCGTGCTCCGCCTCGAAGCGCGCCACGCGCACGCGCAGCAGCGGCGCCTGCGTGAGCACGAACCCGGCCGCCCGATCCTCGGCGAGGTATTGCGCGAGCCGCTCGGCGGCATCGTCGATGCCGCGCAGGTCTTCCGTCACGAAGGGCAGCACCACCTGCCGATGCACCACTTGCAGCGGCTCCTCGAGGCCCTCCCAATGGAACGAAGTGCGCAGCGTCGCATGCTGCGCGAGCACGCGCTGCCAGGCTCGTTCGAAGAGGGAAACCTCCAGCGGCCCGTCCACGAGGAAGCGCAGCTGCTCGAAGTACACACCGGAGTGGGGCTCGCGCAGCGTGTGGTACAGCATGCCCTGCTGCATGGGCGAGAGCCGGTAGACGTCCTCGACGTCGCGGCCCACGCCGAGAAGCTTGTCGAGCGCGTCCTGGCCGATGCGCGCGAGCGGAAAGTCCGACGGCGTGAAGCCGCCCGCATCGGGGAGCAAGCAATGCGCAATCAGCGCGCGCAAATGCTCCATGAAACGCGACGCCAGCGCCTCCACCGATTCGCGCCGGTGCGCATTCGCGCCAAAGCTCCACTCGACGCGGAGCTCCCCGCCGGAGACCATCCCGTCGATCTCCAGGAGGTAAGCACGCGTCCCGCCGGGATCGCGCCCTCCCTGATGCGACTCGGCAGCAAGCCGCCACGAGGCGCCAAACGCCGCGTCCACCTGCCCGAGGTAATTGAAGCTCACCTCGGAGGCGGGCAGCTGCGCCAAGGCCCTGGCGGTCTCGCCGCCGTCTTCACGCAGGTAGCGCAAAAGGCCATAGCCGATTCCACGATTCGGAATCGTGCGAAGCTGCTCTTTGACCGATTTGAGCTCCGCACCGAGATCCGCCGAGCGGCTCGTTTCCAGCACGACGGGATGAAGCGCGGTGAACCATCCGACCGTGCGCGAAAGGTCCACGCCCTCGAAGAGGTCCTCGCGGCCATGGGCCTCCAGATCGATGCGCACGGCGTCGCCGCCGGTCCACTCGGACAATGTCCGCGCCAACGCCGCGAGCAGCACGTCGTTGATCTGCGTGCGGTACGCCTGCGGCACGCGTTGGAGCAGTGCCTCGGTCTCCGAGGCCGAAAGCGCAACCCGCACCACCTCGGCCGACGCGCCCGTGTTCTCGCCTTGCTGGTGGTCCAGCGGAAGCCGCGGCGCCTTCTCCCAAGGCCGGCCGAGCCAATACGCGAGCTCGCCCGCGAGGCCCGGCGACTGCGCCAGGCCGGCGATTTTCTCCGACCATTGCTTGAACGATGTCGATTTCGCGGGCAGCGACTCGCCCGCGAGCGTGCGCTCGATGTCCTCGAGCACGATGCGCCATGAAACGCCGTCGATGACCAGGTGGTGCGCCGCGATGAACAGCCTTCCGGTGTCGCTCCCGCGATCGAACCACACGGCGCGCAGGAGCGGCCCGTGGCCCAGATCCATGGCAGCGTGTTCCTCCGCGATGCGCGCCTCGATGGCTGCAGGCGATGCGCCCTCCACGCGATGAAACGCAACGAGGGCACCGTCTTCCGCATGCCGCTGGGTCCATGCGCCTCCCGGCTCGCGCACGAAACGCAGCCTCAACGCATCGTGGTGCCGCGCGACGATGTCGAGCGCGCGCTCCAGCGCGGCCGCGTCGATCCCGCCGGGGGTCTCCAGGAGCACCGCTTGGTTCCAATGGTGGGGCGCCGGCAATCGCTGCTCGAAGAACCAATGCTGAATCGCGGTGAGCGGCGCATCGCCGGAGACGGTGCCCTGCTCCGCCAGCGTTGCCTCGGCGCGCGCACGCGCCACCTTGGCAAGCTGCGCGATCGTCGGATTCTGGAACAGCGAACGCGGCGAGATGGCCAGCCCTGCACGACTTGCCCGCGAAACGACCTGAATGGTCAGAATCGAATCGCCGCCGGCCTCGAAGAAGTTGTCATGCACGCCCACGCGCGGAAGCCGGAGCACCTGGCTCCATATCTCCGCGAGCTGGGCTTCCACCGCGGTTCGCGGCGCCACGTAGGCGCCCTCCGCGGTGAATCGGCTCGCATCCGGTGCCGGCAAGGCCTTGCGGTCCACCTTCCCGTTCGCGGTCAGCGGCAGCGCATCGAGCTGCACGAAGGCAGACGGCACCATGTACGCGGGCAAGGTCACGCCGATGTGCTCGCGCAGGGCGGCGGGCGAGAAGTCGGCACCGCCCTCGGTCACCACGTAAGCCACCACGCGCTGCTCGTCGGGCGTGTCCTTGCGCGCCACGACCACGCATGCACGCACGGAGGCGTGTTCGCGCAGACGGGACTCGATCTCGCCCAGCTCGATGCGGAAGCCGCGGATCTTGACCTGGTGATCCGCGCGACCGAGAAAGTCGAGCTCTCCACCCGGCAACCATCGAACCACGTCGCCGGTGCGGTACACACGCGCGCCGTGTGAAAACGGAGACGGAACGAAACGCTCCGCCGAGAGCTCGGGACGCGCGAGGTAGCCGCGCGAAAGCCCGACGCCTCCAATGTACAGTTCCCCCGGCACTCCGGCGGGCACCGGTGCACCGTCCGCGTTCAGTACGTAAACCTGCGTATTGCCCACCGGCACACCGATGGTCGGCTTGCCGTACCCCACCGTCGCAAACGTGGAGTACGTGGTGCTCTCGCTGGGTCCGTACAGATTCAAGAGGCGCCGCACGTGCGGCCTGCCGAGAATCTTCGTCGCGAGATCCTCGGAGAGCGGTTCGCCGGCCAAGTTTACCGTGGTCACCGACGCGGGGAGCGCGCCCATCTCGAGCAACGCGGCCATCGCCGAAGGAACCGTGTTCACCAGCGTCACGTCCGCGGCATGCGGAAGCTCGGGCAATGCGAGTGCATCATTGGCCAGGATGACGCGACCGCCCCAGCACAATGGAACGATCAACTCGAACACGGACAGGTCGAAGCAGATCGACGTAGCCCCCAGAACGCCGGCAAATTCGGCGGGGCCAAAAACCTGTCGCGACCAAGATGCAAATGCGACCGCACTGCGATGCGGGATCATGACCCCCTTGGGGCGGCCGGTGGATCCCGACGTGTAGATCACGTACGCCACGTGATCGGGCTTCGCTGCCAGCGCAACGTTCGATTCGAGCGCTTCGTAGGCATCCAGGCAGACGAGCTGGGTTCCGTGCTCCGAAAGCCTCGGCGACAGCGCCGTCTCCGTCACCACGATGGGTGCGCGGGTATCCTGGAGCATGAAGCCGATTCGTTCGGCGGGGTAGTTCGGATCGAGCGGCACGTATGCGCTGCCCGCCTTCAAGATACCGAAAAGGCCGACCATCAGCTCGAGCGAACGCGAAACGCAAAGCCCCACCAACGTCTCAGGCCCAGCGCCAAGTGCGCGCAAGTGGCGGGCAAGCCGATTGGCGCGGACATCGAGCTCACGGTACGTGAGGTGCTGCTCGCCGAAAGTCACCGCAATGGCATCGGGCGTACGCGCGGCCTGTGCGGCGAACAAATCGTGAAGGCACGCGTCGGGCGGGAAATCGAGCGCCGTGCGATTGCGCTCCACGAGCAACTCGTGCGCTTCGGCGTCGGTCAGCAACGGCAAAGCCGAGACCGTGCGCTCGGGATCGGCCACGACGCCGTGGAGCAGGCGCTGGAAACGCGCCGCGAGGCGTTCCATGCTGCCCGCCTCGAACAAGTCGGTGTTGTACTGAAGCGAGGCGCGCAGCACGCCATCCGCCTCCGCCATGGTCAAGGTGACGTCGAACTGCGCGACCCGCTCCGGCAGCGCGACGGAGGTCACCTCCAAGTCACCGAGGCGGGCACGCGCCGGGGTATCCGGCAGGGCGAACGCGGCCAGGCTCTCGGCGCGGTGCGACTTCTGGAACACGAACATCGCCTGAAAGAGCGGGGATCGCGCCGGATCGCGCACCGGCTGAAGGCGAGAGGCCAGAAGCGGAAATGGGTAATCCTGATGATCGAGGGCCCCCAGCACCGCGCGCACCACGCGTTCCAGCGCCTTCGCGAACGATGGATCGTCGGCGAAGTTCGCGCGCACCACCACGGGGTTCACGAAATAACCAACCACCGACTCGAACTCGCCGCGCGTGCGCCCCGCCACCGGGGAGCCCACGAGGATGTCGTCCTGCCCGCTCATGCGGTGGAGCAGCACCTCGAACGCCGTCAAAAGCAGGGCATAGAGCGTCACGCCGCGCGCACGGGCGAGCGCATCGAGCTCCTGGGTCAGCGTTTCGCTCAACGCGAATGCGTGCGACGAACCGCGGAAGGTCTGCACCGCGGGCCGCGGCCGATCCAGGGGAAGATCCAGCGACGGCAGCTCGCCTGCGAGCTCGTCGCGCCAGTACGCCCAGTGCCGGTCTCCCGCCTCGGAGAGCACCTTGGTTTGCCAACCGACGAAATCGGCATAGTCGAACTCGGGTCGCGGAAGCGCGGAAAGCGCGGAAACATCGCCCCGGGCGAGCTTCCCGTACATCGCGCCGAGGTCTTCGGCCAGCAGGACGTACGACGCCAGGTCCACGGCAATGTGGTGCACGACCAAGAGCAGCGTGTGCTGCCCGTCCGGGCGCGAAACGAGAACGGCCCGCGCCACGGGACCGCGCTCCAGGTCGAAGGGGCGGTGCACTTCGTCGGCCAGGCGCGCTGCCAGGGCCGCGTCGTCGAGGGTGCGCCCATCGACGAGCTCCATCGCTGCATCGACCGCCGCATGCACGCGCTGAAAGGGTTCGCCATCGCGCTCGCCATAGGTCGTGCACAGCGCGGCGTGGCGCTCGAGGAGCTTGCGCCATGCCTCGCCCAGCGCGTCGACGTCGAGCGGCGAGACGATGTGCACCGCCGCAGCCACGTTGTAGGCAGTGCTCTCTGGGGCGAGCCGATTCAAGAACCACAACGCGCGCTGCCCGTAGGAAAGCGGCATTTCGGCATTCGCGTTGTCCGCGTTTCGCTCCCGCAGAACGCGCGGTCCAGGCGTGACGCCGGTACGGAGCGACTCCGAAACGTGCTCGCCCAGATCGCGAAGGCTCGTATCCCCGAAAAATTGGCGCAAAGGAAGAGCGACCCCGAGATCGCGCTCCACGCGATTGCGAAGCTCGACGGCCATCAGCGAATCGAGACCGAGCGCGCCAATGTGCTCGTCGATGCGAAGCTCGGAGTTGGGCTCGCGCAAGATCTCGGCGACTTGCCGCAGCAGGTACGACTCGAGATCATGCTCGGCTGCCTCGAAGCGCACGACGCGCGCGGCCGAAAGGCGCTCCTCGAGGAAGGCAGCGCGGCACGCCCGGCGCTGAATCTTGCCGCTCGTGGTCTTGTAAATCGAACCCTGTTGGATGAGCGCCACCGCGAAGGCATCCACCTCGTGGGCCTGGGCTACCTCGCGCCGGACGATGGCCGCCACCTCGTCGAGGTCGGCCCCCTGACGCGTGTCCACCTCTTGGACGATGACCAGGCGCTCCTGCCCTTCCACGGTCACGGAGAACGCCGCGGTGCACCCGGGCCGGAGGGCACGATGGCAACGGCCCACTGTGGCCTCGATGTCCTGCGGATAGTGATTGCGCCCGCGGATGATGATGAGATCCTTCAGCCGCCCCGTGACGAACAATTCCCCGTCGCGCACGAAGCCGAAGTCGCCCGTCCGCAAGAAAGGCCCCGTGCCGTCCGCGAGGTGCGCATCGAAGATCTCCGCGGTGATATCCGGCTTGTTCCAATAGCCGCCGGTCACGCTGGGGCCGCGCGCCCAAATCTCGCCGACCGCGCCCTCCGCGCGCACCGTCTTCGATTCCGGCTCGACGATGAGGAATTCGTGCTCGGGCAGCATTCTGCCGCAGCCCACCAAGGTGCGCGCCCCGGGCGCCTTGGGATCCTTGGAAACGGCTCGATTTTGCTCGAGCTCCGCCGCGTCGACGCCGCACACGATGGGGTCGACCTCGGGGTGGCAGCCGGAGACGATGAGCGTCCCTTCGGCAAGTCCATAGCAGGGGGTGAAGCACTGCCAGCGAAACCCGGCGGGCCCGAACGCCTCGACGAAGCGCTCCAAGGTCTCCGCCCGCACCGGTTCTGCGCCGGAAAAGGCCACGTCCCACCGGCGAAGATCGAGCGATTCCCGCTCCTCCGCCGTGCTCTTGCGCACGCACAGGTCGTACGCGAAGTTCGGCGCGCCGCTCAGGGTAACTTGGTATTCCGAAATAGCCTGCAGCCAGCGCATGGGGCGCTGCAAAAACGCAAATGGCGACATCAGCACCGCGGGATAGCCATCCGCGACGGGGTGCAAAATGCCGCCGATGAGGCCCATATCGTGATACGGCGGCAACCAGATGACGGTGGATGTCTCCGAGCCCGTTTTGAAGGCATGCGAGATCGCGCGGAAATTGTGCAGCAGGTTCTCGTGGCGCACCATGACGCCCTTGGGCTGCCCCGTCGATCCCGACGTGTACTGCAAAAACGCGAGCGAAGGGCCTTCGATGGCCGGCCTGCGCCACGCGTCCTCGGCCCCCGCCTCGAGGGCATCGGTGGCCACCCATCGAAGGCGCTCGAGGCCCGGCGTCTGCGCGAAAAACGCACCCGCCATGTCACGGATCATCGCCGTCGTGAGCACCACGGTGGCGCCCGCGTCCTCGATGATGCCCATGAGTGGCCCCAAGGTTCGCTCGAGGCGTGCCGGATTGGGCGGATACGCGGGAACCGCAATGATTCCCGCGTAGAGCGCCCCGAAGAAACCCGCGATGTAATCGAGTCCTGGCGGGTAGAGCAAAACCGCCCGCTCACCCGCGCGCGCAATGTCCTGCAGGGAGGCCGCAATGCGCCTCGCCTGCGCGTCCAATTGCGCGTACGTCATCGTATGCGCGGCGCCTTCGTCCAAGAATCGGTAAAGGAGCCGATCGGGCCCCTCCGAAGCGCGAAATTCCAGCAAATCGATGAGCGTCACAATCCGCGAGGGAATCGTCATGCGCGAATCTCTTTTATGAGGTAGCAATATCGGGGATGTTATCGAACCGCCAAGACGCCAAGAGCGCCAAGAATTGAAGATTCATGAATCTGGACGTTACTTGGCACTACAGGGCATCAACTCATCTTGGCGTCCTTGGCGTCTTGGCGGTTCTAATCAGCTCATGTCGCAGCCACGAACTCGAGACGCCCCGTACCTTTCAGCGTCTCCAAATCAAGCTCGCCCCAATAGCGAACCTTATTGTAATTGAGCACCAAATCGCCCACTAATTTGATGACACCCTTGCCCGATCCCAAATCGGCGCCATCGAAGTTGCACGCCGCTCGGTCGAGGCGGACGCCCAGGCCCGTGCCGGTGCGTTCGAACTTCATGAACACGTAGCCGCGATCGAGGCCCTCGCGGAGTACTTCCACGGTGCGGGCCGGGCGGAGCTCGGCCTCCACCGGTTGCGACTCCTCCAGACGCGCCACCAGCGGGTCTTTGCCGGACGGATCGCGCGGCTCCTGTTGGACCGGCGGAGGTGCCGGCGGAGGATTCTTGGCCAACTCCTCCATGGCTTTACGAAGGCTCAGTGGACGCATATCCGTCCAGACATCTTTGATGTACGACAGACATTCTTCCTTGAGCCCAGACTTACCGACTTCGCGCCATCCCGATGGGAGTTCCTTGTGCGCCAGCCAGATCGAATATTGCTCTTCGTGGTTCACGACGACTTTGTACGTCCTAGTGTCTTCTTCTTGGTCGCGCATGGCCCCGTCCGTGTCAAAAGAGCACCGCGGTCCTCCACGATGCTCCGATGAATTAAAATCGGTTCTCGCCGATCTTTTACGGATTCTGGCATCCGCGACGATGGCGGCAATGTGCGCTTGGTGCCAAAAGAGATGAGCCCAGAGTGCCACGTGATGGCGTACTTCGCTGGCACACGGAGCGCATGATTTTGGCACTCTCTGCACTTGCTCGCATCGAGCGCGGAGTCAGTTAAATGCGATTATAGATTGGGCCGATTACCACCTGGCACCGATCCTCGCAGTGAACATAGTTGGCCATTCGACGACGGAGCTCTAGGTCATGGTGAACTCGCATATTCTTGATATGGTCGGTCGCACCCCCATGGTTCGTCTCGAGGCGCGCGGCCTCGAACAGGTGGAGCTTTATTCCAAGCTCGAGTTCACCAATCCGACGGGAAGCGTAAAGGATCGCGCCGCCCGATACATGATCGAGCACGGGCTCGCGAGCGGTAAAATCAACGAGAAAACCCTGCTCGTCGAGTCGTCGTCGGGGAACTTCGGCATCGCACTGGCGGCCCTTTCCGCACGGCGCAAATTGCGATTTTGCTGCGTCATCGACCCGCGCATCAACGCCATCAACGAGATGCTGATCCGCTCGCTCGGCGCCGAGGTAGTCTGCGTCACCGAACGCGACCCGACGGGCGGATACCTGCAGACGCGTTTGCGCAAAGTACGGTCGATATTGGCCACCACCCCGAATTCGTATTGGTTGAATCAGTACGCCAATCCCATCAATGCCGAGGCCTACTACAAGACACTGGGCGCGGAGCTATGCGAGGCCCTCCCCCGCCTCGATTACGTCTTCATCGGTGTGAGCTCCGGCGGTACGATTTCGGGAATATCTCGCCGCCTCAAGGAGCACTTTCCCAAGGTGCGGGTCATCGCCGTCGATGTCCTCGGCTCGGTCATCTTCGGCGGCGCGCCCCGACCGCGATGGATCCCGGGCATCGGTGCCAGCATCGTTCCGGATATCTTGAGCACCGCCAAGATCGACGAGGTCGTTCAAGTGGACGAAGCATCGGCCGTTCGTGCTTGCCACGAATTGTTGGAACAACACTCCATCTTCGTGGGCGGCTCCTCGGGTGCAGCATTGGCCGCCATACGAAGCTACTTCCATGGAAAGAGGTTCGACACCGCCCCCGTCGTCGCCACCATCTTCCCCGACCGCGGCGATCGCTATGCGGGAACCATCTACAACCCCGATTGGTGCGATCAGCTTTTCGGCGGCACCATGCAAAGCGGGCATCATCGCGCAGCCGAGGTCGTCGCCGATCTCCAATGAAGATTTGGCACGCCGTGCGAACCTCTTTTGGCACCCCGCACACGTTGCCCCTTCCCACTCCGGGTGCCAGAGGAAGTACCGATGCGCTATCTCAATGAACGCTCACTTCGAGCGCTGGATTCGAACTACCGTCAACTCGTCAGCGTCATTCGCGACGCCTCGGTGTGCCTCGGGCGCAATGAATTTGCGCAACCCATCAAACCGTATTTGCGCTACGGCGACAGGACCAATCGCATCATTGCCATGCCCGCTTACGTAGGAAAGCCCTTCGAGGCGGCGGGCATCAAGTGGATTGCCAGTTTCCCTGGAAATCTCCAGCGCGGCATTCCCCGGGCGCACAGTGTCGTGGTTCTCAACGATGCGGCCACGGGTGTACCCACGGCGATCATCAATACGCCGATGCTGAGCGTCTTGCGAACGGCCGCGGTCAGCGGGCTCGTTCTGGATTCGTACCTCGCCGCGCGCGATCGCCGCGAGATCACGCTGGGCATTACCGGTTGGGGGCCCATCGGGCGCGCCCATTACGAAATGGCCCGTGAACTCTGCGGCGATCGGCTGGTTCGAACGGTGGTGCACGATCTGCGTGCGGAAGCCTTCACCGGCGAGGGCGCGCTCCCGCCCGGCGTCGAGGTCGGCGCGACGTGGCAAGATGCTTACCGCCAGGCCGATGTGTTCATGACGTGCACCGTGTCCAAGGCGCCCTACATCGACGAGCGCCCCAAGAGCGGTTCTCTCCAATTGAACGTCTCGCTTCGCGACTACACGACAGCCGTATTCCCGTTCGTCAAAGATGCCATGATCGTCGATGATTGGGACGAGGTTTGCCGCGAAGCCACGGACATCGAAACATTCCACAAAGAATGCGGGCTGACCCGGGAGGGCACCATCTCGCTGGCGGAGTTGGTCGAGTCCAACGCGATCGCCAAGTATGCGCCCGACACACCGGTGATGTTCAATCCGATGGGCATGGCCGTTTTCGACGTCGCGCTGGCCAGCTTTTTCGCCGATCGCGCCCGCGCAACCGACCAAGGTCAGGAACTGGAGTGAAAGGGATTAGGGGTTAGGGATTGGGGGCAGAAAAGCCTCTCGAACCTAACCCCCAACCCCTACCCCCTCTTC
Organism: Sorangiineae bacterium MSr12523; assembly: GCA_037157775.1. Classification (NCBI taxonomy): domain Bacteria; kingdom Pseudomonadati; phylum Myxococcota; class Myxococcia; order Myxococcales; family Pendulisporaceae; genus Pendulispora; species Pendulispora brunnea. The sequence goes on from CP089982.1 coordinate 8,465,677, forward strand.
GGGGGATGCCACCGGGGGGACCGAGCGCAGTCGAAATTGGCGAGGTGATGTTTGCGTCCAGCGCCGGAACGCCCGAAAAAAGGAGCCGATATCCACGAACCCGAGACGGACGGCGATCTCTCGAAAGGGTCGGTCCGGTTCGAGCACGTATTGGCAAGCCAGCTCTCGGCGAGCCGCATCGACCTCCTGACTGAAGGTGGTCCCCGCTTGGTTCAGGCGACGTTGCAAGGTGCGGCTGCCAATCCCCATTTGGCGGGCCGCCGCTCTCATTTCTGGCGTCCCACTTTGAAATGCGCCGCGCAGGTACTGCCGGAGCAGCTTGGTGAGATCATAAGGTGGTTCGGAGGAATTCGGTCCCACGCTGCTTGGCGGCCCCTGCCGGGAGAGCGGCTCGCTGTCCGGAGAGCACTCCTTCACGCCATCGTCGGTGGCCAGCGCGATGGGCCACCAATGCTCCAAGATTCTTCCGTCACGAAAACGCAATATGTGGACTTGCTCCACCTCCAGCCGACGTGCCGACGGAGCGACGCCGAAAAAGATGCCGTCGACCTTCCCGCGGTGGATGCAACGGACGGCCGCTCGATCTCCGTCGTGAATTTCGTCCCCGACCTGGACATGCAGCGCCGAGGAGTCGGCGTGCAGCAACGCGACGATCCGCTTCAACCCGGCGATCCCTTTCGGGTGTCCGGCCATGGCGGGAATGTGGTTTACGTAGTCAGGATGCAACAGGTCGTCGAGTACTGCGACGCGGCCTTGGTTCCAGACCTCTTCGAAGTATCGACCGATGAGACCGCTATGAAGCTCTCGCGACAATGGCACCTCCGGTGGAGTGGCGCCGCTCCGAATCGGCGCACGCACTTCAAGGCATCCCCCCAACGAAGCTTGATGGGTAGTTTCTTAAATTGTATTTAGTTTGACGTTAAAGTGGCGAGTTTGTCTCGTAGCGACTTCATCGCCTCGCTTCGGTGCCTCGACTCAAGCCCGGACACGAGCTCCTGAGACGAGCCTCTGACACAAGCCCGTCATGCGACGCTCGCGAGACATACTGCGAAATACATGCCTCGGCGAATTTTGGATGGCGCTCCGTGCCCCGGCGCACACGAAGTGTACCGAAGCGCCTGTGGATATTGGCAAAAAGACTTGGATTTTCGAAATGTGAGCATTGCTGCTTCTCACATAATTGATCCACCAATGAACCCGTTGGCGTGCACGGATTACATGGCACCTTCTCTTACCATGGCGGCAGGCACCTCGCCGCGTCGATGGTGGGACGCACATCGCATGGTCGGACTCGGAGACGGCCATACTCCCGATTCGGCCATGTTCGGCCGACGTCATGCAAATGTCACAATTCATTGCCATTGCGATGTCGAATTCGAACAAATCCAATTGAGGTCCCATCGCCATCGATACCGTACGTCAGCCGGTCTCCAAATCTTCGAAACGGACGTGATTTCGACATACCGCCTTTGATTCGAACATGCATGCCTCCTCGGCGGCCAATCCGCGAGTCTTGCCGAGCGCGACGCAAAGTTGTCTTTTGAACAACAGCTACACACGCCAGTGAACGACGAGATTCGTAGCAGTGTAAATCCAAACTGAGTAGTGTGATTTCGAACTTCACGTGCCGCATCTCCGTACAAGACGCACTTCGAGATTGGTTGTTGCGCAAAGATATTCGTTGCGAACGAATTTCTTCGCGAGCCGGCTTCACCAAAGGGTTTCTTCACGAAGTATTTCTTCACGAAGATCCCTTCACCAAGGACGTTCGCAATAGCGATGCCATTCCGCAGACACGGATTCATCGCGACTGCTTGAACTTCGCGGTACACATGCGTGTCAACGTGACGTTGATCCGTGCCAGAACCGGACAACGACTCGGATCCGATAGTTCCCGGACTTCGCTCGGTCCGGACGGGTTATCGCGAATATCGAACACCTTGCACATGCATGAACCGAACGGCTGCACTCGCTACGCCAGGCTTTCTCGGTAACGAGGCGCGCCCGCTCATTCGAACATGGCGTGCGCTGGTGCGATTTCCGCAATCGTACTCGGGAGTCGGACCAGCGCGGGCTCGCGGGTTCCGGCGCGACTTGCAAAACGGTGTCGAACGGCGTCGAACGACGTCGAATGTGCAACACACATCTCGACGCCATGCGCCTTTTCCGATTAGGCTCGCGTCATACTCGGCTGTTTCTCGCTCATTGCACGACATCGACGCCCATGACCATCAAGCCACGGTTCGCCGCAGCGAAGCACGCACTTTGGATTTGCGCCTTCTCGACGGGCTTTGCGCCCATCGGCTGCGCGCCCACCGCACCGGCCGGCCCCGCAGCGCCAACGGGTGCACCGCCGGAACTCGCAAATCGAAGTACGGATTTCGGGACGGGATGGAAGTTCGCCCTCGTCAACGCGTCGGACGTTCGGGATACGACGGGCGCCTATCAACGCGCGCAGGAACCCGATTACGACAGCCGCTCGTGGCGAAACGTCGACGTGCCCCACGATTGGAGCATCGAGCTCGATCCCTCGGCGGGCCCGGGAACGGACAGCGGCACTGGGTTTTTACAAGGTGGATTGGGCTGGTACCGCAAGTCGTTTACGCTGCCGCGATCGCTGGCCGGAAAGAAGATCTCCGTCGAATTCGACGGCGTCTACATGGAGGCCAGCGTCTACGTCAATGGCCGGCTCGCTGCGAGCCACCCGTACGGATACACCGGGTTTCGCGTGGACTTGAGCCCGATGGTTCATACCGACGGCGTGACGCCCAACGTTCTCGCGGTCAAAGTCCAGAACCGACTGCCGAGCAGCCGCTGGTACTCGGGCAGCGGAATCTATCGCCGCGTGCACCTGGTGGTGACGGATCCCATCCACGTAGCCCGCCACGGCGTCTTCGTGACCACGCCCGATCTCGAGCGCAATCTCGCATCGGGCTTCGCCACGGTGCACGTTCGAACGAGTGCGGTGAACGAGCGCGGCAGCAACGAGCCGGTGAGCATCGTCTCGACGGTGGAAGACGCTGCGGGCAAGGCCATCGCCTCGCATCGCTCGGAGCCCGCGGCGCTCGGCGCGGAAGGTCGAACGGACAGCGTCGATTTGAAGCTCGAACGGCCGACGCTGTGGTCGCTCGAGAAGCCATATCTTTATACGCTGCGCACGCAGCTCGTCGTCGGGGGCAAGGTCGTCGACACGGAGGTGACGCGCTTCGGGGTTCGCTGGGCTACGTTCTCCCCGACCGCGGGCTTCTCGCTCAACGGTGTGTACACCAAGCTACGGGGCGTCAACTTGCACCACGACCTCGGCGCCCTCGGCGCGGCGGTGCACCGGGACGCCATCGTTCGGCAAATGCGCATCATGAAGAGCATGGGCGTCAATGCCTTGCGCACCTCGCACAACCCACCGTCCCCGGAGATGCTTTCGGTCTGCGAGGAGATGGGCATCGTCATGATGGTCGAGGCCTTCGATACGTGGCGCACGCCCAAGGTGGACTATGACTATGGACGTTTTTTCGACGCCCACAGCGATGCGGATATCGCCGAAATGGTCCACGCGGCGAAGAATTCGCCGGCCGTCGTGTTGTGGTCCATTGGAAACGAAATACCGGATTCGAACTCGAACGAGATTGGCGTCCCCATCGCAAAGCGCTTGATCGCGGACGTCAAAGCCATCGACACGAGCCGGCCAGTGGTCATCGGCTCGGACAAATACCATCGCGTGCCCGAGCCAGGGTCGGGCGCCGACCACATTGCCCTCCTGCTCGACGGCGTGGGAGTGAACTACGACACCGCCGCGGCCGTCGACGGCCTGCACGCGCGGTATCCGAATACGTTCTTCTTCGAGTCGGAATCCTCGTCGGAGACCTCGACCCGGGGCGTTTACGAAAGCCCCGACGAGCTCAATACCGGTGAGAATTACACGCCAGGAAAGCGGGGAACGTCGTCGTACGACAACAATTTGGCACGCTGGACGATGAGCGCCGAGTACGGCTTGAAGAAAGACCGCGATCGCAAGTTCTTCGGCGGGCAATTCCTTTGGTCCGGGATCGATTACATCGGGGAGCCGACGCCGTACGATGTATTTCCGGTGAAGGCCTCGTTCTTCGGCGCCGTCGACACGGCCGGTTTTCCGAAGGATGCCTATTACATATTCAAAAGCCAATGGACGCGCGAGCCCATGGTGCATATCGTGCCCATGAATTGGACGGATCACCAGCCTGGCGAGCGGGTCCAGGTATGGGCGTATTCCAACGTCGACACGGTGGAGCTCTTTCTGAATGACGAATCTCTGGGCGTGCGAAAATTCGACCGCAAAACGACGCTGGACGGAAGACCCTATTTGGAAACGACGGAGCCCACGGGCGATGACAAGATGGTGACCTCGGGTCGCTATCCCGGCAGCTACACGAGTCCAAATGGCAGCGCGGGCAAGCTGCACCTCACGTGGGAAGTGCCCTTTGCGCCGGGCAAGCTGACCGCCGTGGCAAAACGCGATGGCGCCGAGGTGGCACGCGACACGGTCGCCACGGCGGGGCCGGCCGACGCGATCGCATTGACGTCGAGCGAGATTGGCGAGCTATCGTTCATCACGGCCGACGTGGTGGATGCTCGCGGCGTCACCGTTCCCAGTGCCGATTCTCGGATCGCGTTCCGCGTGCAGGGTGGAAAGCTCTTGGGCACCGACAATGGCCGCCAGGAGAGCGCGGAGAATTACCAATCGCCCCAGCGGCGCGCATTCCAGGGCAAGGCATTGGCCATCGTTCGTGCGGACGCCGGCGCGCCTTGCGTGGTCGCCACGGCAACGTCGCCCGGTTTGCTATCGGGCGCCACATCGGTGTTCTCGCATTGCGCGACGCCGTCTCCAACCCGCGCGCCGGCGGAAGAGACGGCGCCCCCGGCGGTGGACGCAAGCTATTCCGGTGCGCCCACCACCCTTCCGGCCGCCATGATCGACGGAGACCCGAATACCGCCTGGTCCAATGCTTACTACAAAGAAGCGACGCCGCTTTTACCGAGCACGCGCAAAGCGCGCCCGCAGGACTGGGTCGCACTCGGCTGGCCGGCTCCGCGCAAAGTCTCCGCGCTCGAGGCTCGATTCACCACGGACGCATCCCACGCCCTGCCGGCCTCCGTGGAGATCACGTATTGGAACGGCAGCCGCTTCGTCCCCGTCGCGCACCCGCGGATCACTTGGGCGCGCCAATCGAATCAGGCGACGACCATCACCTTCGATCCCATCGAGACGACGCAGCTCAAATTGAACATGACCAGCCGCCATCCCGGCACCGACAAGGGCTTTTTGCGCCTCACGGAGCTTCGCAGCGCTCCCTGATCGCATTTCACTGCATGGCGCGCACACACCTTCCCTGGTGCGCAGCAGTTTTTCACATTTGCGTACTGCCATCGGGCGAATCGCGCCACTGCTCGAAGGGGCGATCCAATTGCCAACCATCGCGCTCGTCGGATACGCGGCGCAATACGCGGTATTCGCACGGCTTCAAGTTGGTGAGCGATTCGAACAGCTCCACACTCCACGAAAACAGCCGCCGGCACAGGAGGCGAATGGTGAGTCCGTGCGACACGATGAGCACCGTGCGCGGGTGGCGCGAATCGGCACGTGCAAGCCACAATTCGCTCAAGAAGGCGGCGACGCGATCGTCGACGTCGGCCCCCGATTCACCCAGCGGCAGCCGGAAGAAGAAATGGCCGTAGGCCTGACGTTGCTTCTTCAGCGCCTGTTGCTCGGCCACGTCCTGAAGGTTGCCCCAATCCTGCTCGCGCAGCCGCGGCTCGATCAGCGTGCGCTCGAGCAGACCGCCCAGTCCGAGCAACGTCAGGGTTTGCCGCGTGCGCAGGTAGGGGCTCACGTACGCCGCCACGGGACCGGGCTCGAGCAAGCCGCGCACCTCGGCCCCCACCGCCCGCGCGCACTCTTCTCCGTGAGGCGTCAACGGCAGCGCATGATCGGGAATTCGGCAGTAGGCCGACTCGTCGACGTTGCCCAGGCATTCGGCGTGACGCAAAAGGAGGATTTTCACGGTGCCGAAGGCTACCACAGCGGTTCTCGACGACACCGAAAGGGTGCGGCTCGATCATTCGCTCGCAGTTCGATATCTAGGTGGGATGGCCCTTCCCGTTCCGACGTCCCTCGAGTCCGTCGTTCTCACCCATGCCGATGCGTGTGCCTACGTCGCACCCGGGCGCGGCGGTATGGTCACCCGTTTCTTCGTGGGCGAGCGAGCGATTCTCTACCTGGACGAGGCGACGCTCGTCGATCCGACGAAGAACGTGCGCGGCGGTATTCCGGTGCTCTTCCCCTCCCCGGGCAAGCTCGCCGATGATCGCTTTTCGCGCGACGGTCGCACCGGGAAGATGGGGCAACACGGTTTTGCACGCAACGCGGTTTGGGAGGTGACGGCGCGCGCGGAGGACGAAGTCACCTTGCGCCTCGCGTCGAGCGACGAAACGCGGGCGGTGTATCCGTGGGACTTCGCGCTCACGTACCGCTACGTACTCGGACCGTGTGCGCTGCGAATCGAGCAGCGACTCGAGACCACGGGCGATGGTCCCATGCCGTTCGGCGCGGGCTTCCATCCGTATTTTCAAGTTGCGCAATCGGCAAAAGCGATCACCGGCATCCCCACCAAGGCGACCCGCGCATGGGACAACGCGAAGAAAGAGTTGCTCGAGCTACGAAAGCCGATTGACCTCACGGGCGCCGAGGTCGATCTGCACCTCGTGGATCACGATTCGAGCACCTGCGCGCTCGATCTTGGCGACGGCCACACGGTCGTCGTGCACGCGCCAGAGCCCTTCCGGCGGTGGATCGTGTGGACCTTGGGCGGGCGCGACTTCGTCTGCGTCGAGCCATGGACGTCTCCTGCCAATGCGCTCAACAGCGGCCAAGACCTGCTGACCACCACGCGGGGCGCCCCCGTTACGCTCGTTACGGAAATTACGTATCGATGAGGCGCTCGGATGTCTCCAGATCATCGGGGCGATTCACGGATACAATCATGTTCATCGAATGAATGAACGACTCCCCCCGCGCACCGCTTCATCGCGAAAGGAGGTGACGCATCTTCTCGCGCGTTCCGGTGCCCGGGACCGGACTGTCCACCACGAGCCGCAGATTCGGGGATTCCATCATATCGAGCACGTGTTGATCGAATAGCAGCGATCCCAGTACGTCGTGACGAATCTCCTTTCGCGACGTTCTGGGCGGCAATACGGATTTGTGGGTCCAGAGTTCCCCAAATTCCGGACTCCGCGTCTTGAGTTCCTCGATCAAGGACCGAAACCTCGCCTCGCCCAAGAATGGGCCGGCACTCATGCGGAACCGAGCGACCGCACGCCGCGCAATACCCTCCCAATCCGCATAGAGCGTGCGAGACCGCGAGACGCAGAACAAGAAGGTGACCACATTTCGATCCGCCGGGTCCAAAGAGCCAAAGTCGTAGACCAGCGAACTTGCCTCGTTCCACGCCAGAATGTCCCACCGTGCGCCGCTGACGTAGGCGGGCGTGAGTTCGAGATTGTCCAATAAGGCGCGGGTCGACTGGTCCATCGCCTCGGGCTTCGCGGAAATGGGTATTCCCTGACCCGCCAACTCGAATACGTGGGCGCGCTCTTCGTCATTCATCTGCAACGCCTTCGTGACGCGTTCCAGCACGCTCGACGAAACAGCGATATCGCGCCCTTGTTCGAGCCACGTGTACCAGGATAGGCTCACACCCGCCAACGTGGCGACTTCGGCTCTGCGCAGGCCCGTCGAGCGCCTCAAATTGGACACGGCCAAGCCAAGGCTTTCCGGCAATATGCGTCCTCGGCGACCGCGCAAGAACTCTCCCAATTCACGCAATCGTGCTTCCTTTTCGTCAGGCTCGTACGCCATATCACTCCCAGACGCGACGAATCCAGCTCTCGCCGTGGCGCCAGCACGTTCCAAACGCGGGGCTCGTACTCGACGTTATCCATCGATTCGAGCCGACGCGCGCTATCCGCACGGCAGGTTCGTCCGCAAACGGTGCCCGCAGAACGCCGAAAGCGCCCTGCAGGTCCATTCATCCGAACGAACACGAGTGTACCCCGTATCGGCCATCTACTACAAGCGTAATAATTCACACCTGGGTGTGGACTACATATTACTGACAATGACAGTCAAGACTTCGAATTAGCTCTACTTTTCTTGGCAATCTTCGACGCATCCGGCCATTCGTAGAAGGGGCGCCGTAAGGGATATTCCTTCGCGTCGAGATTCATCATGCTCCGATTCGGCAAGATCGTCTTTTCTCGAACGACATGATCTGGGAGCTGGGAAGGGCGCAGGGGTGGGTGGAAGCTCGGAGCTACGACATCCTCTGTGTTCTGGAAACGCGGGGCATCCCGATTCCGCCCGAGGTGCGGCAACGGGTCCTCGAATGCAAAGAATTGCGCCGCCTGGAGATCTGGCTCAAACGCGCGGTGACCGCGAACTCGGCGGCCGACGTCGTCGATCGCTGGACCGATCTTACCGACAGCCTGCGCGCGTTGCTCGCGCGTTAGGCGCGTGCGACCGCGGGGCGGACGACGCGTGCGAGCTTGCCCAACGTGAGGACGGCGAGGCCGGCGAAAACGAGGGTGCCGCTCGCGGCGAACAAGGAGGCGTGGAAGCTGCCGGTGAGATCTTTGAGCCAGCCGGTGACGTAGGGACCGAGAAAGCCACCAAGGTTGCCGAACGAATTGATGAGCCCAATCCCGGCGGCCAGGGCGCTGCCCACGAACATCGTGGGCGGCAGGGCCCAGAAAGGCGGAAGCGCCGCAAAGGTGCCGATGGAAAGGATCACCACGCCGCTGAGCACCGCCAATGTCGACGACGGCATCGCGGCAATGGGAACGAAGGCGAGAACGCCCAGGAATGCCGGGGTCGCCACGTGCCAAATCCTCTCCGCGGCGCGGTCGGACCGGCGAGACCACCACCACATGGAGACCGCCGCCACGGCGTACACGACGGCCACCCGAGCAGCGATTTCGAGCGGCGACAAGGTGGTTCCTCGTTCCTTGGCCAAGTCACGGATGAGTTGGGGCAGAAAGAAGGAGACGGTATACAATGCGTATACAACACCCAAATAGGCCAGGCTCAAAATGAGAACCCGCGGATCCAACATCGCGCGCCAAAGCGATGGATGTCCCCCGACCGCGTCATGCTCCATGTCCAAACGGCGCACGAGCCAGTCGCGTTCGGCAGGCGGCAGCCACATGGCACGCGCCGGGCGATCCGGGAGAAATGCAAACACCAGCACGCCCACGAGGACGGCGGGGATCCCCTCCAGGAGAAACATCCACCGCCAAGGCTGCCAACCGTACCAGCCGTTCGTATGAAGGATGAGGGCCGAGAGTGGCGCGCCGAGAACTTGGGCGAGCGGAATGGCAAACAGGAACAGTGCGGTAATCCGGGCGCGGTCTTTGGCGGGGAACCAATAGCTCAGATACAAAATGACACCCGGGAACAACCCGGCCTCGGCCACGCCGAGCAGGACCCGCACGATGTAAAAGCCCGTGGTATCGTGGACAAAGGCCGTGGACGCCGAAATGAGGCCCCAGGTCACCATGATGCGGCTGATCCAGAACTTGGCGCCCACACGGTGTAAAATCAGATTGCTAGGAACTTCGAAAAGCGCGTAGCCCACGAAGAAAATGCCAGCCCCCAGACCGAACGCCGTGGCCGACATTCCAAGATCGGCGTTCATCGTGAGGGCGGCGTACCCAACGTTGACCCGGTCGAGGAAGTTCAACACGTAGCTCAATACGAGGAATGGCACGATGCGCGCAGTCGCACGGCGCACCGCCCGCGCACCGTCGTTCGCATCGTTTGAATCGTTTGCATCCCCGTGATTCGAATGGAACGGCTCAACCCCCATGACGAACTCCCCACCATGCTTGCAAAGACACCGAGTCCATAACATCATGCCAGGCATTGGGGGAACCTTGAGCGCCGTGGCCGTGAATGAGGGGGAGTCGCGCCGGGAGACAAGGCAGTAGCATGTCAGACGCAGACGCCCGTCCATCCAACGGCCCCTCGAGTTTTGCCTCCAGTTCTGCCCGCGCGCTCGCGCGCATCGGCAGTACCGTGCAGCAAAAATACCGGGTCACCGAGCTGCTCGGCATGGGCGGCATGTCCACGGTCTACGCCGCGACGCACCGCAATGGACATCGGGTGGCCATCAAGTTTTTGCTCGAGGATGCAAGCGCGGACCTGCGCCAGCTCTTCAGTCGCGAAGCGTACGTCGCCAATCAAGTTGGCCATGCGGGCGCCGTCCCCGTGCTGGACGACGATGTGGACGAAGAGGGCTGCGCGTTTTTGATCATGCCGCTGCTCGAGGGCGAAACGCTGGGGTCGCGCTGGGCGCGGGCCGGACGGCGATTGCCCTTCACCGAGGTGGCGGTGTTGATGCTCGACGCGCTCGATGTCCTTGCGAGTGCCCACGCGAAGGGCATCGTGCATCGCGACATCAAGCCGGACAATCTGTTCGTCACCACCGACGGCAGTGTCCGCATTCTGGATTTCGGCGTCGCGCGAAGCGTGGGCACCGGGAGCGGTACGGAACGGGTGTTCGGCACGCCGGTGTACATGCCACCGGAGCAAGCCGCCGGAGACCGGGACGCCATCGGTCCACATAGCGATTGCTGGGCGCTCGGCGCCACGATGTTCGCGCTTCTCTCGGGCGAATTCGTTCATCCCAACGCCAGCTCGGACGAGTTCCTCACGACGGCGGCCACCCAGCGCGCTCGCTCGCTGAAATCGGCCATGCCGGATCTACCGGAGGCCATCGTCAAGTTCGTCGACAAGGCGCTGTCGTTCGACGTGGCGGATCGCTGGCCGTCCGCGCGCGAGATGCACACGGCATTGGCCGAAACGGCAGAGCATATCTTGCGCCAGCCGCTTTCGGGTGTCATCGCGTGTGTACGGGCCGTGCTCGGTGCGGAGGTGGCCGCGGCGTCGCAGGTGCCCGTGTCGATGGAGATCCCATCGGAGAAGCACTCTGCCGCGTCGATTCTGGCCATTCAGGCCGCGAAAAATCTGGTGACCCAACCGGCTCAGGTCACCAGGCCTTCCGCCACGTTCGAAGATCGATTGAACGAGCGCCCGTGGGACACGTCCCCGGAGCGGCGGCGGGACCTGCTCACCACCTTGGACGGGCTGCTCGAGGGATTGCCCCGCCCAGGAACGGGACCGAGCTTCCTCTTCCAGCTGGATCACATCGAAAATGCGATTACCAACTTGTGCAAACAGCGCCTCCTGGCGTCCTTGGGGCGCGAGCAAGGGGGAATGGTTCGCACGCTGGAAAACGTGATTCGTATGGGCGAGCGCACGCTCATTTTGAAGTTCCGCCCCGATCTGGAGCGCGACCGGCTACTGCATATTCTCCTGCAGGATTCGACGGCCCCCAAGGTACATTCTGGGCCGGCGTATACGCATACGGAAATCAATATTGCCAATTCGATTGGCCGATATGAAACGTTGCAGGTGACCACCCCCGCCTCGCTGGGGAAGGACATCACGGACAAGATTCACTCGCATATTTTCGATGCCTTCACCACCGGCTATTTCTGGCTCGCGGAGCAGGTGCAGCGCGCGCTGACGTCCCTGGGAAGCCCGTTCGAATCCGAGGCGCTGCAGCTCTTTCGGCGGCAATTTTTCATTTACGACCGCGCGTCCGCCGCCGACAAGGTCTGGCTGGTCATGGTGAGTCAAGACCGCGTCTATTATGCGGTGGATCACCAAGTGGTCGCGCAGGCGCTGCTCTCCGGGCAGGCGTCGAAGGCACTGCAGCAGGCGCCCGCGTCGATTGCCACGGTGCTATTGGCCAATTCGATTTCGCTGGGGCGAAGTTTCTCGCGCCAGGCGATTGCCGATCAGCAGACGGTGGGCATGAGCATGCAAAAGACGCCGTACGAGGAGGTGGCGCAAGACTTCCTCGTCGGGCAATCGGCCATTTACGAGAGCGAGATGCTCCTCACGCCGCTGGTCGGCGATCACCGCGGCTGGCTCCTGGCCGCCCATCCGCCGAGCGCGGACGTGGCGCGGGTTCTTCACGCGGCCACACCGGTTCTCGGGAATCATTTACGCACCACGCGGACTGAATTTCGGCGCCCGGTGATTCGGAAAGCCTAGGGAGATATTTCAACGTGAGCGATCTGGAACGTATTCGCAATCTTGCACGCGATGTCGATGTCACCGCCATTTGCGATGCCGACAAGACCACCCGGGTGGTGCACGGCATTCGCCCGCGTTCGCACAATCGGTGGGCGTGCGGCCCGGCCTACACCGTCCGCTGTCGCGACGATTTCTTCGGGGTGGTGGAGGCCATCGAATCGGCCAACCCCGGCGATGTCGTGGTGGTCGACGGCGGCGGCCGCGAAATCGCCTATGCGGGGGAATTGTTTGCTCGCGCCGCGCAAACGCGGGGCCTCGCCGCCATCGTGGTCGACGGCGGCTATCGCGATATGACCTACGTCTCGACGTGCAACTTGCCCGTGTACAGCCGCCACGTCACCCCGATGGCCGGCGGCACCAACAAATTGGGCGAATTGCAAGTTCCCATTACGTGCGGCGGCGTGACCGTGTCGCCGGGGGATATCTTCATCGCCGACACCGAGGGCATCGTGGTATTGGCGCCCGGCCGCGCGATGGAGGTGCTGCGCGCAGCGCGGGACATCAAGACCGCGGAGGCCGCGGCCATCGCCAAAATCGAGCAGGGCAAAAGCCTGGTGCACTGCCTCAACGTGACCGCGCATCGCGAGAATCTCGCCAGCGGAAAGCCGAGCAGGCTGGCGTTCACCGATTAGCGGTGGGTTGTCACGCGCTGGTGCGCCGGACGATCTGCCAATGCTCCCAGGCGAGCTCGGGATCGATATCGGCGTACCCGCGTGCGCGCTCGAGCTCGCGCGCATCGCGTCGAGGCAGAGCCATGGCGGGGGCGGATTGGACGAAGTGTTCGACTTCGGCCCGCGTCAGGGGGCGGCGGAGTTTACCTTCCTGCGACATGAGCATCGCCGCAAGCGACGGCATGATGGTCGGCACGACGTCGGAGACTTGGCGGGCCTTTGCCGCCTCGTCGAGGAATCGAAAGATCCCAAACGGATTGTGACGTCCATCGTTCGACGCATGCCGCGCGTCGGGCCATCGCTCGAGCACGCGCCGGCGTGCGTGAACGTCGGGCTGGAAGGTATGCCCCGATGCAAGCACGGGATCTTCCATGAGCTGGTACATGTGAAATGTGTCGAGCCACGCAATCGCGGCACGCGGATCGTCCATCGCGATTTCGGCATCGGGTCGATCGAAGTGGTGCATGCCGCACGTGAAGAACGTCTTCTCGTCTCCCACGATCACCACGGCGCATTCGTAGAGAGCGCCCGCGGCTCCCGCATCGAACCGCGCCAGCCAAGGTTCCCATGCCCACGCGCCACCCGAGCGCTCCATCCGAACCGCGACACCGCCAGCCGCCCGCAGCGCGCGCCCAAGCGCCGCAATGGCCGCGTGATCGCGTTGCAGTTCCAGGGCAACCTCGATGACCGCGGCTCGACGACAACGCTCGACTTCGCGCCGCACGTCCTCCGGCACCGGCCCTCGCCCAAAGCGAAACGCCGCACCGAGCGCATCGTCGTCAACGAGCTCGATTTCGACATCACCGGGTTGGAGCGCGGCAGCCGTTCGGGTGCGCGCGCGAATCCCCGCCGCCGCCAATGCGCCGACGAGCTGCGAGGCCTCACGGAAGGGCCCCGGCACGAGCAGTGTGAAGGAAGGAACTCGAGCTGTCACAGCCGCCGGATTGTACCGCGTGCGGGATCCAAAACGCGAGCGAAGCAAATGCGAGCCGCGCTGCTTTTGGGAACACTGCTCTAGGCAACGAAGTTTGGCCCTAGAATTGGCGCCAGCTGACGTTTTCCGTGATGGATTCGTGCCGCACCTCCCGATGGGAGTTCGGCATCCGGATTGGAAACCGTCACTTGCTCGAACGGCTCGATGACGTGCACCTCGACCTATGCGGCGACCTTTACCAGGCAACGAGAAGCGTCAGGTCAAGATGGCGAGTGCTTCGCGCAGAACGTGCTCTATCGATGGATCGAGGCCAGTTCGGCTTTTCTCGACGACTCCAAGGGCATGCATCGCCTGCTGACGCTTGAACCCCATGGCGGTGAGCGCTAGCAGGGCCATCTCCGCCTCCCCGCTCTGGCGCGGGTGATTCCGGTTTTCGGTTTTCTTCTTCTCGATGTACTCACGCCCGAATGCATGTTCGGCGGCAAGCGCATTATGCCGTTTGCATCGAACTCGCAAATTTGTCGCATCGTCCGAACCTCCGCGTGCGCGGGGCTCGATATGATCGAGCTCCAGGAAGGCGCGGCATTCGCAGCGCCGGCCGGCTTCGTCGAAGAATGTGCATTGTTCCCCGTCGCGCTCGAACACCTCGCGGCGCACGGACCTCGTCACATACCCCGGTCGCGTGTTCGAGCGTGGGGCTCTCGCGACCGGCCGCTTCGTCTTACCAAGTCGCTGCTCTTCGAGCTCGGCAAGCAGCAGATCCATCGCACGCTCGACGAGCACCGGGAGTTCGCCGCTCGGGTTTGCGTGGCGCATCAGATCCGCAGCGCGGTCGATCTTTTCCTTCAGCTCCGCGGATGCGGTGAACTGCACCTGGTAGCGTTCCGCCGAGAGGGGTTCGCACCGACCTCGAATCATCGAAGGTGCGTCGGGTCGGGGAAAGCGTGCGGCGAGGAGCTCTTGTACCTGTGCTTTGGTCTTTCCCGATGCTGCGTGCAAAAGATCCTCGTGATTGTCCTCGGTGAGGTGCTCGCGCAACATGAGAAAGGCAGTAAGATGAATTTCGCCTTTTTCGATGAGATGAAGCGCCAAAGGGAACCGACGCGCCAGGCGTGCGGCCATGACGCGGCGGCATGCTTCGTCTTCGCTCAGGCCCAATCTGCGTATACAAAAATCGTAGAGGGATGAACACGCAACTAGCAAATCGAGCCGCCGCTCCTCGACCTCGGCAAGGTAGGCCAGCAATCTTGCAAGCAGCACGCGACCCTGGCCGACCAATGCGTGAATGCCCGAGAGCAACTCGTCGTTCGAGAGATCGGTGATATGCATGATTCGCTTTTACCATCGTCTTTTTTGTCTCTCGTATCGCCGCACCAACACGCGATAGCCGGCATCAAGCCTTTCGCAGTGTCTCGCCGCGTGAACACGCGTCCGAGCGGCGATAAGCCGGGCTGCTCGCCATTCTGGACTCCGGCCTCCTTCGGCATTTTTTTTCCCACAAATGCCGTCAAGCACAATCGACGACCTACGAAGCGCGAATGCTCACTAGAAACCATCGAAGAGGGCGCTCCTGCGAGGGTGGCCGGGGGCGGGCGGCCATCGAGCCGAACCGTTCCACATGGGACTCCGCTTCAGCGGCTCCTTCGGCACGGAGACACGCCCCGAACGCCTACATCCTTGCGAACGGCTTGGACGGCGCCTCCGGAGCGGGCTTGGCGAGGGCGGAATAGATGTGGCCCCATGCTGTGGCGGCACGCATCTCTTCACGTCTTCGTGGCTCCAGCTATGCTCGAACCATGTCGATTCTAGGCCAACTTGTCGATGGGCTGGCGCAGGGGTCCATCGATGTCATCGATTTGACTGCACCGCTCGAGGCAAAGACGCCGATTTTGAGGCTGCCGGCTCCCTTTGGGAATACGGCGGCGTTCGAGCTCGAGGAGATAAGTCGGTACGACGAGCGCGGGCCGGCTTGGTATTGGAACAACATTCGGACGGGGGAGCACACGGGCACGCACTTCGATGCGCCGGTGCATTGGGTGACGGGGCGCGATGGGCACGATGTGTCGGCCGTGCCGGTGAAACGGCTCATTGCACCGGCGGTGGTGCTCGATTTTACGCGACAGGCGGCGGCGGATCCGAATTTCCTCCTGCAGATCGAGCACGTTCGCGCTTGGGAAAGCGTGCACGGGCCGCTCCCGAAAAACGGGTGGCTCTTGTACCGCACGGGGTGGGACGCACGCGGGGATCGCGAAAGCGATTTTCTCAATGAAGGGCGCACGCCGGGAATTGCCGGCGAGTGTGCCAAATGGCTCGCCGAGGAAACCGCCATTCTCGGTGTGGGCGTCGAAACCGTGGGCACCGATGCGGGGGCGGCCCATTCCTTCGCGCCGCCGTTTCCCTGCCATGCGCACCTGCTGGGCAATGACAAATACGGACTCACCCAGCTGCGGCGGCTCGCGGAGCTGCCTGCGCGCGGCGCGGTGGTCATCGCGGGGCCGCTGCCCATCGTGCGCGGCTCGGGGAGTCCGTGCCGAGTGTTGGCGCTGGTGGAGCGCTGATGCGCACCGCGGCCCCAGACCAGACGGGCGCGCTGGATGCCGTGGCGCGATGGCTGTCGGCGCACACCGACCGCGTCTTTGGCCTGGTGGGAAGTGGCAATTTCCATTTGGTCAATGCATTGACCAAAGCCGGTATCGACTTCGTCGCGGCACGGCACGAGGGGGGCGCCGCCACCATGGCCGATGCGTATGCACGCATTTCGCAGCGCACGGGCGTTTTGACCGTGCACCAAGGGCCTGGGTTCACCAACGCCTTGACCGGGCTCGCCGAGGCGGCGAAGAGCCGCACACCGCTCCTCGCGCTCGTGCCCGAGGCGACCATGCGGCGGTCGAATTTCTACCTCGACACCGAGGCGCTCGCCCGCGGCATTGGCGCGCACTATGTGCAGATCGCAAGCATGGCCGATCTGCCCTCCCCTGCGGCGGTGCAATCCGCGGGGACGATGGTGCTCGGATTTCCGCTGCACCTGCTCGCGGGCGATGCGCCGCTCGAAAAAGCGCCAGCCCCCAAAGACGATCCCGCCGCGCCCTCTGCCGAAGCCGAAGCCGAAGCCGACGCCGACCCCGACGCCGAACGGCTGGCCAGTCTGCTGACGACCGCGCGTCGTCCCCTGTTCATCGCAGGGCACGGTGCGGTGCGGGCGCGAGCGCGTGAGGCTCTCATCCGCCTCGCGGACCGATGCGGGGCGCTGCTCGCCGTGTCGGCGCGCGCAAAAGGCCTCTTCACGGGACATCCCTTTTACCTCGACGTCTCCGGTGGATTCGCCTCACCGCTCACCGCGGAGTTGGTCCAAGGCGCCGACCTCGTCGTCGCGTGGGGCGCATCGCTGAGCATGTGGACCACGCGGCATGGGAAGCTCGTGGATCCCTCGGCCAAGGTGGCGCAAGTCCTGCTGCACGCCGGCGATCTCGGTACGCACCACCGTCTGGACTGCGGCGTTGCAGGCGACGTGCGCCTCGTTGCAGAACGCATCGATGCAACGTTGCAGGAACGAAACATCACCCGCCCGGGATATCGCTCCGAGGAACTTCGCACCCGCATCGCCACCCAGGCACGCTGGCGCGACGTCCCTTACGACGACGACTCCAGCGCGGATCGCATCGACCCGCGCACCCTCACGGTGCTCCTCGATGACATTTTGCCCACCGAGCGCACCGTGGCCGTCGACTCGGGCAACTTCATGGGATACCCCGCGATGTACCTGCAGGTCCCCGACGAACAGGGATTCTGCTTCTCCCAGGCCTTTCAATCGATCGGCCTCGGCCTGGCCACGGCCATTGGCGCCGCACTCGCCCGCCCGGATCGACTCCCCGTTGCCGCCCTCGGCGATGGTGGATTTCTCATGGGCGTATCCGAATTGGAAACCGTCGTTCGCCTGAAAATCCCGATGCTCGTCGTCGTCTACGACGATGCGGCCTACGGCGCGGAGGTCCACCATTTCGGGCCGGATGGCCACCCGCTTGCGCATGTCACCTTTCCCGAGCGCGATCTCGCCTCCATCGCGCGCGGGTTCGGCTTCCAGGCCGCCACCGTGCGCACGCGAGCCGATCTCGCGCCACTCCAGGCTTGGCTCGCCGGCCCGCGAGATGAGCCGTTCCTGCTCGATGCGAAAATTACCTCACGGGGCGGGGCATGGTGGCTGCGAGAGGCATTTGGCCACTGAGAACGAAATGACCCATCGGAACGAGCACATACCAGCGCGGACGTAGGCGTGACCAGCGCGGAGCACCACGCAAACTAGGCCGCTCAGCGCCTGCGGGCACTCGGGATGCCGAGCCATTCGCGGAGCAGCTCGATCGCCGAGAGCGTGCCAATGGCCCTGCCGTCGTCATCCACGATGACGAGGTGGTGGCGCTCGATGCGGGCGAGCTGGCGGCTGGCCTCTTCGATGGTCGTATCGGCAGGAACCGTGGCCACGGCACGCGCCCTGGGGATGCGGGCAGCCCGGGTGGTGACGTCCCGAAAGGAGAACATGCCAATGGGGCGCGAATCCCGGTCGAGCACCGGCACGGCCGTAATGCCACTCAGGAGCATGGTCGTTCGAATGGTCTCGCTGGTGGCTCCCTCGGGGACCGATACGAGATCGCGATTCATGATTTCCGCAACGGTGCGTGCCGTGCGCGTGAACTGGATCATTGCTACTCGACTCCTCCTGGAACGCGCGTGCCGTACGTCACCACGAAGTCGACGAGATCGCGCAGCGGCGCTCGTGCTTTACTTTCCAGCGTCGAAACGCGGTGGGCGCGCGGTCCATCCTCGACGAAAATCGTGTGCTTCCGTGCACCGGCCGCGCTGCGCATTTGCACGCCGATGGCACTGGGAAGGTGGAAGAAGCCCGATGCCGATACCAAGGCTCGCAACCGATCCGCCATATGGGGGGCGAGCCCCTCCGTATCGACGACAACCGGTTTCGCCGGAAGCGGAAAATCCGTTTTCCCTTCTTCCGTCTTCACTGTCACTCGCATGCGCGGCTCCTCCGTGCGAATTCGGATTACGTCACGAGGACTTCCACTATTCGTGCCGCGGCGTAGGCCATCCGCGAAGCGCCAGCTCGGCCACCCGCCGCAACTGTTCCCGGGAGGCGCCGGATGCGGCTTGCACGGCAATACCTTGTGCGACGGTGATCATGTAGAAGGCCAAATCGGCCGGGTTGGCATCGGCCGGTAGATCGCCGCTGGCCTTGGCCTTCTCGAAACGCTGGCGCAGAAGCTCCTGGTTTTGCGCGCGCCGCGCGATCAGGTCCCGGCGAATGGGCTCGGCCGCGGACGAGCACGCGAGCGCCCCGACGGTCCCCAGGCAGCCATGCGGCGTCGACACGCCCGTGTTCAAGAGAACGACCTCGAAGAGCATGCGCTCGACCACCGCGCGCGCCGTCGGTTCGCCGAGGATCGCATCGATCGGAGCGTACCGCTCGAAATAGAGATCGAGCGCCTTTCGAAACAAGGCTTCCTTCGATCCGAACGTCGCATACAGGCTGGGACGGTTGATGCCCATGGCCTCCGTCAAATCGGAGAGCGACGTGCCCTCGTAGCCGTGGCGCCAAAAGAGCTCGAGCGCACGGACCAGCGCGGTATCCACATCGAACTCACGAGGCCGGCCCATTTTGTATCGATCGGAACATAACCACCTTGCCAGGGGGCGTCCAGCACCTATGGTCTGCGGCACCAGTAATGTACCTATCGGTACATTTTAAGGAGGTCCCCATGACGAAGAAGCTCGAAGGGAAGGTTGCACTCGTGACCGGAGGCTCGCGCGGCCTCGGGGTGGAAATTGCCCGCGCTCTCGCCGACGAAGGTGCCAACGTGGCCATCAGTTACGTGGCTTCGGAGGAAAAGGCCGCCGCCGTGGTTCGCGAGATCGAACGCAAAGGGGTTCGCGCCGCCGCCTTTCAAGCGGATCAAGGCCAACAGGACGCTCCGCAACGGCTCGTGGACGCGGTGGTCAAGCGCTTCGGGAAGCTCGACATCCTGGTCAACAACGCCGCCATCTCGCTTCCGAGCCGTGTCGATGATCCCAACGCGGACATCGACACGATGGAGCGTCAGTGGCAGGTCAACGCCCTCGGCGTGGTGCGCACGATTCGGGCTGCGGCCAAAGTGCTCGGCCAAGGTGGAAGGATCGTGACCATCGGCTCCGGCGTCTGGCATCGTGTCGCGTTTCCCGGAGTCGCCGATTATGCCGGCACGAAGGGCGCCGTGGTCTCCTACTCCAAAGGCGCTGCACGCGATCTGGCCGCACGCGAGATCACCGTCAACGTCGTCGATGCAGGCGTCATGGACACCGACATGGCCGCGCCTTACCTCGACGTGCGCCCGATCCTCACGAGCAACCTCACCATCCAGCGAGTTGGCCGCCTCGAAGAAATCGCCGCCGCCGTCGTCTTCCTCGCCTCCCCGGCGGCTTCCTACATCACGGGCGTCGTGCTGGCCGCCGACGGCGGTTACGGGTGAGGATCAAGCAGCTTTGATCCGTTCGTAAAGGCGCGGAAGCTCCGCGAGCAGGTGCTCCACGAGCGCGCGCAGGCCGGCGGAGAGCGGGCCGCTCGATGGGTAGATGATCCACGCGGGGATCGGGCCGCTGTCGGCGTTGGGAAGCACGCGCTCGAGGCGACCTTCGCGCACGTCAGCGGAGGCCATGGCCACGGGGAGCTTGCCGATGCCTTGGCCATCGAGGGTGGCGCGGTGCGCGAGCCCTATTTCATTGACGCGAATGCGACCGCGGACGCGGATGCGCACGGTGCGCCTTCGCTGCCGAATGGGCCAGCGTGTGCGCTGCGCGCGCTCGCCGACCAAGATGCAATCGTGTTGCTCGAGATCGCGCACGGTGCGCGGGCGCCCGCGGCGCGCGAGGTAATCTGGGCTGGCGAAAAGGCCGTACACGCCCTCGAGAACCTTGCGCGCGATCAGGCTCGAGTCGTCGAGCCGCCCCGTGTACACGGCGAGATCGTAGCGCTCCTCGACGAGGTTGACCCGACGCTCGTGGGCATCGAGCTCGATGGTCACCTCGGGAAAGCGCTGGAGAAAGGCGGCAATCGCCGGCCAAATGAGAATCGCTACACCGCGGGATGCCGTCATGCGAATGCGCCCTTTGGGCTTCGCCTCGAGGTCCCGCACGAGCCGGGCAGCGCGATCGAGCTCCGCCACGGCACGCTCCGCGTGGGCCAGGTAGATACGGCCGGCCTCCGTGAGCGCAAGCTGCCGCGTGGTGCGCGTGAGCAAGGTCACTCCCAGGCCTGCCTCCAGGCGCGCGATGCGCCGGCTTACCGTCGACACGGGCACGCCGGCGGCACGCGCTGCCGCCGAGAAGCTGCCATGTCCAATGACATCGAGAAAGAAGCGTGCATCGTTCAAGTCCATTTGCGTTGGTGGCAATAGTCTTTCCTTTTTTGTGCGACTGGCGCAATCCCGTGCAGCGCCTATCTCTAGGGCGAACATGAGCCACGACCCTTACGTCGCGCACGACATTCATCTTCGCCGCGTGCACCAGGCGCTGCTCGCCAGGATTCGCGAACTCGGCGAATCCGGTGCCCCGCCCGGATCCGCCGCCCCAACCGACCTTCCGGACCGCGTCATCTTCGCCTGCAAGGCGCTGCTCTTTCACCACCACGCGGAGAGCACCGGGCTCTTTCCGCGCCTGCGTCGCGCAGGGCGGCTTCGAAGCGCCGACATCGCCTTTCTCGATGCCTGCGACCGCGATCACGTGACAATCCACGTTGTTACGCAGCGCCTTCTGGCCGAGGGCGAGGCCCCGCACCCGCGCCCCAGCGAAATCGCAACCCTCGCCAGGGAGATCGCGGCGCACTTCGATCCGCACGCGGCCGACGAAGAAGCGGGGCTCGCCCCAGAGCGGCTGCGCGCCATGATCCCCGCCGAGGAACTCGAGGCCATGGCGCGCGAGGCCTCGCGGCCGCGGTAGAAGTCCAGCGCATCTCGACGGTCGCGGCGATTCATGGGAGAAAAAGCCATGGCCGCGCGCACGTTGCAAGAGCTCGTGGATGAAACCGAACCCGGGATGGACCTCGTTCGCAGCTGGACGGCCTCCGCGCGAAACTCCATCGAATGCCTCCCATGCGATCCTGCGGAGGGTGAGCGCACACTGCTCGCACTCCAAGTCACCACGCGATCGCCCATGGGTGCGATTGCCTACGAGACGGGCGGCATTTTGATCGACGGAGGCTGGCTGCGCATTCTCGGTGCGGGCTGCCCCGAATTGCCGCGAAGCATTGCCGATTGGAATGGCGTCACCGCACAAGCCACACCGCACCGGCTCCCCGGTGCATGCTTGGTCGGCGACGACGTGGTGGGCGGCTTCTTCGCCGTCAACGGCGGTGGCCTCAAGGGCAAACGCGGCAATGTCTTTTATCTGGCGCCGGACACCCTGCGCTGGGAAGACATGGACCTAAGCTATTCCGATTGGGTCTACTGGGCATTCACAGGCGACCTGTCGAAATTCTACGAAAATGCCCGATGGCCGGGCTGGGAGCGGGAAATCGCTACCGTCGACGGCCTATCGGGCATTTTGATTTTTCCATTTCTCTGGGCGGAAGGTCCGCCAGTCGCTCAACGGACCCGCAATGCCGTCCCCATCGAGGAACTCTGGGACTTTCACGCGAGCCAGAATCGCTGAAGGCTAACCCCAGTCGGCGTGGAAGCTACCCTTCTCGTCGATGCGCTCGAAGGTGTGCGCGCCGAAGAAGTCGCGTTGCGCCTGGATCAAATTGGCGGGCAGCGTCTCCGCGCGGTAGCTATCGTAATAGGCAATCGCAGAGGAGAAGCCCGGCGTCGGCACACCGAACTTGATGGCGGTGGCCACGACGTCGCGCAAGGCCTCCTGGTAATTGAGCGCGATCTCGCGGAACTTCGGGGCCAAGAGCAAATTGGCCAGCTTCGGATCGTGCTTGTACGCATCCGTGATGTCCTGCAGGAAGCGCGCGCGGATGATGCACCCGCCGCGGAAGATCTTGGCGATGTTGCCGTAGTCGAGGTTCCAGTTGAACTCGTCCGAGGCGGCGCGCAATTGCGCGAAGCCTTGGGCGTAGGAAACGATCTTGCTCAAGTACAGCGCGCGCCGCACCGACTCGACGAAGGCTTTGCGGTCGCCCTCGAACGGCTTGACCTTCGGCCCCGCGAGGACCTTGCTCGCGGCAACGCGCTCTTCTTTCAGCGAGGAGAGCACGCGGGCGAAGACGGACTCGGTGATGAGCTGCAAAGGTACACCAAGGTCCAACGCACTCTGGCTGGTCCACTTGCCCGTGCCCTTTTGTGCGGCGCGGTCGAGGATGACGTCGACCAGCTCTTTGCCGGTCTTCTCGTCTTTCTTGCCGAAGATCTTCGCGGTGATCTCGATGAGGTAGCTATCGAGCTCGCCCTGGTTCCACTCGGTGTAGACCTTCCCCAGCTCGGCGTTCGAAAGGCCGACGACGTGCTTGAGCACCGCGTAGCTCTCGGAAATGAGCTGCATGTCGCCGTACTCGATGCCGTTGTGAACCATTTTGACGTAGTGGCCGGCGCCGCCGGGGCCAATGTACGTCACGCACGGCTCGCCGTCGGGCGCACGGGCGGCGATCTCGTTCAAGATGGGCGCGACGAGATCGTAGGCCTGCTTCTGGCCACCCGGCATGATCGAGGGACCGCGCAATGCGCCTTCTTCGCCGCCGGAGACGCCGGTGCCGATGAAATTCAGTCCCGCCTTGGCCAGCTCCTCGTTGCGGCGGACGGTGTCCGTGAAGAGGGTGTTGCCGCCGTCGATGAGGATGTCGCCCTTGTCGAGGAGCGGTTGCAGCTCGGCGATCGTCTTGTCGGTGGCCTCACCGGCCTTGACCATCAGGAGGATCCGGCGCGGTTTCTCCAGCGAATCGACGAACTCCTTCATCGTGTACGTTGGGACGAGCTTGGCCTTCGGGCTCTCGGCGATCACCTCGTCCGTCTTCTCGCGGCTGCGGTTGTAGATGGAGACCGCGTGACCCCGGCTCTCGATGTTCAGTGCCAGATTGCGGCCCATGACGGCCATGCCAATTACGCCTATTGCCTGCTTGCTCACGGTTTCTCTCCTGGAAAATGGGGCCGGGCATCAGCCGTGGGCGTGAGTATAGGGAGTCAACCGACACGCTCAAGGGGACGTGTGACGAGCGCAACCGATTCAGCCGATCGGCCGTTCGCCGCGTGCGCCGGTCGCTGGCCGCACGAGCCCCGGCGCTTCATGCACCATGCGCATACGACATCCGCATGGTGCCCGGGCATTTACGCCGACCAGAGCGCTCGCGCATGATGCGAACGAGCCTCGCCTCCTCGCCCGCCGTGGGAAGGCCCGCGCGCTTCACCAGCCTTCGACGGCGTTCTCCAGGGCGATGGCCTCGAGGGAACGCACCGGGCGAGCTCGCATGCGGGGCGAAGTACAGGGCGTGGTACCTCCCCAGCTCGCAGTCGAATAGGGAACGTCGACTAAGACGTATTGGACCGCTTGCGCGCTGGCTCATCTTGGACGGCCCCTAGCGCGAGTCGGAAGCCGCTGGCCGGGCACTCGTCGTCGTCTTCATGGCTGTCCCATCCCTGCCTCCACGCATTGGCCGTGACGGCGTTCCACGTGACGATATCCTCACCGAGAAGGCACCAATCCACGGGCGCATGTTGCCGGCGCGTTCGGATCAAAATCGTGCGCAGCAAGCGGACGAACGTGCCACGTTCCGGGACTTTTTGCGTCACGAGCACGTCGAGGTACCTCTCGGCGCGCGGCGCGTGCCGGTGGACGTGCCGGCCAAAGTTGAAGGTTCCATCCGTGCGATGGCGCGCATATGGATACAACAGGACGACAATCCCGAGCCGCCACCAGGCGACGAGATCTTCCGGCGAGACACCTGCGGCTTGGGCGATGGCACCGTGAGGTGACTCGATCGCATGAAGCGCCGGTACGAGCTCGAGGGAGCTGGCTGCATGGCGAATGATGGTTTCGATTCGCGTGCCCTCGTAAAGCGATTCGTACGCGGCGCGCGCGGCCTGCATATTCGGTCGTGACATTCTTTCCCCCTATCGAAGCGCGTCGATAATACGCCGACGCACTCGTCGAATGCCACTTTCAATGCACGGAAATGAACATTTAACGCTCGGCAAGATTGGCAATCCGACACGGTGACCGTTTGGTTTGGACCTACGATGATGAGACATCCACGCACGGCATCAGCCCCCGTCGCTGTCCTCGCTTGCACGCTGACCGGCTGCGCTTCTCGATGCGACGAACGCCTCCCGATTGCCAAACGCGTATTGTGTGAGATCAAGACGGGTGATGCCATTTGGACGCCGTAAGTGGATGGCCGACGATCCCTACCGGGCCGAGACGAAGATGTAGACGCCGAGGGCCATCAACACCCACGGGAGAAGCACCTGTCCGTAACGGCGAATGGGCGCCCCGAGTGTTCGGTGATTCACCAGGAAGGATCCCGCCATGCACCACACGGCGGTCATGACGGCGAAGCACGCGACGATGACTGCGAGCTCGTGGGGCTTTCGCGTGGCAAACACGGGAACGTAGGCGGCGATGTTGTCCCCGCCGTTCGCGAGCGTGACCAAGGCGACAGACGCGACAGACGCGACAGACGCGACGTGCGACGCGGATGGCGCGGTCGCGGGCTCGCTTCGTGCGGGATGGCTTCGGAGGGACGAGACGAGATTCTTGACGCCGAGGCCAAAGGGAAAGACGCCCAGCAGCCCGATGTACCTGGCCGGGATCGCTACGGCGGCGAAAGCACCTCCTAGGCTCAGGGCCACGATGGCGCCCACGCCGAGGTATTGCCCGAGAACGATTTGCCACCGTCGATAGCGGCGATCGGCGAAAAATCCGAGCAAAAGGAAGATGTCATCGAGGTTGGTCGCGACGAAGAGCGCGAGAGCAAGGCCTACCAACGCGACCAGTTTCGACATCCTCGGGGCTCAAGCTACGACACTTCGCCGTGCATCGAACGTACAATGGCTCACGTTAGCATGCGTAGCGTTCTCATCGGGTTTGTCTGCATGGGGCTCGGAGGAGCCATCGGTTATTTCCTCGGTCGCGCGAGTTTGGCCCGTGAATGGGAGCGAGCCTACGCCGGCGTCACGGCTGCTCAATACGATCGCTCGGCACGCGATCAGGCCGACCCGACGCCTGCCGTCGGGGAGAACGTGCTCGGGCCGATGCCGCTCACGCGCACACGGCTTTCGGTTCGTGGATTGAGCGAGGCCGATCCCGTCGTTGTCACGGTCGGGTCCATCGGCAGCGATGACGACGAGGGTCGCACGCTGCACCTGACGATGGAGAACCGAGGGGCGTGCACCGTTTCTTCGGTAGCCGGCGTGGCCTACGGTTTCGATGCGTGGGGCCGTCCCGCCGAGATGAACCGCGCCGGGGAACACTATGTGTCCTTCGAGGGTAACCCGACGATCGCCCCCGGCGCGAAAGCCGTGGTGAAGGTTCCTCTGCGCTACGCGCGCTCGGCGTCGCTGGCGACGGCGCATGTCGATCGCGTTACATGCGCGGAGGGCGGCGATTGGAAACGCGGGAGCATCGGTGGATAGGATTTACACGGCAGTCCATTGCTCGGCGCTCAAATAGGGAACATACGCATCTTGCGACGTGGCGCTGTCGGTGAAGAGTCGCGTGAAGTCGGCCAATTTTGCGAATTGATATGGGGCAATGCGCGAGAATTTGGAATGGTCCGCGAGAAGGACCTTTTTGCGCGCCACCGATAGCGCCGCGCGTTTGACCAGGACCGAGTCCTGATCGGGGTGGTAGCACGCGCCATCGTGCACGGCGGGGGTCGACATGAAGGAGACATCGAACCGCATGCGGCTGATGGCATCGTGGGCCAAGAGTCCCACGTTGGCGTCGAACTCGGGGCGGTGCGTGCCGCCGATCATCACCACGGCGAGGCCGGCGCGCGTGAGGAGCGGCACCAGGGAAAGCGAGTTGGTCACCACGGTGATGGCGCTTCGTTTGGCGAGGTGGGGCACGAGGGGCACGCACGAGGTGCTGTCGTCCATGAAGACGGTCATGCCGTCGCGGACTTCTTCGGCGGCGGCGTGCGCGATGAGAAGCTTCGCCGACCGCGCCGTGGTCAGGCGCGACTGCCACGTTTGCTCGTGGTCCAGGGCGACGGGCGCCTGCTCCACCGGCTTGATGGCGCCGCCGCGGACCTTTTGCAGCCGCCCACGCTCCTCCAGCAGATCCAGATCGCGGTGGATGGTCATGGCGCTGACGCCGAAGACCTGCGCGAGATCGTCGATGCTGACTTCCCCGCGTTGCTCGAGGAGCTCGAGCAAGCGCGAGTGGCGTTCCATTTGAGCAGGGGTGAAATAGCGTCGATTCACGGGGCGCGGCTGTTCGGGTGCACGATAGCCTTGAGCGAGGTCGGATCGTTGCGAAATGCTTCGAGCGCCGCGGTGACCTCGTCGAGGCCGAAATGGCCGGTGACGAGCCCCTCGAGGTGCACCGAGCCGGAGCCGGCCAGCGCGATGGAGGCCGGGTACGCATGCGCGTAGCGGAAGGTGCCCGTGACCCAGAGCTCCTTGGCCTGGAAGGCGTCGATGCTGAGCGCGACGTCGCCCATGCCGACCAAGACGACGGTGCCGCCGGGCATCATGCATCGAAGTGCCGATTCGACCGCCGCCTGGTTGCCCGAGCACTCCAGGAGCACGTTGGCCTCGATGTCGCGCGTCGAGAGGGGCCGCTCGCGCACGTTGACCACGTCGTCGGCGCCCATGCGCTTCGCGGCCTGGAGGCGGTGGTCGCTCACGTCGGTCACCACGATGCGCGAGGCGGCCCGGGCACGGGCAACCTGCACGCAAAGCAAGCCGATGGGCCCTGCCCCGGTGACCAAGACGGCGGTACCAGGCTCGATGCGCGCTTTGCCTGCCGCCCACACGGCCACGGAGAGCGGCTCGACGAGCGCCGCCGCTTCGTCGGAGAGCGAGGCCGGAATGGGGTGCGCAAAGGCTTCGTCGATCACGACGTATTCGGCAAAGGCCCCGTCGACCGGCGGTGTGGCGAAGAATTGCACGTCGGGGCACAGGTTGTAGCGCCCGAGGCGGCATTCGCGGCAGGTGCCACACGGCACACCGGGCTCCAGGGCGACCCGTTGCCCGACGGTGAGGGTGCGAACCTGTTCGCCGACGGCAACGATGGTGCCCGAGGCTTCATGCCCCAGGACCAGCGGCTTTCGGACGACGAAATCGGCAATGCGACCGTGTTCGTAATAGTGCACGTCGGAGCCGCAAACCCCGACGGCCGCAACCTCGACGAGCACCTGCCGTGGCCCCGGCTCGGGGACGAGGCGCTCCTCGATGCGGATGTCTCGGATGCCGTGCAGCACGGCGAGGCGTTGGTTCTCGTTCATTCTCCTGTCACAGCTCCCATGGTGAGGCCGGTGACGAGCCACCGGCGGACGGCGAGACCAGCGAAAATCATGGGCAGCACGATGATGGTGCCCAGGGCGGTGAGCTGGCCCCAATCGACCCCGCCTTGTGTGATGAGCCTTCCCGCGGCCATCGGCAGCGTCTGCGAGCCCGGCCCCGAAAAGCTGGACGCAAACGCGTAATCGTTCCACGAGAAGACGAGACAAAGCACGCCGGTGGTGACGAGCCCCGGCGTGGTGGTCGGCAATACGACGTACCAAAAGGCCTGCCATCGCGAGCACCCATCGACGCGGGCCGCCTCCTCGAGCGAGGGCGGCACGTCCGCGAAAAATGCGCTCATGAGCCAAATGGCGAATGGCAAGTTGAAAGACAGGTACGCCAAGGTCAAACCGGCAATGGAGTCGATGAGCCCCAATTGCCGGAACAGGATGAACAGCGGAAGTATGACCGCCGCAATGGGGGCCATGCGGGTCGAGATGATCCAGAAGGCCAAGTGCTTTTTGCTCTTGTGATGCCAATGGGCCAGGCCATACCCGCCGAGCGCGCCCAGGCCGACGGCGAGCGCGGTCGAGAGCCCTGCGGCGAGCAGGCTATTCTTCGCGAAGGGGCGCACGTCGTTTCCGGCGCCGATCAAATCGCGGTAGTGCTCCAGGGTGGGCTCGAAAAGCCAGGTCGGCGATGCTGTTTTGATGGCCGGAGTCGGCTTGAACGAGGACACGACCATCCACGCGACGGGCGCGAGCGTCCACACGAGCACGAGCAGCGCCAGGATCCCGACGAGGAGCGCGGGTGCGGTGGAGCGCCTCATCGCGTGAGCCCTTTCTCGCCGAGAACGCGCACGAAGGCATGGGCCATCAGGATGGAGAAGGCCAGCATCAAAATGCCAATGACCGAGGCATATCCGAGTTCGCGAAATCGAAAGGCCGTTTCGTAAAGTCGAACCGGAATGATCTTCGTCGCGTCTGCCGGACCGCCGTTGGTGGTAATGGTAATGATGTCGAAAAAGCGAATGGCATCCATGGCGCGCACCAACAGCGCGACCAGGAGCACCCTGCGGATTTGCGGAAAAACGATGTAGCGCAAGGTCTGGAAGTAGCCCGCGCCATCCACCGCGGCCGCCTCGACCAGCGGCGCCGGCACCGCGGAGAGGCCGGCAAAGGTGACCAAAGCCACCAGCGGCGTCCATTCCCAGACGTCCATGGCAATGACGGTGAGAAGCGCCGACGTCTTTCCCGCGAGAAGATCGCCCTCGAATCCGAGGATGCGCAATGCCCAGGCATAAAGGCCGAGGGTCGAATCGGTGAGAAACCGCCCGAGGAGCCCCACCACGATGGGCGCCATGAACATCGGCACGATGGCCAGGGCCAAGAGCAAATTGCGGCCTCGGACGACCCGGTGCAGGATGAGCGCGAAGACGATGCCCAGGGCCATTTCGATGCCCAGGGTGAGCCCGAAGTAGAGAAGACTCGTCCCCCACGAGGAACGGACGTCGGCGTCCTCGAGGAGGTGGTGCCAATTTTCCAGCGCGGCATTCTCGAAGCGAATGCCTCCCATGAGCTTCACGTGGCTGAAGCTCATGACGATCAACGTGACGAATGGAATGAGCGACAGCGATGCGAGCACGAGCAGCGCGGGCAACATCATGCGCATTTCGAAGCTCGGAATCGCGCGTTTCATACCTTGTTCACCACGTCGAACTTTTCGGCCGACGATCGCATGGCGTCATCGGGTTTGATCTCACCGGCGAGCATGCGCGACACCTGGGTAAAGAGAATCGTGTCGAGCTGGTTCCAGGTGGCTACTTTGGGGCGCAGGCCGATGTTCTCGGGCTTCCACGCTTCGTTCACCGCCTCGGCGGCGAGGATGTTGGGCAATGGCGACGGGCGCTTTTTGGCCGCTTCGACCTCGGGCCGCGCATACACCGAGCGGCGTGTGGGCGTGCCGCCGCCCTTTTCGCTGGCCAAGGTCATGAACTGCGTGGCCGGAGACGTGGCCCAATTGATGAATAGCCACGCCGCTGCCTGCTCTTTGTCCGATGCGTTGGCATTGATGCCCACACCGGTGCCGCCCCATATATTGGCCGATCGCTTCGGCCCGCGCGGGAGGGGCGCATATCCGACCTTGCCTGGAAGCGCTTTCTCGTTGGAGGCCGCGAACTCGTGCCAATTGGGGCACATGGCGATTTGCCCCGCCTGAAAGGCACTGGCCACCCCGTCCCAATCCCACGTGCGCGATCCGGGGTGCGCGAGCTTGAGCAGCTTGTTGTAAAACTCGGCCGCCGCGATGGCCTCGTTCCCGGAAAGAATCGACTTGCCGGGCTTTTTCGTGCCGACGAGCCCGAGCTCGGGCCCGGCCTGGAAATAGTCGCCACCGTAGGCCCAGAGCACGTTGGAGAAGTCGCACATCAAGGCATCGTGCTGTTTGGCCTGGTGCCCTGTCCCGTAAGGTATTTCGGACTTGGCGTTCTTATCGAACCAGCGCGCAATGGCATAATACTGTTCCCAGGTGAGCTGGATGGACGGCGTCGGGTCGAACCCGAGGTCGTGCGACATTTTATCTTTGTGCTTCTGGAAAAGATCCGCACGATAATGCCAAATCATGGTGGGCGTGTCGTACGGCAGCGCATAAAGCTTTTGCCGATCGAGAAAGCGCCCACCCGCATCGAGTTGGGTGGTGATGAAGTCGGAAAGGCCGTTCTCGAGCGGCGGAAACGAGTCGCTTTTCTCGAGAAATTTCGTCAAATCGACCAA
Organism: Sorangiineae bacterium MSr12523; assembly: GCA_037157775.1. Classification (NCBI taxonomy): domain Bacteria; kingdom Pseudomonadati; phylum Myxococcota; class Myxococcia; order Myxococcales; family Pendulisporaceae; genus Pendulispora; species Pendulispora brunnea. The sequence goes on from CP089982.1 coordinate 8,496,663, forward strand.
CCCTTCCGAGAAGGGCGCGAGCACTTGGTACGGGTCGGCGTAGATGACGTGAAATCCAGCCTGGCCGCTGGAGAAGTCGAGCGACACTTTTTCGACGAGCTTGGTCAGCTCCATCTGCGAAATGTTGACTTTGATGCCGGTCAAATCCTCGAACGGCTTCAAATTCGCCGCAATCGCCGCCGAGGGCGGGGTGTTCTCGGAGATGAAGTTGATGGTGGTCCCTCTGTACCGGGCCCACACATCCGCCACCGGTTCAGCGGCCGCCCCCGCACCGCTTTCTTTGGAGCCGCCCTTGCAGCCTAAGTAAGCCAACGCACCGAGCGCGCCCATGCCATGCAGCCACGAGCGACGGGACACAGGGGTGGAGCCGTCCATCGCATCCTCCTTCAAGTCTTCACATGATGATCACGTGATGTAACGTGATCTACGGGTTGGATGTGCGATCGACAAGGTTAAAATGCCGATAAATTTGCACCGCAACGCGTCAAGTATCACACCAGGTCACAAGTGCACCTCGAAGGGTACGGCACGAGGAAAGCCGGTGAGCTACGTCGACGTCGCGGCTGCGCTCCAGTGAATCGAGTGGTTCTCGGGGGCCAGCGGTCTGGGGCGAGATGAGCCGCCGGAGTTTACGAGTGTTGAGCGTACTTGCGTGAGGGTGCCCTCGGTGAGGGGTCGGGCTGGAGCTCCGCATATGGTGAACTGAGAATTCTGAAACCGATTGCACTTGACAGCATTTCACCGAATGCGCGTGATGGCGCGGAGACTACCGCTTTAAATGAGCGAGCACGGCGACCCGTTGACACATCGACGCGCATTCGCGCACGCAGCGCTTGCGAAAGGATTCCTATGGTTCATCGCGCGACGATGAGGCGATACGAGGGCTTGAAAAGGCCGTGGTAAAAAAGGCATATGAATATCACCGATCTCTCGGACGGCGAGTTGCTCTCGGGCATTCATGGGTTGATCGGGCAAGGGCGCGCACTTCTGGCCCGCTTGCTTGTGTACCTCGCCGAGGTCGAGGAGCGAAGACTCGATTTGCAATCGGCATGTTCATCACTTTTCGATTTTTGCGTGCGCAGGCTTGGCATGAGTGAGGACGAAGCCTGTCGACGGGTCATGGCTGCGCGCCTTGCACGGAGGTTTCCGTTCGCGCTTCCGCTCATTGAAAATGGGGATATTCATCTCACTGCATTTCTCATGCTGCGAGAACACCTGACCGAGGAGAATCACGCAGAGCTTTTGCGGGCGGCTTCTGGGAAGACCAAGGCACAGGTGCAGGAGCTCCTCGCAGCGCGTTTTCCGCGGCCGGATGCGCCTTCGATGATTCGAGGCCGATGCGAGCCCCTTTCGCCAGAGCGCTACCAGGTGCAGTTCACGGCTTCTGCCGAATTGAAGGCGAAGATCGACCGAGCCGCGGATCTGATGCGCCATGCCAATCCGAGCGGAGAGTTATCCGTGATCCTGGAGCGCGCAATCGACCTATTGCTCGCGGAACTCGAGAAGCAGCGGCTTGGTAAGACGAAACGCCCGGTCGCGAAAGCACCTCGCTCGAACACGCGGCGCGGATATGTGACGAGGTCCATCCGGCGCGAGGTATTCCAGCGGGACGGCGAGCAATGCACCTTCGTCGACGACGCCGGCCGGCGTTGCGAATGCCGCACCTTTCTCGAGCTCGATCACATCGAGCCACGTGCGCGTGGAGGCTCGGATGGCGCGACGAATCTCAGGGTTCGATGCAAATCGCACAATGCTTATGCAGCCGAACGCGATTTCGGTCGCGACTACATCGAGAAGAAAAAGGCCGAACAGAAGAGTCGCCCGCGCCAGCGCGGGTACGAGTTCGACGCCGCCTTGAACGCGCTGACTTCGATGGGATTCAACCACCGCCGCGCACGCGATGCTCTGCAGAAGCTCGAAGCTCGCTGGAGCGGCACGGCCATAACCTTGGAGACCGTCCTTCGCGAGACGCTCTCGGTCCTGACGTGACGAGCGCCATTCACGCACGACGTTCAGCCCGGGTCACACTGCTCGGGGGGCACTTGGGAATGGTGCATCACCCCACGTTGTGTAGGAATGGGGCGTTCATCCACTTGCAGTCGTCAAGACACGCTTAGTAAATCACGCGACGCCGGCCCTGCTGCTTTGATGTGATATTCTGACAGCGACGACCTGGTGCCTTATGGGTGGCAGAAGAAAAGCGCTGGACTGAACGCGCCGACGGAGTCGATGTGCGCGACGCTCGAGTCGGCGCGCATCCAGATGCAATCGCCGTGGACTTTTTTGTCCTGAGCTCACGGGTTGTAGGGTGTGCAATTCCGAGCACGAGTCCACCTTCAACGACGATAGCGCCCCCAAAACCGCCGGTGGACACGACGGCAAGCCTATCAACCTTGCCTGCGGCAAGTTTGTCAAAGCCACCGACAGAAGAACTCTTCGCACATGGGGAAATTAAGCCGGCAGTGGCGGTCCAACCCGTTCAGGCACCAACGACATCACGACATCCGCAGGCTGGCCTCGCAACAGCGAGATCTCTGCGTTGCGTTTTCCTCAAACATGCGACTATCGATTGGGGAACTGAACCACTTTCGGTAGAAATCGGAGACGAGAGTTTCATATTTACCTTCGACAGCATCGACCACAAGAAGCATGAGGCGCGCATGCTCGGGAACATTGGCGCAGCAACGGTCCCTACGAAGATATCCGTAGCTGGCCTGACCTTCTTCGAACGCACCAAGATAGGTGTCTACAACATGACGACCATATTCCATTGGGGAAGCGAAAACGGCGATTATGCCGCCGTGACATCGAGGCATCACGTCACACTATCCGGCGAGCCCATGCCTTCACAACACCATGGATACTGCAACGCATTGATTCAATAGACGTGGCCCGCGGGCTCAGGATGCACCCGGCCCCCCTGGACGGGTCTCGCCATGCCCCCCTTATCGATCGCGGCGCAAAATAGCGCTGCTCTGGCCGCCGATGAAGATGTGGTTCGCGTCGGTGCCCCAGACGGAATACAACGGGAGCGTGGTGCCGCTTTCTAGGAGCGACCATTGGGTGCCGTCGTAGTACAGGATGGTGCCACCTTCGCCGACGGCGTAAACCTCGTTCGGGCTGCCGGCCCATACGGCGTAGAGGGGGCCTTTCGTGCCCTCGGGGAGGCGCATGGCGGTCCAGGCGTGGCCGTCCCAATGCTCGATGCGCGGCTTGTTTGCGATGGGCGCGTTGGGTTTCTCCGGAACGACGCCGACGGCGAAAACGTCGGTCGACGAGGAGCCACCAAAGGATTTAACGGCGATGGTGGAGTTGGAAAGAGGATTCCACTTCGTGCCATCCCAATGGCGGATGTCTTGGTCCGTGGTGCAGGGCGGGCCGCCGGGATCGTAATAACATTGCAATCCGCCGTAGGTCCAAACGTCGTTGGACGATAGGCCCCACACCGCGTGGAAGATGTCGCGTGCGTAGTGGTTGAAGTGGGTCGCGAAGTTCTTGAACTCCGTACCGTTCCAGTGGCTCAATCGGTACTCGCCCGCAATCCAAACATCGTTGCCGGCGGCGCCCCACACGTCGTGGAGGTAGACATCGGTGGTCGTCGTGGTGGAAATGGGTGCCCAATTTTGGCCGTCGTACCGATAGAGCGCTGGCCCTCGGGGTTTCGGCGATGCCACCGCCCAGATATCGTTGGAGCCGGCACCCCAAATGCGCCAGAGGCCATTCACGGTGTCGGCTGGCTGCTGGGTCCAGGTGCCCGCCGCCGTGCCGTGCAGGAGCTTTGCGTCGGAACAGTAAATCGTATCATTTCCCAGGTGGCCGACGGCCCATACGTCATCCGGGCTCGTGCCCCAAAAGCCGCGAACGCCGACGTCGAACCCGGGGTCGTTTTCCCATTTCGTGCCGTTCCAATGCCAGGGCACCCCCGGTTCGCCGACGAGCCAAGCGTCCTTGGCGCCGATGGACCAGCCGTCGCTCGGGGTGGCACTCGCGGGGATGGCGGCTTCGGTCGCCGCAGCGGTCCATGCGGTGCCGTCCCAGTGGAGCGTGCCATAGCGACCGGAAGCCAAATAGCCCGCCACCCACACGTCCGTGCGGCTCGTGCCCCAAACGGTGCGGGGACCTCGCATGTTCCGGTTGTCGGTGAAGACGATGGACCAGGCGGCGCCGTCGTAATGCCAAATGATGCCCTCATCGCGGTTGCTGCCCACCACCCAAACATCGTTCGGGGCGGTGCCCCATATTTTGGAGAAGGTATGGGCAACGCTGCCGCGCTCGGGGAGGAGCTGCCTTTCGGCGCGGGTGCCGTTCCAATGGTAAACGTCGCCGCTCACGAAATAGAGGTCGTTCGAGCTGGTCCCCCACATCGATGTGATTCCGTAATAGTATTCGAGTGAAATACCCGTGTTCACCTTGGTCCACGAGGTTCCGTCGAAGTGGGCGAGTACGCCTTTGCGCCCGTACGGAGCACCACTGAAGGTCTGCCCCGCCACCCAGACGTCTGCCGGGCCCAGGGCAAGCACCTCGCCGAGGATGGCATCCTCGAGCGTGGTCGCAATTTTCCATCCATTGCCATCGTAGTGGGCAATCGCACCGTCGCTTGCGACGGCCCACATATCCTTTGCGCCGGCGCCGTGGATCGAACGCAAATCGGCCTTCGTTCCGGAGGGCGCCGAGGACCATTGCGTCCCGTCGAAATGGACGATGGTCCCCCCGTCCCCCACGGCCCATACGTCGTTGGAGGCGGCAGCCCACACATCCTTCAACAGGTTCCCTTGGGGGAGCGGATGATCCCAGCACCATGCGTCCTTCGAGCAAATGCCGCGCGTCGTCCACGGGCCGGGGGGCTTGGCGCCATCGGCCAGCGAGCCATCCGGCCAAGCACCATCGGGCCCGGCGTCGGCACCGGGACCATCACCACCACCACCCGGATTCGCGGAGTCCGACCCGCATGCGCCGAGCACGAACGAGAGTGCCCCCGCCGATGCGAGGCACGCCAACAGCAAACCACGAGCCACACGCGAGCCAGGTGCAACGCCAGGAACGGTGATCATCATCGCTTGGACGGCGAGCCTACCCGACTTGTTCAGCCCACCTTGGCTCGATTTCGACGGGCGTCATCGATTGGCGTGATTCGCTATGCAAGGCGCCGTCCGCTCAGCGCTTGCGGATCGGGAGGAAAGATCGGCCTGCCCGTTGCCACCTTTCCGCAATTGGATTCCTCGATGATGCGCGCCACCTTGTAGCGTTCCTTCCACCCGGCGAAGAGGTTGGGCATTCCTCGAAAAGAGAGCCAAGAACGTAACGCGTTGGCGATGCATCGTGTGTGCGCGGCGAGATCGTCCCTGGATCCGGTGTTCGCCGCAACCATCGTCAGGCACCGGTGACGAGCCACGCGGTGCCGCGGGCGCGCAGGCCGAGGGTGAGCAGGCGGACGGCCATCCAGAGTGCCATCGCTCCCCAAAGTGCGGTGAGGCTGCCCATGAACCATGCGACGGGAAGAAATGCGATCATGGCGAGGGTCTGCGCCAATGCCAAATAGCGTTGGTCGCCTGCACCAATGAGGACGCCGTCGAGGACGAACACGGCGCCGGCGATGGGCTGCATGCATGCAATGGCCACGAGGGACGAGACGAGCAGCTCGCGTACCCGCGGATCGTGCGTAAAAAGCTCGGGGAGGAGCCCGCGAACGACCAGCACCACGAGCCCGAAGACGATGCCGCTGGCCACGCCCCACTCGACCATGCGCCGGGTGGCGGCGCGCGTTCCGGCCACGTCGGAGGCGCCGAGGTAACGCCCGGTGATGGCTTGTGCCGCAATGGCAATGGCGTCGAGCGCGAAGGCGAGGAACATCCAGATGCGCGCCCCCACGGTGTAGGCCGCCGCTTCGGCGTTGCCGAGATGCGCCGCCACCCCGGTCGCCACGACCAGCACGATCTGCAGTGAAATCGTGCGCACGATCAACGCGGCCCCCGCCGTCGCGCTGGCCCGCAGCCCGGCGAGATCCGGCCGCAGCGAGGCCCCGTGTGCGCGGGCACCTCGAATCACGACGGCCGCATAAATGGCCGCGCCTGCGGTTTGTGCGATGGCCGTGCCCCATGCGGAGCCGGCAATGCCCCAGCCGAGGATCAAGACGAACAGCACGTTCAGCAGCAGATTCAGCGCGAAGCAACCCACCGAAACGAAAAGAGGTGTTCGCGTGTCTTGCAGGCCGCGCAGCACACCGGTGCCGGCCAGCATCACCAACATGCCCGGGACGCCGAAGAGGCTCGTTCGCAAATACGTCTCGGCATGCGGAGCCACCGCAGGCGACGCGCCAAAGGCATTCACGATGGCAGGCGAGAGCGGCCATCCGACGACGATGAGCGCCGCTCCGATCGCGAGCGCGAGCCACACGCCATCGACGCCTTGGCGGAGGGCCTGCACCGTATTGCCGGCCCCAACCTGGCGCGCCACCGACGACGTGGTGCCGTAGGCGAGAAAAATGCAGATCCCGACGATGGTCGTCAGCGCCTGCCCCGCGATGCCCAGTCCCGCCTGCTGCGCCGTGCCCAAGTGCCCGACGATGGCCGAATCCGCGAGCAGAAAGAGCGGCTCGGCCACCAGTGCCCCAAATGCGGGGACCGCGAGGCGTACGATTTCGCGATCGTGAGGGTGGCGAAGCGTGGGCACGAGGGACATGGGCGGCCGGCATCATAGTGCATGGCTCTTCCGAAGAGTCGTTGCGCCTACAGAACGTACGGTATGCTTCGGGCTCTCATGAATCTCTCGAACCGCGCCGTGAACGCGGCGCCATTTTACGCGTTGGTATTCGGTGAACAGGCCGCAGCCCTGGAGCGCCAGGGGCACCGCGTCATCAAGCTCAGCATCGGCGAACCCGACTTCGGCGCACCGCCCGTCGTGTTGGACGCGATGCGCGAGATCATGGATGGACGCCCGTTGCCCTACACGGCCGCGCTCGGATTGCCCGCACTCCGGCATGCGATCGCCCAATTCTATCGGGACCAGCACGACGTGGAGGTCGACCCCTCGCGGGTGGTCATCACGTCGGGGGCCTCCGCCGCGTTGCTGCTGGTGACGGCCGCCACCACCGATCCGGGTGACGAGGTGATGATGGCCGATCCCTGCTACCCCTGTAACCGGCAGCTCGTGGAGAGCTTCGGTGCGAACGCCCGCCTCGTGCCCGCGAGCGCCGAGACCCGCTTCCAGCTCGACGCGGCGTCCGTGCGAGCGCACTGGACGGATCGCACCCGCTCCGTGTTGATCGCCAGTCCTTCCAATCCAACCGGCACCTCGATTCCGCACCACGAGCTGGCTGCGATCTGCAACGTTGCGCGAGAACGCGGCAAATGGCGTGTCGTCGACGAGATCTACCTCAATCTCAGCGATCACGACGACCGGGGAAAACCGCCGCAGAGCGCATTGGCGATCGACCCCGACGCCATCGTCATCAACAGCTTTTCCAAGTACTTCGGCATGACCGGGTGGCGTCTCGGCTGGTGCGTCGTCCCCGATACGCTCGTATCGGCCATGGAGCGCCTCGCGATGAACTACTTCCTGTGCGCATCCGCCCCCGCGCAGCTGGCCGCCTTGGCCTGCTTCACACCCGAGGCGCTCGCCGTCTGCGAGAAGCGCCGGCTCGAACTCCTTCAGCGGCGCCGCTTCGTCCTCGAGGGCCTCACGCGCCTCGGATTGTCCGTTCCCGCGGTCCCCGATGGTGCATTCTATGTTTACTTCGACGTGCGCCGCACCGGCCTGAGCTCGTGGGAATTTTGCGAGCGGGTACTCCGGGAAGCCCACGTCGCCCTCACGCCCGGCAAAGACTTCGGACATCACACGGCGGACACGCACGTCCGGCTCTCCTACGCCGCATCGATGGACGAACTGCGCGAGGGCATGGCACGGCTCGATGCCTTTTTAGCCACCTTGGGCACGCCCGGTGATCGGCATGCATGAACGAATCCGCGCGAGCTTCGAACGCCAAGGTCTGATGCGTCACTTGGGCGCCGAGCTGGCGGACATCTCCCCGGGACGGGTCACGATCGTCCTTCGCAGCCGCCCGGAGGTCACCCAGCAGCACGGCTATATCCACGCGGGAGCCACCAGTGCGATCGCCGACAGCGCAGGCGGCTATGCAGCCCTCTCCGTCTTTCCCGACGACGCCGAAGTGTTGACGGTGGAATACAAGATCAACCTGCTCGCGCCCGCAACGGGCGACTACCTGGAGGCGATCGGCACCGTCGTCAAGTCCGGGCGCACGCTCACCGTTTGCCATCTCGAGGTCTTCGGCGTGCAAGGCTCCGAGCGAAAGCTCGTAGCAATGGGGCAGCAGACGCTGATCTGCCTCCGCCAAGACTCCAAATGATGCCTCCCCAAATGGCGTGATTTGGAATTAGCCCGCCGTCATTCCCTCGAATGGATGACATCCGTGTCATCCAAATGAGGGACATTTGTCATCCAAATGGATGGCACGAAGAAGCGCGCGGCGCATTGTCGATTTACCGCATGGTTGTATGAATACAGCATACAGCCTCTTTGCCTCGACCCTCGTGGTCGCAAGCTTACCCCTCGCGTGTGCAGATTCGGCGAACAGCAATGACTATCGCTCGGATTTGAACAATATCGTCATTGCCGATCCGGCAGATTGCCTGGACCCGCGCGATCATGGGGCCATTCTCAATGATGGATTGGACGATCGGGCCGCGTTGCAGGCGACCATCGATGCGGCCAAATCGTCGGGAAAGCCGGTTTGCCTGGCGCCAGGCCGATTCGATATCGAGATCAACCCGAAAAAAGCAGGTGAACGGACCACCGAGGAGTCCCTTCGGATCTGGAACACCGATGGCTTCACCATGGTGGGTGCGGGCGCGCGGTCCGTGCTGGCCTTCAAGGGCAAAGGCATCCGGCCCGATCCGTCAACGCCGAGCTCCTTGATACCCAGCGCCTGGTGGCTTTTGGGGGTGCGCGGCACTCGAAATACCTACCTTGGCCATTTCAAGATTGACGGTGCCTCCCGCTCCGAAACGCACGAGCAAACCCACTCCATCCAAATTGCAGACCTACCCGCCGGCTTCGACGGCAACACGAAGCGGATCGCCATCTCGGGGACGAAGATTGATCATGTCGACTTCTTCGACCCGCACCTGGTGCGCCCCGCCAACTTCCTGGATTGCAGTCTCAAAGCACCGGAAGGACAAATGTGCCAGCTTCCCAATCATGGGGGCACGTCGATGCTCTGCAAAGCCCTGCCCCGCTATGCCCATTGCACGGTGCAAAGCGATCCCGCGGGCGGCCAGATATGGACCGTCGTCGGCTTTTTCGGCGGAGGTGATTGCGTCAAGATCTTCGCCGAAGAAAGCGAGGGAATGCTTGCTTCGGATACCACCGTCGAGGGCAGCCATGCGGTCTGCGATCGCTCGTTCGTCGCTTTGCAGCGCGGGGTCGACGGATACCGCGTGGTGAACAACACGGTCGATTTGGTCGACGACACGGCCGTGGACCAGGAGCCATCTGGCGAAGGTACCGTGCGCGGTGCCTACATCGCTGGAAACACGTTCCGCCGCGGCGGCCGCAAAGTGGGATTCATGATCGCGATGGTGGGCGGCCCGAGCGACAGCACGAACAATGTCATCACCGGAAATATCCTCGACGGCGCCATCGTGGTGAACAATGCATCCAACACGGTCATCTCCTCCAACACGATCGAGGTGGCCGAGGGCAACGCTCCGAACATCTCCCTGATTCGGTTTGGTAGCGGAACGCGCATCGTCGGCAACACCCTACTTCGTGCTGCCGCGGCCGACGCCGCCAGCGCCATTTTGGCGCGAATCCACAACGACGGATTTCCGAGCGACGCGATCATCACGGAAAATGTCATTCGCATGCGCTCCGCCGGCCATGCCATCGAGGCGTTGCCCGGGGTGGGGATGGTCATCGACAACAACATCGTCGAGGGCTTCGCCCCGATGCCCAACGACTTCAGCGCGCTCGCCACCCGAGGCAACAAGACGGATCTCGCCGGCACGGGTTCGGAGCGCATCACGTTCACGGGCAACCAAGTGCGGGGCAATTTTCGATGGATGGTCATCGAAGACCAGCAGGCCGCATTGGTGAACCACTCGACGGTCATCCAGGGAAACATCTTCGAACCGTCGACGACCGCCAGCCCCACCGCCGGAGTGCTCTTCAAGACAGCGTGCCCAACCCCACCCCCGGTCGTCGACGGCAACGTCTTCCGTGGATTGCCCGCCGCGCGCCACGTGGATGGCGCCTGCGGCACGGGATGGATCGGGCAAAATAGCGGCCCTTAGCCCGCCGCTCACTTCGTAACGCGGTACAATACGGCCGGTACGAGCAGGCCCAGGAGCCATGCGATATCCGCACCTCCCATCCACGGAGCCAGCCAGCCGGTGAACACACCGGGCACGTTGGCAAAGGGGATCTGCACGAGCACGCCCACGGCGTAAATGACCAGGGCGCGCACGTTCCAGCGGCCATACGGGCCGGCCGCATCGTAGAGCGCGGGCACGTCGTAGTGCTCGCGGTGCACGACGTAGAAGTCCATCAGGTTGATGGCCGACCACGGCGTCAAAAAGTAGAGCAAGAACTCCAGGAACAAGATGAAGTTCCGCAAGAAGTCGCCGCGGCCGAGCACGGCCAAGGTCGCCCCGACGACGGCCACGGCGAGCACGTAGCCAATGCGGCCGCGCTGCGACAAGACGGCGCGGCCCGAAAACGCGGTGAGCGTGGTGGCGACGGACATGTAGCCGCCATAGACATTGAGCACGTTGACGGTGAACTTGCCCAGCGCCACGGAGATGAGCAGCGGCACGGCCAGCGCCGGTCCGCCGAGGCCCACCACGTACGCGACCTCGTGGCCTTTGAAGGCCTTGCCCGCCAGCGCGAACGCGAGCGCCCCAAAGGACATGGCCCACGCCGCCCCGAGCACGGTGCCGCCATAGGTCCACCAGAAGGTGGCACGCACGGAGGTGTTCTCCGGCAGGTAGCGCGAAGTATCGGCGACGTACGGTCCGAAGGTGAGCTGCCACGACGCCGTGAGCGAGAGCGCGAGCAGGAACGGCGGCAGCTCGAAATGCGCGCCCGAGAGCAGCGACCCCACATCGTGCCCGGTGACGAGCCGGACCGAGAGGTACACGAAAACGACGACCGAGAGCCCGGAGGCCAGCCATCCGAAGCGATGAATGAGGCGATAGCCCACAATGGCGACGACCGCGGTGAGCGCGGCATAAAGGACGATGGCGGCATCGATGGGCAGATGCGTGAGCCCCGCCACGGCCTGGCCACCGAGCACGTTGCCGCTGGCGAAAAAGCCGAGGTACATCATCACCACGAGCACCAGCGGCAAGACGGCGCCGTACACACCGAATTGGGCGCGGCTCTGGATCATTTGCGGGACGCCGAGCTTCGGACCTTGCGCGGCGTGCAGTGCCATGGGGACGCCGCCGAGGGCATTGCCCAGAACGATGGCCACGACGGCCCACGCGGGGTGCAGCCCCACGAGCACGGTGAGCGCCCCGGTGATGGCCGAGGTGATCTGCATGTTGGCGGCGAACCACAAGGCAAAAAGGCTGCGCGGGTGGCCATGCCGCTCGAGCGCCGGGATGGGGTCGATGGACCGTGTCTCGATCTCGGGCACGGGGCCATCGTACGATGGGCGATCGTGAAAACGATCGACGAAGTTTCGACGCCGCGCCTTCGCCTGCGTCGGTTGCGTGAAAGCGATCTCGAACCGTTCTCGGCGATGAATGCCGATCCGCGCGTGGTGGAGTACCTTTCCACCGCCCTGTCGCGCACCGATAGCGACGCACTCGTGGCGCGAATTGGCCAGCATTGGGACGAGCACGGGTTCGGGCTGTGGGCCATCGAAGTCCCCGGCGAAGCGCCCTTCATTGGATTTACGGGCCTCGCCCGGCCGCGGTTCCATGCGCACTTCACGCCCTGCGTGGAGATCGGCTGGCGCCTCGCCGCCGAACATTGGGGCCGCGGCTACGCCACGGAGGCCGCACGCGCCGCGTTGCGTGTGGGCTTCGAGGTGCTCGGCCTTCCCGAAATCGTGTCCTTCACCGCCGTGGGCAATGCGCGCTCGCGCCGCGTGATGGAGAAACTCGGCATGCGCCACGAGCCCCGCGACGACTTCGATCATCCGAGTCTGCCCGAAGGCCATCGCCTTCGCCGTCATGTGTTGTATCGGCTCAGCGCGACGGCCGCAGGCGCTTCACCGTCTCGATGAGGGCGCGCATTTTCGGCTGCTCCTGGGTGCGCTCGGGAAAATAGAGGCAGAGACCTGGGCCCTTGGTGACGAAGGACTCGAGAACGCGTTCGAGGCGGCCGGCGGCAAGATCGGCTTCGACTTCCTCGTCGGGGACGTACGCAAGGCCGCTGCCCTCGCGAACCAGCGCCACCATGAGGCGGATGTCATTGACGACGATGCCACCGGGCACGTCGATGGTGATCTCCTTCCCCCGCCGTTCGAGCTCCCAGCGGTAGACGACGCCGGTCGCGATCATGCGCTGGCGAACCGCGTGGTGTCGGAGCAAATCCTCCGGCTTGGAAGGGCGCCCCATTTTCGCGAGGTACGCGGGCGAGCCCACGATGGACCAGGACGAGTGCTTCGAGATGGGAACGCGCACCATGTCCTTTTCGACGGAATCGCCGAGGCGAATGCCCGCGTCGAATCCCGAGGCGACGATGTCGACGAAGGCGTCATCGAGCGAGACTTCGACGGTGAGCTCGGGGTAAGCCTCCCGCATGCGCGCCACGAGGGGTGCCACGGGCCAGGTGCAGCTGGTGCGCGGTGCGGTGAGGCGCAGCTTGCCCGATGGGCGCCCGCGGTAGTCGCTCAAGGCGGTGAGCGCGTCCTCCACATCGCGCAAGGCGGGGCGAAGCCGCTCGAAAAGCGTTTGCCCCGCGTCGGTGAGGGCCACGTGCCGCGTGGTGCGCTGGAAGAGCACCACGCCGAGCCGGCGCTCGAGCAGCTTGATCTTCTGGCTCATCGCCGTGGGCGTCACGCCGACCTCGGAGGCCGCGGCCGTGAAGCTTTTGTGCTGCGCCACGGCGAGGAAGGAAGAAAGGCCGTCGAGGGAGTCGGTCATCGCCGGCCGATTATGAACCATTGGTTCAAAAGGCATACACTATTCGCTGCATTCTCTTCGCAATGAGAAAGGCGCATGTTCCGTCGTGTGAAGGAGAAAGCCATGACGACGAACGACACGAAGCGGGTTTGGTTCATTACGGGGGCATCGCGCGGCATTGGTGCGGAGATCACGAAGGCCGCGCTCGCTGCGGGCGACGCGGTGATTGCCACGGCGCGGGATCCGAAGAAGATGGTCGAGCGTTTCGGCGCCTCGGATGCACTCTTGCCGCTGGCGCTGGATGTGACGAACGAGGCATCGGTGGCGGCGGCGGTGGAGACGGCCATCGCGCGGTTTGGTCGGATCGACGTGCTCGTCAACAATGCCGGCTACGGCATCATCGGCGCCGTGGAGGAGACGCCGGGCGACGACGTGCGGCGCATTTACGAGACCAACGTGTTCGGCCTTCTCGCCGTCACGCGCGCCGTGCTTCCGCATCTGCGCCGGCAGCGCTCAGGGCTCATTTTGAATCTGTCGTCGGTGGGCGGTTACCGTTCGGGGCCGGGATTCGGCATCTACTGCTCGACGAAGTTCGCCGTGGAGGGCATCTCCGAGGCGCTGCACGGCGAGCTCGCGCCGCTGGGCATCGGCGTGACCATCCTCGAGCCCGGGTACTTCCGCACCGAGTTCCTCGAGTCGAACTCCGTCGTCGAAACGGCAGCCACCATTTCGGATTACGCGGAGACGTCGGGCATGGTCCGAAGCCGCGCCAAGAGCGTAAGCCTGCAGCAGCCCGGCGATCCCGTGCGCCTCGCGCAAGTCGTCGTCGAGTTGGCGGGCTCCAAGGCCCCTCCCCTCCGCCTGGCGCTGGGCAGCGACACCGTCGCGGTCATCGAGGAGAAGAACGCCTTCGTGGCGCGCGAATTGGATGCATGGCGCACCGTCTCGGTTTCCACGGACTTTCCCGCGTGAGGCTAGATGGTTCGCTTCCGAACGATGTCCAGGAAGGCCCGCGCGGTTTCCGGCAGACCATCGCGCGGGTAGACGACGAGCAGGCGCGTGTTCGGCACCGGCGAGGCCACGGGCCGCGTGACCACGCCGGGGCGGCGGGCAGCACCGCTCAGGCTTTCCGGCACCAACGTGACCCCCAGGCCGGCCGCGACGAAGCTCACCGCCACCGTCGTCTCACTCGCCGATTGCGAGATGCGCGGCTCGAATCCGGCATTGCGGCACACGGCATACATGAACTCGGTCCACCCGCTCGCGGGGGTCGGATGCAAAATGAATCGCTCGTTCGAGAGCGCGGTCAGAGGCACCGTGCGTTTGCGCGCCAGCGGATGATCTTCCGGCAGCACCAAGGCCATGGACTCTTCGGTCAAGGTCATCGTTTCGAAGTCCTTGATCTCGACCGGGGTGCGAATAAAGGCGATGTCGACCTCGCCCCGCTCGAGTGCCGCGAGCTGCACGCCCGAGGACATCTCGCGCACGGCCAGATCGACCTCCGGATAGCGGCGCGCGTATTCGCGAAGCAAGCTCGGTAGGATGGCGTACGTCGCCGACTCGGCGGCGCCCAGCGAAAGCCGGCCCACCTCGCCCCGCCCCGCACGCCGCGCAAGATCCACCGCGCGCTCGAGTTGCACCATGCCGCGTCGGCCCTCCTCGAAGAAGGTGCGCCCCGCGGCGGTGAGCTGCACGCGACGCCGGCTGCGATCCACGAGCTCCACACCGATCTCGCGCTCGAGGGCCTGAATCTGCTGGCTCAAACCCGGCTGCGCGATGTGGAGGCGGCGCGCGGCGCGCCCGAAATGAAGTTCCTCGGCAAGGACCAGGAAGTACCGCAGGTGACGAAGTTCGACCATTTGATAAGCGCCGCTTCTCGAACGGTCCGATCTATCTATTGGACCCGAAGCGCCGCGTTCCCATCATATGCCCGAACGACTCATGTCCGCGCTTGGTTTGAAGTTGCTTCTGGTGCCGCTGCTGCTCGTCTTGGTTTCATGGACTGCGCGCCGCTATGGTCCGCGCGTGTCGGGCATCGTGACGGGCTTGCCGGTGGTCTCCGGTCCCATTTCGCTCTTTCTTGCCGTCGGCAACGGCGCGCGCTTCGCCTCGGGGGCTGCGCCCGGTGCGCTCGCCGGCTTGGGCGGCGTGGGTGCGTTCTGCGGCGCCTACGCGTGGGCATCGCGCCGGGCCACATGGCCGCGCGCACTCGCGTGCGGGCTCGGCGGGTTTCTGGTGGCGGCCGTTCTTCTTCAACATGTGTCCGCGACCTTGGGTGCCTTGTCGCTGGCGGCGTTGGGCATGTTGATCGCGGTGCGCTGGATGCTCGCGTTTCGCTCCGAGGAAGATGCGGAGGTCGCGATCGTACCGCCGGCCGCGCATTGGGAGCTTCCCGCGCGCATCGCACTTGCGACGGGCATCGTCGTTGGGCTGACCTCGGCGGCCGAGCGGCTCGGGCCAAGCAGCAGCGGCGTCTTTTCGACGTTGCCGGTTCTCTCGGCGGTGGTCGCCGTCTTCACGCATGCGCGCGGCGGTGGTCAGGCCGTGCGTACCTTTCTCACGGGCGTCGTCGGCTCCTCCATTGGGACCGTGGGGTTCTTCGCCATCGTCGGCGCGATGCTCACGCCGGGTGCGTTGCTCACGACGTATGCCATGGCCGTGTTGGCCACGGCGCTCATCAATGTGATTTCGCGCTAACGACCGCTGCGCCGTCGAGCAAGAGGCCGGAGAACGCTGCCTCTTCCGAAGCACGCGACAGCGAAGAGGCGCGACGAGGCCCGTCATCGGATGGGCCGCTGGAACGCGCTGCGAGACCGCCGGCGTACGCGGTCGTCAGCGCAAGACTCAAAATTCCGGTGTAAACCGCCAAGGAACGCAACATCTCGTCCCTGCGTGCCCGGACACCCCCGGGTGCGTTCAAACAAAACGGCGCCGAATGATTCGAACCGCCCGGACCGGCAGCGCCAGAGCGGTGGCGGTATCCGTCAGAAACCGTCCATCTTCGACGACGGCGCGCGGGATTCGGCGAGGGCGGACGGAAAGCCAGAGCGATCGCGACCTCGGAACGTGCGTTGCACTGCCTCGCGCCACGCATGGTCTGGTTCGATCAAAAACTACAAAAGATCCTCGTCCGACTCGTGTACGACGGGCCCGCACACGCTGGCAAAACCACCAACGTGACCCAGCTCGCGGCCGCGTTCACGACGTTGCGCCGCGGAGAGCTGTTGGTGCCAGAGGAGAAGGACGGCCGCACGCTCTACTTCGATTGGTTGCACCTCGACGGCGGCGTCATTGCAGGCCATGGTCTGCGCTGTCAGCTTCTCACCGTTCCGGGTCAGTCACTGTTGGCCCAGCGTCGCTGGCACCTGGTCGAAACGGCGGACGTGCTCGTGTTCGTGTGCGACAGCGGGCCCGCAGGCGTGCGTGAGGCGAAGCGCTCGTTCGAAATCCTCCGCGCGCGGTACTGCGATGAGACCCCGCGCGCGATCGTGGTGCAAGCGAACAAGCAGGATGCCCCCGACGCCCTCACGCCCGAGCAGATTGCCGCGGAGCTGGAGCTCGATAGTGGCATTCCCGTGGTCGCAGCGCGTGCAATCGCCGGTGTCGGGGTGCGAGAGACGGCGGTCGTGGCCATCCGCGCGGCCGCCGACATCGCGCAACGATTGGTGCTCACGAAGGGCATCGATGCGTTGAAGCAACCCGACGATGGTCCCGAAGCGTTGCTGGCGACCTTGAAACCGCTCGCGCAAACGCGAGGGCGGCGGCGGTCCAGGGCGGGACGCACGTGGATGCCGGTGGCATTGCATCCCGAGATTGGTTTGCCGCTGCCGCACGCGGGTATCCCCACGGGCTACGTGTGGCCTGCAGCGCGCGGCCGCGACACGCTGGAGGCGATCGAATCGGCGTGCGCCAGTGCGCAAATCGCGCAGGTGGAATCGCGAATGCGTTCGGGGGATCGTCGCTCTTTTCGAATTGCCAAGTTCGAAATCGAAACCGCAAGCGCGCCGTTCTCGACCCCGGAGCAGGCTCTCTCGGCGCTGCTCGCGCTGGCGCAGAAGAAGGTGCGACTCGGTCAGCTATGCCCCGAGGAGACGACCCTGGCCATCGTCGCAAGCGAAGAGCGTTTCTGGCTCTGGTCGATCGGGCCGGCGCTGCCGACGTTCGAAGAGAGATTGGCGACGACACCGCGCGAACGAACCGTCGAAGCGTTGGGCAAAGCCCTGGCCGAGTCGCTGCGAATCGCGTTTACGCACTCGATATCGCTCACCGCGGACCCAGCGCTGCTGGCGGCGGCGGACGTGGGATTCGTTTATTACGGCGACGTCGAGCTCGGTGTGGCGTCGTTGGAGACGACGGTCGAATCGATGCTGGACGGGCTCGTTGGCATTCAGCCGACATCGGCAGAACACCTCCGTCTGTCGGGCGCATTGTGGCTCGCATTGCAAGACGATGCCGCGCTCATGGCCGCGGTGCGCCGCGAAATCGAACGCTGCGCAAAGGCGGATGCTACGGACCGGTCGCGAATGGCGAATCGGTTGCTCGAGCATTCGACCATCTCGCCATTGGATTGACGAAGGGAGAAACGGAGTATGTCCGAGGAGGATGCAGCGACGTTGGAGAGCGTGGAGTCCCTCGAGAAGGAGCTCGGGTGGACGGGACGGATGATGGTGGACACGCTCCGCAAGCAAGGCTGGCTCGCGGCCGTCGAAAAGCGGGCCGCCGACGCCATCGAGCGGGAACGTGAAACGCGGGAACGAGAGGATCTCCTTCGGAAGGCCGTGGCAAAGCTGGAACGCGAGCTTGCGCACGAGGAGGCCAAGGTTCGCGAATCCACGGCGAACGTGGCCGCCGTGCGCGAGAGCGCCGAGCGAGACCGGCGGCACCTGCGCGATCAACTCGAGCGCGCGATGGAGGAGCTGGAGGGGCGCGCGCGCGCCCTCGCCAGCGCGGCCGATGCACGGATTCAATTGGAGGAACGCCTCCGCGCCAGCGAAGCCGCCACGGAGAGGCTCGAGGCCGAGATCGTCGAACACGCCGGGTCGTCGATGGCGTTGCAGGCGACGTTGACATCGCGGGAGCAGCAGCTCGAGAGGATGCGCCTCGAGCTCACGAACGCGAAGAAGGCGCTGCACGAGCTCGAGAAGGCGCGGGAGGAGCGCGAGAAGACGGCGGCCAAAGACGCGCAAGAAAAGGCGATACTGCAGCGCGAACTCGACGAAGCTACGTCGCGCTCGATGCAGCACGTGCAACAGAAGAACGAGCTGCAGCGGCGTCTCGAAGAGATGGCGGCGAGAATGCAGGAGGAACAGGCCGTGCTGCGACGCGAACTCGATCAGGCCACCGCGGGACTCGCGGACAAGGACGAACAGCTGGGCAAGCTATCGGACATGATGAGCGTGCGCGAGACGCGCATTTTGCAACTCGAGAGAGAAGTGGTGCGCGCGCTCGCGGCGAAGGTGCCCGAAGGGCCTGTGCTCGACGAAGACGAGCGTGTCGCGCAGCTCGTGGCCGAGCTCGAAGAGCGGGATGCGCTGGTGGCGGAGCTGGAGAGCGCGCTCACGACCCAGCGCGCGGCCATCGCCAAGCGGGACACGCTGCTCGCCGAGCTGCGCGCGCACCCCGACGAGATGCGCTAGCCTAGGATGCTGGCGGCGCGTGGAAGAGCTTGGTGGCCGTGAGGGTGTCACGGACAGGCGGAAATCTGTCCGGGACAGGCGCGCGGGGGGGCGAATGGCCGTATTTTTCACGGGTGCTGATTGGCACCGCATTGGCAACGCGTCGGATCAGACCTTCGTGCGCGGTGCTCCGGACCCCGCGCCCGCAAGGTCGCAGATTGAGATGATGGGTTACCGCAAGGTACGAGCGGGAGGTAACAGCCCTCCACGTGCCCGTTGATAGCGAGGAGCCACTCCTACGGGAGCCTCGCCAGCGGGAACAACACGCGGAGTGGTGACTCTGTACCGGCGGTTTATGCAAGGCGATTTTCTTCTTCTTCGGATTTTTCTTCGTCGTCCGGGAGGAGGTGTTTTGGCGAAGCATGGAGCTCTCCTGTGGCTCGAGACGAGCCCGCTGCGTTTTGAAAAAGATGGGCCGCCAGACGTGCGTTTCGAGTTTGCCGTCAATTGACTCTTCGCGTTCACCGGGCAGCGATGGTCGCGGGTAGCCCCGGGACGCAGTATGGGATTCGTAGGGCGGAGCGAGACGCAATTTACGGGGCGAGCTCTCGACCTTGGCGTTACCTCGGTCGTGCTCACACCGCTCTCCCCGCGTTCATCGTCCTCCAATGGGTTCTCAAAACGTCGCGCGCTCTGCGGCGCATCGGGTGGGTCACGTCATGGTGACCTCCGAAGTCTTACGGCGAGTGTATCGCCGCTGAAGTTTCTTGGTCGCGCGCCGGAGCGCAACGGTGCGATGAGTTTCATCGCTTCCACGCATGCTCTTTTTCTGGAAAGTCCCCTTTGTGGCCGTATTCGGGTCGTAGAAAGCCCCATCACGACACATCGCCCAGAGCACACCAGCAAGACGTCGGGCCACGGCGACAGCCGCGATCGATCTTCCTTTTTTCTTGGCGATGTTCATTCCCCAAAGACGAATGGGGTCCCCGGCATGCTTGCGCGTGCGCAGTAGGCTGTGGGCTGCTTGCACGAGCATGGCTCGCGCGTGAGGGTTTCCTTGTTTGGTGATGCCTCCGAGACGACGCTTGCTCGGTCCTCCCGTGGTCGATTCGGACGGAACGAGTCCGAGATAGGCGCTCACCGCATGGGCATTCTTGAAACGGTGGGCATCGTCCATGACGGACATGAACGTGGCCCCGACGATGAGCCCTACACCGGGGGCTGTGGCGCAAAGACGTATCCGAGGATCTCGCCCTGCCAAGTTCTGCAACTTCTCTTCCACTCTCACGAGCTGCTCGTCGAGTACTTTCAGCATGGCGGCTAACGGCGCAACAAGCTTCTGCAAGCCAGGATTCATCTCGGTTGCTTCCAAGTGCGTCACGAAGTTGCTGATATCGCACGTAGCAACACTTTTCCCATGTGCACGCGCGAGGCCGCGGATCGTGGTCACGTAACCCGCGCGGGTCTCAACCAGCGCTTGTCGGACACTCAACTGCTCGCGAAGCTCTCGACCTTCCACCGATAGGACGTGGGCTTCGGGAATGCGCCCCTGTTCGACCGCGATGGCGAGGTGCTCGGCATCGAGCGCATCGTTCTTGCGTTTGTGGTGTCCTATCCCGATCGTCTTGAGTCGCGTGGTGTCGACGATCTTCGGCTCGTGTCCCCAGGTTCGGAGGAGATCATGGACGAACCAAGCCTCTCGCGCTGCCTCGAAGGCGACAATGGCCGGAAGCGTCCCGGGCCCCAATCGACCCTTGAGCTGTTCGATCTGTTGCACGCTCGTCCGCTCCACGACTTTCCCATCGCACACCTCGCAATAAGCGATGTGGCGCGCTCCTAAATCCAGGCCTACGCTACGCATGATCGACCTCCCTTGGGCCCCCACTTCTCTTTGTGGCTCTGACCACGCGGGGGTGCCGATAGCTTCGGCGATCGGCGGGAGGTCGATCGTTTTTCTTCGCGAGGAAAGCCGGACGGCGCGCCCGCTGCGGCTGAGACCTTCCATCGATCTCGGCGTTGCAGTGGGCGTGACGTCCGGCGGCGGCGACGCGTCAGGTTTTACTGCCGCCGGTTCATCCAATCTACGGGACACGCAGCGGGCGTGGACCGGTGGCCAAAGTCCTCGTTGGGGAAGCTGCAAAAACTGCTCGCATCCACCGGATTTTCTTTACCCTCATTTTTATCTGGCAGAGCGAAGGCCAGAAGAAGAACGTGTGCGATTGCGCGGAAGCGCGCGATCTCGCACCCGTCTGTCCGCCGCCGCCGCCGCCGCCCCCGCGGCCGACGCCGCCGCCGCGCACCGCCGTGGAGAAGCCGTGGTCGCTTCCCGCGGGGCGCCATGTTCGGCAGTCAGCGGAACAACCGCTAGCCGTTGCTGTCGCACGAGCGCGGCGCTTCTTCCGGGGAGCGCCGTAGCTCGGCGGCCTCCTCGCGCATTCGCCGCGCGAGGACGCCCGCACTGGCGAGGACCCAGCCGAGGGTCACCGCGCAGGCCACGAGGAACACGGACCGGTAGCCCGTGACGGCATCGGTGCGGCGGCCCACCACCGCCGAGACGATGCCCGCCACCGCGGGGCCGAGCAGCATCCCCACGCACCCCGCACCGTGCACCAAGGCCATGACGGTCGCGCGCTCGGTCGCTTGACCGACGTGGGCTCCGTAGAAGATCACCGGCACGAAAATCATCGACGACCCGATGCCGAAGAGCAGCATGCTCACGCCGATGGCATTGCGCGGCACCCATCCCAGCCCCGCGAGCGCCGCCGCGCACAACAGCGCTCCGCCCACGAGCATCGCCGCCCGCGGAATGCGATCGAGCAAGCGCCCCGCAGGGTACGACGCGAGTGCGAACGGCACGGTGACGAGTGAAAACAAAAAGCCAATCGTCTTATCCGAATAGCCATGCGCGCGATGCGCGAAAAGCG
Source organism: Sorangiineae bacterium MSr12523 (assembly GCA_037157775.1). NCBI lineage: Bacteria > Pseudomonadati > Myxococcota > Myxococcia > Myxococcales > Pendulisporaceae > Pendulispora > Pendulispora brunnea. Next base: position 8,518,290 of record CP089982.1, read on the forward strand.
CGAACGTCACCACCAGACAACCGATCACGAAGCGTCCTACGAACGCCGCACCGAGCGGCACCCAGAGCTCCGGCTCGCGCGATAGCAGCGACGTGAGCCTCCCCGCACTCGGGCGCCGTGCACGCTGCGCCGCGGGCCGCTCGCGCGTACTCAGGGCGACGAACAACGCGAGCAGACTGGCCGCGATGAAGGGCATGCGCGCGTCGATGGTCAAGAGCAGACCACCGAAGAAGCTTCCGCACGCAATCGCTAGAACCACCGCCAGGGCAGCCATGCCCATGACCTTACCGCCGTGGCTCTTCGAGTAGACTGCAGCGTCACCCATGAGAATGGACGCTGCGCCTACGTGTGCGGCGCCTTCGACCGTTCTGAGCACCAACAACGCGGGCGTCGGCACGTGCAACGCAAAAGCGCCGAGCAGCACCGCATCCACCAGCGTGAGAAAAACCAGCAAGGCGCGTCGGTTTCCTAACGCGTCGTCCGCGCGACCCAGTAGCGGCGCACCGATTGCGCCTCCGAGCATATTCATCGCCATGAACGCATGCATTGCGCCTTCGTTGCCAGCATGGTGACTGACAAACAATGGACGGATCGCTGGAGTGACCAGGGTGGCCGGTAGCATTTGCGCGAACAGTCTGAAATAGAGCGTTGCGAGCTGGGTGTGGATCAAGATGAATTCCTCACGAGCAACCGGTATACCCTTCGTCGAAACTCCACCGGATCATAGCCGATGACGTGTCGATTTTCGTGAGGCACGACGAGGAAACGCATTTCGACATGGCGAAAGCCGCGCGCGGAGTTACATCGAATACGGGCCTCGTGATAGGCTTCCCAGCGCTTCGTAAAAGCGCGTTCGCTTGGGGGTGTAATGTCCAACGATAGCCAACGCGATTTGCGTGAAGATGCGCATATTTCCCATCGGAACCGTGTCGGACTGATCTCGACGTCGACCGACCTCATCGAGCGCATCGAAACCGCAGTCGCACAGTGTGGAAGCGACCTCAATGTCGCCTCGGATGCTACGTGTGCCAAGGAGATCCTTCTATCGCCAGGATACGCCCTCAAAATCGTCGATCATGCCGCAGGCGTGTGCTCGACCCCGCACGCGCCGTGCGACGGCTGTTCGATGATGGCTGCGATGTTCCACCAGGGTGCCATCTCGCTTCTCGTGCGAAACGGTGAGTCCCGGAAGACCATCCAGCGCTACGCGACGGGCGACCTCGAGCCGCTCGTCCACGACGTCAAAGCCATTCTTCTGCGCGAGGACACGGCCGCCGTGCTCGATACGGAGATCATCGGGGCGTCTGCTGCGCTGCAATCGGTGCGCGAGCAGATCCAGCGCATCGGGCCCTATCGCGACATCTCGGTGATGGTCCTCGGCGAAACCGGCACCGGAAAAGAGCTCGTGGCGGAAGCGATCCACCGCATCGGTGCGCCACCCGGAGCTCCGTTCGTTGCCATCAATTGCGCGGCCGTGCCGGAAAACCTTTTCGAGAGTGAGCTCTTCGGCCATGAAGCGGGCGCCTACACCGGTGCGCGAGGCCCTCGGGCGGGCCTTTTGGAAGCGGGCGGTCAAGGTGTCGTATTTCTCGACGAGGTCGGCGATATGCCGCTCCCTCTGCAGAGCAAATTGCTGCGTGTTCTCGAGACTCGGACCTTTCGACGCGTCGGCGGAACACGCGACTTGCCCTTGCAGGCGCGGATCGTATCCGCCACGAATGGCAACTTGGAGCTCATGCTCCGCCCCGATCTTCTCTATCGATTGGCGGGCTTCACCATCGTGCTGCCGGCGCTGCGCGAACGTGCGGAAGACATTCCCCTCCTCGCCCGCGCGTTTCTGCGTCGGTTCTCGCATCGGCATCGGATTCCCGTCACGCGGTTTTCCGAAACCGCCCTCGCGCGGCTTCGACTCCACGATTGGCCAGGCAACGTGCGCGAGCTTCGCGGCACCGTCGAGCGCGCGGCGATCCTCTCGCGCAGCTCCGTCGTCGAGGAGGCGGACGTGCTCGCCGCCATCGCCCCATTGCGACAAGCCTCGAGCAGCGGCGCATACCCCTGCATCGCGGCCGGCGCGCCCATCGCGGCTCTCACGCCTCTCACGCCTCTCGCGTATTCAGCCAAGTCCGCACAGGCCAGTGTATCCCGAATTGCCACCGACAGCGCTGAACGGCCCCGACTGCGCGACATGGAGCGCGAAATGATCCTCCAAGCTTTCGAGGAGTCCGATCGCAAATTGAGCGGCGCCGCGCGCGCACTCGGGCTCCCGCGCTCCACCCTCCGGGACAAACTTCGTCGCTACGGCGTGCTGACGTAATCCGCTAACGAGTTCCGTCACCCGCCGGCGCCGCGAGGCCCGCCGCACGCCATCGCCGCGTGGTCCGCATCGTGCAAAACGCATCGCATCGCCGCGATGCGCACGAACCTCGAATCGACGGATTGGCTCGAAGAGCCGGCGTGGACCGGAACCCACCTCGCGCTCAAGCACGCAGGTGCCGCTCTGGCGGTGTGCACCCGTGAGGGGCTCCTCGTCGGCGCGACCCCGAGCGCGTATTCGCTCCTGGCACGGGTGGGGATCGCCACCAGCACCATACCCTGCAAGTTGCCCCTCTTGTGGGAGCGGCTCGAGGCCAGCGCGCAAGGTGAGGCCATCGATTGGCGGCCGCCGAACTCCGACGTCGACGGCATCCGCCTCGGGTGCACCCGGCACGCCTTGGGTGGCGCGTACTTCCTCATCGTCATGCGCGAGATCTCCGACAAGCACGTCACGCTCGTCCAGCAACTGCACCGGCAGCGCCTCGAGGCCACCGGCCGCCTGGTTGCGCAGATCGTGCACGACTTGCGGGCCCCGCTCGCGAGCATCGTCTTCGACGCCGAGGTCCTCGTCGACCGCGGGGCGGAGCTCGCCCCCGCCGCGTTGCGCGCAACCGGCCTGGCCGTACGCCGCGCCGCCGATCGCCTGCGCAAGACCGTCGACGGCCTGCTCGGCTTCGCGAAGCTCGGCCCGCAGTCCGAGTCGGAAGCCGATCTCGCCGAGTGCATCGAGCGCACGTGCAGCCTCCTTCGCCCATCGCTCCGCAACGGAGGACATCGCATCGACGTCGCACTCGCCCCCAGCGCGCGATCCGTGCAAGTCCCGCCGCTCGTCGTCGAGCAAATCCTGGTCAACCTCGTCATGAACGCACTCGAAGCCGCCCGCGCCCCCGTCACCGTCAAGATCACGACCTCGCGCACGGCCGACACCATCCGCATCGTCGTCCAGGACGACGGCCCCGGAATGAGCGCCGAAAGCCGCGCCCGCGCCTTCGAACCCTTCTTCACCACGAAGCAGAAAAACAGTGGTCTCGGCCTGACCGCCTCGCGCGACGCCGCCCTCGACGTGGGAGGCGATCTTCGGATCGAGCCCTCGGAGCAGGGCGCTCGCTTCGTCATCACACTTGGAGCCAAGCCCCTGTGACCTCCGTGCTCGTCGTCGACGACGATGTTCAGTTTCGGGAGACCCTGGTGCGGCACCTCGCGGGACATGGGTTCGACGTCGCCGAGGCACGGTCCGTGGACGAGGCCATCTCACTCCTCGAGCAGCGCCGAGTCGACGTCCTCCTCACCGACCTGCGGCTGGGGATTCGCGACGGTATCGACCTCATCGCGACCCTACGCTCGCGCGGCACGGCCACGCGAGCCATCCTCATGAGCGCATTCGCCACCGCGCGCGATTACCAAACCGCCACGGAGCTCGGCGCCGTGCGCGTCCTGTGCAAACCGTTCACGCCGGAGGACTTGCTCGATGCCATTCGGCAAGCCATCGACTGCAGCACGGGCTTTCGCGGAAGCGTCCACGGATTGTCGCTGGTCGACATGTTGCAGATGTTCCACCTGGCCCGCCGCTCCATCGTCCTCACCATCGGCGACGCGGTGACCGGCCACGTCTACCTCCAAGAGGGCGAGATCGTTCACGCCGAGAAGGGCGCCCTCTCGGGCGAACCCGCACTTCGCGCGATCTTGTCGGCGCAATCGGGTTCCGTGTCCACATCGGCCCTCGGGCCAACGCCGCGGACCATCACGCGAGGCTTCTCCTCTCTGCTGCTCGACCTGCTCCGGCAGATCGACGAATCCAGCCTTCCATTCGAAGGCGGTTTACTCGAGCTAGAGGACGAAGGCATTCGCGACTGGCAGTCAGAAGAAGGAGAACGAACGATGGGTAAGATCGATGATGCGTGCAAAGAAGTCGTAGGCAAAGTGGACGGCGCCGTCGCGTGCGGCGTCGTCGATCTCGATACGGGCATGCTGCTCGGCATTTACAACGGCGCGGCATATACCCAAACGCTGAACGAGATCGTCGCCGCCGCAACCATGGACCTCTTTCGAGGCCCGAACGTGGGACGCGTCGAGCAAATGGTGCGCGCGCATCGAGGCTTGCCCGAAAACGGCGCACACTATTTCCAGGAAATACACATTACATCCGAGCACAACTTTCACTTTGCAAAGACATTGAAGCAAAGCCGGGCCGTCATCATGCTCGTGACCAAGAAGACCACGAACATCGGCATGGGCTGGGCGCAATTGAAGGCTGCGATTCCAATCGTCGAGCCCTTAGTTCCTTGAGTTCGACCTCATTCACGACCGCGTAACGATGCGCCCGAAAAAGTAAGGGCAAAGAAAGGTAGTTCCATGAATCTCGATAATGCTCTCGCGAATGTGCAACGATCCGTCCCCGAGTGTGTCGCCGCCGGCTTCGTCGACATGAAGACGGGAATGCTCTTGGGTGTGAAGACCGTCGACAGCCACCCTCAAGAGGTATTGGACCTCGTCGCCGCCGCCACCGGAGATCTCTTCCAGGGTTCGAACGTGTCGGTCATCGAGGCCACGTTCAAGCGCTTGCGAGGCGTCAAGGACGACGGGCATCACTATTTTCAGGAGATCATCGTCCTCTCCGACAACCTGCTCCACGTTTTTCAGCGCGGAAAGCGCAACGAGGACATGGTGCTCGTCACGGTCTGCCGGGTCTCTGCCAACTTGGGCATGGTGCTCGCCAAGGCGCGAGCCGCATTGGGCTCCGTCGAATCGGCGGCGTAGTCAACGGCGCCGCGAGCATCGTGCCGAGGATCCCGAAATGACGGCAAGCTGCGTTCCTCCTCCCGATGTGCAAAGCGAGATCGTCGGCGCACTCGATGTGAACGCAGCCGTGCGTCTCCTGGAGGAAATCGAACAATTGCCCGCCGGTGCGACGGGAGCGCTGCTCGTCGCCTCGTCGACCGGGCCGGCCGGCAGCGTCTTCGTGGAGAACGGCCGCGTGTGTTGGGCGGTCGCCAATGGAATGCGGCACCGCCTGACCGACCTTCTCCGTCATCAAACCGATCCACCGTTGGCGCCCGCGCTCGTCGAAGACGTTTACCGCGCGTGCATCCAAGGCGGTGGATTGCTCGGAGAGGAGCTGGTGAATCGCGGGATCGTCTCCGGCGATGGACTCCGGCGGGCCCTTCGCCAGCACACGAGCGAGGCGATGATGCTCCTCAGCCGGACACGCGACGAGCAACGGCCCGGCGCGTGGGTCACGCACCGGCGGCGACGATACAATGCGAAATACACCTTTCTTCCGAGCGAGATCCTCGTGGGCATCGCACGGCAGCGCGTCGGATCGAGCGCGCTCGATGCCCACGCTCACCTCGAGGGCATCTTGAACGAAAGCGGCGGCGGCGCGGCCTTCATGCGCGCGGCCGGCCTTGCGCTGCCGCTTCCCATCGCAACGTACAACGAGCCCGTACTCGGCGTCCGCTTGGTCGTCGAGCTGGGGCGGTGGGCCATGAGCTCGCTCGACCTCGCCGGTGTGTTCAGCTCCCAGCGCCAGCTGGTGACCGCGAGCGCGCCCAACGGCGCGAGCTTCATGGCCTGGGAGCACGGTGGTTTGGTGTTCGTCGCGCTTTGCCCGGAGCGAACGACGTTCGCACGCGCGCTCATGAAGAGCTTCGCGCAATCACCCGGGCCGTAGGAAGGATTGCCGTGGCCATTTTCGATCGAGATGTCGGACGCGTCGTCGTACGGGTCGTCTACACGGGACCGCCGGGGGTAGGCAAATCGACGAACGTGCGCACGCTCGCCAATTCGTTGCGCGCGCGGAGGCACGGCGAGATGCTCTCCCCCGGCTCGAGCGGAGGAGCGAGCACCGAGTTCTTCGACTGGTTGGAAATCGACGGCGGGCTGGTTCTCGGCCATCCCATTCACTGCCAACTCCTCACGACGCCGGGCGCGTACGCGTTCGGCAAACGCCGGCGGCTCCTCATCGAGAGCGCCGACGCCATCGTCCTCGTGCTCGAAGCGAGTTTGCAAGGGATGATCGATGGCCGCGCCTTTCTCGAGGCGCATTCCCTGCGCGGCTCGACCAAGCCGCTGGTCGTGCAGTTGAACAAACAAGACACGGCCGACGCGATGGATCAGGGCGAGGTGCGCCTTCGGCTGGAGCTCGACGAATCGGTGCCCATCATCGCAGCGCGCGCCGCAGACGGCACGGGTGTGCGCGAGACGGTGGTGCTGGCCATGCGCAACGCGGCCGTGGTCGCGCAGACCGCCATGCTCGCGAAAGGGGGCATCGAGGCGATTTCCGCCCCCGCGGAAACGGCGGATGCACTGCACGAGCGATTGAAGCCGTTGGGCGAGAGTATCCCTGCGCCGCGCCTGCCCGATGTTCCGCTCCCCTCGCCCGAAATTCCCGCCGGCGGGATCTGGCCATCGACCACCGGGCGCGACATCGTACGACGCGCGCTCGCCGGCGGCGTGTGCGTGCAGCGGCACGATCTCGCGGGCCAGCACGGGCTCGCCGACGGCAGCGGTGCAAGCGACACGATCATCCTCCAGGCAGGAAGCTATTGCCTCAAGACATCGCAGCGGCGCCACTTTTCGACCTTCGAAGCGGCCCGCGATGCGCTCGTGCGCACGGCCCGACTGAAACGGATGCTCGGGGAGCTCTTGCCCGGCGACACGGTACTTTGCCTCGCCTCCGATGGCGACAACGGCACTTGGTTGTGGACCATCTCGCCGTGGTTGTCGACGCTGCGCTCGCGCATGCTCCAGGCCGATGACGACGAAGACGCGGCCATCGACGCCTTACGGCACTTCGCCGCGGCCGCCGTGGACGCCATGCTCCTCGCCAGCCGGCAAAGCTTGATTCTCGACCTCCACCCCAGCAATTTCGCATTGGACGGCAAACGTGTCGTCTACGTCGACGACGACGTCGGCATCGGCGCGAATCATCCCGCCTTGGGGTATGCCCTCATCCAGCGCATCGAAGAGTGCGCCCACGCGCCACGCAGGGTCGAGGCTTATTTGGATGCGCTCGAACGCGGAATCACCTCGCGGCTCCACCGCGAGGACATCGAGAAACTGGGACTCCCGCGCGCGCTCGAAGACGTCGTGATTCGGGTGCCATCCGCGCGCGAATCGGTCGATCGCCTTCGAACCATCGTCGGCGCGAAGACGTGAGGACGAGCATGGACCAGCAACCGTTGTACGAATTGAAGGACGCAGGACTTTGCACGGGCGATCGTACCCTCTTGCGCGGCGCGAATCTTCGCCTGCGCGATCGCGCCATCACCGTCATCGTCGGCCCCGCGGGCGTGGGGAAAAGTTCGCTGGCCAGCATGCTCGCCGGCCGCCCACCCGCGGGGATCGCCCCGACGGGCATGTGGCGCCTCCGCGGAGCGGATCTGTGCGATAGCCTCGTCCGCGCAGAGCTCGACGTGCTTTGGTCGCCGCAGCGCGGGCGCTCGAGCGAGCCGCCTTTGCAACCGGCCGCGCTCGGACGCGATGCCATCGAGGCGGCCCACGGGCGCTTGCTGGTGCTCGACGAGCCGGTGGTGCGCGCCGAGGACCGCGATGCTTTCGCGAAAGCGCTGCGGCGCCACACGGAATCGGGGGCCGCCATCGTGGTCACGCACGACTTGCACTTCGCGCGGACCATCGCGGACGATGTTTGCCTCGTCTGCGCGGGGCGCATCGAGGCCGTGTGCTCGGCGGCCGAGTTCTTCGAAACGCCGCCCACCGTTCTGTGCGCCCGCTTCGTACGAATGGGCAATTGTTGGCCAGCCCATCCCGCCCCGCCGCTGCCGAATCATTTCCGTTGGGTGCTTCCGGGAAAACTGTCCGGCATGGGACGCCCCGGCTTGCTCGGCGAGGAGGACGACGATCTCGCGGCCATCGCGAATGCCGGCATCGGCTACCTGGTCTCGCTCACCGAGGAACCGTACTCGCCCCTGAAGCTTCGCTCGGTCGGCATCACCGCGCGGCATTTCCCCATTGCCGACATGGGCATTCCCGCGCTCGGGCCCACGGCCCATCTCTGTCGCTCGATCCAGCGCTGGATGGCCGACGGCGAGCGGGTCACCGTGCACTGCCATGCCGGCCTCGGACGCACCGGCACCATTTTGGCCGCCACCCTCGTTTGGCTTGGAGAATCCGCCGACGATGCTTTGGCCAACGTTCGCACCGCGCAACCCATGTACGTGCAAACCATCGCGCAACGCGACTTCGTGCGACGGTTCGCCGAGGCCATCCGCTAACCCCTTCACCGGGCCAGGTAAACGGCCGTCGATTTCATCCCGTAGAAATTCTGCGCCGGGCGCGAGTCGTTGGTGTTCGACGAGCACTGGACCGACATCGTGATCGACTTCTTGGGCGCCATCGTCGCCCCGGTGATGCGCGTGCGTACGTAGCCTGCAACGGTTTGAACGTTGGACAAATTGCCCGCCGGGCAGATTGGAACGTCGAACACCGGCAAGTCCACGTCGATCCCGCTCGGGGCCAGCGCCAAAGCCGACAAGATGAGTTGAACCATCGTACCCGACAGGTTGTTGCCGTTGGAAATGGCAATTTGCGTTTTCGCCGACGTGGGCGTGCACCCATTGTTCGAACAGCTGCACGAATAGAGGGGCAGCTGCACGTGCAAAAGCGAATTTAAGGTACAGAACAGCGCACACTCCAAGTCGGGGGTATTCGGCACGGTCAATGACAACAGTGTAAACGCCGCGTTGTTGCCATTGGAATTGAAGGTCAGCGACGCGCCGCAATTCAGGTTACCGAGCGAATCGAAAATGCTGCAGCTCGGAAGCGCCACCACAAAGCCGCAGGTCGCACTGGGGCCGCCGCCGACGGCGATGGCCTCGGCCGTCACATTCTGTGCGCCGATGCCCAGGAGCTGCGCAAAGTACATGTCGACGGCGTTGCCACTGGCCGCCGTCCGCCGCGCCGTCACCCGCACCGCGTTCACGGCGTAAGACGGCAGCAGCGCCGGCGTGAATGTCCTATTGGTCATATCCCAACGCCCCAGCACGACGTCGGCGGGGTCGATGTTCGCGTACGTGCCATTGGCATCGTTGGCGTTGCCATACGTCCTCGCGGCACTCAGAGCAAAGGGGTATTGCGTGGCGATCCCATTGAGATCGCGCACGCCCGCGAGCGCTGCGGAATCCGCGGCATTCTGAAGCTCACTGCGCACGAGCCACAAATGCCCCACATCGATGGCCAGCGCGATGAAGGCGCCGAGAACGGCGACCAGCACCAGGGCGGTCAATACGGAAATGGTCCCTCGCTGCCGAGCCCGGGACCGGCGGCTCATCGAGGCGGCTCCTGCGCCGGAGTGCCTGTCGCTTGCGGCGGCGTAACCACGAGGACCGGATCGCGGTTGCCGGCGCCCGCGGCCGAGGGCGGCGCGAGCGATTTCGAGAGGCTGCGGGCAATGGTCGCGGCCTCCTCCGGATCGAGCGGGGGGTTCGGCTTCACCTGGTTACCGGCGTCAAGGTCGATGACCTGCGCCTGAAAGGCCTCGCGGTTGGCCTCACCGAAGTGAGGACTCATGTGCGTTCGATCGCATCCACCAAGGGCCAATGCCAGGGCGGCCCAAATCCAGCTGCGCATCATGGTGACTTCGACGTCCCTTCCTCTGGACACGCGCGCCGGACGTTCTCCGTGGCCGCCCTGAGCAGAGGATTCTCCGTGGCCGCCTCGCGGTAGTGCGCGCATGCGGCGCGCGCGTTCCCCGACTGCTCCAAGACGAATCCCAAATTGTTTTCCGCTTCGTCGGAGCTACCCCCATGCTCGAATTCGCGCTTCGCGCGGTCGAATTGCCGAAGCTTCCCATAGACGAAACCGAGATTGTTCCGCATGCGCCGCGAAAATGGATCGTGCCGCAGGCCCTCCTGGAGCGCAGCCTCCGCCTCCTCGTAGCGTCCGCGCACGTAAAAGGCGACCCCCAGATTGTTCGAATAGGCGCCTTCATCGGGTCGCAAACCAATGGCCACTTTGAAATCGCGGATGGCCTCGTCGCTGGCATCGCCCCGCACCTCGCGCAGGATGCCGCGCCCCGCGTAGGCGCCCGCATTCTTCGGGTCGAGGCGAATCGCCGTGGCGTACGAGCGCTCCGCCTGCTCGAACAAACCTTGCTCGCGGTACACGGTTCCAATCAGCGCGTGAAGCTCCGGATCGTCCGGGTGCTGCGCGATCAATTCGAGCAACTGACGGGCCGCCGCCGACCACTCGCGGTGACCGGCCAGCGCGAAGGCCAGCTCTTTGCGCAAGGCTTGCCGGTTGACCGCCATCTTGTCCGCGGGCGGCGCGCTCGTCGTGCTTCGTGAGCAGCCCATGGCCGCGAACAGAACCACGGCCATCCATCGACCATCGAATCGCCATTTCATCGGATGTACCCCACCTGTCCGGCCGGCCCGCCCAAATGGTGCCCAGGCACCGAAATGGCCTCACCGCGCGAAGGAGGATGGCTCGGACTCTGCGACGTGCGCCCGAGCACGAAGAGCGAAAAGTCGTCGGGGTCGTTGACCTCCGTCCCGCCCGGAAGCACCGGCGCCATGCGCGCACCGAGGGGCTGCACCAATCGCGCCGTGATGACCACGAGCAGCTCCGTCTCGTCGCGCCGGAATTGCGACGAGCGAAAGAGCGTCCCCAGCACGGGAAGATCCCCGAGCCAAGGCACCTTGGCCATGGAGTTGCGCGACCTGTCCGAGAGGAGCCCGGCGATGGCGAAGCTTTGACCATCGCGCATGCGCACGGTGGTATCGCTCTGGCGGGAGCTCAGCCCCGGCACGGTGAAGCCACCGATTTGCACACCCACGGAGGGATCGATCTCGGAGACCTCGGTGGCGAGCTTTAGATTGATGAGCCCGTCGGAAAGAACCGTGGGGGTGAAGACCAGTTGAATACCGAATTTCTTGTACGTGACCTGCACGGTCCCAAATCCCGTTGCCAGCGGAATGGGGAATTCGCCGCCCGCGAGAAAACGAGCTTCCTGCCCGGTCATCGAAACGAGAGTCGGTTCGGCGAGGGTTTTGGCCAGGGAGTTCTGCTCGAGCAGCGACAGCACCGCGGAAAACGGGAATTGCGACAATCCCGAGAAGAAGAGCGAAAACGCATCGGCCCGCATGCCGGGATACACGGCGGGAACACCAGGAACGTCGGCGCCGGGCACGCGGTTCGGCGCGGCGTTCGCGAAGCCCCCGAGCGGCTGCGAGGGCCCGGTCATGCCGCCCACGCGATCGCCGTTGTTGTGGAAAAAGCTGAATCCCATTTCGCGCAGGCCCGTGCGTGACACCTCGGAGAACTTCACCTCGAGCTGCACCTGGTGGTTGCCGCGAACCTTGATCTGATTGGCAATCTTCTGCGCGTGCAGACGCCCCACCGCGAGCGCCCGCTCCGGAATGCGAATGTCCGAAACCTCGCCCGAGAGCACCACGAGGTCTCCGGCCGACGATGCGGTGATGTCCTCGGTGGGAAAAAGCTCCTTGAGCTGCTTTTGCAGCGCATCGAGGTTGCGCGACACATGGAGCGAGAGCACCAACGGCACGTCCGCTTTGTCCCAGACGGTGAGGTAGGTATCGCCCACGCTCTTCGCGGTGAGCAATAGCTGCGTGTTGGTGATGACCTTGAGATCGGCCACATCGGGATTGGCGACGGAGACACGCCCCAGCGCCGACGACGTTTCCAAGAGGCGATTCTGTCCAACCTCCAAGGAGAGCTCGCGCGACGAGGTCATCTCGCGGCTGATGCGGAGTACCGGCGAGTCGCCCTTCGCCGGGTGCGACCAGAGCAGGGCCGCACATACGGCGGCGAAGATGCGCGACTTCAAAGTGCCCATCGCGCTTCGTAGAGGAGAACCCACATGGCCGCCACGGTAAGTGCGAATCCGAACGGGATGACCCGCGCATCGTCTCCCGCTGGCGGAAGGATGAACGATCCGGTGCGTGCGAAGGTAGCGATGTTTCTACGCACCTCGGCGCGGTGCTCGCGAGGGAGACGCAGCAGGACGGCGCATGCCATGAGTCCACCGAGGATGGAGCTCATGACGAGAATGCGCACGGCGCCGGCGACGCCGACCCACATGCCGATGGCCGAGAGAAGCTTGACGTCCCGCATGCTGACGAGGCCGCGATCGCAGGGCCAAATCAGCAGAACGATACCGGCCGCGGCACCGAACAGCGACGCCACGGCTCCGCGGTGGCCACCGGCAAGCACCGCATGCGCGAGTCCGGCGCCCATGATGACGAACAGGAGGCCGTTAGGAATTTTGCGATATCGAAAGTCCCAAAAAGCGACGGCGATAATTCCGCAACAGAGGGTGGCAATGAGAATCCCGTTTGGAGCTGGGGTATGCATGCTTTTTCCGAGTGGAGACATCGCAATTCGAGTGCCACTCCGCGGCGCGGAAAAAGGCCCGGCACGAGCGTGTCTGCATCGAGAGATTCGATGGACGTGGCGGGCGCGGTGGTACCGCTCACATCCGTGCTGGTCACTGGATATTCCGACACGGAGAGCGATCATCGAGAGCATCGCGCGCCATCTGCGGGAGTGGGGTGGTGGCGAGCTTTTTGTAAATGCCTCCCCATCGTGATGGAAGTGACATGGCGCTACGGCGAATCACAGTTTCCAGGCTTCGAAGCCGATGCGCGTGCATTGGCCAAAATGCACGCGAGCGTGGGGCAAGCGAGCGGGTTCGGAGCCCGTGCGTTCGAACCCTTCGAAGAGCGGCTGGCGCAGGCGCGAACGTACTTCGAGGGCAAGCCCTCCCGCGGTACGGAGAAAACCGCAGAGTGCTTTCTGCGCCATTACGATTTGATCCGCGGAGCCGCCCGACAGGTGGCTGCGGAGCTGCCACGCGAACTCGCCGCGCGGCTCCCGCGATTGACGTACGACGGTGAGCCGGGCTGGGTGCGCGTCGAGGTGCTGGCCACCGCGTTCGTGGTCGCCGCCCAGGTGGAGGTGGAGCCGGGCCCGCTGCAGCGCTTCGTGCGGGCATACCAAGAGGTCACGCCGCTCACGAACGCCGAGCTGTGGGCGTTGCCGACGATGCTGCGGCACTCGGTGCTTCGGGCACTGGTGAGCTTTCTTCGTCAAATGCGGGCCATCGAAACGGACGAAAACGGCGAGCCGGCCGTCGGTATGGTGTCGTTGCTGCCCGCACGGGGTGTGGAGTACTCCATACGCGCGCTGCAGCGCCTCGCCGAGATCGACTGGCGCTCCGTGTTCGAGGCGACGAGCCTCGTGGAATCGGTCCTCCGGAAAGACACGGCGTACGCGCAATTGGATTTCGCCGCACGCCATGCCTGCCGGCAAGCCGTGGAGGAGCTTGCCTGGGATACGGGGTGGAGCGAGGAGCATGTTTCGGAGCGGGCCATTCTGCTCGGGGTGAGTGCGCGCTTGGGCGGCGACGGTCGCGCCGCATTGGAACGGGGCATCGATTATCGGCCACCGGCCAGCGAACGGGTTCGGCGCGAGCTTTCCGCGCGCCCGCGGCTGACCGACCTTGGGTCGTTCAGCGTGCTCACGGCCATTCCGCTCCTTGCCGTGGCGAGCCTCATCGTGCACGCCGGCGGCCAGCCTTTCGCGATCGCCATGGGAACCTTGCTCGCGCTTCTGCCAACGTCCCTATTAGGAGCGTGCGGGGCGACTCGAATCGTGGATAAGATGGGGGCATGCCCCCCTCGCGTGACTACGCCATCGCCCGCTTTGCGAGCATGACCGACGAGGAGCTCCGTCGCGTCGTCACCGACGAACGCGAGGATTGGCTCCCTTACGCACTGGAACTCGCCGAGGAGGAATTAACGCGCCGCCAAGAGGCGGCGCTGTCCACTCCCTATCGCGAGGCCGCCGCCATCGACCTGCCCCAAGGCATGGGCGGACTCGCCGCACCCGTTTGGGGCAGCGGCAAAGTCGTTTGGGCCGACACTTGGAGCGCATTGCTCGGAATGTCGGCTATTGGAAATGTCGTCGCCGCCATGGTTCTGGACGGAGGAAGGCAGGCCATTGGAAGGGCCATCTTCCTTGGAGCTTTCGTCCTGGCCTTGGCGATAGGCCTTCGCCGGCGCAGCACCCTCGCCTGGTACGCCAACTGGCTCCCCATCGCCGCGCCCCTCATCATGGGACTGGCCCGTGCCGACGCCTTTGCATTCTTGGTCGGCCTAGCTCTAACCATCCCTAATGGGCACTACTTCCTAAAACATCGCGCACTATTCGGCCTGGCGCCGTGAGGGCGAGGAAGACGCCGTCGGGGAGTTGTTCGACGGTGGGTTCGGGGGAGACGGTGCCGGGGGAGCCGACCCACATGGCGTCGGCGTCGTTGGAGAACGCGAGGGCGCGGCCGGAGGCGTAGGCGTAGAGGCTCGAGCCATTGGAGCAGAGGAATGACAAGGTGCCCAGCGAGCGCACGCGGTGGAGATCTTCCGTAATGCAGGCCATGGCCGCGCCGCGCATGCTCGGTGTTTCGATGGCGGGCAAATACGCCATGATATGCCGAAAAATGAGCTCGCTGGGCGCGCGGAGGCTACTCCGCCGCACGAACCACATGACATCGAGCGCCCCGCAGAGCGCCTCGGTATCGGTGATGGATCCTTCGTAGACGAAGAGCCAAGGCGACGAGCGCATCATGCGAATTTCGCCGTCGGGCGCATTCGTGGCCGCGATGACGACGTGGCCGGTCACCGCACTTGCCGGAAAGGACGAATGGCGCACGTCGTCGCTGGAGACGGTCCACTCGCCGCCTCCGCGGCCCACGGCGAGAACGCCGCCGGCGCAAGCGCCAGAAACGGCCCATCGGTCCCGAGCCTCCTCCTGGACGGCGAAGTTCCATCCATTTTTCGAGCCGGAAGCGCGGGCGAATACACTGGTTTTGCTCACGAGGCCGATGAGGGACATTTCTCAATAGACTCCCGGAATCAATCGGTGCCGCACGCGAGCGCGGTACCTTGCGTAACCTTCGTCGAGCCCGAGCAGGCGCTCTTCGGATGCGAGTCTCGGGATCTGAAGGAGGGTGCAAACCATATAAAGCGCAGCATTCCACGCACTGAAATTCATCGACAAGAAAGCGAGATGGCTCAGCATGTACCCCGCGTACATCGGGTGCCGAACGACCCGATAGGGGCCCGCTTCTTTCAAGCCGCGGTGGGCCGGGACGCATCCGAAGCTGCGGCCCAAAACCCATTTCGCGTGCAATTGAACGAGCGTACCCATCATGAGGAAGAAGGCGGCGAGGAGCTCCGGAACGAGCGCGCGCTCGGGGCATGCGCGCACGAGCATGGGTGCCGCGGTGGCGGCCAGCGCGAGCGCCCAGTCGCCCGGACGCGCGGACACCTGCTGCGTCCTCCGGCGCAGGAGAATGAAGAGGAAAACGAGTCCTTCGGAGGGTAAAAGGAGCAGGTTGCCGAGCCCGAAACCGTCGGCCCGAATGGAGTCGACGATGCACACGACGAGGGCGCCGTAGAGGCCGAGCACCAAGATCCGCTCGGAGAGGTCGAGAAGGCCATGTTTCATTTCGCCGCGTTGGCTCATTGGAGGGGGCTTCAGTGCTTCAGGGCTGGACCGAGCAAGGTGACGATGCGAACGATGGCCGGGCCGAGGATGATCGCGAAGAGCGACGGCAAAATGCAGGCGATGAGGGGCAGCATCATCTTGACGCTGGCGGTGGCCGCCTTTTCCTCGGCCCGGTGCGAGCGGCGCGTGCGCATCGACGAAGCGTGCGTGCGCAGTGCGCGGCCGATGGGCGTGCCGAACATTTCCGTCTGAATGACGATGGCCGATAGCGCACGCAGCTCGTCCACACCGGTGCGCTCGGCGAGCCTGCGGAAAGCGCTGCTGCGAGCGACGCCGGCCTGGATTTCCATGGTCGTTTGCCGCAACTCGAAGGAGAGCTCCGGCGCGGAGAGCTCGACCTCTTTCGCAATGCGCGAAAGCGCAGCATCCAGGCCGAGGCCCGCCTCGACGCACGTGACCAGCAGATCGATCGTATCGGCGAGCGAGCGGACCAATGCCGTCTGCCGCGCCTGAACGCGCCCGCGGAGCCACGTATTGGGCGCGTAAAAGCCGACGGACAGCAGCACCACGGCCAGCGCACGCACGCCGGGCACCGGCGCGGGCAGCATGGAGCTCGTCACGAGCAGCCCTCCGCCGAGCGTCAAGGCCAGCGCGACCTTGGCCCCGAGAAATGTCTCCAGCGCGTGCGCGCCGCGAAACCCCGCGTGCAGCAGCACCTTGCGCATCCGCGAGGACTCTTCTTCCTCCTTCGAACGCGCGATTCCACCCAGAGGTGCCAGCAGAGAGGCCCACAGGGATTTTCCCCTCGTCGTAGTGACGGTGGCGTCGGGATCGGGAACACTCGTCATGCGCTGCGCGCGCTCGAGCACCGCGTCCCGCGGCGCGGTCATCGCCACACGCACACCGACCGCTGCCGCAATGGAGGCAACACATGCGAGTCCTGCACCGACGACGACAATGGGATCCATCAGTAGGCCACCTTCGTCAATTGGCGGATCCAAAGGATGCCACTCACCCAGAGCACGAAGCCGCAGGCCAAAATGGCGCGACCGAGCCCCTGCCCCAATTCCGTGAGATAGCCTGGATTCGTGATCGACAGAAGAAACGCCACCACCACGGGAAGGGCTCCCAGAATGACACCGGAAATACGGCCTTCGGCCGTGAGGGCGCGCAGCTTCGATTGGAATTTGAACCGATCGCGCATCGTATCGGCGATACGCTCCAGCACCTCCACCAGATTTCCACCTGTCTCGTTCTGAATGCGAATCGCCACCGCGAGCAGCTTCAGATCCAGACAACCGGGAACCCGCTCGGTCATGCTGTGCGCGGCGGCATCCAACGAGAGTCCGAGGTTCTGCTGCTCGTAAGCTTTCGCGAATTCACTCGCAATCGGCGGAGGGCACTCCTGGGCCACGAACTTGAACGAAACGGGAAGCGCATGTCCCGCCTTGACGGCGCGGGCCATCATTTCCAGGGCGTCGGGAAGTTGCTCGGAGATCTTCTTCGCCCGCTCCGCACGCGCACGCAGCCCGAGCAAGAGCGGCGATGCCCCGAACAGGGGCACGAACACCACGGCTGCAAAGGAGCGATGCATCACCACCGCGAGAACACCGCCGAAAAGCGCCAGAAAGGTCATTCGTGCGAGGACACCCGCGACGTTCGTTTTCGCATCGCTCTGATCGAGCAAGCGTTCGATCCTTTCGGCGAAGTCGAAGCCCGCAAGGGCCTCGTTGAGCCAGTCGGACGAGGCAAAACGGCGCCTGCGGAGGATCTGCGGCCCGGCGTTGGGTGCGCCCACGGTCTGCAGGCGCCGTCGCAACTCTTCGGCCGAGCTCTCACTCAAATAGCGGACGAAGTAATGAATGGCCTCGAGGCCGGCAACGATGCCCAAAAGCACGGCAACGAACAACACGCCGGTCATCGCCGCACCTGCCGGCTGTCCATGGGCGTAAAGGTCTCGGGCGGAAGGTTGAAGCCAGCGCGCTCGAGCCGCTCGGCACAGCGCGGGCGGATCCCCGTCGAGAGAAAGTCGCCCACCACCCGACCTTCGGCATCGACGCCTCGCTGACGAAAAACGAAGATGTCCTGCATCTGAATGGTCGTGCCCTCGGTGCCGGTAACCTCGGAAATGGCCACGATGCGCCGTTTTCCATCGCCTCCGCGGTGGAGCTGCACGATCAGGTCCAAGGCGCGGGCAATCATTTGCGAGACGACCTGCTCGGTCACGTTGAGGCCCGACATGCCAATCATGGCCATCATGCGGGTGAGTGCATCGCGCGAGGAGTTCGCGTGGAGCGTGGCCATCGACCCCTCGTGGCCGGTGTTCATCGCCTGGAGCATGTCCAGGATTTCCACGGACCGAATTTCACCCACGATGATGCGGTCGGGCCGCATACGCAGGCTATTTCGAACGAGATCCCGAGTGAGCACCTCTCCTTTTCCTTCGACGTTGGACGGGCGCGTCTCCAGGCGCACGACGTGCGATTGCTGCAGCTGCAGCTCCGCGGCATCCTCGATGGTGACGATGCGCTCGTAGTTTGGAATGAACGACGACAATGCGTTCAGCATCGTCGTTTTCCCGGTTCCGGTACCGCCGGCGACGAGGATATTGAACTTCGACTTGACGCATGCTTCCAGAAAGGTGCGCATCGCGGCGGTCATGGCGCCGGTGCGCACGAGGTCGTCGGTGCGCAGCGGGGCGCCGCCGAAGCGGCGAATGCTCAGAATGGGACCATCCACCGCCAGCGGCGGAATGATGGCGTTCACGCGCGACCCATCGGGAAGGCGCGCGTCCACCATGGGCGAGGTCTCGTCCACGCGCCGGCCCACGCGGGAGACGATGCGGTTGATCGTCTGCTGCAGGTGTTCGTTGTCGCGAAAGCGGAGCGGGGTCAGCTCGAGCCGTCCACCACGTTCCACGTAAATGGTGTTGAATGTATTGACCAGAATATCCGATATCGCCGTATCCCGCATCACGGTCTCGAGCGGCCCCAGACCGAGAATGTCGTCGATCAGCTCGTGAACCATCTTTTCGCGTTCGCGGCGATTCAACGGCAGATTCGTATCGGTGACCATCCGGGCCAAAATGCCCGTGAGCTCCTGGGTGAGCTGCTCGGGGGTCAGGCGGCTCAAGGTCTCCAGATCGAGCCGGTCGACGACGCGCGTGTGCAACTGGGCTTTGAGCCCGTAATAGATGTCCGGCGCAAGCGCCGGGGCCGCATCGGGTTGTGAAGCTCGCGCTTGTGTTCCGTTAGGTGGCTTCAGGCGTGCGTCGAGCGACATGGGCGGGGCTTTCCTTCGTGGCGAGAGTGGAGACGATCATCCGAAACAGATTGCGCGGCTTTTCCGGCGGGGTCCCAGTGAGCCTTCGGGCAAGTTCCCCCAGATCGCGAACGGCGGGCGAACGCGGGGCAACCGATTCGATGGGAAGCCCGCGGTTCAAGGCCGCCACGGCCGCCGGATAATCATTGGCAACGGTGCAGCGCACCTCGAGACCGAGGTTGTCGCTGGCTGCAGCCACGTCGATGGGCGCTTTGGATTGATAGCGATTGATGAGGATTTCGACTTTGTCCTTGTCGTAGCCAAGCCGCTGGAACACGGACAAACAGCGTTTGGCATTCTTGAGTGCAATGACGTCTTGCGTGAGCACCAGCTCGACCCGGCTCGAAGCGTCCAGCACCGCGACCGAAAGCTCGTCGAATCCGCGCAGGCCGTCGCAAATCACGTAATCGAAGTGCCGCGCGGCGAATTGCAAAACCTCCGTCGCTTGCGCCGCCGTCACGGCATCTCCGTCCTCCAGCGAATCCGGCTGGGCCACGACGTACGGGCCCGACGCGTGGTGCGCGAGCGACGAGAGCAGAAGCTCCCGGTCGAGGCGGTGCAGGTTCTTGGCCACGTCGCCGATGGATTCGCGCGGCGCGAGGTCGAGAAAGGCCAGAACGGCGCCGAGCTGACGCTCGAAGTCGACGAGAAGAACGCGCGCCTCGAGGCGACTGAGCGCGCAGGCCAGATTCACGGCGGCGGTGGTCGCCCCGACGCCGCCTTTCGACGGAAAGACGGAGAGGATCGTGCCCGTGCGGCTCTCGCGCGCGCCGCGCTGCAGAAGCAACTTCACCACCGCCGCGAGCTCGCGGCCATCGGCGAGGACCACGAATTCGCAGGCGCCCGCTCGCATAGCCCGCAAAATGACTTCGGGATCTTTGGCGTCGGCCACCGCGACAATTTGCACTTGGGCGATCACACGGCGCACCTCCTCCACGGCGCGAAGTCCGCGCTCGAGATCGTACGTGAGATCGACGAGGACGATGCGGCTCTTGGACAGGGCCAGGGAGTTGACCTCTTTGCTGAGGAACGCAATGGGCTCCAGTGCGGCGGTCACGCTTGCGTGCCGCTCGCGCGTTGCCCCGAGGAGAACCACCGTCGGACGCTCGCTCATTGGCCCACCTTCTTCTGCTCCACACGGTCTCCACGCAGGACTTCCACGACCTCGGTATGTGTCGTCGGTGCGGCCGTCAGCGCGAGGGGCTTCGGCGCGTGGTGAGGACGGTGGAGGCGGGCAGCAACGGGTTCCGCGGACGCCGACGCCGAAGGTGCCGGAGCCAGTCTCGCCGCGGACCCGAGAAGCTCGCGCGGGGAGACGCCCGATGTCTCCGCGTCGTCGCCATCGGAGGGCGAACGCATGGTGAGCTGCAGCTTGCCCTGGGTGGAGGCCAACGCGAGGCGCTCCGCCTCCTCCGGCGATACGAGCAAGGTCACCACGGGCACCTGTTCGGGTTTTTCACTCTCCGACGCGAGCCGCTGCCCGACGGCCAACACGCGAATGCTCTGCAATACGATTTTGGAACGAAACTCGGGCTGACCCGCACTGGCCCATACGCCCATCGGCTCCTGCATGGTGGTGATGACGTCGACGAGATCGCCCGGATGGATGAAGCCACCGACGCCCACGACCTCGTTCACGGGGACGGTCATCGCGCGCATGTTGGCTGGAATGAGCGATGCCATTCCGGCGCCGGATCCTTTGGCCGAGAGGCGCGCCTCCACGATGGGTTCGCCCGCGACAATCGCGGCCCCGGACACGCGCCCGGCAAGCGCATCGAGCTGTTCGAAACTTCCGCGCGGCTGCGAGCCCTCCGGCCAATCGACTGTCTTGAGCAGGTCTGGAGTCAACTTCGCCGCCGCGGGGATATCGGCCGCGGCGACGACGACACGGGTCATCGGAATGGACGGACCTGCGGCGGCATGGCGTCCAACGTAACGGACGACCATCCACGCGGAGGCCGATCCGGCCAATAGTGCAATCGTCATGAAGGCGATGGCCCTGCCGCGCGCGCCGCGGGAACTACGAGGTGGCGCTTTGGCGAGACTTCCCTCCGAAGAATAAATGGCCATGAGCTTTCTCTTGATCGTTTCAAGGGGAACCACGCATCGTGGCGGAGGTGGCCACGCGGGCCGTGCCTCCGCCGCTGCCCGGCATGGGGACGAGCGAAAAGCCAGTGAGCTGCGGAAAGACGAGGGTCAGCTGCGCTTGAAAACGCGGGCTCCCGGACACCGTCGTGCACGTGACGTCGATGTCCGGGGCGTAGCCCGTCGGAAGAAGCCCCGAGAGCGCCTGGACCGCCGCCGCCTCGCCCGCGTTGGTGGCAGCCGAATTGGGGCAAGCACCGGGCACGGTGGTGGCCGTGCGCGCGCCTTCGCGCACGGCATTGGTGCAGGCGAGATCGACGAAGAAGTACCAGCCGTAATCGATGGTTCCCAATAAGAGGAGAGCAAACGGCAGAAGCACGAGCGCAAACTCGATGGCCGCAGCGCCGCGCTCCGAGTGGATGCGTTTCATTTACCGGGCTCCAGAAAGGAGAACCCAAGCGGCCGCGCCGGCGAGCGCAAGGCCATAGGGCACGGCGCGGGCTCGGTCGAGATGCTCCACCGAAGGCACCGTGAAGGACGCAACGTTGCGGCGCACACCCGCGCGCTGGCTGCGTGTGAGGCTCAGAAGGAATCCCAGCGCGAGCACGCCGCCCAGAACGGCGCCGAGAAGAAGAACGCGCACGGTTTCGGCGGCGCCGATCCATGCGCCCACGGCGCCGAGCAACTTCACGTCGCCACCGCCGAGAACACCTCGAACGAAAGGCCATGCCAGCAGAGCCACACCCGCCCCCGCGCCGAGCAGCGACGCCGCCGCGCCGCGAGGCCCCAGAGCTGCCGCCGCGTGGACGATGCCCGCAGCGGCAATGCTCGACACGAGCGTATTTGGAATCTTTCGATATCGCAAATCGGAGATCGCAGCGGCAGCGATTCCGACGCACAGAATCATCAAAACGGTTCCATTCGGCACGGGGGCGTTCATGTCTGCCTACGAGCCCTCGATCAGAGGTGACCGGCGACGTTGGTGAACGTCGAGGCGACGCCCGTACCGACGGCGGTCGCGCCGGCGATGATGACGACTGCGATGAGCGAAGCAATCAAACCGTACTCGATGGCCGTTGCACCTTGCTCGCGTTGACGGAGGGCATTGAGGAAATTCACGATGTTGTACATTGCAGTACTTCTCCAGGGAGGGGTCCGACGCCAGCGTTCCTGCTTCGGCGCCGTCGCATCGAAGTAATCGCAACTCGGATGCCAGGGCACCGCCCGCTTCCCTGCGTGCCCCCGCCATGAAAAAGCCGCATCGGCGGCCGGCGGGAAGCACTCTACGCGTGGTACCGCGCACATCCGCGGTGGTACGTTTTTATTCCGTATTTCGAATTACCAGTCAATAAATTGTAATCGGTATATGTAGCCCGTAAAAGGATTTACGGGCCCATTGGCAGCGCCGCCGCGGCGAGTACACTCGGGCCATGAAACGAACCGCCCTTGAGCTACTTCGCAACGTCGAACGACAACTCGAACCGAAAAGCGATGAAAATCGCTTGGTTCCTGCCATTGCAGCCGGGAAAGCGCCCCGCTCGGTGTTGGCCGCGCTGGCCTGCGAGCAGCACCGCATCATCACCAGCGATTGGCGCAGTTTCTTGTTTTTGGCCGCGCGCTCACCGCACCCTTCCGCCGGGGGGTTTTTCACCACGCTCGCCCAAGGCGAAGTACTCGCACTGGACGCCCTTACCGGCTTCGCCGAAGCGTGCGGTGTGACTGGACGCGCATTGGAAGATTATGCGCCTCGAGCGGGTTGCCAGGCCTATCCCGCCTATTTGGCCTGGCTCGCCCTCAATGCCGACCCGAGCGACGTGGTGCTGGCGGTGGTGGCGAACTTCAGCGCCTGGGGAAATTACTGCCGCACGGTATCCACCGCATTGCGCGAGCATTACGGATTTGGCGATGCGGACCGGGCATTTTTCGACTTTTTCGCGGCCCCGGCACCCGATCTCGAGCGGCAAGCGCTGCAGGTAATCCAATCGGCCATCGATGCCGGCCGCAGCACGGCACCGGCGCTGGAGTACGGGCGGCTGCTGCAGCGTTACGAATTGATGTTCTGGAATACCCTGGCTGAGCCGTCGTGAGCAGCCTCGAATTTGGCGACCAATGCCGGGTCGCCAAATACGGCAATTCGAGCAATGCCGGAGGGACGAAAGGTGAGAACCGCAATGCCAAACGGGTGATGCGCACCGTCCTCGCCGCGTCGATAGGCCATGACCGAAGGCTGGCCATTGGCGGCGGTGGGGACCATGCGCCATTCGCCCGCGGTGCCGAGTGCCTGGTGAACGATGAATGGGGCGCACGTCTTTTTGCCGGAAAACCACGTTCGGGCGGGCGCCATTTCCAGTGTTGCGTCCGCGCACAAGAGCTGCTCGATGGCCGCCGGATCGGAGTTTTCGAAGGCGGCCATGTACCGCTCGAGCAACGCGCGGACTTCGGGATGGGCCGGCTCCTGGACCTCGTCCGCCGCGGGCGTAAGCTCGTCGATGCGGCCACGCGCACGTTGCAGCGTGCTTTTCACTGCCGCGGTCGACATCTCGAGCATTTCGCCGACCTCCTCCGCGGAAAAGGAGAGAACGTCGCGCAGGAGCAGAATCGCGCGCTGCCGCGGAGGCAGGTGTTGCCAAGTTGCTATTAAGGCGAGGCGCAATCCCTGGCGGGACGATGCAATCGTCGCCGGATCGTCGGAATCGGAGCTCACCAATGCATCGGGAATGGGTTCCACCCAATCGACGTCCGTTCCGGCCATGATCGGAGTTGCCATGGGATCGTCGCTCGGCGCCCCCAACCCCGACGGCAGCGCACGGCGCCGGCGCTGCCTCGTGGCGGTGATGCACCCATTCGTTGCAATTTTGTAAAGCCATGCGCGAAAGGACGATCGCTCCTCGAATCCACTGTAGGCGCGCCACGCGCGCAGGTACGTCTCCTGGACGACGTCCTCCGCGTCGTCGACCGAGCCGAGCATGCGGTAGCAATGCGCGAGGAGCTCGCCCCGGAAAGGCTTGATGCGCTGAACGAAGTCCCTGTCGCTATGCGGTAGAGATTGCTTGCTGGGCATGGGTCCTTTCTCGAGAAGACTTTCGCACGCTCGAAAAGGAATCGGACACGGCGGTTTATTTTGCTGCGCCACCCGGATTCGCGGGGCGTCTCTTCGGCAGGAGACGCATCTACATGACACTTTTCTTTCGATCCGTTGCCATTCTCGGCGCCGTGACCCTTGCGATGCCTTTGATTCTCACCACGGAGGGCTGCAATTCCTCCAAAAAGACCAAAGGCGGCGTCACCAAGCCGCCGAAACCCGATGCCGGCGTGAAAGCGGACGCAGGGACGAAGCCCGACGCCGGGCCCAAACCCGACGCCGGCCCGAAGCCCGATGCAGGTCCGAAACCGGACGGAGGAACCGCTCGAACACGCTCCGGTAGCCTTTCGCGGGAATACGTCAGCCTGGCCGAGGACCAGGGGACGGAGTTCGAGGGCGTGCCGTGCGCCGATCTCGAAGTCCAGGCGTGGTGCGACGGCAATCGTCATGTCGTCCATTGCTCCGAGGGGCGCCTTCTCCGACTCGATTGCTCGAAGTGGAACAACAAGGTGTGCGCGGAGGATACGGACGAGCAAATCGTCGACTGCTACGACGAGGACGAAACGGAATAGCTCCTTCAGCCCGAACCGGGGGTCGGCGTCTCCGTGAGCACGCGATGAATGCTCACGTCGAATTGATTCACGAGATTGCGCATCAAGCTCTCGAACTCGGATTCCTCGAGGCGCAATCGCTCGGTGAGCTTGCGGCGCATGCCGCGAAAGAGCGCATCGCGTGTGGCGTGGAGTTTCCGCACGACGGTGGCGCGGTGAATGCCGAATACACGCGCAATGGCCTCGCCGGTGAGGCGCTCGTTCACCGACAGACGGAGTAAGTTCCGCTCCTCGGGGGCCAACGCCACGAGTGCATCGTGGAAGGCCGCACGGAAAGCATCCGCGTAGGTCGCCCGCAGATGTTCGAGCTCGGGATTGTCCGCGGCTGCGAATTCGAGCAATGCCTCGGCGTCGGTCTCGCCCTTCGCCGTGGCACGGCGCCGCATGCTGAGCGCGATGCGCGTGGCCGCCACACGCACCCACGCCGCGAGCGGACCGCGCCCGGCGTAGGTGGCAATCTTGGGAATGGACTGCGCATCGGATACCAGGAGCTTTTCACGCAGGCGCTGCTCGAGCTCGGCCTCGTCCACATGGCTCATTTTCGAGCAGCGCACGTGCGTGACGGCCGCCTTCAAGTGCGTACGGTCGAAATGCGCCAACGCGCGGGGATGCCCCTGGGCGCATGCCAGCGCGAGATACAGATCTTCGGCAAAAAGCTGCGCCAGCACCGAACCGACCGTTTCGCGCGGGAGCGACTCGAGGAGCGCTGCGAGGTGTCGAAGGTACGCATCCCGGCCCACGTCCAGGTCGGGCCACGCGCGCTGCACACGGGCCATGTGGGCAGCGAGGATCTCCTCGACGTCCGCGGTACGGCGGAGCGCAGCGGCAAGCTCGGCGCTCGCATATTGGAGCAGACATTCCACGGGGCGAGAACGCATCTTCGAAGTAGACTATTCCCGGATATGACCATGGGGCGCTCGGTATACCTCTTTTGCATCGCATGGCTCGGGCTCTCGGGTTGCGCCGAGCGGCAGCCCGAGGGGCACATCATCTTCCACATCGATACGGACGCACCGCTCCCCACGGCCGAGGATGAAGTGGGAACGATGTCCGACCCGCTGCGAGCGCCCTATTTGTTCGATACGCTCTACATCGAGTTTTTCTCTCCGAATAGCGATACGGCCTGCAGGACGTGCAAGCGGTTCTTCGGCGTGGACCGGGACCTTTTCGCGCAAGGCGTGACCATGACCGTGCGGGGCAACGTCAATCGGGCAAGGGTATCGCTGTACCGCTCGGAGAGCCTCTCGGATGACACGGCACTCGAGATGGTGGTCCAACTGCCGCCGCTTCCGGCCGAGGGAGCCGTTCATGCGAGCATCGTATTGGAAACCAAGACCGTGGGATCGCTGGTGGGGGCCATGGACAAACCGTGGCCAGCCACATTGGGGGCGCCTTCCTCCTCGCGCGTAGGAACATGGACCTCCCCGCGTCGCACCGAGTGCAAAGAAGCACCGCGCCCCGGCGAAGCGTGTATCCCCGGGGGCGCCTTCTTCCTTGGGAGCAACCGACTGCTCGACGCGGAACGGGAGTACCGTCCTTTGAGCGAGCGCTTGGTGACGCTCCAACCGTTCTATTTGGATGACCGCGAGGTCACGCAAGGAGCGATTGCCGATTGGCTCAGGGACACCAACAAGGACCCCGACAGCGTGCTCGTTCGCTGGGATGGGACCTTCTCGGGCGAACCTCGCTCCTATTGCACCTACGGCAGGCCGGAACCGACGCTTCCGATCAATTGCATCTCCAAAGAGGCTGCGCTCGAATACTGCCGCTCGCGAGGGGGCACGCTACCGACGGATGCGGAATTCGAGTACGCCGCCGGCAACCTGCGATGGCAACCTTACATCTGGGGCACGGATCCGCCGTCTTGCGGGGATGCGGTATGGGGTCTCCTGCCCGGCCAACGCTGCGAAACGTCATTGGTCACCGGACCGCTGGCCTGGTCCGCGGAGCGAGTCGGGCGCGATGTTCTCAAGTTGCCCACCGGCGAGGTCTATGACCTTGCGGGAAACTTGTCCGAGTGGGTATTCGACGATGGGAACGTCGACGGCGATGCATGCTGGCCGTCACAGACTCGGGTCTACGACAATCCCAGGTGCATTCAACCAAAGGTGCCACAACTCAGCATGCTGCGCGGCGGAAATTGGGCAGACGACGCGGGCTTGGAACTGCAGGCGCCGTATCGACGCGAGGTGGACGTGCAGGCCCACTCCAGCCCGAAGGGGCTGTTCATCGGCTTTCGCTGCGCACGGCATTAGCGCCTCTCAGGGGCGAGTTTCGGGTACCATGCGGTCATGCGCATCACTTGGTCGAGCACGTCCCCCTTCGTCCGCAAGGTCATCGTCTTCGCCGTCGAAACGGGGCTCGACGCGCGCATCGAGCGGATGCCCATCAAGACGTCCCCCACGACGCCGAGTTCCGAGTTATCGAAGTACAACCCGCTGACGAAGCTGCCCGCGCTTCAAACCGACGAGGGTACGTGGTTGTACGACTCGCCGGTGATCTGCGAATACCTGGATACGCTGCACGCGGGGCCGCCGATGGTTCCGCGGGAGGGGGCGGAGCGCTTCGAGGTTCTTCGCCTGCAGGCTTTGAGCGATGGGCTCGTGGAGGCGGGCCTTCTCTGCCGCTACGAGTCATTGCGACCGCCCGCACACGCGTGGCACGTGTGGACCGAGTCGCAACTCGGCAAGGTGCAGCGCGCCCTGGACAGCCTCGAAATCGAGGCGCGCGACGGACGCCATTTCTCCTTGGCGCGCCTCCACCTGGGACAAATCGCAGTCGCGTGCGCACTCGGCTGGCTCGACTTCCGCGGGGTCGCCGGCAACTTCCGCGAAAACCGCCCCAACTTGGCCAAGTGGTATATGCAGTTTTCCGCCCGCCCCTCGATGACCAGCACCGTGCCCCACGACGAGTGACCCAGCCGCGAAACTCGTGACGTCGCGAAAGGGCCTGCGCGAGTTGCTTCGGGATTCTCGAGAGCGGTATGCCTGGGCGCATGACGATGTGCGAGCAGCGATGGGGCGCGCGCGCCAGGAGCACGGTCCGCATCGCGATGGTGATCGCATTCGCGACGGCGGGGGCTCATTGCGGCGGCGGGGACGGCGAAAGCGGTGGTGACGGGCACCTTCCTGGTGCATCGGTCATCCCGGTCCAGAACTTTAGAACATCGGGCCGGGTCATCGTCGATTCGAATGGGAATCCCACGTTGCTTTGGGGCGCGAGTGGGAACGGCGAAGGACTTCACCTTTGGTGGCTTCATCGCGACAGGGAACGCGGTTGGCAAGAACCCCACATGGTTCCGACACGAGAGTTGGATGGGGTCAGCTTCGACCAAGGCCTGTATCCTGACGGCGATGGCAACGCGACGGCGGTGCTGGCAGCGCCCATCCAACGAAGCTCCGAGGTGACGCTGATGCCGTGGCGATACCGCGGCACCGAAGGTTGGGCCGAGCTACCTTCCGTGCCCGCGGACCGGACCTCCGAGTATCCGCCGCTCATGCTCGGCGGCGCGGGTGGACGGGCCGTTCATGTGAAGATTCTCAAGGAGGAAAGGGGCGCGGAGCCGCCGATTCATCGCATCGTGGTGAGCCGGTACGAGCCTGCCGCGGGGTGGAGCTCGCCCGAGGTTCTCGATGAAACGACCTACGCGTACGGCATCACGCAGCCGCGTGCGGCCCTGGGGGGCGATGGTTCGGTGCTGGTGGTGTGGAACCATCACGAATCGTCGTCCGACGTGGGCGCGATTGTGTTTCGTCACTTCGACGCGGCGGCCGGATGGACCGCGCGAGCGCCGATGCCAATGGCCTTGCCTGATCGGCTGCTCGCCGATGGCCACGGTGGAATGCTTGCACTCACGTATCTTCACGATCGCAAGACGCTGCTCTTGCAACCCTTCGGGGCCAACGGCTGGGGCGAGGCGAAGACGATTGCCACGGAGATCACCTCGCTGTCCAACGGCGGCGCGGATCATCATTGCAATGCAGCCATGTCCAAGGGCGGAGCGGCCATGGTCACCTGGTCGGAGTGGGGAAGGGTCCGCGCCGCGTATTTCTCCCAGGCCGACGGGCTGAAATTGCTCGACGTCCCCGCACCCGAAGGGCAATCGTCCAGCGGTGGTTACGCGCCGCTCGTGGGCCTCGATGCACAGGGCACGGCGACCGTCGTGTGGAACGCCAATCCGCCCGATTCTCGAATGCCCAATTGGCGTGACACCGTCTATGCACGATACAACCCTGCCAAAGGCTGGACGGCCGTCGCCCGCATCGAGAGCCAGCGCAACCTCGATTCGGCGCCGCTCGACCTTGCCGTGAGCGATGCGGGCCCCGGCGCCGTGATGTGGACGGAGGGAGCCAAGGACGTACCTATCTCCTATTGGGTCGCGACCCTGCCTTGAGCAGAATGCGCGGTCACCCGTCCTGGGGAGGTTCGGCGCAGTTCGCCAGTCGATCCAGTTCCGCCGAGAGGGCCATCCACTCTTTGCGCCCAAATCGGTCGATGACCTGGTGATGCATCTTTTCCCAGGCGGTGTTGGCCTTGGCCACGACCTGGTGGCCTTTGCGCGTGAGGGTGGCCGTTCGTGAGCGTGCGTCGGGCCCGGCCGTGATGGTGAGCCACCCATCGCGCTCCATGGGCGAGACGGCGCGGTAGAGGGATGACCTCTCCATCTCCAACTCGTCGGCGATGTGCGAGAGCGGATCCCCTTCCCTGCGCGCGATGCATTTCAAGACGGCCAGTTGCGTGTTGTTGACCCCCGAGCCGGCCAGCGCCGCGTCGTACGCGCGCCCCAGAACGCGCGAGAGCTTTTTCACGGTGGTGCACGCACAAGGAACGGAGCCGGGCTTGTTCGTGGAATACACGTGCCCTTCTTAATCGCGCATTCGTCGCCGCGCAAGGTTGACACGTACGGGGCCGAACCTAAATGATGCATACACATCAATCACGACACGGAGAATTGACGATGGCGATTCCGAGCGAGCCCGTCCCCCGGCGCACTCTTCTCAAAGCGGCCGCCGCACTGAGCGGATTATCGACCTTGGGTGTGCAAGCATGCGCGCCCGCGGCCGCGGTACCTGCGCTTCAACCCTTGACCATGGCGGATGCACCACTGGCCTCCGGCTCGAAGGTCACGGTGGAGCGACGCGGCCAGATCGTGCTCATCGGCTTGAATCGGCCCGAGATCCACAATCGCCTCGATCCGGAGGCGTTCACGCTTTTGGCCGAGGCCTATTATCAATACGATCACGATCCGTCGCTGCGCGCGGCGGTGCTCTTCGGTCATGGGCCCAATTTCTCGCGGGGCATCGACGTGAACGCCTTTCGGGCACGCGTAACCAAGGGCGGAGGGTCCCTGCTGGACAAGCCGGGGACGCTGGATCCATTGGCCAAATCGAAGATCCGGCGCACCAAGCCGCTGGTGGCCGTCGTTCATGGCGATACCTGGAATATGGGGCACGAGATCCATCTTGCCGCCGATATCCGAATTGCCGCGGCGAATACGCGATACGGCCAAGACGAGAATACGCATGGTCGCTTTCCCGGCGGCGGTTCCACCGTGCGTTTCGTTCGCGAAGCGGGTTGGGGAAATGCGATGCGGTACATCCTGACGGGCGACCATTGGAGCGCGGAGGAAGCGTTGCGCATCGGGGTCGTGCAATCGGTCTGCCCGACGCCCGAAGCCGCGTTGCAAGTCGGGATCGAAATGGCCACCAAGATCGCGGCGTGCGGTCCGCTCGGGATCCGGGCGAGCCTCGATTCGGCACACCTGGCCATCGATGAGTCGGAGCAGAAAGCTTTGTCGCAGTTGGACGCGCAGTACGGCGCCCTGTACAAGACGCAAGACTTCGTCGAAGGGCGAAACGCGGAAGCCGAAGGCCGCCCGCCGGTCTACTTGGGCAGGTAACCTATTGAGCGCGGTTCCGACCGCGACCACCGCCGCCGCCACCACCACCACCGCGACTTGCGCGGCGCGCATCCATTTCGTCGAGGATGCTCTGGCGCGTGGCCTCTTCGAGCGCCTCGATGCGCGGAAACACGTCGCGCTCTTCCTCGGCGAGGTGCTCGCTCATGGTCGGCCCCAGCGCGTCCGCGGCATCGCGAATGGCATCGCGGAGCTCGGCCCACCGGTCCGGCGACGACGCGAGCCGCTCGCATGGCTCGATGAGTGCGCGCAGAAGCTGCTCGTGCTCATGGTGCTCGTCCCGCATGCGACCAAGCGCCGCCCGCGCATCGGGATCCGTGAGCCGAGGCAGAATGGACTCCTCCTCATCCCGCGTGTGCATCGGGAGAGCCCGCGTGAAGTACCGCGCAATCCGCTCGGCCACCTCCCGCACGCCATCCTCCGTCTCGGGCGGCGTGCGGGCAAGGCTCGACGCCAGCGCCAGCATCTCGCGAATTCGTGCATGACAATCGAGCAGACGTCCGATTAGTGACCGATCATCGTCGCGCGCCATGGTTCCGATGAGGAGCTTAGCGCAGGCGAGCGGCCACCGGCAGAGTTTCGGACGCGGCTCACCTGGCCGAGCACGTCACGCTTTGATGGCGCGGGTGACGAGGAAGTCCTGACGAACCCAATTGTCCTGAAAATAGATACTTGCCAATTCATCCAACTCACGACGAAAGGCCGCGAGCTTCGGCGGGTCCGACGTTTGCAGCATTTCTACCAGCTTGATCACAGGCCCCGCAATCCGCTCCATGAACTGACGCACATGCTGCGGGCTCAAGATCGGGACTCGCATCGCATCGCGATCGAAGCAGAGATCCGTGACGGCGGTCCCGAGGCGCTCCCGAACGATGTTCGAGTCGCCCCATTCCCAAGACGGAGAGACGCCGGGCGGCGGGGGCGGCAGGTACCTTGCGGTGAGCGCAAACATTTTGCCCACGAACACATCTGGAGGCCAGGTGGAAAAGGCAATGGTGCCTCCCCGCCGGAGCACCCTGAGCATCTCCTGGATGGCAACCTTTGGTCGCGGAGCAAACATGTGGCCGAATTGACTCAGCACCACGTCGAACGATGCATCTTCGAAGGGGAGCGCTTCGACGTCCCCTTGGTGCCACTCGATTTCGAGCCCCATGATGGAGGCATTCTCTTTGGCTCGCTCGAGGAGTGGCGGCGATAGATCGAGCCCCGTTACCTTGGCCCCGAGCCGCGCTGCGGTGAGCCCCACCACGCCCGTTCCACAGGCCACGTCGAGCACGCGAGCGCCCGGCGTAACCTGCGCGAACTTGACCAGCCGAGGCGCCGTAGAGCCGGAAAACATCTCGGTGGGAGCAAAGCTCGCCCACGCTTGCTTGGCCGTTTCCTTTAGCTGAGCAATCGGATCCATCGTTCCCCTCCTGTGGACTCGACAGCATGCCCCAATCCGTTCGGGGGCGCACGCCAAGCTTTCAGGCGCTGGCGCGGGCGGCGCGGCGTCGAGCCATTTCGAGTACTTCGAACTCGGAGATGGCTTTGCCCTGATCGCCGAGGCGCTTTGCAGCGCGGATCACATGCGCGAGCTCCGCTTCGCTCAAGGGGTGGTTCGCATCGGCAAGGACGTGCGCGATGGCGGCTCGCCCCGAGTGCTTGCCGAACATGAATCGCCGGCGCGACCCCACGAGGGCCGGATCGAATGGCTCGTACGTCGACGGGTCGCGGATGATGCCGCCCGTGTGAAGCCCGATCTCGTGGCGGAAGGCATTCGAACCGATGATGGCTTTGTTGGGCGCCATGGCGAAGGGGAGGAAACTCCGCAGCACATTGGCGGCCGGCTTCATCTCGTCCAAGGCGAGCGCCGTGGAGTAACCGAGTTGCATTTCCAACGCGCAGGCTACTTCCTCGAGCGGAGCACCTCCGGCGCGTTCGCCGATGCCGCCCAGCGAGCACATGACCGTGGACGCCCCGGCCTCCACGGCGGCCAGCGAGTTCGCCGTGGCGAGACCAAAGTCGTCATGGCACTGCACGGCCAACTGGGCGGGGAGCTCGGACGTCAGGTCGCCGATGAGATCGCGCATGGCCCAGGGGGTCATGATGCCCACGGTGTCCGGGATGGCGATGACCTCCGCGCCGGCGTCGAGCGCAATCCGGCACACTTTCAGGAGGAAATCGCGGTCCGTGCGGGTCGCGTCCTCGGGTGCGAAGACCACTCGGACATGGTGGCGCCGGGCGCGGCGCACGCCGCCGTCGATCGTTCGACAGAGCTCGTCGCGCGAAATCCGGAGCTCCGTCTCGAGATGGACGTTGGACGTGCCGATGAAGAGCGCCATCGAGTCGCAGCCACATTGGGCGGCCCGATCGATCTCTACGGGGACGAGCCGGCTGATGACCTGGATCGATGCGCGC
Source organism: Sorangiineae bacterium MSr12523 (assembly GCA_037157775.1). NCBI lineage: Bacteria > Pseudomonadati > Myxococcota > Myxococcia > Myxococcales > Pendulisporaceae > Pendulispora > Pendulispora brunnea. Next base: position 8,551,501 of record CP089982.1, read on the forward strand.
GTACGCGCTGCGACGATGCGCCGTATCGCTTCGCGATCCATTTCGGAAACGGCCGGATACCCCACTTCGAGCAGGGGCACGCCAACGCGCTCGAGGGCTTCGACGAGCGCCACCTTTTGCTCGAGCGTGAAGGTCACTCCGGGCATTTGCTCGCCAGCGCGGAGCGTGGTGTCCGCCACCAGGATGCGCCGTTGGACCGGGCGCTCACCGCTCGCAGCCAGCGGGTTTGCACGGGCCCGCTTACGCGGAACGTCGTTGGGCACGACACGCACCAAGGTCGCCGCCGGGCCCGGCGCAGGGGCACGTACGAGATGGAACAGCCGGCTCAATCGCAAGATGTCGAGCGCCGAGCCATCGAGTCGAACCGCATCCTGGCCATAGGCCCGAAGGAGCGAGATGTGGCCCGTGAAGATCCGTTCGATGATCCCCGCGGTGGTGCGAAGACGGACCCGCGTGGCAGGGCTCGCATCGAACGCCTCGGGCTCGAGGCGCACAATCATCCCGTCGCGCGTCTCGAAACACATACGAAACTCGCGATCCGTGATCACGATTTCGCATTTGCGATCCCAGCGACGCACGATGGGAACAATGCGCGGATCGCTCGCGAGACGCGCGATGGCCGCCTCGATGAAGCCCCCGATGTCGATCGTCGAGGCCATGCTGGTGTCGGCGGCGGTCGTGCCGGACTCACGTCGCTCGAGCTGCTTCCTTCGCGCCCAATACGTCACCGCCATGAGCGGCAGCGTGATCAAGAGCGCGGTCGCGATACCCGCACCGCCGGCGATGAACGCCCCCGCCAGCAGCATCCGTTCGAGGAAGAAGCACTCGTAGGCCCGCGACGCCATGCGGCGATCTTCCGAAGCGCGGCAGGCCATCGCGAGCCCTACCAGGGCCACGACCAGCGACGGTACGTAGAGAGCGTAATAGTCGTGCGCGCGCATGGGCAGCCACAGGGGCAACGTTGCCGCGAGGGGTTCCCAGATCACGAGCACAGCCACGGCGGTGCGCGCGGTCATGGTGCGATCGCGTTCGACGTTGCGGCTGGCCCTCACGAGGCTCGCGGTCACGTCGTGAAAGAAGACCACGGCCATCAGCGCGCACAGTCCTTCGATGGGCCAACCACCCGCGAATGGGAACGCGCCGATGGCCGCCGCGCCGAAGAGCACCGTGAATGCGGCGGGAACGCCGCGCATGATGGTGCCCGCGAAGCCCCGGCCCTTGGCAATGGCCGCATCGAAAACGGACACGGCGACGCATCCGCCGGAGAGTGCCACGTTCGCGAGGCCGAGGTACGCACTCCCAAGCAGGCCGGCGTACATGCACGCTGACATGCAAGCAAATACCTCTTTCTCGGAGATGCGCCCGCTTGGAATGGGCTTGTACGGTTTCCGGAGCTTGTCGAGATCCCGGTCCAAGTAATCGGAGCCGTAAACCCCCGCCAGCCAACCCAACGTGGGGACCACGAAGACGAGCAGCGCCCGAGGCAGCGACGGCATGGCGCCATGGGTGATGACCGCCCCCGCGAGCGCCAGGATACCCGCGTAAAACGACCTGTATGGCCGCCACGTTTCCACGTGTGCCAAGACCTTGCGCGCAATCATAGGTTCCTGTAGGTCGCGATATGGCACTACCGATTGTCACCAAAATCGGACTGCGAAAGCAAAAGAGCTCCGATAGCGAACGAATTCATTTCTTCGTATTTACCCCGGTTGCGAACAATGGGCTTCGCCCGCGACACTGACAAGTGAACTCCCGTAAATTCGCACATTTACGAGGCAACCGGCCGGTTGACGGATTGGCTATTTCGGTTGTCCAATTGGCCATTAGCAACCAAAACAGCTCGAGCACGACACATTGAACACGGCGCCGTGCCCAACCGGCCTAGACGATGCCCACGAGCAATGCCGCCCCCAAAACGGCAAAGACGGCGGAGGCGACCCGCTTCGTGAGGGAGGCGTCGAGGAACTTGCCGGCGCGGTTGCCAACGAAGACGGCGAGGCCTGCGACGGACCACAAGGCCAACGTCGCCGCGCCGAAGACGAGAAGAGGCTCGTGGTAGCGTGCGGCCAAGGCGGCGGTGCCGAGTTGGGTGAGATCGCCCCATTCGGCGATGAAGACCACGCCGAAGGTGGTGCCGAGGGCGCGGCCGAAGGTCGGGGCGGCGGCGAGCTTCGTGGCGTGTGCATCGTCGGGCGCTTCCTCTTTCCGGCGCCACATGAAAACGGCCGACACCACGAAAAGCAGCCCCGCACCGATGTGCACGGGACGCGCGGGGAGTAGCGAGAGAAGGCCTCCCGCGAGCACGGCCACGATGCTTTGCACGGTGAGCGCGAGCGCGGTGCCGAGGAAGACCGGCAAGGGCTTGTGCCGCGTGGCGAGCACGAGCGCGGCAAGGGCGGTTTTGTCGGGGAGCTCGGCGACGAAGATCACGCCGAAGACGGACAGGAAGATGTGAAGCGCGGACATTCTCGGGGCCTTTCGTTCGGCCAACCGAGGGGGACGCGCACACCTTTGCAGAAGGAGAGCGCAGCGAGACCTCGGCCAGCCTTGTTGCTGGTCCGAAGGTCTCGTTCGCCTCGTACTTCGAGGTGGGGGACCGGGCTCTCTCTCCAGTCGAAGAGAAATGCCAGTGTGTCGATCGCCCCGCGCCGCTTCGCGGCGGAACTACTCCCCTTGCGTGAGCGTGACCTTAGGTGGCGAACCCGCGACTGGCAAGCCCTGGCGGACGAAATTATGCTCGTCGCGGATGGAGAACGCCGCCGATCTCGCCGCGCACTTCGAAGGAGCCCGCAGCCATTTGCGCGCCGTCGCATTTCGCATGCTCGGGTCGGCGGACGAAGCGGACGATGCCGTGCAGGAAGCATGGCTCCACGCCTCGAGCGCCGAGCTGCACGCGATCGCCAATGTCTCCGGATGGCTCACCACCATCGTGAGCCGCGTCTGCCTCGACATGCTCCGCGCACGCCGCCGCCGCCGCGAGTCGAGCGACGGCGAAGCCGAGCTTTTGGCTGCGCCTACGCGCGATGGGCGCGATCCGGAGGACGAGGCTGCGCTCGCGGATTCCGTCGGGCTCGCGCTCTTGGTGGTGCTCGATGCACTCGGCCCCGCGGAGCGCGTAGCCTTCGTGCTTCACGATTCGTTCGGTATCCCATTCGATGCCATTGCCACCATCGTCGACCGCACGCCGGATGCGGCGAAAAAGCTGGCAAGCCGCGCCCGCCGCCGCGTTCACGCCGCGCCCATCGTGCCCGCGCCCGACGCGCTCCGGCATCAACGCATCGTGGAAGCCTTTCTCGCTGCATCGCGCGCCGGCGATGTCGATGCCCTCGTCGCCCTGCTGGCCCCCGACGCCGTTCGCCGGGCCGACCGCGCCGCCTTGCGCGAAGATGCGGAGCTCGAAGTGCGTGGCGCGCGGCGCATCGCCGAGGAGACCCGCGGCAATGCCGATCGCGCCCGATTCGCCCGGGTCGTCCTGGTCAACGGCAAGGCCGGCGCGATCGTCGCGCCCCACGGACGTCTGCGGATCGTGATCGCGTTCACCATCGAGGGCGATCGCATCACGGCGTTCGACGTCTTTGGCGATCCGTCGAGCTTTCCTCGATTTCAGCTTTCGCTGCCAATATCGATTTAGCGCCTGGACATCGACGGTGTCACCTTGCGATGGTCGCCTATTTGGGTGACGCTCATCGTGTTGAAGATCACCGATGAGTCCCAATATTGATTTGGAACTCATGATGACGGATGACGATCGAACACTGGGCGATATCCTGCAGTCGAGGGCGCGCCAGCAGCCCGACGAGACGGCCTATATTTACCTCAAAGGCGGAGAGCACGACGAAATCAGCGTGACGTACGGCGAGCTGGATCGCCAAGCGCGCACCATCGCCGCCACCATCCAGGGCGCATGCCGCCCCGGCGACCGCGCCATCCTGCTCTACCCGCCGGGGCTCGAGTTCATCGCGGCGTTCTTCGGCTGCTTGTACGCCGGGGTCATCGCGGTGCCGGCGTATCCGCCGAAGGCCAATCGCAATTTATCGCGTCTGCGCGACATCGTCGACGACTGCCGGGCCGTACTGGCCTTGAGCACGCAGCAGATTGGCAACTCCATTCAGGGCCATTGGCCGGAGTTGCGCTGGATCGCCACCGATTCCCTCGATGGGTCGCTCGCGAACGGCTGGCAGGCACGCGCCATCGACCCGCGCGCGCTCGCCTTTCTGCAGTACACCTCCGGGTCCACGGGCACGCCTCGCGGGGTGATGGTTTCCCATCGCAACCTCGTGCACAATTCCGAGTGCATCCGCGACCGCTGGGGCCATTCGGCTTCGAGCGTGGGCGTCTGCTGGGTCCCGCAGTTTCATGATTTGGGGCTCATCATCGGCATTTTGCAGCCCGTGTACGTCGGATACAAAGCCGTGCTCATGTCGCCGACGGCCTTCGTGCAAAAGCCATTTCGATGGCTGCAGGCCATATCGCGGTATCGCGGAACGACGACCTGTGGACCCAATTTTTCCTTCGACCTTTGCGTCTCGAAGGTCACCCCCGAGCAGCGCGCAACCCTCGACTTGAGCAGCCTGGAGACGGTGATGAACGGGGCCGAGCCCGTGCTGCTCTCCACCTTGCAGAACTTCGCGGAGGCGTTCGGGCCGTGCGGTTTCGACCGACGGGCCTTTCGCGGCGGATACGGGCTCGCCGAGGGAACCGTCTTCGTGACCACGAGCCACCGGCTGCCGAAGGGCCCCAACGCGAGGTCCCTTTCCAGGGCCGCCCTCGAGCAGCACCTCGTCGCCGGCTCGACGGAGCGCGATGCGCAAGACATCGTGGCGTGCGGCCCCACGGCCGGCGATCAGGAGCTCGTGATCGTCCACCCGGACCTTCACACGCGCTGCAAGGCCGATCAGATCGGCGAGATCTGGTTGAAGGGCGAAAGCGTGGCGCAAGGCTACTGGGAGCGCCCCGAGGAAACGGCGCGAACGTTCCACGCCTTTTTGGACGACACCAAGGAGGGCCCCTTCCTGCGCACCGGAGATCTCGGTTTCTTGCACGAGAACGAGTTGTACGTCACCGGCAGGACGAAAGATCTCATCATCGTGCGCGGGCGAAATCATTATCCGCAAGATATCGAGCGAACCGTCGAAAACGTGCACCCTACCCTGCGCCTCCATTGCACCGCCGCTTTTTCCGTGCGCGAGCAGGGCGAGGAACGCGTCGTCGTCGTCCAAGAACTCAAACGCGACCACGGCAACGTGGACCTCGAGCAACTCACCGCGGACATCTTTCGAGCCGTCGCCGAGGAGCACGAGCTTTCACTCCATGCGATTGTTTTGATTGCCGATGGAAACATCAGCAAAACCTCGAGCGGAAAGATTCAGCGAAGCACGTGCCGGCGGCGTTACGAAGACGGCGCGTTCCAAGTGCTGCTGCAAACGACCTTCGCCGTTTCGACGAAACGGGCACCGATGGACAGGGCGGCCTTTCTGCAGCGATTTCAACGACTCGACGCAGAAGAATGCCGTGCGCAGGTGGAGCTGTATCTGATTCAGATGCTGCGCAGCATTCGGCAGGGCTTGTTCTACATCGATGTGCATCAGGCGCTGGTCAAAATTGGCTTGGACTCCCTGGGCGTGGCCGAGGTGCGAAGTGCCCTGGAGGACGACTTGGGCATGGCGTTCCCCATTCCAACGTTGATGGATATGTCGTTGCGCGATCTTGCGGAGGAGATCCTTCGCGGTGCGGCCACCGCGAGCCTCGAGGGCGTACGAAAGGGTGCCGATGGATTGTCCGACGCCGAGGTGACGACGTTGCTCGAAGACATGCTCTCGCTCGAAGGCAGCAACCGTGCGTAAACCTCTTGCGTATGCGCAGATGCGTCTGTGGTTGATCGACCAATTGGAGCCGGCCAACCCGATGTACACGATTTCCGCGGTCTTCGACCTTACGGGGGTGCTGCGGATCGATGCGCTGGAAGCGGCCTTGAACGAGATCGTGCGCCGGCACGAGGCGCTTCGCACGGTCTTTCTGCACGAAAAGGGTGTTCCCTATCAGGTCGTGCAGCCGTTTCAGCCGCTGCGCCTGCCCGTGGTCGATTCCGAAACACCGCCGGCGCCGTTCGATCTGGCCACGGGCCCGCTCTTTCGGGTCGAGTTGGTCCGCAAAGGAGAGCGAGAACACCTTCTGGCGCTGCAGATTCACCACATCGTTTCGGATGCCTGGTCGTTCAAGCTGTTCACGCAGGAGCTCGCGGCGCTGTATGCGGATTTCGTCCGAGGCTCGGCGCCGTCGTTGCCGCCGCTGCCGCTGCAGTTCTCCGATTATTGCGTTTGGGAACGGCAATGGCTGCGTCCCGAGCGGCTCGAGCCCCAATTGGCCTATTGGAAATCGCATTTGGCGGGTCCGCTGCCGGTGATTCAGCTTCCCACGGACCGCGTGCGCCAACCCAAGCAGACGCACCGAGGCGCCCTGCACCGATTCTACCTGCCCAAGCCGTTGATGGACGCGGTGAAGGCGTTCAGCCAGGGCGCGAGCGTCACGCCGTTCATGACGCTTTTCGCGGCCTTTCAGACGCTGATTTACCGCTATACGGGGCAGGAAGACATTCTCGTGGGCTCCGCCTTCGCGGGGCGCGGCAAGCGCGAGGTGCACGGGCTGATCGGCTTTTTCGTGAACACGCTGCCCTTGCGGGTGCAGCTTGGCGGGGAGCCTTCCTTCGCGGAGCTCTTGAAGCGCGTACGCGAGACGGCCCTCGGGGCCTATGCCCATCAGGACGTGCCATTCATCAAACTGGTGCAGGAGCTGCAACCCGACCGCGATACGAGCTATGCGCCCTTGGTGCAGCTCATGTTCGTGCTCCGGCAAAAGGCGCCCGTCCCCGTGTACCCGCTGCCCGAGCTCACCATGAGCCGCCCCAAGGAGGTGGACAGCGGCGTCGCCAAATTCGAATTGAGTTGGTCCATGGAGGAAGAGGAGGAAAATTTCCTCGCCCTCATCGAATACAATGCCGACCTGTTCGACCAGGCGCGCATCGAGCGCTTCGCCGAGCACTTCGTTACCCTTTTGCGCGCCGCCATCGGGCAGCCGGACCGCTCGATTGCAACGTTGCCGCTGCTCACCGAGCGCGAACGGCACCTTCTGGGCACGGGGAACGAGCCGGCGGCACCGCAGGTGTGCTTCCACCGTATTTTCGAGGCGCGGGCCGCGGAAAGCCCCGAGGCCGTGGCCGTGGTCTATGGAGATGCGCGGCTCACGTATGCCGAGCTGGATGCGCGGGCCAGCCGGCTCGCACGGCATTTGAGGCAATGCGGCGTGCGCCGGGACGAGTTGGTGGGCATTCGCATGCATCGCTCGCTGGATCTCGTGGTGGCGATTTTGGGCATCTTCAAAGCGGGCGGCGCGTACGTGCCCATCGACCCGACCTTGCCCGAGGAGCGCATCGGGTTTCTCCTGGAGGATGCTCGGCCCCGCCTGGTGCTCACGCAGGTCGATGTCGACGACGTGAATGGTGCGCTCGACCATGATGAACATACTCACGATTTGGCCTATGTCATTTACACGTCGGGATCGACGGGAAAGCCAAAGGGGGTACAGGTCGAGCATGCCGGGCTTTTGAATCTGCTGCAGGCGCAGATCGCGACGTTTGGCGTGACGAAACGTAGCCGCGTATTGCAATTTGCGTCGATGAGCTTCGACGCCTCGATCTTCGAGATCATCATGGCGCTGGGCACCGGGGCGACGCTCGTGGTGGCCGAGCACCTCACAGTGGGCGCGCGGCTGCTCGAATTGCTCGAGCGCCAGGCGATCACGCACGCCACCTTGCCGCCATCGATCCTCGCGCACCTGCCGGAGGCGGAGCTACCGGCGCTGGAGACGATCATCACGGCCGGCGAGGCTTGCCCGCAAGGGCTGGTCGATCGTTGGGCGGGCACGCATCGATTCTTCAATGCCTATGGCCCCACCGAGGCCACCGTGTGGAGCACCGTCGCGCCATGCCATCCGGGCGAGCGTGTGACCATTGGCCGGCCCATCGGGCATACACAGATTCTTATCTTGGATTCGCATTTGCAACCAGTGCCCATTGGCGTACCGGGAGAAATCTACATTGGCGGGATCGGATTGGCGCGAGGGTATCTCGGGCGACCGGAGCTGACGAAAGAGCGATTCATCGACAGCCCATTCGGGCGCGTGTATCGAACGGGGGATCTGGCGCGGTATCTGGACGATGGGAGCATCGATTTTCTTGGCCGCACGGACGACCAAGTCAAACTTCGCGGGTTCCGCATCGAGCTGGAGGAGGTGGAAAGCACGTTGCTGCAGCATCCCAGCGTGCGCGAGGCGGTCGTTCTCGTCAAAGACGATAAGCTGGTCGCATTTTTCTCCGGGAGTGCGGCGGCCGCCGAGGTTCGCGCGTTCGTGAAGGAGAAGTTGCCTTCGTACATGGTGCCAGCCGTGTGTGTGGCGATGGAGTCGCTTCCGCTCACGACGAACAACAAGGTCGACAAAGCGGCGCTGGCGCGGGTCGATGTTGGGCAGCGGGAGCTCGATGGATATGGTGCACCGGCAACGGTCACCGAGGAGATCCTCGCGGGGATCTGGGCCGATGTGCTGAAGGTTGACCGGGTTGGGGTAGGTGACGACTTCTTTGCACTCGGCGGGCACTCGCTGCAGGCGGTGCAGGTGGTCTCGCGCATCGGGGAGGCTTTTGGGCGGACTGTGCCATTGTCGGCGATCTTCGAGCGGCCGACCGTCGCAGAATTGGCCGAGTGGATCGAGCTGGCGGAGCGCACCGCATCCCCTGCCCTTTCCCTGCAAGCGACAACGCAATTGCAGCTATCGTTTGCACAGCAGCGGCTTTGGTTTCTTCATTCTTTGAATCCAGGGCGGGCCGAATACAATATTCCCGCGGCGATCGCGTTGCGGGGGGCGCTGGATGTGGAGAGATTGCGCGCGGCGCTCGGCCACTTGGTGGAGCGCCATGAGGCACTGCGGACCCGGGTGGCCAATGTGGATGGCGTGCCGCAGGCGGTTTTGGGTACGCCGCGTCTCGAATGTGCGCTTCTCGAAGATGACATGGAGGCCGCGGCACTTCGGGAGGCCCAGCGGCCGTTCGATTTGGCCAACGATCTTCCGATTCGGGCCACGCTGTTGCGTAAGGATCCTGCGCGTCACGTGCTGCTTTTGACGATTCATCACATTGCCGCGGACGACCGCTCGTTGCGGATTCTTCTCGAGGACTTGCACGCGCTGTATTCCGGGCAAGGGCTAGCCGAGCTGCCGGTCCAGTACAAAGACTTTGCGGCCTGGCAGCGAGCGTCGCTCGCGGGAGACGTTCACGCGCGCCAACTGGCCTATTGGCGCAGGCAGCTCGCGAACGCGCCGCCTCCGTTGAACCTTCCCACCGAGGGGCCGCGCCCGACGGAGCGCACCGGCGCAGGGGATAGTGCATCGTACCTTCTTCCGGCAACGCTGGTCGAGGCGCTGCAGCGCCTGGCGCGTCGCGAGAACGCAACGCTGTTCATGACCCTTCTGGCGGCGTTCAATGCAGTTCTACATCGGTATACAGGCGAAACCGATCTTCTCGTGGGGACGCCGGTGGCCAACCGCGGGCAGCGCGAAATCGAGCATGTGGTCGGCTATTTTGGAAACACGTTGGTCCTGCGAACGGATGCCTCGGGCAAGCCCTCGTTCCGCGAGCTCCTCGCGCGCGTGCGCACCATGGCGCTGGACGCGTACGAGCACGCGGACATCCCCTTCGAACACGTGGTCGACAAGCTGGGCCTCGCCCGCGACCGCGGCCACGCTCCGCTTTTGCAAATCATGTTTGCGCTGCAGGACACCGCCCCCATGCCCTCGCGCATCGGGGACCTCGAGGCGCACGTTTCGGAGACCGACAACAAAACGGCGAAGTTCGATTTGGTCCTTCTCCTGCGCCTGCAGAAAGAAGGTGGCCTCGTCGTGCGCGTACAATACGGCACCGACGCATTCGGCGCGGGCATCATCCAGCGCATGCTGGCGCATTACCACGCGTTGCTCGCGGGCATCGTCGCGAATCCCGATCAACCGATCCATGCTTTGCCCCTTCTCACCGAAGAAGAACGGGAGCAGCGGCTCGCGTGGAATGCGACGGAAACCGATTACCCGCAGCATGCCCGCGTGCACGAGCTCTTCGAGGCCCAGGTGGAACGGACCCCCGATTCCATCGCCGTGGTGTGGCACGAAGAGCGCCGGACGTACCGTCGATTGAACGAGGAGGCCAATCGGCTCGCGCACCATTTGATGCGAAGGGGCGTTGGCCCCGAAACGCCGGTGGGGCTCTACATGGATCGCTCCCTGGACATGGTCATAGGCCTGCTCGCCATCCTCAAGGCCGGCGGTGTCCATGTGCCACTCGACCCGGGTTATCCGCAGGAGCGAATCGGTTTCATGCTCTCCGACGCGCGCGTGCACGTGCTGCTCACCCATCGGCAGCTTGCTCAAGCATTGCCATCGCACGAGGCCGCGGTGGTGAACGTGGACACGCAGCGCGACGTGCTCCGCACGGAGAGCACGGAGAATCCGCGGCAGGGCGGCCATGTGGACCATCTCGCCTATGCCATTTACACCTCGGGCTCGACCGGGCGGCCCAAAGGCGTCGCCATTCCGCACCGCGCGATCAACCGGCTCGTGCTCCGGACCAATTACATCGATATTCGCCCCGAGGATAAGATAGCCCAGGCCTCGAATGCATCGTTCGACGCCGCCATTTTCGAGATATGGGGAGCGCTCCTCCACGGTGCCTGCCTCGTTGGCATCGACAAGGAGGTGGCCATCTCGCCCCAAGACTTCACCGAGCAGGTTCGGCAACAGGGCATTACCGTCTTGTTTCTCACCACCGCGTTGTTCCATCTCATTGCCCACGCGGCGCCTGCGGGCCTTCGCTCGGTGCGCGATGTGCTCATCGGCGGCGATGCGCTCGATGGTGGCTGCGTCAAGGCGGTGCTCGAACACGGGCCGCCCGGGCGCCTGCTCAATGTTTATGGCCCCACCGAGAGCACGACGTTTGCGACGTACCACCACGTCCGGCGTCCCCCGAGCGAAGGAACCATCGTTCCCATTGGTATTCCCCTTTCCAACACGGAGATCCATGTCCTCGACCCGCACCTGCAGCCGGTGCCGGTCGGCGTGCCCGGGGAAATCTACATCGGCGGCGCGGGCCTGGCTCGCGGCTATCTGCATCGTCCGGAGCTCACCGCCGAGCGCTTCATCACCCTCGCCGGGGAAACGCCCGCGATCGATGGCGTGCGGCTCTACAAAACGGGCGACCGCGGGCGCTACTTGCCCGATGGCACCCTCGAATTTCTCGAACGCCTCGATCACCAAGTCAAACTGCGCGGCTATCGCATCGAGCTTGGCGAGATCGAAGCCACCCTACGCGCCCATCCTTCCATCGCCGATGCGGCCGTCCTGGTGCGCGAGGACATTCCCGGGCACAAGCAATTGGTCGCCTACGTGGGACGCGCCGCCGAGCACGAAGTCAAAGCCAGCGATCTGCGCCAGCACGTCAGCCAACAGCTCCCCAGCTTCATGGTGCCGGCCCATTTCATCGTGCTCGATGCATTGCCGCTCTCCCCCAACGGCAAGATCGACCGGAAATGCCTCGCCCAAATGGGAAGTCCCACGCCACCGCGCGAAAACGACTACGTTGCGCCGCGCTCCGAGCTGGAGAAGAAGATCTCGGCGGTCTGGGAAGATGTCCTCCATCGCGAGAACGTGGGGGTCCACGACAATTTCTTCGATCTGGGTGGCTCCTCACTGCTCATGCCGCGCACGTTGAGTAAGCTAAACGGAGTACTCGATAAAAAGCTCGCACTGATTACCTTGTTCCAGTACCCGAGCATCTCGTCGCTGGCGAAATTCCTCAGCGAAGATTTCACGCCCGCATCGACCTTCGCGCAGACGAAGGAAAAGGCCAATACGATGCGCTCTTCCCGCTCCCGTCAAGCCGAACGGCGACGGAAGATCGCGCAATAGTTCACAATCATCCTCAAACGAGAAACCCGCGCGCGGCGACCGCCGAGTCGACCGAGGTTTGGACAGGAACATCGATGGGAAACGTGGTTCAGCAGCAGGAGCAGCACGATTTGATCGCGGTCGTGGCCATGAATGGCCGCTTCCCCGGTGCCGACGGCATCGAGCCCTTTTGGAAGAATATCCGCGAAGGTCGAGAATCCATCTCGTTTTTCTCGGACGAGGAGCTCGCCGACGCCGGAGTGGATCAAGCTACCCTGCGCCATCCGAAGTACGTCAAAGCGCGCGGGGTGGTCCGCGGCATCAAAATGTTCGACCCGCTGTTCTTCGGCTTTTCGCATCGAGAGGCGGCCTACACCGATCCGCAGCAACGCCTTTTTCTGGAGTGCGCATGGGAGTTGTTCGAGCGGGCAGGCTACGATCTGGATGCCTACGCCGGCTCGGTGGGGGTATTTGCAGGGTCGGCGATTTCCAGTTACCTACTGAATAACTTGTGGCCCAATCGCGAATTGGTTCACTCCGTGGATCCGTACCACTTGGTGCTGGCGAATGACAAAGATCACCTGACCACGCGCCTGGCGTACAAGCTGAATCTCAAAGGACCGTGCGTGACCGTGCAAACGGGCTGCTCGACCTCCCTCGTGGCCATTCATATGGCTTGCCAGGCGCTCTTGAACCGAGAGTGCGATATGGCCCTGGCTGGTGGCGTGGCGCTGAGCATTCCGCAGGTGACGGGATATCTTTATCAGGAGAACAACAAGAATTCGCCCGATGGGCACACGCGGACGTTCGACGCACGCGCCCAAGGCACCGTGCAGAGCGAGGGCGCGGCGCTGGTGCTTTTGAAGCGCCTGGACGATGCGCTGCTGGACGGCGATACGATTCATGCGGTGGTTCGCGGGTCGGCCATCAACAACGATGGCGCGGCCAAGGTCAGTTACACCGCGCCGAGCATCGATGGGCAGGCGGACGTCATCCGCACGGCGCAACTTCTGGCCGATGTGCCCGTGGATTCGATTCAGTACGTCGAGTGCCATGGCACCGCCACCGCGATGGGCGATCCCATCGAGGTGGCGGCGCTGACGAAGGCGTTTCGCGCGGCCACGGAGCGGGAGGGCTTCTGCGCCCTCGGCTCCCTCAAGAGCAACGTAGGTCACATGGACACCGCGGCGGGGGCGGCCGGCTTCATCAAGACGGCCTTGGCGCTGCACCACGCGTGCATTCCGCCGAGTTTGCACTTCGAGGCGCCCAATGAGCAAATCGACTTTGCTCGCAGCCCCTTCTTCGTCAATACGCAGCCCCGCGCGTGGGAAAGAGGAGACCATCCGCGGCGCGCTGCCGTGAGCGCCTTTGGCGTGGGCGGGACCAATGCGCACGTGATTCTCGAAGAACCGTGTTTGCGTGCGCCGTCCGATCCGGCGACGGACTGGCAGCTCTTGCTCCTATCGGCAAAGAGCGAGGCGGCATTGCAACGAAGCACGAGCAACCTGCTCGCGTACTTGGAGTCGCACCCCGACGCGAACCTGGCAGACGTCGCCTATACCCTCCAGGTCGGGCGAAAGGCCTTCGAGCATCGCCGTGCACTCGTTTGCCGCGACACCCACGACGCCGTGGCGACGTTGAGGGAGCTGCCGCCCCAACGCGTGTTCACCAAGCGCCCGCACGCCGAGACGCCCGTGGTGTTCATGTTTCCCGGTCAGGTGCCCCTGTACGAACAGATGGGGCGCGAGCTGTACGAGCGTGAACCCGCATTTCGCGCCGCCATGGCCCGCTGCGCGGAGCACATGGATTCGTCGCTCCCAGGAGCGGCCCCCAAAGCGGGGCTTGGTGCCCAACCGGCGCTCTTCGCATTCGAGTATGCGCTGGCGCAGCTCTGGCTTTCCTGGGGCGTCGAGCCTCACGCGTACATGGGCCATAGCATGGGCGAATACGTCGCCGCCACCTTGGCCGGGGTCCTCGATCTGCCCGATGCCCTTCGCCTGGTGGCTGCACGCGAGCGGCTTCTTCAGGGCCTTCCGCGCGGCGCCATCCTCACCGTCTTGGCCGACGAGTCGGTGTTGCGCGGCTTGGTCGAGCATGCGGGCGAGCATGTGGCCATCACCGCCTTCAATGCGCCCGGCGTTCATTCGATATCGGGTCCCCTCGAGGCCATCGACGCGCTGCAAACGGAATTGCAGCGCCGCGGCATCGTCCACAACCGTCTTCCGGTGTCCCTCGTTTCACACGGCAGCATGGTCGACCCCATCGTGGGCGCATTCCGGCGCGTCCTCGAGCAGGTGACGTTGCGCCAGCCCGAGACGCCCTACCTCTCCGGCGTCACCGGCCAATGGATCACCGCCGACGAGGCCATGGATCCCGAATACTGGGTTCGTCATTTGCGCGAGCCGGTGCGTTTCTCCCAGGGCATGTCCACGCTCCTCGCCCAATCGAAATGGATCCTCCTCGAGGTGGGCCCGGGCCGGACCTTGTCCTCGCTCGTCCACCCGCACGAGCGCGGCAGCGAACAAGTCATCCTCGCATCGATTCCCTCCGCCAAGGCGAACACCGAAGCGGAGTCGATGCTGCAGGCCCTGGGCAAGTTGTGGGCGGCTGGCGGCGCCATCGACCGCCGAGCCATTCTCGGGCACACCCGCCGCTCCCGCCTCGTCCTGCCGACGTACCCGTTCGAACGACAGCGCTGCTGGATTGACGCCGAGAACACGCTGGAGGAGCCGCCCATTGTGCCTCGAGAGAGCCCCGCCTTCGTGGAGGCGACGGAGATCAGCGACTCCCAACGAATCATCCTTCGATTCTGGCACGAGCTGCTCGGCACACCCACCATCGACCTTCATGACGACTTTTTCGACCTCGGTGGCAATTCTCTCTTGGGAATTCAATTGCATACGCGACTCAAAGAGCAATTCGACGTCGAAATCTCGCTCAAAGATCTTCTCGAAAAGACGACCGTCGCCGGCATGGCCGACCTGGTCGAGCTGACCATCCTCGAAGAAATCGAATCCCTGCACGTCCACGAATAGGTACCCGCCATGCTCGACCAATCCAACCGCATCGCCCAGCTCTCTGCCGAAAAACGCGCCCTCCTGCAGAAACGACTCTCGGGGAAGAAGCCTCCCGCGGCGAAGATCCCGCCGCGCGCGCAGCGCAATGTCGCTCCGCTGTCGTTTGCCCAGCAGCGACTCTGGTTCCTCGAACATTGGGATCCCGGTACGGCGGTCTACAACGTCAGCATTCCCTTGCGCATCTCCGGGCCGCTCGACGTTTCGCTTCTGGAACGCGCGCTCAACAAGCTCATCGAGCGGCACGAGGTGTTGCGCACCTATTTGCTCTCCACGTTTCGCGGAGAGCCGAGCCAGGTCATTCTGCCAAAGCTCACTGTGCAGATCCCCGTCGTGCCCATGTCGCTTCCGGAGAGCGAGAGGAATGCCTTTTTGGAGAACCTCATCGACGAGGAATCCAAGAACCCGCTCCCGCTCGACCAGGCGCCGCTCTTTCGCTCCCGCGTTTACCGGTTCGGTCCCGACGACCACGTTCTCTTCTTTCTCATTCACCACATCATTTACGATAGCTGGTCGCTCGGCATCTTTCTCCGGGAGTGGTTCCACTATTACGATGCCTATGCCCGCGGGGAAGAGGGCTCGTTGCCCGAGCTACCCTTTCAATTCGGCGACTTTGCGGCCTGGCAGATCGAGCAGATTGGCAATGAGCAGCACCGAAAGCAAGTTGCCTATTGGACGCGCCAGCTCGCCGATCGCGAGAACGTGCTCGAGATCCCCACGGATCATCCGCGCCCGGCCCATCTTACCTACCACGGAAAACTGCATCGATTCGTGATTTCGCCGGAGCTCAAACAGGCCATCAAAGATCTCGGTCGGGCGGCGGGCACCACGTTTTACATGACGACCCTCGCAGCCTTCAGCGTGCTCCTCTACCGGTGCACGGGCCAGACGGATGTCATCGTGGGCACACCGGTGGCGCATCGCCCGTATTCGGAAACGGAGCCGCTGATTGGCTATTTCGTGAACACGCTGCCTGTGCGCGTCAAGCCGCAGGGGCAGCTCACCTTTCGAGAGCTGCTCCGGCAAGTGCAGCATACCTTGCTCGGTGCGCTCGACAATTTGAGCCTTCCCTTCGAGCGGGTCATCGACGAGTTGCACCTCGAACGCGATACCAGCCGCTCGCCGCTTTTCCAGATCTTCTTCGCCGCCCAGAAAAGCCATATGCCTCCGTTTCATACGGAGTCGCTCACGTTCGAGTCGTGCCACCTGGACAATGGCACCTCGATGTTCGAGTTGAGCGCTTTTCTCTACGAGGAGGGCGATAGCGACGTTTTGCAATACAACTCGGACCTCTTCGACGAAGAGACCATTGCCATGATGGCCGAGCGCTTTCTCGTGATCCTGCGCGCGGTCACCGAGGATCCGTCGAAGCGTCTCGACGAGCTGCCGTTCCTCGCCGAGGGCGAGCGCGAGCTGCTGCTGCAGTGGAGCCATGGGCCGCGCCTGGATGTACCTGCAACATGCATCCATCGTTCGTTCGAGGAGCAGGCGGCCCGCACCCCCGAGGCGACGGCCATCGTTTGCGGTCGCGAATCCTGGACGTATGCGCGCCTCGATGCGCAGGCCAATCGCCTGGCCCGCGCCCTGCGAAAACGCGGAGTGGGCCCCGAGACGCGGGTTGGACTTTGCATCGAGCGCTCGCCGTGGTTGCTCGTCGGGCTCCTGGGCATTCTCAAGGCGGGGGGCGCGTACGTGCCGCTCGATCACGAATACCCACGGGAGCGTCTGGCGCTGATGCTCGAGGATGCGCAAGTATCGCTGCTTCTCGTCCAGGGGCACTTGCGGGACGCGCTGCCGGAGTGCGGGGCGCCCGTGATGCCGATCGAGCTCATGGCCGAGGAGAGCCCCGAGCCCATCGAGGATTTGAGCGCGCCCGAGCACCCGGCGTACGTCATCTACACCTCGGGGTCGACCGGCCGACCCAAGGGGGTCGAGGTTCTGCACGACAATGTCGTGAACTTCCTCGCCAGCATGCGCGCCGAGCCCGGATTGAACGCCGGCGATCGGCTCGTGGCGGTGACGTCGATCTCGTTCGACATCGCGGGGCTGGAGTTGTATCTGCCCCTCGTTTGCGGCGCCACGGTCTGCATCGCCACACGCGAACAGGCCACCGACGGCTACCTGCTCGCGGAGCTTCTCGAGAGCACGGCGGCCACTGTGCTGCAGGCGACGCCGGCCACGTGGCGCATGCTCCTCGACAGCGGGTGGACCAACGCGCAGGGCATCAAGATGCTCGTGGGCGGCGAAGCGCTGCCCAAAGATCTCGCGGACCGATTGCTGGCCACCGGTGGCGAGCTATGGAATCTCTACGGCCCCACCGAGGTGACGATTTGGGCCACGGCCGCGCGCATTCCGGCGGCGCCGGAGAGCATCACCATTGGACGCCCCATTGCCAATACGACGGCGTACGTGCTCGATCATGCGCTGCAACCCGTTCCCATTGGCGGCGTGGGCGATTTGTACCTCGGAGGACGCGGGGTGGCGCGCGGGTATCTGCATGCGCCCGAATTGACGGCGGAGCGCTTCGTGCACGTCCCTTCGGGCGAGCGGCTTTACCGCACGGGGGACCAGGCGCGGCTTCGACTCGATGGGAACCTGGAATTCTTGGGCCGCAAGGACCAGCAGGTGAAGTTCCATGGCTATCGCATCGAACTGGAGGAAATCGAGATTGCTCTGCGCGAGCACCCAGCCGTGCGCGAAGCTGCAATTGCACTGCGCGAGGATGCCCCGGGCGAGGCGCGCCTGGTGGCGTACGTGGTACCCGATTCTGCCTATTCACCGGACGAGCAGGCCACGCACCAGGAGCACGTCGAGGGCTGGCTTGCCCTTTACAATGAAGTTTACCAGCAGGCCGTTCCCGCGCTGAATACCATTGGTTGGAATAGCAGTTATACGGGGGACCTCATTTCGGCCGAGGAGATGCGTGAGCAGGTCGAGCACACGGCCGATCGCGTTCTCGCGCTTCGTCCTCGACGCGTGCTCGAACTAGGGTGCGGCGCCGGTCTGCATCTGACACGCATTGCCCCGCACACCGAGTATTACTTGGCCACGGATGGCTCGGCGAGCGCGCTCGCGTCTCTGCAAGGCCAGACGGATTTGCCTCCGCACGTGGAGCTGCAAGAACGGCAGGCGCACGACATCGCGGACTTGAAGGCGTCGCGCTTCGATTGCATCTTCATCAATTCCGTCATTCAGTATTTTCCGGATGTTCGCTACCTGCTGAACGTGCTGGAGCAGGCCGCGCATACGGTGGTGCCCGAGGGCACCATCGTCGTGGCCGACGTGCGCAATCGTCAACTCTTGGAGGCGTACCATACGTCGGTGCAGTTCCATAAAGCCCCCGACGCGTTACCGTGCGAGGAGCTACGCCGGCAAATCAAAGAGCAGATCCGCTTGGAGAACGAGTTGCTCGTCGCGCCGGACTTTTTCGAGGCGCTGCGCGAGCAGGTTCCCGCCATCGGGAGCGTGGAAATTCAATTGCGCCGTGGCCGCGTGCACAATGAGCTAACCCGTTTTCGGTACGACGTGTTCTTGCGCATGGGGCAAAGGCCCGTTGCGGAGAGCGGCCCCACGTGGAACTGGCGGCGCGATGCGCTGACCTTGGCGGGGCTTCGCGAGCGCCTGCAGGAGCAGTCGCCTTTCACCGTCGTGCACTTGGAGCACGTTCCCGACGCGCGTCTCGCCCGCGAGATGCGGATCATGGCGCTCCTTGCGGGCGGCACGGAATTGCAAACCGTGGGAGAGCTCCGCGCGCGGCTTCAGGCAGATCCACCGGTGGCCGTCGATCCGGAGGACATCTGGGCACTGGGAGCGCAACTCGGGTATGACGTGAGCATCGGCTGCTCCTCCCCGGACGAGGGCGCGAGCGGTACGTACCACGTGACCTTGCGGCGCACCCGCTTGCAATACGAGGCCGTGACACAGCCGAGTGACGCACCGGCGCCGCGTCCAACCTCGTTCTGGCAAGGCTTTACGAATCCGCCGCGGCAACTGCCCTTCGCGGAGCTCGCCCCGCGGATTCGCCATCACCTTCAGCAACGTCTCCCTGCATACATGGTTCCGGGCACCATCGTACCCATCGACGCGTTGCCGTTGACCCCCAATGGCAAATTGGACCGGCGCATGCTGCCGCCGCCGGAGAAGCTCCAGGAGACGCTGCAAACGATGTATGTCGAGCCCCAAACCGAGGACGAGCGGCGGCTCGCGCAAATCTGGGGCGAGGTGTTGCGCCTCGAGCGCGTGGGCCGCGATGACGACTACTTTGCACTGGGCGGCGATTCGGTGCGCAGCATCCTCCTGATTTCGCGGGCTCGGGAGGCGGGCTTCGTCTTCAGCTCCAAACAGCTGTTCGAGTTTCGCACCGTGGCGGCGCTTCTCGAGGGCATGGGGCACCGCGAAGAGGCTCCTCGGCAAGAGGCGGCTGGGGATCGCCTGCCGGGGCTCGAAGACATCGCGGGGCTCGTTCCCAACTTGGACGAGGTCGAGGCCGTGTACCCCACGACGTCGTACCAGCGATGGGGAATACGTCGCTACCAGACGCTCCAGGATCCCGCGCTGTACCTTACGCAGCCGCACTACCGCATTCGCAACGAGCAATTCGACCCTGCTCTTTTCGCGCAGGCCTGGCAGCAAACGGTGGCACTCCACAGCGCGCTGCGCACGGGGTTTCTCTGGGAGGGTCTGCCCAAGCCGGTGCAGGTCGTTTTCAAGCGGGCAACCCCCGAGGTCAACCAGGTTGACCTGAGGCATCTTGCATACGATGCGCAACAAGACGCACTGCAAGCGTTTCTCGCGGAGGACTTTCAGCGCGGGTTCGACTTCCACCAGGCGCCCCATGTCCGTATCGGCCTGATCCGACTGGACGAGGACGACTACGTTTTCGTCTACACGCTGGACCATTTGCTCCAGGACGGCTGGTCGATGTCCATGTTCTTGCGCGATGCGCTGCTGCATTATGCGGCGCTGCGGGAGGGGCGCCCCGCCGAGCTGAAATCGCCGCGGCCCTACAAGGACGTGCTCGAGTGGGCCTGGCAGCAGGATCGCAGCAAGGCGCACGCGTTCTGGCGCAACATGCTCGAAGGGTTTTCCAAGCCCAATCGACTCGTCACCTACGATGCGCCGTTCGAAGCGGAAAATGAGGCGCTTTGCCGAGAGGTGTTCCTATCGCCCAAGTTGTCGAGCGGGCTGTACGATCTATGCAAACGCCACCAGATGACGTTTTCGAACTTCATCGCGGGGGTTTGGTCGCTGGTCGTCTCCGCGGAGACCGGCGACGACGATGTGGTATTCGGCCTGGTCGTCTCGGGGCGTCCCGCCCACATGGAGGGCATCGAATACACAGTGGGCAATATGATCAATCTGCTGCCGCTGCGGCTGCGCGTCCGTCCGAGCGCGTCGTTCCTTTCCTGGATGAAGGAGCTGCAACCGGTCCTTTGGGAAATGAAGAATTACGAGTACGCCGAGGCGCTGACCATCTGGGAAGAAAGCCAATTGCGTGACGAGCCGCTCCCCTTCCAGAGCTACATCACGTACCAGAGCCAGCCACTCGACACCTACGCCCTCACCGTCGGCCGCCATTGGGCCCAAGGAAATATGAAGACCGCGCGCACCGGCATCCCATTGAAGCTGGAGGTGCTCCCCATCGCCCAAATTGGTCTTCGCTTTCAATACTACCGCGATTGTTTCGACGCCGACACCATCCCGCGCATGGCCGAAAGCTTCGCCTTCTTGCTCCAACTCATTCACGACAACCCCCGCCGCACCCTCACGGAGCTAAAAGAGCAACTCCGCCGCAAATCGAGCAACGGCAAGGCGGCCTAAAAAAAATATAGAAATTTGAACATGAAGGCGGGAAGACGGGAAGGGTTTGAGATTTTCAAATAAACACCTGAGACCCAATCAAAATACCTTCCCGCCTTCCCGCCTTCATGTGAATTCTCTCTAGCCGTTCCACCGCGCAGCACGTGGAGATTCTATGGTTCCGGACTTTTTTCACATTGATGATCTTCTCACCGAGGAGGAGCGCGCCGTCAGGTTGCGGGTGCGGGCGTTTTGCGACCGGGAGGTTTTGCCGGTGGCGGGGCAGTATTGGGAGCGCGCGGAGATGCCCGTGGAGCTCCTGGCGAAGCTCGCGGACTTGAAGCTCGCGGGCGGCAGCATCAAAGGATACGGGTGCCCTGGCCTCAGTCCCACGGCGGTGGGGCTCGCGGCCGCGGAGCTTACGCGTGGCGATGGCAGCTTGAATACGATTTTCGGCGTGCACTCGTGGTTGGCCATGGCCACCATCGACCGATGCGGCTCGGAAGCGCAAAAAGACCGCTGGCTGCCGGCCATGGCCCGGCTCGAGAAAATAGGCGCATTTGCCATGACGGAGCCCGAGCATGGCTCCGACGTCGTTCTCTTCGAGACGAGCGCTCGCCGCGACGGCGAGGACTGGGTACTCCACGGCGCGAAGAAATGGATTGGCAACGCCTCCATCGCCGACGTGGTCATCGTGTGGGCGCGCCTGAATGCCAATCAGGTGGGCGCGTTCCTCGTCGAAAAGGGCACCCCCGGGTTTCATACGAAGGTCATCACCGGAAAGGTCTCCCAAAGGGCCGTGCTCCAGGCCGAAATCACGCTCGACAACGTGCGCGTTCCGGGAAGCCATCGCCTCGCCCACGCCAACACGTTCAATGATTTTACGCACATTCTGACCAACTCACGCTGCCTGGTCGCCTGGATTGCGCTAGGCCATGCCATGGCCTGCTACGAGCATGCGCTGGCCTATGCACAGAAGCGCGTTCAATTCCGAAAGAGCATTGCGCACTTCCAATTGGTGCAGCAAAAGCTCGCGCGGATGCTGGCCGAGGTCACCAGTATGCAACTGCTCTGTCTTCGTATGAGTCAATTGATGGACTCGCCCCGAATGACCGCGGGCATCGCAGCCATGGCCAAGATGCAGGCGTGCTTGAAGGCGCGGCAGGTTGTGGCCGACGCGCGCGATTTGCTCGGCGGCAATGGCATTTTGCTCGATTACCACGTGGCCAAGCACCAGGCGGATATGGAAGGCATCTTCACCCTCGAAGGAACGGACCATATGCAATCGCTGATCGTTGGCCGAGAAATAACCGGGGTTCAGGCGTTTCTATGAGCTCGCGCATCGCATTCCTCTTTCCCGGGCTCGGCGAGCAGTACGTCCACATGGCCGCGGAGCTTTATCAGACGGAACCCGTATTTCGCGGGCAGGTCGACATCTGCTGCGACATCGTCAAGCCGCTTTTGGACATGGATTTGCGCACGGTGCTCTATCCGCCCCGGCGCGAGCCACCGCCCGCGTCGCCCAAGCTGGATCTGCGCGCCATGCTTCGCCGCGGACCATCCACCAACGTTGCGCTGGATCGAACCGATGTGGCGCAGCCGGCCACTTTCGTGATCGAGTATGCGCTGGCGCAACTTTGGATTTCGTGGGGCATTCAGGCGGACGCCATGCTGGGGTACAGCATTGGCGAATACGTCGCAGCATGCTTGGCCGAGGTCCTCTCGCTTCCCGAGGCGCTGCGGCTCGTGACCCGGCGCGCGCAACTCATTCAACGGCTTCCCGAGGGTGCGATGCTCGCGGTGCCGCACTCCGAGCGCGAGATCGAGCCGTTGTTGGGCGAGCACCTCTCCCTGGCCGCGGTCAATGGCGAGTCATTGTGCGTCCTCGCGGGAACGACGCACGCCATCGAGGCCGCGCAGGCGCGCCTGAACGGCAGCCAGCAGCCGGCCGTGCGCATTTCCACGACGCATGCGTTTCACTCGCGAATGATGGATCCTGCGGCGGACGAATTCCGTAAGCTGCTCGAAGGCTGCTCGCTCCGTGCCCCGCGCATTCCGTACATTTCGAATGTCACGGGTACGTGGGTCACCGCTGCCCAAGCAACGAACCCCGCGTATTGGGTCGAGCACCTCTGCAAGCCCGTCCGATTTGCCGCCGGCCTCGAGGTGCTTCGGCATGCCCCCGGGCGCGTCTTTCTGGAAGTGGGCCCGGGGCGCGCGCTGAGTAGCCTGGCCATGCAACATGGCCCGGCGTTTCCATCGCTGCGGGCTTCGTACGAGGGCATCTCCGACAAGGAGCTGCTGAAAACGACATTGGAACGACTCCGTTCCATGGACCGGCCGCAACCTTCGGACCATGCTCCCGCACGGGACGAACTGGAGCAGCGCCTCGTTGACGCGTGGCAAGAGGTGCTCAAGGCGGAGCGCGTCGGCATTCACGACAATTTTTTCGAGTTGGGCGGGCACTCGCTGTTGGCCATTTCCATTCTGCAGCGACTGGAGAAGGCGTGGGGGATTCAGGCTAGCTTGGGCCTCTTTTTCGAGCACCCCACGATTGCGCAGTTTGCCAAAGCCTTGAATTCAGGGCTCCCGCCAGACGCGCAGAGTGGGCACTCTTTGCCGTATCGCTTGCCGAACGGGCTCGAGATCGTTCACCAAAACAAGGCGGAAACGGACCACTTCTACGAGGATATCTTCGAACATCGTACCTACGTCCGTCATATTGGCGATCTGCCGGAGAACGCGTGCGTGTTCGACGTGGGGGCGAACATCGGCCTATTTTCCCTCTTCGTTCATGGCCTCCGTCGAAATGCGACGGTGTATGCCTTCGAGCCGTCGGCGCCCACGTTCGATATTTTGCGCCGCAACCTCACCAGGCACGGCGTCCGCGCCCGATTGTTCGATATGGGATTGTCCGATACGGAACGGACGGCCGACTTCACCTTTTATCCGCATTCCTCGGGCATGTCGTCCGTCTACGGCGACGCGAACGAGGAGAAGGCTGTTCTGCGTGCCATTCTGCAAAACCAGATGGATCACGACGCCGCGGGTATGAACGACGTCATGGCGCACACGGAAGATCTCCTCACGCAGCGCGTGAAGGGTCAACGTCTCACCTGCCGGCTGCGCACGCTGTCGAGCATCGTGCGCGACGAAGGCATCGAGCGCATCGATCTTCTGAAAATCGATGTCCAAAAAAGCGAGCTCGATGTCCTCATGGGCATCGAGCCCGCCGATTGGCCCAAGATTCGCGCGCTCGCCATCGAGGTGCACGACATCGATGGCCGTGTGCAGCACATCGAGCAGCTGTTAATTCGTCACGGCTACGACGTGACGACCGTGCAGGACGAGCTCTATCGAGGCTCGGGCATCTATCTGCTGTACGCGCAATGTGCTGCAGGTGCGTCGTCGACGAAGACGCCCCAGTGATTGGCCACCGCGCGAGAGCGGCCGTCGGAGGGCGCGCTGATCGTGCCGCGCCCCGCGAGCCACATTTCCGAGGAGCCGCCTCCATCCAGGTTGAAAGCCTGCCATGCGCCGAGCTCCTCCATGAGCTCGGCGAGCTCGGTGCCGTACATGCCCGCAGAGACACTGGAGCGCCCATCGACCACGGCAAATACGATGATGCTGCGGTCGAACGATAAGCCCATCGCGGTGCGCGGATTGCGCGTGCGCATGTCGGCGCGATCGGGAAAACAGGTGCTCGCCGTCGGGTTGGCGCACGTGTAGCGCGTCCCTTCGGTCACCAATTCGGGAAAGCCGCTCACCAGCGCGAGGGTCCCCGGCGGTATATCGTGGGTCATCGTCCGCGGCATGAAGCCGTGCGCGAGCCCGAGTTCATCGGCATGCGCCTTGGCCTCACCGGTATGCGTAAAGTCGACCCACCCTGGCCCCACGGCAATCCATCCAAAGTGGTCGTAATACCATTCACCGGACACGTCCGGGTCGATTCCCATCTTCTCGATGGGCCATTCGATGCCGCCGCCCACGGCAATCCCATAAACGCGCGGCGCCGGTTTGAAAAAGTCGCCATTGAGCGCCAGCTTGGCCCCCACCCGCGTGGCCCACGATGGAACCGTACGCAGCGCCGTCGGCGTGGCCGTCGCATCGAGACGAATCCCGCTCGCGCACAGCGACACGATGCTCGCGTGAAACGCACTCGCAGGCGCACGAGTCTTCCCTTCAACGAGCAACACGCCCGGAAAGGGCCGGCTCGTCATTTGGCTTTCAATAATCCCGGCCTCCGCGTCCCGCGCAACAGACGTCACGAGACCCAGCGAAGCGAGGAGTGCAGCAGCTAAAACCCCTGGACGCGTGGAAGTTCGAAACATGGTGAGAGCATGCTCGCACGCTTTCTCGCCAATACAGAGCCACCGCCACATTGGCGGCACGATGTCCCCCGGGAGCCGATGGCGCACCGCGCACTAGCCACTCGTTCTTCCGCCGTACGCGTGTGCAAACGAGGAAGAAGGAGCGAGAAAACCGCCAAGGCGCCAAGAATGCCAAGATGGATTGATGTGCTGAAGCACCCACACGCCGCCCCAATCTTGGCGCCTTGGCGGTTCCCTCTCACTTCCCCAGTTCGAGCGCCCGGCCGGCGACGAGGTCGAGGGGGGTGCGATGGATTCGCGATTCGCGAATGCCGGCCGTCGGGCCACCGTGCGACGGGCTAATCAGCGAGCACGATCCTCGAACAGAGGTGGAAAACCGCCAAGTCGCCAAGGTCGCCAAGTTCCACTGATGTGCTGAAGCGCCACACTCCCTCACAATCCTTGGCGTCCTTGGCGTCTTGGCGGTTCCCTCTTCCCCAGTTCGAGCGCCCGGCCGACGGCGAGGGCGAGGGGGGATCCGATGGATTCGCTATTCGCGATTCGCGAATAGCGAATGCCGGACATCGGGCCACCGTGGAACGGTCTAATCAGTGAGCACGACCCTCGAACAGAATTGGAAAACCGCCAAGTCGCCAAGGTCGCCAAATTTCATTGACATGCTGAAGCACCGCACGGCCTCCCAACTCTTGGCGGCTTGGCGGTTCCCTCTCCTCGGTCCGCGACAATGCTGACATACCCCTGTCAGGGGGTACTGCTTTCATCGGCATCCATCGATCCCAAGCAGGTTTCCTCGGAGCGTGCCACGGCGCAAGCCTGGTCACGAGAAAAGTGACATCGATGGCACTGCACATGCTTGCCCCGCATCGCCTGGGTCTCCTCTTGGTGGCGGCGGCGGCCGTCCTGTGGAGCACCGCGGGCTATTTTACGCGGGCCGTGCCGCTCGATATTGCCGCATTGCTGTTCTGGCGCGGCCTATTCGGTGCGATGACCAGTTTCGTCTTCATCTTGGCGAAGGAACGGCGCGACACCTTGCGCGCCTTTGCCGCGATGGGGCGCATTGGGCTCTTATTCTGCTTACTCTCTAGCTGTGGCATGGCCTGCTTCGTGGCCTCGCTCACGCTAAGTGGTGAGCCTGCCCTTTGTCTCCGGCTGGCCGGCGAACGGACAGGACGTGGCGACGCTCATTGCTTTCGGCGTCTCCAAGCCGCGCAGACGGCACTGATCGGAGCCCTCGAAACGGCGCTCGCTCCTCTCTGGGTTTGGCTCGCGTTTGGCGAGACGCCGCAGGGCGCTACGATGCTCGGCGGCGTCTTGGTGTTGTGCGCTGTCATCGGCAGCGTCGTGTGGGAGCGTCGTGGGCGCGAGGCATGTCTCGAGGTGACGTGAACGTCATGCTTTCGTGCTCGCGGACTCCTTTCGGAACGCGGCCTCGCCGGCGGACGAGATTTCGACCCATTTCTTGTCGGGCGGTGCGTCGGCGACGTAGCTGTCGTGCCAGTTCCACCATTTGTACGTGGGCGTCTGAGGATAGCCCTCGGGCGAATCCTCCCAGACCTCCTGCCGGCCCAGCGGCGTGATATCGAGGTAGTTCCAGGTGCCTCCCATCTGCTCGTCGCCGCGGTTGTTGATGAAATAGGTGCGGAATATGCGGTCGCCGTCGCGGAAGAACACGTTGGTGCCGTGCCACTCGTCTACGCCGAAGTCGGCATCGAAGGTGTCCGTAATGGTGAACCACGGGATCTTCCACTCCATCCGCGCCTTCACCCGGGCGATGTCCGCCTGGGGTGCACGCGAAACGAAGACGAGCGTCGTGTCCCGCGCATTCAGATGGGCGACGTGGGCGACCTGATCGGCCACCATCGAGCAGCCGCGGCAAGCGTGTTCGGGCCAGCCGAAAACGCCCGGCTCGAGAAATGCGCGGTACACGATGAGCTGCCGCCGGCCCTCGAACAGGTCGAGCAGGCTCGCCTTGCCCCCAGGCCCATCGAAGGCGTACGCCTTTTCCACGAGCATCCACGGCATTCGCCGGCGCTCGGCGGCCAGGGCATCACGGGCACGGGTGTGAGCCTTTTCCTTCACGAGGAGCTGTTTGCGAGCCTCCTCCCACGCTTGCGGCGACACGACCGGGGGTGTCTTCATGGCGGGCTGTTCGCCTTTTCGTCCGCTCTTGTCTGAAGTCGTCATGGCTTGAAAACCTCCTTGATGGAGCGCATTGCTGCGCCTCGAGGGCTGAAGCGCGATGGCCATTGCTGCTCATCGCTCGTGGTGGGGCGTGAGATAGTCTTGGCACCGAAACTCGACGGGCGGGAGTAACACCTGTGACGGGATCCGCACCAACCAGGCTCCGCGTCCGAGTCGCGCTCTCGAGCGAGTCTGGACTTGCAGAGCCATTCGTGTACGAAGGATCGTCGCCATGCGTGCATCCTTCGACCGAATTGCCCGTCACACCCGCACGTCCGAGGCGCCGCCCGAAACGGAGACCGAGCGTTTCTGGTACGGCGTCGCGCAGCCGTTCCTGGGCATGCGGGTGCTCTGGGAGCAGCCATTGCTGCGCAAGCGCGCGATCGCGCCGGCGCTGTTGGTGCTCGCGGCGGCCGCCGTCATGGTGATGCTCAAAAGGGACCCGACCCCGCAGCATCTGATCTTTCGCTACTACGCAACCATCGTCGGATTGGCGTCGCTTCCCTCGGTGCTGTTCGCCAACACCTACGAGCGCCTGGCGGCCGACACCATGAGCGTGTTTGGCTTCGGCGAGGGGGAGCCTCTCCTATCGCGCCTCCATTCGCGCATCGTTCGGATGGTCCAAGCGGCCATCCTGGTGGCCCTCGGGGCCGCACCGTTCCTGTTCGTCTTGCGCCAGGTGCCTCTCACCGGGGACGTCTTTGCCTTCATCGCCTCGGGCGCGTGGAGCGTGCACTGGATTGTCGTCGAGGCCTTCGACGGCGCACGTGTCGTCGACCCGACCGAAGGCGAGACGCGCCTGCCCTGGTTTGCCGCTTGGACCGCATTCCCTATTTGGGAATCGACGCCTGCGTTGCTCCGCCGCATCGTGCACAAGTTCGGCAAGGTTCTCACACGCCTGTCGAAGCCGTGGGGCGAGGAAATCGCGCTCGTCGCTCGTCACCCGGGGCTTGCCGTAGGCTTCGGCCTTGCAACCGCCGCACTCCTGGCGGTGCCCATTGCGAATCTCTTTTTGCGCCCCGCCGTCCTCGTGGGAGCGGTGCACGTGCGCGGACGCCTGGCGAGCGCGTCGGGGGCTTTGCAGCGCCAAAAATAGTACGCATGCGCACTATTTATTGCGCATGTGAACCATTTCTGTCAGTGTCTTCATGTGGCGCTGGACCGGAGGCTCTTTTTTCTTCTGCCGCGAGCGGCCCGTGTGGTCATGGCGCGCGCCAATGAGGCGACGATTCGCGAGCTCGGGGTGTCGTCGTCCCAATTGGCGACATTGGCCTATTTGGCCAAAAAACCGGGGGCCACGATGACGGATGTGGCCCATTTGTTCGATTTGAACAAATCGGGGGTCAGCGGCATGGTGGCGCGGCTCGAACGGGCGGGGCTCGTGAAGCGGGAGCCGAGTCCGCGCGATGGGCGGGCCACGCTATTGTCGCTGACGCCAAAGGGCGAGTCGGTGCGGGCGGAAGCCATGCCGCTCATCCGGCGCGCCACCGCGGAGATGACCGAGGGCTTCACCCCGGAAGAAGTGGACGTCGTTTACCGATTCTTGAATGCCATCATCGACAAATGCGCCGATGCCAAGGAGGAAGAACCATGAGCGATATCATCGTGACGCAGACTTCGAATCTTCTCGAGCTGACGCTCAATCGTCCCAAAAAGAAAAATGCCCTGAGCTTTGCCATGTACGAAGCCCTGGCGGAGGCACTGCAAGCGGCGCAGAAGAACCCCGACGTACGCGTGGTGCTCTTGTCGGCGTCGGGTGATTCGTTTTGCTCCGGCAACGACATTCATGACTTCCTCTCCGGCACCGGCCTCGACCCGACGTCTGCGCCGCCGATTCGCTTCATCGAGGCCCTCGTCGCACTCGACAAGCCGCTGCTCGCGGCGGTGCAAGGGTCGGCCGTGGGCATTGGCACGACTATGCTCCTGCACGCCGATCTCGTCTATGCGCACGAAAGCGCGCGCTTCTCCGTGCCCTTCGTCGGCCTTGGCCTCGTGCCCGAGGCGGCGTCGAGCCTTCTGCTCCCGCGCCGCGTGGGCCAGGCCGCCGCGAACGATCTCCTGCTCCGTGGTGCGGTCATCGATGCGCAGCGGGCCGCCGCCATCGGCCTGGTGAACGAAGTCGTGGGCGCCCCCGACGACCTTCTCGCCGTGGCGCGTGAGCGCGCCCAGGAGATCGCGGCCAAACCGCCGCGCGCCGTGCGGCTCACCAAGGCGCTCACACGCAGCCCGCAAGCCGAAGTCCTCGCCCGCGTTCACGAGGAGGCAAAGCACTTCGCCGACCGCGTCACCTCCGACGAAGCGCGCGAAGCCTTCACCGCCTTCATCGAGCGGCGCCCGGCCAACTTCGCGAATTTCTCTTAAGGCTCCGTGCGCTCCCGGGCCGCCTCGAGCTCGCTGCGCAGTCGCGCCGGCGTCCACCCATCCTCGAGGGCTCGTGAGACCAACTCGGCCTGCGACGCGGGCGCAAGCCCCCCAATCGGCGGATCGCGATCCAGATTGGTGGGAAAAGGATAGCCCTCCGCCGCGGCCGCGATGACATTGGGCAGTGCACCGTCCCCCTTGCGCTGCAAAAGCACGGGATAGAGCGCATTCACCATGCGCTCCCGATTCACGCTCTCCATGGCGCGCCCGAAGGCCGACGAGATCTGCAGCAGGTTCGCCATGCGCCGAGTATCCGCCGTGCGATTGTGCCCTGCCGCGTGGAACAAGGCCGGATTGAAGAACACCGCATCCCCCTTTTCCAAAGGCCATTGAGCCTTGTGCTCATCGAAGTAAGCCCGAAACTCCGGCCGGCGCCATGCGAGATACCCCAACTCGTATCTCTGCGAATAAGGCAAATACAGCGTGGGCCCGCTCTCCAACGGCATAGGTCCATGGGCCACCGCTCCCTGCAGCGTCAGCACGGGGGAGAGGCGGTGCACGTGCGGGGGGCATCGCGCGGTAAAATCATCCGATTGAAAACCGAGATGGTAATCCCGATGGGGAAGCTGCGCTTGCCCGCCGGGATTGACCACGTTGACCTGCGACGTTACCTGGTAATTCGGCCCTAGCCACGCCAGCGATACGAGCGCCAACATGTCGTTCGCATAATAGTCGGCGAAAACCTCGGGGGCCGACACCGCCAGCTTTTCCAGCGCATTCCAAACGCGATCGTTTTCCCCAGGCTTGGCGAAGTGATCGCCCGAGGCCGCGCCGCGGGCGCGTTGCTCGGCAATCATCGCGAAGAAGGACTCCGTGGCCCGGTCGACAACCGGCCCATGAAATGCGCCACGCAACAGAATGAGCCCTGGCCCGTCGCTCAACGCGGAAACCCATTCGCGCGCCACGCCTTCGCGTCCTGCAGCCGTTTCCAAGACGCCACGTAACCGCGGGCAGTCGTACACGATGCCCTTCTGCGCGAAACCATCCGCGTGCGGGTAATCGCGCGGATCCGGCGTTTGCTCGACCAGCGCGCGAAACTCGTCCAACTTGCATGCATCGTCGGAAAACCAGCGAATGTCGGAGCGATCAGCCATCCTTGCAGCCTAATGCCACATGGCGCTTTTTCGCTTCGCTCGCCGTCACCGATCGCGGACTCGTGCCCCACCGCGTGAGCACGACGCGGTATGCAGCACACGCGCCCGCCGCATCGCCGGATTGCTCCTTCGCCTGCCCCAGCCAAAGGTGCGAGAGGGTCGTCGTGAACGGGCGCTCCAGGCAGTCACAGCTTCGCGTCGCCGACTCGAGCAGACGGATCGCCTCCGCGGATTGCCCCGCCATGAGCGCGAGGCGGCCTTCGTACATCTCGGCAAGTTGACCTCCGTCCGCCGACGAAGGCGCCACTTCCGCGGGACGGCGGCTCCAAGCATCGAGCGCCACCTCGCGCGTCTCGCTCGCTGGCCCCCAATGCAGCGCCCACGCCTCGCGCGCGGTCATCGTCGCACGCGCCCGCGATTCCCAGCGGTCTGCCGCGAACCCCCACTGCTCGCGCGAAATCTTGCCGTGCTGCAGGAGCATCGCCAAGAGAACCGGCTCGTACGGCCCCGCGCCCGCACCGCCCTCGACCCACGCGTCCTTGCGCCGCACGAATTGATCCACGAGAGCGGCCGCCTGCGCCCCCTTGCCCGTCTCGTTCATGAGGTTCACCAAGGTGAGTGACGCGTGCAGCTGCTCGTAGGCCATGGGCGAATTTTTCAGTTGCCCAAGCAACTTCCCGGTGAGCTCCTCCGCGCGGCCGAAGTCCCCCGTCAGGGACGCCAGGAGCGCGCGGTAATACGTGTATCCTGCATCGCGGCGGTCCTCGGGGCCATTGGCTCGAAATTGCTCGAGCGCCATGTTCACCGATTCCGCAGAAGCGCCGTCTGCCGCCAGCGCATTCGCCAGCTCCAAATACGCCGCGGCGCTCGTGGGCACGTTGGCCAGCCAGCGTCGCGTGGTGGCGACCGCCTCGGTGCACTGGCCCGTTGCGCGCTGCCGCCGGCTCCGATGCGCGAGGCACGCGGCCGATCCCGGCGCATGGTCCAGGCATCGCTCGATGGCCGCCGCGGCCTCGTCGAACTGCCCCATCGCTTCCAGCGCCCGAGCCTGCAGCTCCCAACCGCCCGCGTACGCCTCATCACTTTGCACGGCGCGCCGCCCGAGCTCGAGAGCCCGTTCGAGGCTCGGGCGATCGCTCGAGGCGAGCAGCGCACCGCCCGCGAGCTCGAGCAGCTGCGCATCCAGCGGAAAACGCGCCACTGCATCATCGAACCGGCGCGCCGCCTCCGCGCGATCCGCCGGCTCCGTGGCCACCAGCGGCCCCAACGCATCGAGCAGCGCACGATCGCGCGGCCCCAATCCATCGCGCAGCGACACGGCACGGTGGTACTGCTCGCGCTCCAGGCCAATCGAATACCCCAAATTGTGCCACGTCACCGCGAGCTGGAGCTCGACCTCCGGGCACGCCGGATCGATCGCGTTGGCCTTTTGAAACGCGCGAAACGCAAGCTCCGACGTGGCCTCCCGCGCTGCACGCAGGCCCTCGCGAAACGGCGCCTCGACCTCCCGACGGCACGAGGACGAAAGCGGCAATGCCGCCAGGGTCACCGGCGCCGCGGAAGCCGAGGCCGGCGTGCCCGACGCGACAGGGGCCGCCGGCGCCTCGCGGGGATGCACCATCGCGCGCGAAACGACCATCGAGGCCACGATTGCCATCACGAGACCGGCCACCCACGCCGGCCGAGGAATGGCACGCGCACGCGCGCGCAGCGAGAGCTCCCCGGGCGAGTCGTCCATCGCCGACACGAGCGCCGCCATCGAGGGGTGCCGCTCGTCGGCGTTCTTCGCCAGCGCACGCTGAATGGTGCGGGCCACCGGCGAAGGAACACCCGTGAGCAACGGCGGATCCATCGCCAGGGCCGCGGCCATGATGCTGACCGCACGCGGCCCCGTCACCCATGGAAGCTTGCCGCCCAGCAACTCGTACGCGGTGACGCCCCACGCGAATTGATCGGCGCGGGCATCCACGATCTCTCCGCGAATCTGCTCGGGCGCCATGTACCCGGGTGTGCCGGCCAGACGAGACGACGTTTCGGACACGTCCGCAACATCGAAGGACTCGAGATCGCCTTCCGGCGGATTCGTGCGGTGGTGCGCAATCCCGAAATCGAGCACCTTCACGACGCCGTCGTCGCCAATCATGATATTTTCAGGCTTGATATCCCGATGGACCAGCCCCTTCTCGTGGGCCGCCTCCAGCGCGCGCGCCACGTCGGTCATCCATCGAATGCGCGTTTCGATGGGCGGCTCCGGCGCGCCAATGAGGTCGCGCAGCACTTTGCCCTGCACGTACTCCATCGCAATGAATGGAATGCAGTCGCGCTCCCCCACGTCGTGGATGGCGACGACATTCGGATGGCTCAGCGCCGCGGCGGCACGTGCCTCCCGGAGAATCCGCTCCGCCGGCTCGGATGCATACCGGTCGCGGCGCAGCATCTTGAGAGCCACGCGCCGTTGCAAACGCACATCGAAGGCACGGAACAGCTCCCCCATTCCCCCGGTGGCAATGCGCAATTCGAGCCGGTAGCGCTCTGCGAAGAGCATCCCCATTCGGACGGACGCAACGGCATCTTGCGTCTCGGGCGCCTCGCGGCTTTGGGGTGCTTCGTCGCGCATCGGGCCGGGTCCAAAAGATGAAGCGTACCGATCGCTCTACCATTCGGCAAGACGCACACGGCTCCGCCACAATCGTGCAGTGCAACCTGGAGTTGCTCGAGGAGCGGAATGGCTGCTCCGTTCAAGGTTGGCGCGCGCGAGCCAATTTGGCGCGATAGATACCAAACATCGCCACACTCGCCACGAGAAAGGCAATTCCCATGGGCAGAAGAAGCGGTGCGATCGAGCGCGCCGCCGTGCTGCCAAACCCCAAAAAGGCCAGATAGCCCGCCAGGCAAAGCGGGCACTTCGGCGCAATCATGGCAAGGAGGCCCGTCGCGAACGCCGCACGCGATCCGGCCTTGCAAGCGCACTTGGCATTCATCGCTCGTACCGATCCCGATAGCGCAGCCACGACATGGCGCCGTCCGTTTCCTCGTCACGACCTTTGGGGACGAGGTCCAAATAGTGGTAGGCGGTATTCATCATATCGATTCCGCGTGAATACGTGGAATACGTGTGAAAGACGGCATCTGTCGCGTCTGTCGCGTCCTTGTAGAAGACGCTGATCCCCGGCATATCGACGCCGTACGCGCGATGGGTGTCGTTGTAATTGTACTTGAAGTGGCCTCTTGCCACGTCCTCGGGGGAGAACGAAACGGCATAATCTTGGTTGAAGGTGTTGCCTCCGGAGGAAACCCACTCGAAGCTCCACCCGAGCTGATTTCGGAAGGCGAGGAGCTTGGCCAGCGGTGCTCGCGAGATGGCCACGAAGCGGACGTCGCGGTGCTCCAGGTGCGTGACGATGCCGTTGAAGTTGTCCGCCCAGAAGGAGCAGTTCGGGCACCCTCGTTCGGCCTCCGGCCGGAACATGAAATGGTAGACCACGAGCTGGCTCTTTCCCCCGAAGAGATCGGCCAGCGTCTCCGGCCCGTCGGGACCCTCGAAGACGTAGTTGGTCTCCACACGCTCCCAGGGAAGCTGCCGCCGCGTTGCACTCAGCTCGTCGCGCAGCCGCGTGAACTCCTTTTCCTTCGCCAAAAGCGCTTTGCGCGCCTTCTGCCATTCATCTCGCGATACGATTTCGTGTTGGTCGATGTCCATGCGAAAGGCTTAGCGTCGTGAGCTCGAAGGAGGGAGTTACAAGGGTGGCGGGATTCCGATGGACTCGTTGATCACGGCGGCGGCGCTGGCGCTTTCGGCGGGCGATGCGCTCGGTGCATTGCAGCGCGTCGCCCTGCGGGACGATCCGCCCGCCCTGGCGCTGCGGGGCATTGCGATGGCGCAACTCGGCGAGCTCGCGCGCGCCAAGGAGCTCTTGCGCAAAGCGGCCCGCGGCTTCGGCCCGCGGGAGGCCGTGGCGCGGGCGCGCTGCGTGGTCGCCGAGGCTGAAATTGCGCTCGCCTCGCGCGATCTCGTGCGCTCGCCGGCCACATTGCGCGAGGCACGGGCCACCTTGGAAGCACACGGAGACCGCATCAACGCCGCGCATGCGCGGCAGCTCGAGGTGCGTTGGCTCCTGCTCACCGGGCACGTGGACGAGGCCGCGCGCGCTCTCGAAGCCATCGCGCCACCGGGCTTGCCCCCTGCGATGGGCGCCGTTCACGAGCTCTTGGCCGCCGACATCGCCATGCGCCGCCTGCGGGCCAAGGACCTGCGCGCCGCACTCGAGCGGGCCCGAACCGCAGCGACGCGCGCGCGCATTCCGTCGCTCCTCGCGGAAACGGAAAAGGCTTTTCGCATTCTCGACCAGCCCGTGGCGCGCCTTTTCACGCGGCGCGGGCCACGCGTGGCATCGTTTGCGGAAGTGGAGGCCGTCCTCGCGTCGAAGGCACTCGTGATCGATGCGTGGCGCCATGCCGTTCGGCAAGGCCGCACGGTGGTCGAGCTCGCGCGCCGCCCGGTGCTGTTCGGCATTGCGCGCGCTTTGGCGGAGGCGTGGCCCGACGACGTGGCGCGCGAGGATCTGCTGTCGCGCGTGTTCGGAGCAAAGCGCCCCAACGAGTCGCATCGGGTGCGCCTCCGGGTCGAAATGGGCCGCTTGCGCCGCCTGCTCGCGGAGCTCGCCGAGGTTCGCGCCACGGCGCGCGGGTTCGGGCTCTCGCCGCAGCAACCGACGCGCGAGGTGGTCGTCCTGGCGCGTGATACCGATGGAGACGACACCGTCGTGCTGGCGCTGCTTTCCGATGGTGAATCGTGGTCGACCTCGTCGCTCGCGCTCGCGCTGGGAACGAGTCAGCGCACCGTGCAGCGTGCCCTGGGCACGTTGGCGGCCGCCGGAAAGGTGCAATCGCTGGGAAGCGCGCGGGCCCGCCGCTGGACGGCGTCTCCCCTCGCCGGGATTGCCGGATTCACGCCGCCCTTGTTACTCCCCGTTCGTTTGCCCATCGATTAAGACTATTCTCATGAAACGACAAACTGCAGAAATCGTCCGCGAGTATGGCCCTTTCGAGGGCTCCCCCAAAGTGCACGGCGTCACCTTCGACGGAGAACGCGTCTGGTTTGCCGCCGGCGACAAAGTGACCGCCTTCGACCCGCAAACTGGACGCGAAGAGCGGTCCATCGGCGTTCCCGGCAGCGCAGGGACCGCCTTCGATGGACGGCACCTTTATCAGATTGCCGAAGACCGCATTCACAAGATCGATCCCAAAACGGGTAACGTCCTTTCGAGCATTCCCGCCCCCGGCGGCGGTGGCGACTCGGGGCTCGCCTGGGCCGAGGGCACACTCTGGGTCGGCGAATACCGCGCGCGCAAGATCCATCGCGTCGACCCGGAGACGGGCAAAGTCCTCCGCACCATCACGTCCGATCGCTTCGTCACCGGCGTCACCTGGGTCGATCACGATTTGTGGCACGGCACCTGGGAAGGCGACGAAAGCGACATTCGCCGCATCGACCCCGAGACCGGCGAGGTGCTCGAGCGCCTCGACATGCCGCAAGGCACCGGGGTCTCGGGCCTGGAGTCCAACGGGGCCGATATGTTCTACGCCGGGGGCGGCGCCGCAGGAAAAGTGCGCGCGATCAAACGCCGCCGCCAAAATGGCTGAAGGCCCAGAACAGCGTCCCGGAGAGCGCAATCGAGATGGGCAGGGTCAGCACCCAGGCCATGAGGAGATTGCGAACCGTGGAAAGCTGCAAACCGGATTTGTTCGCGGTCATGGTGCCCGCCACGCCCGACGAAAGCACGTGGGTGGTGCTCACCGGGAGCCCGAACATGTCGGCCGCACCGATGGTGGCCATGGCCACCAATTCCGCCGACGCGCCCTGGGCATAGGTGAGATGGTCTTTGCCGATCTTCTCCCCCACTGTCACGACGATGCGCTTCCACCCGACCATGGTCCCGAGACCGAGGGCCATCGCCACCGCGACCTTGACCCAGGTTGGAATGAACTTCGTCGCATCGTCGATATGCTTCTTGTAGTTCTTTAGAACGGCGCGATCGCGCGCAGTGATTACGGGCTGCCCATTCTTCTCGAAAAGGCGCAGCGCCTCGCTCACCAGGTACATGTCATTGCGGAAGTTGCGCGTCTTGTCGGCGGGTACCTTTGCCAATTCTTGAAAGACGGCCATGTCCGACGAGATATCGCCCACCAGCTTTTGCGTCGCCGAAATGGTGGTGGGGCCGAGCTTGCGCGTGCGAATGTAACTGGCCACTTCACCGCGCGCATCGTCGACGGCGGCATCGACCGGCGCATAGTGCTGCAGGGTTTCGACGGCCTGGTGCGAGACGGCGATGAAGTCCTGCGTGTGGCTCGCGGGAATGGCATGGTTCAAGGCGTACGCGGTGGGCACCGTGCCGATGAGGATCAACATGATGAGCCCCATGCCCTTTTGCCCATCGTTCGAGCCGTGAGCGAAACTCACGCCGGTGCATGTGAAAAGGAGCAAGGCGCGGATCCAAAACGGCGGAGGCTTGGTGCCTTCGGGGGCCTCGTAGAGGCGGCGATTCTTGACGAGGACCTTCATCAGAACGAGCAGCCCGGCGGCACATGCAAAGCCGACGAGGGGCGAGATGAGCAGCGATTGCCCGATGTTCTTCGCCTGCCCCCAATCGACACCGCTGGTGCCGCTCCGATGGCCCATGAGCTGATTGGCCACGCCCACGCCGATGATCGATCCAATGAGCGTGTGCGAGCTCGACGAGGGCAGGCCGAAATACCACGTACCGAGATTCCAAAGAATGGCGGCCGCAAGAAGCGCAAACACCATGGCAAAGCCCGCGCCACTGCCGACTTGGAGAATGAGCTCGACGGGCAAGAGCGAAATGATGCCAAAGGCCACCACGCCGCTCGAGACGAGCACCCCAATGAAGTTCCAAACGCCGGACCAGATCACGGCCGCGTGCGGGGGCAAGGTATGCGTGTAGATGACCGTCGCCACCGCATTGGCGGTATCGTGAAAGCCATTCACGAATTCGAAACCGAGCGCAATCAAGAGCGCGATGCCCAGGAATACGAAGGAAACGATGGACGACGATCGTACCCCCGCGAGATCGCCGACCAGCTGCGCGAGCACGTAGGTGGCCCCGCCCACGAGGGCCACGGCAAAGCCGATGGCGCCGGCCCTGCCGGGGCCTTTCGAGACCTTCAACTTCGATTCGAGTGTCGAGTCGACGAATTCTTCCGGTGCCGAAACGGCCATGACGTGCCTCCCAATCGCGAAGGGCGGAGCATGGCGCGCATTCGCCGCAGTGCGCGGTGGCAAGTGTGTGAACTCTGCACCACCTCGAGGCCGCTTGGGCGTAAGAATGGGACATGAAGCTCGAGATACGTCCCGTGACACCGGATTTGTGGCCTGCCCTGGAAGATCTCTTCGGAAAGAGCGGCGCCTCGAATGGTTGCTGGTGCATGTATTGGCGCATCGGCAGCCTCTATCGGCAGAGGCCGCGCGAGGAGAACAAGAAGGCGCTTCGGCAAATCGTGAAGCGCGGGCCACCGCCGGGGCTCCTTGCCTTCGACGGCGAGACGGCCGTGGGCTGGTGCCAAATCACGTCGCGGGACGATCTACCGTGGCTCGATCGCGGGCAGTTCGCGCGGGTGGACGAGATGCCCGTCTGGGCCATTTCCTGCTTTTACATCCGCCGTGGCTACCGCAAACGCGGCGTGACGGGCCTGCTCATCGAAGCGGCGCTCGAGGCGGCGAAGGCCGCGGGCGCGCCCGCCGTCGAGGCTTACCCTTGGGATGCCTCGAAGTCGACGCAGTCCGATCCTTTCACCGGGTTCATGTCGACCTTCGAGCGATTCGGCTTTCGAGAGGTCGCGCGGCGCAAACCGGCGCGGCCGGTCATGCGCTACGATTTTCGCTTGCGCGGGCGCAAGCCGTCGAACATCAGCGACGTGTAGCGCCGGGCCAGCGTCTCCGGCGACGAGACATCGAGCCCGACCCATTGGGCCAGGCCGTCGAGCACCAACACCGCGAGGCCATGAATGGACGACCATGCCACCATGGCCAGCTCCTGAGGATCGCCCGCCGCCACCTTTCCTTCCCGCTGCGCCGATGCAATGGCATTGACGGCGATGGCGAAGACAGCCGCTTCCGCCGCGCGGATGGCCTCCGTGTGGGCGGCCTTTCCCGCGGCCTCCACGCCAAACATCACGCGAAATTGCCCGGGGTGTGAAAAGGCGAAGGTGAAATACGCCACGCCGAGGGCCTGAAAGCGCGCCAGCGGATCGTCGCCCGCATTGGCCTGCGCCTCCATGGTGCGCTCGAGAAGCTCGCGAAAGCCTTCTTCGGCAACGGCGGCCACCAAGGCCTCGCGGTTTTCGAAATGCCGGTAGGGGGCGCCATGCGTGAGCCCCGCCCTCCGCGCCGCCTCGCGCAAGCCAATGGCACCTACGCCGTCTTCCTCGGCAATTTCGATTGCGGCCTGAAGCAGAGCTGCACGGGTTCGTTCCATGAGTTTACACTGTCTACTTTCGGTGTATACTGTATCGCACTTTGATCGACATCGCGTGGAAATTATCCCGAAAACCTGCAGATGACACTGTCATCAACGGGCACATCGTCGACCGCTTGTATGCGCGGTTCGGACGGCGCCGCGCGGGCCTCTTTGCGCACGGCTGGGGCGACGACGCCGTCCTCGCGCGGCTGACCAGTGCCGAGGTGTTTCGCCCCTCGCCGGTGAAGCTCGCGATCACCTGGGAGGGTGACGCAGGTCATTTCGAGTCGCCGCTCGCCCATGCATTGCCGGAGGCGGTGCGCACGGCCCGGGTACGCCGGGTGGGCTCCACGGGTTCGAAGAGGCGGACGGCGTGCGTCCTCCTGGCGGGCTCACGCGAGGAAGGCTTCGCGCTGCGCGAGTCCATTTATGGTCCCCTTACGGCGGACGGCATCGATCTGGTGCTGCTCGAGAATCCCTTTTACGGATTGCGCCGCCCGCCGGGGCAAGATGGCGCAAACCTGCGGACGGTGGCGGAGCACGCGCTCATGAACATTGCCATCGTCGCCGAGGCGCATGCCCTGCTCGAAGCGCTCCGCGCCGAGGGTTACGAGCGGCTCGGCATCGCGGGCTACAGCATGGGCGGTTACATGGCCGCGCTCACGGCGGTGTTCACGGAGGCTCCTCTGGCCGTGGCCGCACTGGCCGCCGGCTCATCGCCAGCGCCGGTGTTCACCCGCGGTGGGTTGTCGCACTCCATCGACTTCGCGAGGCTCGGCGCATCCATGCTGGACGACGCCGCCGCGCGAAAAAAGCTATTCGCGCTGTTCGATATGGCCCGCATCACCCAATGGCCTGCCCCCGTGCACGCGGAGAGCACCATCTTGCTGGCCTGCCGGCGCGACGGGTACGTCCCCGCCAGCGAGACGCGGGCGCTTCATGCCCACTGGCCCAAGAGCGTGCTTCGCTGGGTCGACGCCGGGCACATTTCCGCCTTGTTCACCGAGCGGCGAGCCCTTCGCGCCGCCGTCCGCGACGCATTCGCACGCCTACCCAACGACACGAGGAGCACTGCCACATGACGAGCACACAAAGCGTATTTCGCGACGGACTGTTGGCCGGCCAATCGGCCTTCATCACCGGCGGCACCAGCGGCATCAACCTCGGCATTGCATGTCGATTCGCCGAGGCCGGTGCCAATGTCACCATCCTGGGGCGCAACCCGGAAAAGGCCGCACAGGCCGCCGAGGAAGTGCGCGCCTTCGGCTCGAAGGTGCTCGCCGTCACGGCGGACGTCCGTGATTACGCCGCCCTGGAAGGCGCCATCCGCACCAGCGTGGAAGCACATGGCCCCATCGATATTCTCATCAATGGCGCCGCGGGCAACTTCCCCGCCCCCGCCGTGGGGATCTCTTCGAACGGATTCAAGGCCGTCGTCGACATCGACCTGGTTGGCACCTTCAACGCCTGCCGCGCAGCCTTCGAGCACCTTCGCAAGCCGGGTGCGCGCGTCCTCTCCATTTCGGCCACGCAAGGCAGCGTCGCCTCGATGATGCAGGCCCACGTGTGCGCCGCCAAAGCGGGTATCGAAATGCTCACGCGCGTGCTCGCACTCGAGTGGGGCGCCGCCGGTGTTCGCGTCAATGCCATTGCGCCGGGCGGCGTCGAAGACACCGAGGGCATGCGCCGCCTCGCCCCCTCGCCGGCCATCATGACGAAGCTGGCCGAAGGTGTCCCGTTGAAGCGCTTTGCGTCGCGCAGCGAAATCGCGGAGGTCGCGCTCTTTCTCGCGAGCCCCGCGGCCTCGTACATCCACGGCGCCGTGCTCGCCGTCGACGGCGGGCACGCGCACGCCGGATTCGGAACCTCGGCCGTCCTCGGATAATCAGAAAAGGAGTTTTCATCCATGAAACGATTTCGTGAAGCCGTCGAAGCCTCGGACATCGAAGCCCTCGTGCAAACCCTCTCCCCGGACATCGTCTTTCATAGCCCCGTGCGTTTCCACGGTTTCGAGGGCCGCGAAACGGTGGGCACCGTCTTGCGCGCCGTGATGCGCGTCTTCGAAGATTTCCACTACACCGGCGAGCTTCACGACGGCAACGACACCGCACTGGTTTTCCGCGCCAGGGTCGGCAAGCTCGAACTGGAGGGCATCGATCTGGGCACCGTCGACCCTTCGACGGGGCTGGTCAAACACCTCACCGTCTTCGTCCGCCCGCTGTCCGCCGCCCAAGCCCTCGCCGCCGCCGTCGGCAAAGAGCTCGGCCTCACGTCCTAGCGCTTGTGCGCGAAACCGCACCGCTCGGTGACGCTCGCCGACCCAATCGAATTTCGGGACAGCACTCCCCTCTACATCAGCGAGCGCGATCCTTGAGCAGCGTCGCGAAGAGAAGAAGAAACCGCCAGGACGCCATAAGAGAGGCGCCAGGATCGCCAGGTGAACCAACAATAAACTCTCATTTTTGGGATTTATTGTTGGTTCAGTTGGCGATCCTGGCACCCCTGGCGTCCTGGCGGTTGCCTTCTTCCTGTTCGAGGATCGTGCTCGCTGACTAGCGTAAGCACATGCCAAACCGTGTCAGGTTTGCCTGATTCGTCGGTTATCCATCCGGATTGACCTGCGATCCACCTGATCACGGTACTTTTTCGATTCGAGCGACGCCGCCGCTCCTTTCGGCCCAAGGGTCCATGTCGCAAGACTCCCTCTTAGCGGGACAGGCCCTTAGTTGAATGTGGTTTTCAAGTGGTATGCTTCGTGCTGATCGGCTGGCCGAAAAGGGCGCTTTTTCAATAGAGCCCAACCACGCACATGCAGTCGTCAGGTCGCTCCCGGGGGCGTAGGGGACTCATGACATTTCGTCATTTCATTCTGGTCTTCTCCGGGGCACTCGTGGGGTTGGCCGTCGGCGTAGGTATGGGCTCGATACGCGGAAAACCTAGGGCGCGCGCTCGCCTATCGGTCGCACCGGATGCGAGCCTCGCGAATGACTCGACGGCGCATTGCCAGGAAGAGCTTCTCGAAAAGACATCGAACAATGCCTGCTTGCTGGAGTTTCTCCAGGAGGGTGACGCGTCCACCTCGGCAAAGTGCCAATCGTTCACGTGCACGCGCATCCAGGCTCCCGAAGACATCGCCGAGCCCACCTTGGACGAATGGAAGGCGTTCGCGAGGCAGGAGCACGTCCAATTCTATTTGCCATGCCCCGTGCGCGAAGATTGGATTCCCGACGACCGCGACCGCGCCGAGCTTGGGCTTTCCCCCGCGGAGACGCAAGCGCTGGGCGAGTTGTACCGAGCCTCGGGCGTGCGGCTTTGGAGCAAGGTAAAACCGATTTGTGCCGAGGCCTTGAACATCGACCCGAATGCGGCAGAGCGGCTCGGCCTCACCCATTGCTCCGAAGTGCTCGACGCGCGAACGCGCGAAGATGCCGACCTCCTGCGTTACGTGGCGGAGGTTCGCGGCCGCATCCCCTCGGAAATGGCCCCGGAGTACGTCTCGGCGCCCGGGCGCTACGTTCTGGCGCGGCTGGACGAAGCCAATCGCTTCGAGGCCGACCTCTCGCGCCGCATTGGGAGCGACACCGCCCGCATCGTCGCGCGTGCCGGTTCGTTCTGCGCCGGTCCCCGCAATCCCCACCCGCGCCGGTACACCTCCCCCTCCGCCACGGAGCTCGCACTTCGCTGCCGCGACCAGGTGATGGAGGCCGAGGCCGAAACGAGGCGCCTCTCGAGAAGGCTTTATCGCCGCATCGGCCGGCCCGTAGACCCCTATGTCGAATACAAATGCCTTGCGCGGGATACGACGCCAAAACGGCCGCCGACCCTCACCGAGGATCGCTCCGATCTCCGACCGGAACGAGAAGAATGGAAAGCACTCGCCGAGCAGGGCACGCTGAAATTCGGCGTGCCCTGCCGCATGCCCGATGGATTCACTCCGCCGGCCGACGAGGCCATCGTCCGCGAAGGATTGACGAAGATCGATATACGCAATCTGGGGGATGCGTACAAACGGTCGACGGCACGCATTCAAAGCATGGAGTCGACGGCGTGCGCCGAGGTTCTCATGATTACGTTGGACTCCGCAAATCGCATTGGAAGCAAAACGTGTTTGGCCATTCTCGAAGAGCAATGGCTCCACGAAGACCCGAGCATCTTCCGCGTGATTGCCGAGATCCGCTCCGGTGAGCGCGCGCGCGAGCCCGTCACCCTTTCGCCACTCGCCCGATACTACTTGGGCCTGACCGAGGAAATGGACAATTTCGAAGCCGATCTCGCGCGCCTCGGCGGAATCGAGCGCGCCCGCAAGATCATGGCCTCACCCCTTGCGTGCTTCGACCGCGTGGAACTTCCTCCGCACAAGGAATGAAAGAATGATATCAGAGACATCGTGAGCAGGCGATTCGGCGCGGCGGTTGGGGTGTGGGGCCCGCTTCTCATCACGGTGTTCTTCGCGGGCAGGCTGCATGCGCAGGAGCACGATCATCAATTCTTCTTCTCGGACGACGCGGCGCTTGCCGGTGGGTCGGTCGCGGCAACGGCCGACGATTCGGGGGCGATTTATTACAACCCGGCCGGGCTTGCCCTCAACCGGCGCTCGCATGCCGATCTCAATGCATCGGCACTCGGGGTGCGCATTCGGTCGATCGATCCCATCATGACCAACCGTCTCGTAGAGGGCACTCCGTCGGTCAAGCTTCGCACCGTGGACATCATTTCCACACCCCACGCCGCGGGCATCACCCGCCGTTTTGGCGAGCATATGTCGGCGGGCTTTGGCATTTACGTCATCGATTACGACATTCGCACGGGGGAAGATACGACGACGCAGACCAATCCGCATAGTGGGAATTCTCTTCGGCATCACGTGGATCTCGATCTGCAACGAAGCAAATACCTCGTTGGCCCGGCCATCGGATGGCAGCTCGTGCCCGGGCTTCGTTTGGGCATTGGCATTTACGGAACGTACGCCAGGGCATCCAGCGGCGGGCGCATCTTCCTCGATGAGTCGCAGAATTCCCAAGTTGGATATCTCTTCTTTCACTCCCGCGGAAGCCTTTCCACCGTGGGCGCGCGCGCAACGGTGGGCATGCAGTGGGACTTTCTGCCATCGTGGACCCTTGCGGCCGTCGTCCGCAGCCCTGAACTGCAACTCGTCGCGTGGGGTTCCCAACTGAGCGTGGTCTCGACGGGCAACTCGCTTCCGAACGAAGGCTCGCCGCCGAGCTTCGCCGTCACGGAGGAGGAGGCCGACAGCTCGATCACGTTGAATAGGCCACCGCATTTCCTTGCATCGATTGCGCGCAAATTCGAGGGCGGGTTCGTTTCGGCCGAGGTCGACGTGCAGC
Source organism: Sorangiineae bacterium MSr12523 (assembly GCA_037157775.1). Classification (NCBI taxonomy): domain Bacteria; kingdom Pseudomonadati; phylum Myxococcota; class Myxococcia; order Myxococcales; family Pendulisporaceae; genus Pendulispora; species Pendulispora brunnea. Next base: position 8,596,199 of record CP089982.1, read on the forward strand.
CGCCCCTGCGCATCGTGTCGCAGGGGATCGACCGCGAGACGACGTTCAATGCGCGGATCGGGGGCATCATGCCGGTATCGTCGACGATGTCGCTGGGCGCGGGCCTTTTCAGCGATCGGGCGATGAGCCCATTGGCCCTGGGTCTTTCGGCCGATCGCGTCGATTATTATGGGCTCACCGTCGGCGGCCAAATGCGCACCTTCATCGGCATGACCGGAAAAACGGAAAAGGAGCCCCTGGTGCTGACCACGACCCTCGCCATTCGCGCGGCGGTCGGAATTGGCGAAGCCCGCACGTACGATATCGATGCATCAGGTTTCGCGCCCAGGTCGGCGGACGTCGTTTTTTACGAGCTCGTTCCCTATTTGGGGTCGGCCATCGTTTTTTAAGGGTCGAAAACGTGGCTCAAAAAGAGCACCACGGCCACGAGACCCAAGGCAGCGGCCGCAAGGCCGACGTGCAGGAAACGCCCCCTCCTTCGCGCGAGCCGGGTCGGAGTCGTCGGCGTCAGGCGACCCGAGCTCTGATCCATCCTGAGGATGATCGCATCGAGGGCCTCGTAGATTTCCGACATGGTGGCGAATCGCGACGACGGCGCCTTCGCGAGAGCCTTCATGACGATGGCCGCAACTCCGTCGGGAAGACGGGGCGCCACCTCGGACAGCGGCCGCGGCTGCTCGCGCAGGATGACGAATGCGACGGGAAGACGGCGCGGATTGTTGGTCGTCGTGGGGTGAATTCCGCCGCTGAGAAGCTCATAGGCCAATGTCGCCCAGGCGAATTGATCGCTGCGCCCATCCACGGCATCGCCCAGCGCTTGCTCGGGGGCCATGTAGAGCGGCGTGCCCATGACGATGCCGGTTCGCGTCTTCTCCCCCATCGGATCGGTCGCGTTGGAGAGACTCGCAAAGGGGGTCATGCGCTTGACCACGCCGAAATCGAACAACTTGATTTCGCCGCTGTTGCACACCATCACGTTTTCGGGCTTCACGTCGCGGTGGACGAGCCCCTGCCGGTGGGCGGCATCCAACCCGCGCGCAATTTGCGCGAGCCACGAAAGGCGCTGCCGAATACCCACGCGCTCGTCACCGATGAAGGCGCTCAATTGATGCCCCGAGACGAGCTCCATCACGATGTACGGAACGCCCTTGAAGGACCCAACGTCGAAGATGCCGATGGCATTCGGATGATTGAGCGACGCGGCCGCGCGACCCTCGCGCATCAACCGGGTGGCCGCCGCCGTCTGCGCAACTTCCGGCCGGACGACCTTGAGCGCAACCTGACGACGCAGCATGGGGTCGTAGGCTTGGTACACGAGCCCCATCCCGCCTTCTCCGAGCTTACCCTCGATGCGAAAGCGGTGGAACGTGTCGCCGGCCAACAACATGGTGGGCTGGGCCCCCCCTTCCTAAGACCTCCTCGTCCGCACGAGCGGGAGGGGTTCGAATCTATGCCAGATGATGCACTTTACATCATCTCCTCTCAGGAAGCTCTATGACCGCGCAAGGCTTCTCTCGTGTGCCTCCGTGCGCCATTTTCGCGCGAACCCCATCCCGTGGGGGCGGACCTTTCTCGCTTCACGGTCTGGACGAATTTGGCTGGAGCACCAGCTACACCCGACGACACCGCTGTCAGGTGTAAGAGCCCCCGCTCGACGGGATTCGTTCGGCGGAAGAAAGAGGGAACCGCGAAGACGCCAAGAACGCCAAGGGTTTTTCTCCTCTGGTTTGATTTGAAATTACTTGCGCCGTTTTGCAGCAAACAGCGATTTCAATTCGCCGCGAACGGTGTCGAGGATTTCGGACGACAGTTTCTTGTCGTTGACAGCCCTAGCCAGAGTGAGGGCGCCCACGAGGGCACACCAGATTAAAATGGCGTGCGCGCGTTGCTTGGGCCCGCCGGGCAGCACGTCCGCCATGCGCAGCAGCGCCTTTTTCGTTCGCAGGGAAAAAGCAGTGCGCGTACGGGCGTGGCTTCGCGCCACGTCGCCGGCAAGCGCCGCGACGGCACACCCTTCGGCCGGCGCGTCCCGATGCGCCTCGGCGAGGTATGCATCGACCCACCGCGAAAGCGTCACCTCGTCCTCGGCCGGCCGCGGCTCGATGCCGATGCGATCGTCGCCTTCGTCCAACGCGTGAGCGATCGCCTCGGCCACCAGATCGTCGCGCGATTCGAAGTGCCGGTAGAAACCGCCGTGGGTGAGCCCGGCCTCCTTCATGAGATCGGCAACGCTCAACCCTCCGATGCCTGCCTGCCGAAAACGCGCCGCGGCAATCCGCACGATGCGTTCATGGCTTTCGACTTTCTCCGCTTGCGAGTGGCCCATAGGACGTTGGAGCAGACTACCACGAAAATTTCATTCGACATCAACAGGATGATGATTAACATCCTGGTCATTCAGGATGACGTTCGTCATCCTGACATTTTTGGAGGCATTTCCCTCATGCATGTCGAATTCCTCTTCGATTACACGAGTTCGTATTCCTACTTGGCGAATGCTCGAATCCGGCAGCTCGGCATTCCCATCGCGTACACCCCGGTCGACGTTCGGGCGATCATGAGCGGGGCGCGCAACCCCCCGGCCTCCAGCGGATCGGCGAAGCTACGGTATGCATCGCTGGATTGTGCACGGCTGGCCGCGTCCTACGGCGTTCCGTTTCGGTGGAATCATCATGTCCACGCCTTGGTCGAGGATGGCACGTTGGATGCGCAGCTCCTACTGCGAGGGGCCGCGGTGGCGCAGGAGTTGGGCGCATTCGAGCGGTACCACGCTGCGGTGTTCTCGGCGATATGGGCGGACCCGCGTGATCTCACATTGAAAAAAGAGCGGACCGCGCTCTTGGAGGAGCATGGCATCGGCGTGCCCGATCTTTGGGAGCGCGCAGCCGACCCGGCCGCGGTGCGCGCCCTCGCGCGTCGAAACGAGGAAGCCATCGCGCGCGGAGTTTTCGGCGTGCCGATGTTCTTCGTCGATGGAGAACCTTTCTTTGGCAACGAGCGCATCGAATTCGTTCAGGCACGCATCGCGGGCCAGGGAGCAGCGGCATGAGCAGGCGACTTGCACTGGTGACGGGGGTTGGGCCTGGAACGGGGGCATCCATCGTCCGGAGGCTTGCGCGCGGTGGGTACGAGGTGGCCATGCTCGCGCGCAACGAAGACCGGCTGCTCGCACTCGAAAAGGAGATTCCGGGTACCCACGCGTTCGCGGTCGACATTGGCGATGAGCACGCCTTTCACGCGGTACTCGATCGGATCACGGGCACGCTGGGTGCGCCGGAACTGGTCATCCACAATGCCGTTGCGGCGACATTCGGGAACTTCATGGAGGTCGAGCCGGCGGCTCTGGAGCAAAACCTTCGAACCAACGTGATGTCCCTGCTGCATCTCGCACGCAAGACGGCACCGGCAATGGTCGAAGCCGGGCATGGGGCCATCATCGTCACCGGAAATACATCGTCCTGGCGCGGCAAATCCAATTATGCGGCGTTTGCCCCCACCAAGGCAGCCCAGCGCATCCTGGCAGAATCCATTGCGCGCCAATTGGGGCCGAAAGGCGTGCACGTAGCATACCTCGTCATCGATGCCGTCATCGATCTCGGGTGGACCCGGGCCAAGCATCCCGACAAGCCGGACGACTTCTTCATTCAGCCGCGCGACATCGCCGAAGAGGTCTGGCACGTCGCCCATCAGCCGCGCGGCTCATGGTCGTTCAACGTCGAGGTCCGCCCATTCGGCGAATATTGGTGACGCGGCCCCGCCGTCCGGGGCTAAAGTCCATCGGGTGGACACCTTCGAAGGGGCGGACGGTTCAATCCGGCTAACCTTGGCGCTGGGCAGCTACCGGCTCACGGCCATCAAGAAAGCCGCGTATCGGCTTGCGGACCGCTGCACCATCGAGCTGGGCGCGCCCAACGAGCTCACCGTCGACGTCACACTGCACTTCAAGCCCAGTGTGACCACGCCGCAGAAAGACGAAGTCACGCGAGCCTTCTTCCAGGAGCTCCTCGATCAAGAACTGCGCGAGCTCGTCGCGGAAGAAGTCGGCCCCGTGCGAACACTCATCCTTGCGCACGCATTCTCCAAAACGAACCTCGTTCGCAGCGAATGAGCTCCCTCGCGCCACGATTCCATGGGCGAGAGGCATTCACGCCGAGGTCGAGTTACCGGCTGCTGCCATTTCGATTTGGGCGCCTCGACGCAGACCGATACATCGTAACCAATGATGTGGCGGAATACGTCGTTCTCTCCCGTAACGAATTGGCCGCGTTCGCACGGCGCCAGCTACCGCCTTCGTCGGAGGTGTACCGCGCACTCAAAGTGCGTCATTTCCTCTTCGACGCGGATTCCGAGTGCGCGCTCGACCTCCTCGCCCTCAAATACCGCACACGCGCCGCAGCGATTGCCGAATTCACCGGCCTTCACATCTTCGTCGTCACGCTGCGGTGCGACCACTCCTGCCATTATTGCCAGGTCTCGCGGCAAACGGAGAACAAGCATGCCTTCGACATGCGCCGCGAGCACGCCGACCGCGCCCTCGAGCTGACCTTCCGCAGCCCCGCACGGTGCATCAAAATCGAATTTCAGGGCGGCGAGCCCCTTCTCAACTTCGACATCGTTCGATACGTCGTCGAGCGCGCCACCGCCCTCAACGCGGAGCATCGCAGAGACCTGCAATTCGTCATTGCCTCGAACCTCGCGAAGCTCACCGACGATATTCTCGCCTTCTGCAAAGCCCATCACATTCTTTTCTCGACCTCGCTCGATGGGCCCGCCGATCTGCACGACGCCCATCGCCACGTTCGCGACGGAAGCAGCCATGCACGCACCCTCGAGGGGATCGGGCGCGTGCGCGCGGCACTCGGTCATGAGGCCGTGAGCGCCCTCATGACCACCACGCCGAAAAGCCTCGACCGCGTCGACGAGATCATCGACGAATACGTCCGTCAGGGCTTCCGAAGCGTTTTCTTGCGAAGCTTGAGCCCTTATGGATTCGCCGTGCGCACCAGTTTGGTGCGCCGGTACAACGTCGAGGATTGGCTGGCGTTCTACCGGCGTGGGCTTTCCCACATCCTGGCCTTGAACCTACGGGGCACCGAGCTTCGTGAGGATTACACATCCGTCATTTTGCGAAAGCTCTTTTCCCCCCAGGGCTCGTCGTACGTCGATCTGCAATCCCCCGCCGGTATTGGTATTGGGGCCATCGTTTACAACTACGATGGCTCGGTCTTCGCCTCGGACGAAGGGCGCATGCTTGCTGAAATGGGCGATTTCACCTTCAAGTTGGGCCACCTCGATTCCGACGCGTACGAGGCCTTGCTGACGGACGAGGTACTCGTGGGCACCCTTCACGATACGTTGCTCGAAAGCAGCCCGATGTGCAGCGACTGCGCGTTCTTACCGTATTGCGGTTCCGATCCGGTCTTTCACAAGGCCACGCTCGGAGACGTCGTCGGCCACAAAGCGTTCAGCGCATTTTGTGCCAAGCAGATGGGTGTCGTCCGCCACGTCGTATCCTTGTTGGAAGACGATCCCGAAGCGCGCCGTATTTTGCTCGAGTGGGTTTAGCCATGCTTCTCGAATTGCAGGGGCGACACCTTCGTCCAATCACCGCGACGTCACGAGAATCGTTCATCGGCCGCATTTGCGAGCAGACGGAGCCGTGCCCCTCGACATCAGGACGGGAAATTTTCCTGCAGCGCACGCCGAGCGAAACGTTGCCTCCAGGCTACCGCGCTTACCTCTTGTGCCATGACGCTCCGGCGACGTCCGAACATCGGGACGTCTATCGGCTTGCCCGCCCGATGCACTACCTCGCGCACGAAGACGTCGTGCGCCTCGACCCGCAGCGCGGGGCCATCTACGCACTTTATCGTCGCACATCGTCCTATAATTCGTTGTTGGTCACGGAGCAATGCGACAACTACTGCGTCATGTGCTCCCAGCCACCCAAGGCGAAGGACGATGCGTGGCTTCTCGACGAGCTTCGCCAGATCGTACCCCTGATATCGCCGGAAACGCAGGAGCTCGGCATCACCGGCGGCGAACCTGCGCTGCTGGGCGAGGGTCTTGTCGAGCTCTTGCAGTTGCTCGAGCAACATCTTCCCCGAACGGCCATTCACGTCCTTTCCAATGGGCGCCGATTCTCCCGGGCGGACTTCGCACGGGGGGTGGCCAAAGTCGGCCATCCAGATCTCGTTTTTGGCATTCCCTTGTATTCCGACGTGCCGGAGGATCACGACTACGTCGTTCAGGCGCGCGGAGCGTTTTCGGAGACCATTCGGGGCATACTCAACCTCAAACGTTACCGCGTGGGCGTCGAAATTCGCTTCGTGGTGCACACCGAGACCTATCGCCGGCTCCCGGATTTCGCGCGGTTTCTCGCGCGAAATCTCTTGTTTGCCGATCATGTGGCCATCATGGGCCTCGAGCTCATGGGGTTTGCGCGTGCCAACCTGGATGCCCTCTGGATCGACCCGATCGACTACCAGGGACAACTCGTCGAAGCCGTAACCACGTTGCACCGGGCCGGCATGGCCGTCTCCATTTACAACCACCCGCTCTGCCTGCTCGATCCGTCGCTTCACGGCTTTGCACGAAAGAGCATTTCCGACTGGAAGAATACGTATCTCGAAACTTGCAACGCCTGCGCCCGAAAGAGCGACTGCGGAGGCTTCTTCGCATCGTCATCGTTGCGTCGGAGTCGCGGCGTTCGGCCCCAGATGTCCTGACGGACGTCCGCCGGACAGCTCTTGCGTGGCTATTTCTCATTCTGCGCGATTGACGAGATCTCGATGCGCGCCCAAAGATGGGCGGACATGCCCGTGCGTCGGATCCTGGTTCCTTTGAGCACGGCCATCCTTGCTGCGCTGTCGAGCGCCGGAGCCTCCGGGCTGCTCGCCACGGACGCCGCCGCCCAGGTCGCACGTCGCCCGGAAGAGGAGGATGACGCCGACGCCCCACTCGTGTTGGCCGTGCCCCACACGCATGCCACCGGGATGTTGCTCGCGCATCGTTCGCACAGTTCCCATCGTTCGCATTCGTCACATCGAAGCCATTATTCTGGCTCTGGCAGCGGGTCGCACTATTCAGGTGGGTACGCCACCGAGCCAAACCCCGCACCGGAGCCTCCGGCCCCGCGACCGGCGCCGCCGCCGCCCGCCAAACCTGCCTCGGTGTCGTTCGTGGCCTTTCCGGGTGGCCGCATCTCCATCGACGGCGTGGCAGTGGGGACCGACGCAACGGGCTCGTTGAGCCTGAAGCCCGGCACGCATACCGTGCGCATCGAGAACCGTTTTCTCGGGGATCATACGACGACGGTGGTGCTCAGCGAGGGGCAAACCGGCGTCGTGAACATCGATTGGTGACAAGGATGTATCCAAAGTACAACGGCACGACGCGGGCACTCTGCCCGATCTGCGGCGCCCGTCGCGAGTCGCACGATGGGGCCTGTTCCTTCTGCCGCGGGCCCAGCCAAGACGGTTCCGGCCGCCCATCGGTCACGCGAAGCGTTCACGATGCAACGGCCGCGTGGGGCCAAACCGTTTTCGGAGCTCCACGTGGGCTCGACCAGCTCATCACGGCCATCGATGTCCAGGACGAGGTGTTCGAAAGGCTCGCCACGGAATACATCACGTGCCCTTTGCGCGAAGAGCGTGTTCCCACGAAGCAGCGAGGAGCCTCGGCCCCGCGTGTCGATCCGCGCACCGTGGATCCATTTCGCACCACGCCTTCGCAGCTTCGCGCGGAGAGCGAATACGTTGCCCCCTGCATGCGATGCAACGGTGCGGGCACGGCCCCGTGCCATGGTTGCGGCGGCACGGGAAGGGCACCCTGCGCCGGCTGTGGAGGCAGCGGAAAAGAGCTAAAACATTATCAGCGAAGCAGCCGCCTCATAAACTGCAAGGCTTGCCGCGGACGGGGAGACGCACGCTGCGTGGTTTGCAGCACGCGTGGCCATACGAGCTGCAACATGTGCCTTGGGAGCGGCTACCAGCTTGCATGGCTCACGTACGAACGGCAAACGCGTTGGTCCATCGTCATTGCGCCAAATGAGGTAGTTCGTATTTATCCACACCTCGCGGAACATCGCTTTCTCGTCAAAGGCGATCTCGTATCGTTTCAGGTCGTCGCCGAGGAAATATCGAATGGCCGAATCCAAAGCGGGGGGGTATCCAAGGAGCTTTTGCGCGCCGCGGAATCGACATCGCACACGGAGCGGATCCATCGTCAGCAGTACATCAAATTCGTCATGGTGAAACGCGAAGTGCGTTTTAGCCTATCGGGAACGACAGGGGCCCTCGTCCTGGCCGGCAACGATCTTCGGCCGAGTCACTCCGGACGCGCGCTCGGGGCCATTCGCGCGCGCATGTACGCGTGGGTCGCCATGGGCGCGGCGCTCGCCGTGCTCACGGGGGCGCTCCTGAGCGAATTGCGCGGCTCCGGGCCGTATTATGCTCGAAGCAATGATTGGCTCGTCATCTTGTGGCTCGTGGCGATGGCCGCGACCCTGCCCCTGCTCGGTGCGCTGCTTCGTGCGGTCGGTCCCGGATTTCGATTTCGTGGACTGCGTCGATTCGAGAAATGGCTCGCAGCCTTCGTAGGCCTCGCCTTCGCAGCCCTCATCGCCGTTGGGTTGGCAGCGCGACCGCGCAGCGGAGAAGTCTCGCGCGACTTGGCCAATGGTAACGTGGCGCACGCGCGGCTGGTCATCGATGCCCTGAAGGCGCTGCGTTCCGGCGCAGCCGACGTGCGCGAAGCCGAGGACGCCGTCGTGCTCGCGGAAGCCCAGACCGCGCAGGGCGAATCGCGGTGGAAAATGCTCGGCGACGTGGCCGCGCGGAATGGGTCTCGCGCGACCGAGGCGGCGAAGATGGTTCGTGCGGAGCGTCTCGCGGAGGCACGACGTCTCTTCGGGGAGCCGGCTTCCGCGGTCGCCGCGATCGAGCGGTGGTTCCCATCGGCGGGCAAAGGCGATCCCGAGATTGCCGAAGCGCTCGCCTCCGCGTACGAGCACGCCGGCGAACAATGTGCGAACGATGCATGCCGGCTGCAAGCGGCGTTGCAGGCCGAAGATGCCGCGAGCTCTCCGCCGCGCACGCAGCGCATCGCCGAGGCACGCACGCGCCTTCTCGCGTCGTTCCAGCCCGCCGAAGCTCCCGGTGAGGGCAAGCTGGCGCGGCTTCGAAGGCTCCGCGCCATGGCCGAAAGCGCGACGCGCACGCTCGAATTCGCGCGAAACGACGAGGAACTCACCCGCCGCGCCAAAGAAACGCAGACGTGGGCATCCGCGGAACGCGCCAAGGTCGCCGTTCTTGGGTCCGATAGGGCGATTGCCGAGGAGCTTTTCGAAAAGGCCGCATCGTCCGATGGCAAACACGTTTGGATTCCGCAAGAAGAGACGCGCATTTATCTATCGCTCGATGCAACCGGCACATGCCGCGGCCTTTATGTCGTCGGTGCAACCGAGAAGTCGCGCGCCATCGAAGGGACGGCTTGGACGGCGGAGCGCATTCTCGCTCGAGCCATGGGACGCCCATCCGCGGTGAAACGCCCGGCCGATGGCGCCACGTCGATCCGTTGGAACGAATCGACGGTGCCCGTCGTGGAGGTCGAACTGCGCATCGGCGATGCCAACCCCGCCATGTAGGAATATTCGATACCGAGAGCGGGTCGAGGGGTGCGATGAAACAGGAAACGACGAAACGATGGCTTATACCCCTATTCGCGGGGTGCATGGCCGCCCTGTCGCTGGCGTGTGCGCCTGCCAAGAGCACATCGGCCCCCGCGTCTGCGCCAAAGGCTCCGCCGCGGAGCGAGGCCACGACAACGGCCCCCATCTTCGAGGTGGTGCGCGTCGATGACGAGGTCGATCCGCTCGCCAATGTTCAGAGTACACCCAAAGGAATCGAGATTTTCAACGAATCATTGCCGAAGCGGGATGGCGCACCGCCCACGACCCACTTTGCTCGCGTGGAGCTGCGCCCAAGAGAAACCGTCGCCGCCGCGAAAACACGGGTGCAGCCATGGCTCGATTCGATTCCCTTGCCTGCCGGTACCCGCCTGGCGCTCATGGAACTCGACGACCACGATCCGGATACCGGAAGAACGACCATCTTGGGATTGCGCACTGTCCTGCTGCGAGGCCCCGCCATTGTCGGCACGGGCGACGTTTCTCAGGCGCTGGCCGAGCAAATCGAAGGCAACGATTTCCTCAGCATCACCTTGACGCCCGATGCGGCGCGGCGCTTCGAAGAGGCCACCGCCGAATGGCAGAAACGCCGTATCGCTATTCTCATCGACGGCGCCGTCGATTCGGCCCCTGTCGTTCTATCGAAAATCTCGCGCGGAAAGATTCGCCTGACCCCAGGCGCGAATCCCGAAGAGCGAAGGGCGCTCGTGGCACGGCTGGCCGACCGCTTGACTCATCCCGCCGCAAAATAACGCCCGCAAAGATCGCTGCCCGTACTCGAACAACGTCGCGTCCCCGGCCGAGATCAGTTGAACGTAATGGGAAACCCTCGACACGATGGGCAATCGCGAACCACGGAGTTGCCCGGTACCAGTTGCCCCCCACGGCCAAATTCAAGAGGATATAATGGGTTGGGCGTCCTCGCCTTGCGTGGGCGCCGAACACCCGAACGCGTTCGTGCCCAGTACGAAAAGCCCTACCCACTTCACGTATGGGATCGAATCCAAGAAATATTTTCTCATTCGTTCTTCCGTTTCCGGGAAAGGGACACGGGCAGTCATATTTCGGATATCCTGCCGATCGAGCGCGGCGACCCAACACGGTATCCGTGCGTTCGCTTTGCTATGTATTAACTTCGATCGGGAAACAAATTAATTCTACCCTGCCTGCCGTTAGGCCAATACGGATATTCGTCCTACCGCAAACGCTTGCGTCGATGTCGAAATGCAATGACCCGTTTTCTTCGTTCGCGCGATGCCGCGGAGCGGCACTATGCACGACCATATCCAACTTGGTCTGGGCGGTTGCGACCGAATCGAAACGATCGCGCCGATCCATAACGCGAGACAATCGCGTGCAGAACGCATTCGTCCACGTCGAGTCGCGATCATCCTCCGGACCGCAGGTCGACGGTTCTGCGCGCAAGCTCACGCGTAGTGCACGCCCCCGTTCATGCACCGCGTCAGCCATGAGATCGCCGGTTTCGAGCAAGGCGCCTCGACCGTTCTACCCCGCAGAAGGCAGACGCCCGCGAGCTCTTGTCCATCGCCACCGGCGCTTCCTGGCTATACTGAACCAACACAAAGGGGGTTCGCGATGAGCACCACCGTTGGACAGATTCTCCAGACCAAGCCGGACTCGGGCCGCACCGTCTACACCATTTCCAAAACGGACTCCGTCTACGAAGCCATCAAGCTCATGGCGGAAAAGGGAATTGGCGCACTGCTGGTCTTGGACGGCGACACCGTCGCGGGCATCGTGACGGAGCGGGATTATGCGCGCAAAGTCGTGCTGAGGGATCGCTCGTCCAAGGACACACGGGTCGAACAGATCATGACGGCCTCGGTGCGTTACGTGAGCCCGCAGCAAACCAGCGACGAATGCATGGCGCTGATGACCGAGCGCCGCATGCGCCATTTGCCGGTCATGGACAAGGGCCAGCTGGTGGGCATCGTATCCATCGGCGATCTCGTCAAAAGTGTGATCGCCGACCAGCAATTCATCATTAGCCAACTCGAACATTACATCCACGGCTGAAACCGAGGTAAGCGAGCTCGTGCGGGCAGTCGATGCACTTGCGGCGTCCACGCGCGGCAAAATGGGCTAGTTTGTACTCAACCCGACATGCCCCAATACCGATCCCGTACCTCCACCGCAGGCCGCAACATGGCGGGCGCACGCGCCCTCTGGCGTGCAACCGGAATGAAAGATGACGACTTCGACAAACCGATCGTCGCCATCTCCAATTCATTCACCCAGTTCGTTCCTGGCCACGTGCACCTACAGGATCTCGGCCAACTGGTCGCTCGCGAGGTGGAAAGGGCGGGCGGCGTCGCCAAAGAGTTCAACACCATTGCGATCGACGATGGCATCGCCATGGGCCATGGCGGCATGCTCTACAGCTTGCCCAGCCGCGACCTCATCGCCGACTCGGTCGAATATATGGTGAATGCGCACACGGCGGACGCGCTGGTGTGCATCTCCAACTGCGACAAGATCACACCGGGTATGCTCATGGCTGCGCTGCGGCTCAACATCCCGGTGGTGTTCGTCTCGGGCGGGCCCATGGAGGCTGGCAAGGTGAACTGGGGCGAAAAGACCCGGCACCTCGATTTGATCGACGCCATGATCGATGCGGCGAACCCGAAGGTGAGCGATGCCGAAGTCGCCGCCGTGGAGCGCTCGGCGTGTCCGACGTGCGGATCGTGCTCGGGCATGTTCACGGCCAATTCGATGAATTGCCTCACCGAAGCGCTCGGGCTTTCGCTTCCGGGCAATGGTTCGATGCTGGCCACGCACGCCGATCGCAAGGAGCTTTTCTTGCGCGCCGGCCGCCTCGTGGTGGAATTGGCCAAGCGCTATTACGAGCAGAATGACGAGTCGGTGTTGCCGCGCAACATCGCCACCTTCGAGGCTTTCGAAAATGCGATGAGCCTCGATGTCGCCATGGGCGGCTCGACCAACACGGTGCTGCACCTGCTCGCCGCGGCGTTCGAAGGGGGTGTGCCCTTCAAGATGGCGGACATCGACCGCATCTCGCGCCGCGTGCCCTGCCTGGCAAAGGTCGCTCCCGCCACGCAGAAGTACCATATGGAGGACGTGCACCGCGCCGGCGGTGTCATCGGTATTCTCGCCGAGCTCGATCGCGCGGGCCTCCTGCACCGCGATGCCCGCACCGTCCATAGCGCGTCGATGGGTGCTGCCATCGACGAGTGGGACGTGATCCGGCAAGCGACGGATTCGCCCGCGGTGACCTTCTACCGCGCCGCCCCGGGCGGGGTGCCGACGCAAACGGCGTTCAGCCAATCGAGGCGCTATCCGACGTTGGACACGGACCGCGCGGGCGGATGCATCCGCAACAAAGAGAACGCCTATTCGCAAGACGGCGGCCTGGCCGTGCTCACGGGCAACATCGCCGAACGCGGCTGCATCGTGAAGACCGCCGGCGTCGAAGAATCGATTCTCAAGTTCGCCGGACGCGCCCGCGTCTACGAGAGCCAAGACGCCGCCGTCACCGCCATTCTGTCCGACGAAGTGGTCGCCGGCGATGTCGTGGTCATCCGCTACGAGGGCCCCAAAGGCGGCCCGGGTATGCAGGAAATGCTTTATCCAACTTCGTATTTGAAGTCGAAAGGGTTGGGCAAGGTCTGCGCGCTGCTGACCGATGGCCGCTTCTCCGGCGGCACATCAGGACTATCCATCGGACACGCCAGCCCCGAGGCCGCGGAAAAGGGCGCCATTGCCTTGGTCGAAGAAGGCGATCGCATCGAGATCGATATCCCGAACCGCACGATCCATTTGGCCATCTCCGACGAAACCTTGTCGGCCCGCCGCGCCGCCATGGAGGCCAAAGGCCCCAAAGCCTGGAAGCCCGTCCATCGCGATCGCATCGTGAGCCCCGCCCTGCGCGCCTACGCCGCCATGACGACCAGCTCCGACACCGGCGCCGTCCGCGACGTCAGCCAGGTGGAGCGAAAATAACCTTAGATTCAACGAAACAATCGCGCTGGGAGGGTCGATTTTACATCAGCATGCCCCTCCCAAGCTTCGAGCGCGTGGCCCTCCTCTATGATCGGGCGCTCTTTCTCGATGCCTATGCGTTGCTGACCGAATTGGGTGCGCCGGAAGAGCTGCCTGTCGGGCGCGAGAGCGTCGTGGGGGCACGCCTGGTGCATCATCTCGGGGCGCCAAAGCGCGCGCGACGGCTTTTTCTTTCGGCCTATCGGCGCAACCCGCGCGATCCCTGGGCACGCGTCGCGGTCGAATACATTCGCGGAGAGCTGCGGGGGTCGTGGGCGATACTCGAATCGCTGAACGCCCGGCCCCTCGACGGCGATGGGGAGCACCTCGTCATTCCGCGAGGGGATGCCCTCGAACTCGAGGTTCTGACGAACATCGAATACCGAGACTTCGCCGCCGCCGAGGCCGGATTCGCGCGCTGGGCCCAGCTCGAGGGCGAGGCCAATCCGGATTGGCTCTACGCACGCGCCCACTGGCTCGAGCGCATGGATCGGCTCGAGGAAAGCCTCGAGCTTGCACGACGTGCGCGTCTTGCGCACCCCCAACATCGGCGCCTCCTGCTCTACACGGGGCAGCTTCTTGCCCTATCCGGCCGGCCCGACGAAGCACTCGCGCTGTTCACGGGCGCGCTCGACACGATGCAATCCTCCGACGTGGCCCAGATGACGTACATGGTGGCCATGGCGCTCGAAGCCCATTCCGAAGCGGTGCGCGCCGCCCGGCGATGGGCCGAGCTCAGTCCATTGGCCGAGCCCGACGTGGCTGCGGCGATCCAGCGCAGGCTCGAGGAAGCCCAGAGTCGCCTAGATGGGTCAGGCGAGGTCCGCGCGCAAAAATGCCGGCTCGATGTGCCCTTCGTCCGGCAGCATCACCTCACGTGCGCGCCGGCCACACTCAGTGCACTGTGCACCTTTTTCGACCGCCCCGCCGAACACGTCGAGGTGGCCGACCGTATCTGTTACGCCGGCACGCCGGCCCATGCCGAACGTGCGTGGGCGGAGGAGCACGCATTCGTCGCGCGCGAATTCACCCTGACTTGGGAAACGGCCTGCGCCCTTTTGGACCGCGGCCTCCCGTTCCAGGTCTCCACCTTCGTTCCGGGATCCGGACACGCGCAAGCCGTAATGGGCTACGACGCGGGCGCGCGCACCCTGGTGCTGCGCGATCCGACGATTCCTCTGCCGTTGCACGTGGACGCACCATCTTTTCTCGAGCGGTTCCGCCATAGCGGCCCGCGCGCCATGGTGCTCGTTCCGTCCGAGCAGGCGAACCGGCTCGAAGGCATCGCGCTCCCCGATGCTGCCCTTTACGACGAGCTCCATGTGTTGGAACGCGCGCTCTCGAAGCAAGATCGCGAGGCGGCCCACGCATCGTGTGCACGCATGAGGGACGCGGCGCCGGGCCATCGGCTCACGCGTGCGGCGCGGCGGGCCATCGCGAACTACGATGGCAATGTCGCGGAGCTGCTCGGCATGGCCAAGGAAGCCTTCGCCCTCGATCCGACGAATGACCTCGCGCGCTTCGACGTGGTGAGCACCTCGGGCACGTTCGAAGCTCGCACCGAGCGCATCGTTCACCTCACGGAGGCGGCGCGCGATTGCGGCACATCGTACGCGTTTCAACTACGCCTCGCCGTCGAGCTGGCGGCGGATTCGCGCGAGCATGGGCGGGCACGCCGTGCCCTGCGGGAGGTGCTCGCGCAGCACGCCGAGTCGGCCGACGCGCTGGACCTTCTCGGCCAAATGGCCTGGACGGAAGGGCAAACGGCGCGCGCGCTTCACCGCTTTCGCCTGGCCGCATGCGTGGCCCCCACCGACGATGCGCGGGTTCGAAACTACGTCATGGCGACGCAACGCGCAGGGCGAGCGCACGAAGCGCTGCCCATGCTTCGCGAACGCGTCGCCCGGTTCGGGCTTCGATCGACCGAGCCCGCGGTGCTCCTGGCCGAGCTCCTCGAGTACGGCCAAGAGCCCTCCGAGGCGCTGCGCGTGCTCGAAGCCGCGGAAAAAAGCCGTCCCGACGATGGAGAGGCCGCCCTGGCAGCCGCACGCCATCACGCGAAGTTGGGCCGCAGGCAAGAGGCACGCGCCGCCCTCGAGCGTGCCCACGGAAAGACGGATCGCATCTCATGGCTTCGCTCGGCCGCGTTGACGTCGGCGAGCCTCGGCACACCGGCCGAGAAGCAGGTCGCACTCTGGGAGGAGCTTGCGCAATTGGCGCCGCTCGACGTGCAAGCGCACATCACCCTGACCACGCTGCTTCAGCGCACACGCGGGCGGGAGGCGGCCATCGAGCACCTTCGAGCGCACCTCGCGCGCTTTCCGCACCACGTCCCGACCGCGCATCTTCTGCTCGAGTGGGTTCGCGACACGGATCCAGAACGGCGGGAAAGCGCCATTCGAAAGCGGCTCGCGACGGAACCCAACGATGCCTGGGCGCACCGAGAGCTCGCCCTGGCGTTGGCCGAGCGGCAGCGGTGGGATGAAGCGCGCGCCGCCATCGAGAAAGGCGCCTCCCTCGAACCGCGTTCGCTCTCGCTCGAGCTCACCCGCGCGTTGCTCGAGGACAAAATGGGCCGCCACGACGAAGCGCGC